>NZ_LGKG01000142.1 GCF_001294335.1 Streptomyces chattanoogensis
CATGGCGTATTCGATGGTGGCCGCCTCCGAACTGGCGGCCATGCCTTCCTGGTAGACGGGCACGGCATTGCCGGCCGTGCGCAGTTCGAAGAGCTCACCCGGTCCCGCCCCCGTGATCAGGGACGGTACGACCCGGGAGTCGGAGCAGGTGATGAACAGGGCGAGCGGGGACTGGCCGGCGGCGAACCGGCCGTAGGCCTCCCGGTCCTCGCTCCATACGGAGGTCTCCTCCTGGTAAGTGGTGCCATGTGCGGGATGGCGGGAACGTGCGAGGCGCGAAGGGTGGGGCAGGCCACCCGCGCCGCTCAGCAGCGGAACACGCAGTGCAGCAGGGGGAGTTGGAGCGGTCTCGAGGCGGCCGCGTCGGATCTGGGGACCGAGGGGGGAGCGGAGGCCGGCGCGCTGCCGCTCCGCTCGGCGGGCAGCGGCCGGCCGACGGACCGGGGCGCGCCGAGCGCGGTCCGCGCGGCCTGGCGCGGCTGCCCGCGCTTGCCCTCGCGCTTCTCGCTGCTCTTGCTGTGGTCCTCTTCGTCGGCGTCGGCGGCCGGGGCGACGGTCGGCGGACCGCCCGCGGTCTTGAGGGCGGCGGACTTCAGGGCGGCGGCCGGAAGCGCATCGGCCGCCATCGCCGTACCACCGAGCACAAGCGCCAGCAGCAGGGCGATCACGGTCAGCGGGATGCGGCACAGGCGCGCGACCGGTATGCCCGGCGCGCCGTGGCTCTTCCGCATCATCGCCCCCCGACGTGACCTGCTACGGGACGGCCGGCCCGGTCGTGCCTCACGGGGCCCGGCGCGTCGCGGTGGATCTCCCGGATAAGGGGATCATCCACAAAACCAAGGTGAACCATTGACAAGACTAAAGATGCACCAACAGTGAAGCATCCAAGTTTCCGGCGTGATAACGGAAAATGACGCCAAGTTGGGGGACATCTGGCTGGAAGTGTGGTCGTGAATCAACCGTCATGGGGCGCACCCTTGCCGCGTGCAACGGCGCTCGGGGTCGCGTCCGCCGGCGCGTCCGTGATCGCGTGCGCCGGTACGGCCGTGGTGCGCGCCGGCCGGGACGTCAGGGCGAGTACGGGCACGATCGCCAGCGCGAGGACGCCGCCCGCGAGCGCCAGCACCGGGTACCCGCCGAGCATCACGACGAGGCCCGACGACATCCCTCCGACGGCACCGGACATCGCGATGCCGACGTCCACCAGCCCCTGCATCGAGGCGCGGCGGTCGGGCGGCAGTGCGTCGGTGACCATGGCCGTGCCGCTGACCAGGCCGAAGTTCCAGCCGAGACCCAGCAGGACCAGCGCCGCGGCGAGGACGGGCACCGAGTGCGGCGGCGCGAGGGAGGCAAGGGCCCCGGCGGCGAGCAGGATCAGCGCGGACGCGGCGGCGACCCACTGCCGGCCGACCCGGTCGACGAGCAGGCCGGTGAGCGGGGAGGGCAGGTACATCCCTGCGACGTGCAGGGCGATGACCAGCCCGGCCGCCTGCGTGGAGTGCCCGTGCGCGCTCATGTGCACCGGCGTCATCGTCATGATCGCGATCATGACGAGCTGGGTGAGGACCATCACCGCGGTGCCGGTGAGCAGACCGCGGCGGTCCGGCCGCCCGGCCGTCTTTGCCGTGCCGTCCTCGGCGTCCGGTGCCGGAGTGTCCTCCGCCAGGGTGCGGGCCAGCCGCAGCGGATCGGGGCGCAGCAGACAGGCCAGTACGATCGCGGCCGCCCCGAAGGCGACGGCGGCCAGCAGAAACGGCCCGGCGAGGCGGGGTATCCCCCACCCGTGCGCCACTTCTCCGGTGACGGTCACCAGGTTGGGGCCGACGACCGCGCCGAGCGTGGTGGCGAAGAGCACCGTGCTCACGGCGCGGCCGCGGCGCGCGGGTGAGGCCAGATCCGCTCCCGCGTAGCGCGCCATCAGATTGGTCGCCGTCCCGGCTCCGTAGACGAGCAGGGCCAGGAACAGCAGCGGAACGTTGCCGAGGGCGGCCGCCGTGACGACGCCGAGGCTGCCGAGCGCCCCGACGCCGTATCCGAGCGCGAGTCCGGGCCGTCGGCCCCAGCGCTGGCAGATACGGCCTATGGCGACGGCACCGAGGGCGGCCCCCGCGGTGAACAGGGCGCTGG
This sequence comes from Streptomyces chattanoogensis, assembly GCF_001294335.1. Classification (GTDB taxonomy): domain Bacteria; phylum Actinomycetota; class Actinomycetes; order Streptomycetales; family Streptomycetaceae; genus Streptomyces; species Streptomyces chattanoogensis. Next base: position 2,128 of record NZ_LGKG01000142.1, read on the forward strand.
GCACACCGGCCAGACCGGTCGAGCCGAGCATCTCCTCGGCGAGCAGTGCACCGACGGTGATCCCGGCTGCCAGGCCCGCGCCGCTGAGGACCTGGGAGAACACCAGCACGGTCAGGATCCGCCGCTGCGCCTGGTCACGCCGCCCGGGGGCCGTCATACCGGCATCGGTTCGAGTGCCGCGATATCGGTGAGCGACAGGCCCATCTGCGCATGCAGAAAGCGGACGATCGTCCAGTGCGGCAGCGCCCCCTCGTCGAACGGGCCGAACTCCTGGCAGTACAGCGGGATCCAGCGCAGCGCCTCTTCGAGCGCCTGCTCCCGGCCCGGTTCCTGCTGGTAGTTCTCGTAGGCGATGCTGCGGTGCTCGATGAAGAACCCGCCCGGCAGCCGTTCCTCGCACAGCGTGCGGTATTCGCGGGTCTGCAGGATGAGGTAGTGCCAGATCTCGTCGATGTCCTGCTCGACGGGCAGGAAGAGGCCGCTGAGCCGGTCGCGGTGCCGGGAGACGAGGTAGAGATAGCGCAGGCACTCGACGACCTGGCGCTCCACGAACTCCCTTGGTGCATCGGTCTTTCCGGCGAAATGCTCCACCACCTCGGAGTGCAGCGCTTCGCCGAGCAGCGCCGTGAGGTCGTCGGCGGATATCCGCGCCTGACTGGTCATGCTTCTCCTGTCGGGTGAAGGGTCTCGGTCCGCGTGATTCAGGGGTGGTTCGGGGGAGGTTCAGGGGTGGTTCGGCGGTAATTCGGCTTCATTCAGGCATCATTGGCAAGCCAGGCGTACTTCCCCGACTTCCCGATCGGGATATGCGCACGATGCTCCAGCCGGCAGCGCCGCCCGGTCAGTTCCCGCACCCCGTCCTCCAGCGCCGCGGCCTCGGTCGCATCGACGGGCGCACCGTTGAACGTCGTATAGGCCAGCCGGGCCTCGGCGGCGCCCGTCAGCTGCAGCTGGTGCACAAAGACCTGTGCGGACGCTTCGCCGAGGCACCGGTCGAGGTCGCCCTGGGCGACGGGGCCGTGCGGTGTGGCGAGCAACTCCTTTTCGCGGCCGCAGAATTGAGAGATCTTGGCGGGGTCGGGCGTGCCGTCCAGCGTGCGGACGCAGTCTCCCGAGCGGTAGCGGATCAGCGGCATGTACGGATTGCGCACGCTGGACACGATGAGCTGGTAGATCGTGCTTCCCGGGGCGACCGGGACGAGTTCCACGCTCATCTTGTCCAGATGCGGACGGTACCGGCCGCGGCGGTCACTGAAGAAGAGATAGCCGAGCTCGGTGCTGCCGAACAGGTCGATGATCGGGCACGCGAAATGCTGCTCCAGGAAACGCCGTACGTTCACCGGGGTGTATTCGTAGGCGTGGATGATGCTGGCGGGCGGCGGGAATGCGTCCCACAGCCCCCACTCGCTCACCTTCCGCAGCAGATGTGCCAGGTGATAGCTGGAACAGTCGAGGTGGTACCAGCCGCGCGGGTGTTCCTGCGCCGCCGTCCGCATTTCCGCGAGCATCCGCTCCACTTCACTGCGCTCCCAGAGCGCCGGGTCGAGCCGCAGATTGAGATAGCAGGTACGCGCATCGAGCCACCGGTCGCCCAGGCCCGGCACGGGATCCGGGTCCGCGCCGCGCTTCTTGGCATTCACCCGGGCTACGTGTTCCGTCGCCAGCACGGTGGTCAGCGAAACGCGCCGGCAGCCCGCCTCCCAGGTTTCGCCGATATCGGGGTGCGCGCGCCACAGCTGGTAGTAGGAGTTCAGGAGGAAGTACGGGGGCCGGATGATCTGCATACGGGCGTGATGGGTGCCCGTGGACAGGACGAACTCGGCCTCGCCGGACTCCAGGGCGGCGGCCAGCCGTGGCGTCATCCAGTTGTCGGGAAATCCCCGGGCGATCTCCGGCTTGTCGAGGATGGGGAAGTGTCCGCGCTCCAGCGATTCGCGGTAGATCGGAATGTCGCGGATCTGCTCGATGACCTCGGCGGTCGGCTGACCATCCATGGAATTCCTCGGGTGTCTTCGGGAGCGGTGCCCGCAGGGCGTAGGGGGCGCTGCGCCCGGAAGCGGTCCGACGGCGGAAGACCCACCTACCGGACCGCTCCCGGGCGTACACCGGCCGGCTGTCCGGCCGGTCAGCGGGTGACCGTCAGGAGATACAGCCGGTCTTCCCGGCCACGCTGATGCAGCCGGACTTGGGGGCGGCGCTGATGCAGCCGTCCTTCGCCGCCTGCTGCGCCGAGTTGGCGGCCAGCCAGCCCTTCCAGACGTCGTCCTGGGCCATCTTCTTGATGAGCTGCTCCATGTGGGACCTCCCAAAAGGTGTGGGGAGTGCGGCGATGACCTGCACTGATGCCGCACCCCCCGAACGTAAAAGGATGCCCAAGTCCATGTCAATGAAAGGCAATGTCGCCGAGACCCGGATCACGTTCCGCGCGCCAAAATTGGCGCGATCCCGACGAGCGGAGCGCACGCGGGAACCACCTGATGAAAGGTCAGGTGACTGACCGTCCGGCCTTGCGGTCAGGCGGCGAGCCCCCGCAGCCGTACCGACAGGCAGGTCACACAGCCCTCCAGCTTCTCGAATTCACCGATGTCCACCAGGACCGGCCGGTAGCCGAGGCCGGCGAAGAGCTCCGCGGTCCTGGGCGCGGAGGCGGCCATCAGGAGGGCGTCGCCGCCCAGGAGGACGACATGGGCGCCGGCCTCCTCGGGGACGGGACGGAAGGCAGGGAAGAAGGCGGGGTCCTCGACCAGCGGCGGGTAGCCGATGACGGTGCCGTCGGGGAGGGCGGTGACCGCGGACTTCAGATGCAGTACCCGGCTGACCGGCACGGCGGTGACGCGGGCGCCCAACGGCTCGAAGGCGTCGCGGAGTTGGCGTACCCCTTCGGCGTTGGTGCGGCCGCCGCGGCCGACGTACACGGTGTCGCCGATCTTGAGGATGTCACCGCCGTCGAGCGTGCCGGGCGCCCTGATCGCGTCGACCGAGCAGCCGAGCGCCTCGGCCGCCCGGCGGGCGGCGAGCGTCTCGGGCCTGCGGGACTCCGCGCCGGGGCGGGCGATCAGTGCGACATTGCGGAAGACGACCATGGTGTCCTCGATGAACACCGCGTCGGGGCAGTCGTCGGCGGGCGGGACCTCGGTGATGCGCCAGCCGTGGTCCCGGAGCGTGTCGACATAGCGCTCCCACTGGCGCAGGGCCAGCGCGGGGTCCACCGGGCGGCGGTCGAGGTGGGTGACCAGGCCCTCGGCGATGCGGGGGCCGGGGCGGCGGACGAGGGCCCGCGGACCGGTCAGGGACTCGGGTACGGACATGGGCTCAGCCGTCCGTTCCGTACGCCGCACGCAGCGCGTCCTCGACGGCCTCGAGGGCGGCGCCGTGGTCCAGCCCGAGGCGCTTGGCGCGCCGGGCATAGGTCTCGGCGGCCGCGGCGACCTCCTTGTCCGCGGCCTCGCCGGCCGCCGCGATGAAGCTGCCGTGCCGGCCGCGGGTCTCGATCACACCGTCGGCCTCCAGGGCGCGGTACGCCTTGGCGACGGTGTTGGCGGCGAGCCCGAGGTCTTCGGCGAGGCCCCGGACGGTGGGGAGTTTGAAGCCGACCGGCAGGCCGCCGCCCCTGGCCCGGTCGGCGATCTGGGCGCGTACCTGCTCGAAGGGCGCATCGGCCGCGTCCGGATCGATGGTGATCGTAAGGGTCTGCGGGGACACGGTGGCGCTCCTGTTGCTGTTGTGGCGGGGAGGGGCGGGGCACCCATTGTGCGCCAGGAGCGGCCACCGTGCCGGAATCGGAGCGGTAGCCCGTTGGAGTGATTATCGGGAGAGCCGGTTACCTGCCCCTGGGTCTCCCGGGGCCTACGGCTCGAGGGCGGTGCCCGTCGTCCGCAGCCAGGCATCCATGCCGAGGACCAGTTCGGCCGCCGGCCGGATGTCGTGGGCGGCGCCGTCGGCGGTCGCTTCCGTGACGGCGCCGGAGTCCAGCAGTGGCCGCACGGGGGCGTCGCGGTCGGCGGCCAGGGCCTTGAGCTCGGTGCGCAGCGCCTCGTTGTAGTGCGGGTCCTGGGTGCTGGGATAGGGGCTCTTGACCCGGTCGGCGACGAGGTCGGGCAGGACGTCACGGGTGGCGGCGCGCAGCAGCGACTTCTCGCGGCCGTCGAAGGTCTTCATGGACCAGGGGGTGTTGAAGACGTACTCGACCAGACGGTGGTCGCAGAAGGGGACGCGGACCTCGAGGCCGACGGCCATGCTGGCGCGGTCCTTGCGGTCGAGGAGTATCTGGACGAAGCGCGTCAGATGCAGATAGCTGATCTCGCGCATCCGGCGCTGGAGCCCGGTGTCGCCGTCCAGGTACGGCACTTCGGCGAGCGCCTCGCGGTAGCGGCCGTCCTGGTAGCCGCGCAGGTCGAGCTTGGCGAGCAGGCCGTGGTCCAGCAGCGCCTCGCGGGTGGCGTTGCCGCCGGCGAACCGCCCCGCCAGGCCCGCCGCGATCCAGGGGAAGGTGTCGGCGTGGACGGACTCGGGGTCGTGGAACCAGCGGTAGCCGCCGAAGACCTCGTCCGCGGACTCGCCGGAGAGGGCGACGGTCGACTGTTCCCGGACCGCCTTGAACAGCAGGTAGAGGGAGGTGTCGCCGTCGCCGAAGCCGTTGGGGAGATCGCGGGCGGCCAGGACGGCGGCGCGGTGGCCGGGATCCATCAGGGCGTTGGTGTCCAGGACGATGTCGCGGTGCTCGGAGCGGACGTGCTCGGCCAGGGCGTGCGCATACGGCCCGTCGGGGGTGCCGCGCAGGTCGTCGGGGGTGAAGTTCTCCGTGTAGCCGGTGAAGTCGACGGCGAAGGAGCGGACCGGGCCGCCGCCCCGGGCGGCGAGCGCACCGGCGGCGAGTGCGGTGATGGCGGACGAGTCCAGACCGCCGGAGAGCAGAGTGCACAGCGGCACATCGGCGATCAGCTGGCGGGCGACGATGTCGTCGAGCAGTTCGCGGATGTGCGCGACGGTGGCGTCGAGGCCGTCGGTGTGCTCGCGGGCCTCGAGGGCCCAGTAGCGCTTGACGGTGATGCCGCCGCGGCCCACTCGGACGGTCTGGCCGGGGCGCACCTCGTACATGCCCTTGTAGACGGCGTGGCCGGGGGTTTTGGTGAAGGTGATCAGCTCGGCGAGGCCCTCGGCGTCGACGGCGGGCCGTACGGAGGGGTGGGCGAGGATCGCCTTGGGCTCCGAGCCGAAGAGGACACCGTCGGAGGTCGGGTAGTAGTAGAGCGGCTTGATGCCCATCCGGTCGCGTATCAGTAAGAGTTGCTCGGTGCGCGGGTCCCAGAGCGCGAAGGCGTACATGCCGTTGAGGCGCTCGGCGAACGCCTCGCCCCATTGCAGATAGGCATGCAGGACGACCTCGGTGTCGCTGTGCGTACGGAAGGTGTGGCCGAGCCCGGCCAGCTCCTTGCGCAGCTCCCGGTAGTTGTAGACCTCTCCGCTGTAGGTCGTGACGATCAGGGTGCGGCCGCCGTGCTCCACGGCCATGGGCTGCTTACCGCCTTCGATGTCGATGACGGCGAGGCGGCGGTGCCCCAGCGCCGCGTGGGTGTCGAGCCAGGTACCCGCGGCGTCCGGCCCGCGGCAGGCCATCGTCCGGGTCATCGCCTCGAGCGTGGGGCGACGGGTGGTCAGGTCGGTGTCGTAGGAGATCCATCCGGTGATTCCGCACACGATGCGGCTCCTCTCCTTCGGGCGGCGGCGGGCCGTCATGTCCCGGCGGCGGCCTGTGGCAGTCACCGTACGCCCAGATAGATGCATGGGCCACCTATGCTGTCCGGGGGCCGCCCGGAACGAGACACCCAGACGCCGCATTACGGAAAAGGAACGGCAAACCGCCGCCCGTCCACCGGAAAAGGAGAGGCAAAACGGCAGGTGGCGGCGTACTGTCCGCGCTCATGACCCTCACCGTGCGTGATTTCCGCCCCGCCGACGCCAAGGCCGTGGCGGACCTTCGGCGCGCCTCCCTGCCGTTCCTGATCTCCACTCCGCAGGGCGTCGCCTGGCAGCTGGCCGGCGCGCCCCGGGCGCAGCAACTCCGCCTGTTCGTCGCCGAACTGGACGGCCGGATCGCCGGCTCCGTCACCAGCTGTCTGCTGCACGAGAGCAGCACCCCGGGCCAGGGCGCGGCCACCCCGCAGGTGCACCCGGACCGCCGGGGGCGGGGCGTCGGCGGCGCGCTGCTGACCGCGGCCGAGGAGCATCTGACCGCGGCCGGCGCCACCCGCCTCTTCGCCTGGGCCGTCGACGAGCCCGGCCCGCTGGCCTTCGCCGAGCGCCGCGGCTACCGCCGCACCCGCCCGTCCCACTGCCTCCGTCTCGATCTCGCGGCCGCCGACCTGCCGCCGCTGCCCGCCTCGCTTCCCCCCGGCGTCCGCCTGTGCACCGCCGCGGACTTCGGCGCCGACCCGAGCCCGCTCTTCGCGGCCGAGGCGGAGGCCGCGGCGGACGAGCCGAGCGATGTCGCCGCCGACGCGCTCGCCTACGAGCACTGGCTGCGCACCGTCTGGGAGCACCCCGACATCGATCTGGACCTCACCTCCGTGGTGACCGTCGACGGCGAGGTCGCCGCCTACAGCCTGGCCACCACCGACGGCCTAGGCCGCTACGCCTCCTCCGGAACCGGCACCCGCCGCGCCTTCCGCGGCCGCGGCCTGGCCCGCCTGGCCAAGGCCCACTCCCTGCTCCGCGCCCGCGACGCCGGCTGCACCGAGGCCTTCACCGGCAACGACGCCACCAACGCCCCGATGCTCGCCATCAACCGCGCCTTCGGCTACCGCCCGTTCGCCGGGGAATGGCGGTGTGTACGGGAGCTGGGCCGGGGGTGAGTCACGGGGCGTATGCGATCAGCGCATACCGCTCGTCCCGCACCTCCTTCCCCCACAGAGCACTCTCGCCGGAGAGCCGCTCCAGCCGGGTACGTTCCGCCAACGGGCCGACCAGCACGGCGAGTTCATCGGCCGGTATCCCCACCGGGTCCGCCTCGCCCCACCGCCCCTCGACCAGCACCAGACGCCCACCGGGGGCCAGCAGCCCGGCCCAGTGGCGGAGTACGGCCGCCGGATCGGGCAGCGCCCACAGAACGTGCCGCACCAGAACCACATCGAACCGCCCCTCCCCCACGGGCGGTTCGGCGGCGTCCCCGACCAGGAACCCGGCATCCCGGCCCGCGCACTTGGCCCGTGCCCGCGCGACCATGGCGGGCGAGCGGTCCACGCCGGTGACCCGGTGCCCCTGTTCCGCGGCGAGCAGCGCCAGACTCCCCGTACCGCAGCCGAGGTCGAGTATCCGCGCCCGCCCGGCCGGCAGCCAGGACCGCAGCCGGCCGTCCCAGGCGGCCCGCACGGCGGGGTCCCGCATCCCGTGGTCGGGCTCGTCGTCGAAGCGCTCGGCGGCGGCTTCCCAATAGGCGGCGTCGGGGCTGGAGGGCGGCAGTGCGGACAGATCCGGCAGGTCGGTACTCATGTCTCGATGGTGCCCGACACCACTGACAACGGCGGAACGGACGGCCCGGCCCGGCATCACGCCCTCCACCGTTCGTATCGTGCCGCTCAGGCCCCAGCCTCGTCCCCGATACCCGTTTTCGCCGCGCCGGACGGCCGCCGCACAGCCCGCAGCCACGCCCACGGGCGCGAAAGTGCGGGCGGTGGGTCAACTCCGGCTCACAATGCCCGCTTTGGGCATCCCTGCCTGTGCCCCCGCTTAGCGGTTCCTTAAACGGACCATAAGGATCTCCAGGATCGGCCTTCGGCCCTCAAATCCGCTGTTCAGCGGGGTTAGCGTGCTTCTCGCAAGGCGGGGTTCATGCCGCCGGCGCCGTACACCGGGGGACGGCGCCGGGCATGTGTCCCGACCCCCCACGGCCCGTCTTGCCGCTCGTCCGCTCGACGTATCCGATGAAGGAGACCCCCACATGACCGCTCGTCGCAAGGCCACCGGGCTCGCCCTGGCCGGTATCGCGCCGCTCGTGCTCACCGTTGTGACCGCGACTCCGGCCGCCGCGCACGGCTCGATGACGGACCCCGTCAGCCGGGTCTCGGCGTGCTACGCGGAAGGGCCCGAGAGCCCGAAGTCCGCGGCGTGCAAGGCCGCCGTGCAGGCCGGCGGCGCCCAGGCGTTCTACGACTGGAACGGGGTGCGGGACGGCAACGCCGGCGGCCAGTCGAAGACGAAGATCCCGGACGGCAAGCTGTGCAGCGCCAACAACCCCGAGTACAAGGGCCTGGACCTGGCGCGCGCCGACTGGCCGTCCTCCAGGATGGCGGCCGGGAAGCACACGTTCCACTACAAGGCCACCGCCCCGCACAAGGGCTCCTTCGAGCTGTACATCACCAAGGCCGGCTACAACCCGGCCAAGCCGCTGAAGTGGTCCGACCTGGAGTCGAAGCCGTTCGCGAAGGTCACCGACCCGACGCTGACCAACGGTGACTACGTCTTCAGCGGCAAGGTCCCGGCCAGGTCCGGACGTCATCTGATCTACAGCATCTGGCAGCGGTCGGACAGCCCGGAGGCGTTCTACACCTGCTCCGACGTGGTGTTCGGCAAGGACAACGGAGGGCAGGCCAACGGCAGGGCGGGCGGCGGCTCGTCCGCGACGCCCGGGACGCCCGCGCCGGCCGCGTCCGCCCCGACGGACGCCCAGATCGCGGCGGGCGCGGACAAGTCGTCGATGGACATGGGCCAGCACGGTCACGGGACGGACGCCGGCCACTCCCCCAAGGCCGACCGCTCCGGCCACTCCGGCCACTCCGCCGCAGCTGCCCCGGCCGGCGCACACCCCGACGGCGCCCTCCAGCCGGCCGACGGCAAGCACCTGGCCGAGACCGGTGGCGACAGCTCCACCGCCCCGATGGCGATCGGCGGCGCCGCCGTACTGGCCGTGGGTGCCGCGGTCCTGTTCGCCACCACCCGCCGCAAGGCCGCCCGCGGCCGGTAACCCCCACAGCCCGCCGGGGACCGACTGCGACGGTCCCCGGCGCACCGTGACGCCGTCCCCTCCCCGCCCCGGAGGGGGCGGCGTCGCACCGTCAGCCTCCCTGCGGCCCGTTCGGCGGCAGCGGACCGATGACGTCGTTGGCGACATGCTGATAGATCACCGAGCTGCGGCAGTCGACAACCTCCCGGCGCTTGAAGACGCTGTCCATCAGGAGCGTGTGAAGCCGGTCGAGGTCCGGTACGGCGACATGGACCAGGAAGTCGTCGCCGCCCGCCACGACATAGACGTTCAGCACCTCCGGCAGGGAGGTCAGGAAGGTCTTGAAGCGCTCGATGACCTCGCGGTTCATGGGGCGGATGCGGATCGTGAGCAGCGCCTGCACGGGGCGGTTGAGGGCGCGCAGATCGACCGTCGCGCGGTAGCCGGTGATCACCCCGCGGGCGCGGAGCGCGCGGACCCGCTCCAGACAGGTGGAGGGGGCGATGTTGAGCATGCGGGCGAGTTCGCGATTGGTCTGCCGTGCATCGCGCTGCAGTTCGCGGACAATCGCCGAATCAATGTCGTCCATGGGTCCATGGTGCGGGCCCCTACCGAATTTAGTTCGGTGGATCAGAAAATTGATCAATTTTACGGTTACGTTCGGCGACTGTGACCGTACAAGAAACAAGCATTCCCGCTTCCGCACGGCCGAATGTACGGCGTCTGGGCGTCGGCGGCGGCACCGCGCTGTGCGCGGGTGCCGTGCTCGGCCCCGGTGTGCTGACCCTGCCGTCCCTGGCCGCCGCCGCGGCCGGTCCCGCCTCGATCCTGGCCTGGGCCGTCCTGCTGGCCATGTGCGTCCCGGTGGCCGCCTCCTTCGCGGCGCTCGGCGTACGGTTCCCCGACGGCGGGGGCGTGGCCACGTTCGTCCACCGGGCGATCGGGCCGCGGGCGGCGGCCGTGGTCGGGTGGTGGTTCTACGGGGCGGTGCCGCTCGGTGTGGTCGCGGCGGCCTGGATCGGCGGCACGTACGTGGCCGACGCGGCCGGCTGGGGCGAGGCGGGCGCGGCCGCGGTCGGCGGGCTGGTGCTGGCCGGGTCGCTGGTCTCCAACGCATTCGGGCTGCGGATGTCGGGGCGGGTGCAGCTGATGCTCGGGGGGCTGCTGGCGGCCGTGCTGCTGTGCGCCGTGCTGGCCGCCGCGCCGCACATCACCGCCGCGCACTTCACGCCGTTCCTGCCCGGCGGCTGGACGTCGGTCGGTTCGGCGGCCTCGGTGCTGTTCTTCGCGTTCGCCGGGTGGGAGGCGGCCAGCCATCTCTCCGGTGAGTTCGCCGATCCGGGGCGGGACCTGCCGCGGGTGACCCGTAACGCCCTCGCCGTGATCACCGTGCTCTATCTCGGCCTGGCCGTCGCCACGATCGGCGCGCTGGGTCCGGCCGCGGCCGGCACCGACACCCCGCTGACCGCGCTGCTCGCCCAGAGCGTGGGCGCCGCCGCCCGTCCGGTCGCCGCCGCGGCGGCTCTCTTCCTCACCTTCGGGGCCGTCAACTCCTATCTGGCGGGCGCCTCCCGGCTGGGCGCCGCCCTCGGCCGGGACGGGGCGGCACCCCGCTGGCTGGCCAGGGGCGGCGAACCGGGCGAGGTGCCGCGCCGCTCGCTCGCGGTGCTGGGCGCGGCGGCCGTCCTCGTGGCCGTGGCGGCCGGGTTCGGCGGCGCCGATCTGCACCTCCTGATGGAGGCGACCGCCACCTGTCTGGCGGCCGTGACCCTGGCCGGCCTGGCCGCCGCGCTGGTGCTGCTGCCGCGCCGCACTCCCCTGTGGTGCGGTGTGGCCGCCGGCTCCGTGCTGACGGCGGTGGTGCTCGCCTTCTCGGGGCGGCTGCTGCTGATCCCCGCGCTGCTGGCGCTCGCCTCCACCGGCTTCCTGACGCTGCGTCGGGTGCGCGCGGCCGGCCGGCGCCGGGTCAGCGCCTGAGGCGGCGCAGCAGCCGGACGTACGGGCTCCACCGCGCGGGCCGGGCGACGGTGCCCGTACAGGCGCGTTCGGCGTCGTCCAGGCTGTCCTCCAGGACCGCATCGTGGAACCAGCGGTAGGCCAGCGGCCAGGAGAGCCGGGCCGGGCCGTGGGCCCGCATCGCGAGGGTGTGGCGCAGGAGGGTGCGGTCCGGGCCGAGCGGATGCACGGTGTACTCGTGGAAGCCGTCGAAGCCGCGCGGCCCGCGGAAGGCGAAGCGCACCCACTGGCCCGGCACATGGGCCGTCACCGTGTAGCGGACGGGCCCGTGGCCGCCGACCGCCCCCGGGCCCAGTGGGCGGTCGAGCGCCATCGGGGGCCAGTCGCGGCGCGGCCAGAGCCGGTCGGCGTCGCCGGACAGTCCGTCGATCAGCGCTCCCGCCTCGGCCGCGGGCACCGGCAGCACCCTTTCGTGCACGTTGTAGACCCCCATAGCGGGCAGGCCCCTTTCCGGAGAGTTTCCAGCCAGTTTTTAGAGAGACTTCTCTAATATTATGGAGGGTACCCTCTAGAACATGGCCAGGCCACCCCGCTTCGACACCGCGCTCCTCCTCGACGCCGCCGTGCGGCTCGCCGCCGAGCACGGCCCCACGGGCGTCACCATGTCCGCGGTCGCGGCGGCCGCCGGCGCCCCCAGCGGCTCGCTCTACCACCGCTTCACCGGCCGCCCCGCGCTGCTCGCCGAGGTGTGGCTGCGGACCGTGGAACGTTTCCAGGAGGGCTACTTCGCCGCACTGACGTCGTCCCCGGACCCGCGCACCGCGGGCTGCGCGGCGGCCCGGCACGTCGTGGCATGGTGCCGCGCGCACCCCGAAGAGGCCGCACTGCTCCAGTACGGGGCCCGGGAGTTCGGGCGTGACGGGTGGCCGGAGGAGCACCGGCGGCGCGCCGACGAGGGCAACGGCCGGATTTTTGCGTCCGTGGCGGACCTCGCGGACGCGCTGGGGGCGAGCGGCCCGCAGGACACCGAACGGGTCACGCTCGCCGTCATCGACGTCCCGCTGACGCTGGTCCGACGCCATCTGCGGGACGGCACACCGCTGCCCGTACACGCCGAGGAGCTGGCGGAGCGGTGCACGGATGCGCTGCTGGTCGCCGTCCCGCAGGGCTGACGGCGCGGCGGACGGGCCGGGCCGCCGGGCCGGGTCAGGCGGCCGAGGCGCAGGTCGTCGGGGTGGCGTGGGCGGGGTCGAGGGCGTTGGCCGTCTCATGGAAGGCGATCCGGTCGGTGAGGCCGATGGCCACGTGCTCGGAGAGGTCGAGGGGACACAGGTCCTGGAGCACGACGTTGCGGACGCCGGGGCCGTCCAGGAAGCCCGACCGGTACGGCGTGACGACCTCGTCGTACTTGGTCGCGATGACGGTGTAGTGCACGCCCGGCACGGTGTCGCCGCCCTCGTTGAGGCGGTTGAGGACGTCGGAGCCGGCCATCTGGTCGGTCAGGCCGGGGGTGTGCTCGTCGAGGTACTTCTCGGCGCCGGGGAAGTACTTCAGCAGGCGGGTCAGGCCGTTGAGGTCGGTGCCGTGGTTGTCGGGGGCCAGCCCGACCAGCGTGTTCACCTTGTCCGCGCCGCCGTGGGACTTGAGGTAGACCCGCGGCATCATGCCGCCCTGGGAGTGGCCGACGAGATCCGCCTTGCGCGCACCGGTGGCGGCCAGCACCTGGTCGACGTAGTCGGCGAGCTGCCCGGCGGACGCGTCGACCGGCCCCAGGCCGTGGAAGAGCGGGACACCGGGCAGCTGGCCGTAGTCGAGGGAGAAGACGCAGTAGCCGCGGGCCACCAGGTAGGGCGCGAGGCCCAGCCAGTTGTCGACGGAGTTGCCGAAGGTGCCGTGCACCAGGACCACCGGGCGGGGGTGTTCGGCGGACGGCTTGCAGGAGAAGTTGTTCCAGCCGCTGCTGACGGTGGGGGCAGCGGCGGCGGGGGCGGCCGTGGTGACCCCGAGGGCCAGGGCGAGGGCGGGGAGGAGAGTGAGCGCTTTCGACCAGCGCGGCTGCACACAACGCAGTTTCATACGATGCTCCTTGCGGGGTGAGGGGACTCCGAAGTGCTCGGTGAGCCGTTCACCTGCGATCCGGATCGCAAGGGCCAACGCAGTTGACTCCCAAGTAAGTTACGGCCGGGTAAGCCGGATGTACCAGTTACGTGACCGTGAAGGAACCAGCACGGAACCTCCACCGGACGTACGGGTGCAGTCGCGGCGGGACGGTTGTCGGTGGGGTCCCGTAGAGTCGAAAGCGTGGGCGATCTGCGAGGGGAGAAGGCCATGGGGGCGGCTCAACAGGCGAGGACGGCACAGCAGGCGGGGACGGCGCAGCAGGAGGGGACCGCTGAGGCCGCGTGGGCCGCGGGGCTCACGGAGGTGACGTCGGAGGCGGAGCTGCGGGCGCTGGTCGGGGAGCCGACCGCGCATGCCGCGCACAAGACCCGGCACCGTCTGCAGGACCTCGACCGGCAGTGGCTGGCGCGGTCGCCGTTCTGCCTGATAGCCACCTCGGACGCGCAGGGCCGGTGCGATGTCTCGCCCAAAGGCGACCCGGCGGGGTTCACCCATGTCCTGGACGACACGACGCTCGTCATACCGGACCGCCCCGGCAACAGACGCGTGGACGGCTTCCACAACGTCCTGGCCAATCCCCGGGTCGGGCTGCTCTACGTCCTTCCGGGGCGCGGCGACACCCTGCGCATCAACGGCCGGGCCCGGCTGCTGCGGGACGCGCCGTTCTTCGACGAGCTGATCGTCAAGCGCAACCGCCCGCGGCTGGCGCTGCTGGTCGAGGTCGAGGAGGTCTTCTACCACTGCTCCAAGGCGTTCCTGCGCTCCGATCTGTGGAAGCCGGAGACCTGGGAGCCGGACGCGCTGCCGTCACGGGCCCGGATGGTGAAGGGGCTCGAGGCCAAGGATGTGCCGCTGGAGGCGCTGGAGGCGCATTACGGCGCGGGGTATGCGGAGCGGCTCTACGGCGACTGACGCCGTCAGCGCCCGGCTCCGCGGCCGGGCTTCGCCGCCGGCCGTACGACGCCCGCCCCGAAGCGCGCCCTGGCCCGGTCGACGGCCGCCTCGATGCGGCGCGCCTTGTCGTCGGCGGGGTCGAACGTCAGCTGGCGGGCGGCGAGTTCGGCGCGGCACAGGTCCTCCGCCCGTAGCGCCAGGGACCGCACCCGTGCCCGTTGCAGCCCGAGCGCGGCGTGCAGCGCATAGGCCGCCGCGGTCAGCGCGGGGCCGTGCGCGGTCGGCTCGGCCAGCCGCCGGGTGCGGGTCGTGGTGGAGCGGTCGGCATAGCGGACGGTGAGGGTGAGCGCACGGGCCGCCTGCCCGCTCGCCCGCATCCGGGCCCCGAGGTCGTCGGCGAGCGACAGCAGCGCACGCCGGCGCCGTACGGGGTCCAGTTCGTCGTGGGCGAAGCGGGCTTCGGCGCCCATCGAGCGGGACGGGGCGTTGGGCGTCACCGGCGTCGGGTCGATGCCGCGGGCCCGCTCGTACACCGCGCGGCCGGTCTTCGCGCCGAGGATCCGCTGCAGGGTGGCGGGCGGCGCGGCGGCGATCCGTTCGACGGTGTCGAGTCCGTACGCACACAGGGTGCGCGCGGTGGCGGGACCGACGCCGTAAAGGGCCGAGGCCGGGCGGCGGGCGAGGAAGGAGGCGACGGCCCCGGCGTCCGAGGGGACGGACCGGATCTCGCCGGGCGGCGCGGCCTGGGCCGCCATCCGCGCGAGCAGCGGGTTGGCGCCGATCCCGATCGTGCACCGTACGCCGTGCCAGGCCAGCGCGCGCAGCCGGACCAGCTCGGCGATGCCTGCCGCGTCCCGGTCGAAGTAGCGCAGCGCCCCGCGGACGTCGGCCAGTGCGGCATCCGGCGGCAGGGCCTCGATCACGGGCGTGAACTGCTCCAGGACATGCAGCAGTTGCTCGTACTGCGCGGCGCTGACGGGGGTGCCGTCGGCGGTCCGGAAGCGTACGTGGAGCACACCCGGCCCGCACCCGGCGGCCGGGTCCGGCGGGACGGCAGGGGGCCGGGGCGCGGGGCTCATCCCGCGCTCCCCGGGCTGGAGTGCCACAGCTTGCGGCCGGTGGCGGCGCGTTCACCTGCGGGCTGGAGGTCGGCCCACGGGTGCATCTCGTAGCCGGTCTCCAGGCGGATGGTGCGGCCGGGGGCGGGGGTGCCGGCGACGGCTTCGGGCTCCTCGCGGGGTGCCCGGTCCGGCCGCGCGGCCAGCCGGGCCGTGACCGCCTCCAGACCGCCCTCGCGGCGCAGTTCGGCCAGTTCGGCGAGGTTCCAGGCGGCCGTGCCGACCACGCTGAGGCTGCGCGGGCCGCGGCGCTGGACCGTACCGCGGACCAGCAGCAGCCAGGAGTGGAAGACGGTGTGCGCACAGGCCTCGTGGGAGTCGTCGAAGAAGGCGCAGTCGACCAGCCCCGTACTGTCGTCGAGGGTGGTGAAGATGACCCGGCGGCCGGAGCGGACCGGCGGGGTCTGGGTGGCCGCCTTGGCCCCGGCGACCAGCACCGTCTCGCCGTTCCGGGCGCCGCGCAGCAGCCGGGCCGGCAGCGCGCCCAGCTCCGCGAGGAACTCCCGGTGGTCGGCCATCAGATGACGGGAGGCGTCCATGCCGAGGACGCCCAGCTCGGCGCTGAGCCGTTCGATGTCGGTGAGGTCGGGCAGGCCCACCGGCTCGACCGCCTGGGCCGCCCCGGCCGCCGAGTCCTGATCGAACGTCAACTGACCGCCGGACGCGCCTCGTTGGTGATGATGCAGCTCGGCGACATACAGCAGCAGATCGCGCCGGTTGGCGCCGAAGGAGTCCAGTGCACCCACCCGGGCGAGGCGTTCGGCCACGGGGCGGGACGGCCGGGCCCGCTGCCACAGGTCCTGGAGCGAGCGGTAGGGCTGCCCGGCCTCGATCCGCCGCGCCTCGGCCTCGCTCATGCCATGGACGTCGGAGAGGGCGAGCCGCAGCCCCCAGACACCACGGGCACCATCCCCACCGGACACCAGTTCGATCCGATGGGCGACCGCCGACCGGTTCACGTCCAACGGCAGCACCGGCACCCCGCGCCGCCGCGCATCCGCCAGCAGCAGCCGCTTCGGGTACATCCCCGGGTCGTGGGTGAGCAGCCCGGCGTAGAAGGCCGCGGGGTGATGCGCCTTGAGCCAGGCGGACTGGTAGGTGGGCACCGCGAAGGCGACCGCATGCGCCTTGCAGAAGCCGTACGCGCCGAAGGCCTCGACGATCTCCCAGGTGTGCGCGATCACCTCGGGGGTGTATCCGCGCCGCCCGGCCCGCTGTGCGAACCAGGCGCGCACCCGCCCCTGCAGCTCCGGATGCGACAGCGCGCGCCGCTTCTCGTCCGCCTCGTCGCGGGCGCAGCCCGTCATGATCCGCAGCGTCTCGATGATCTGCTCGTGGAACACCACCACCCCGTACGTCTCGCGCAGCGGTTCCTCCAGGTCGGGGTGCGGATAGCGGACCGCCTTCCGGCCGTGCCGGGCCTCGATGAAGGGCCGCACCATGTCGGCGGCGACCGGCCCCGGCCGGAAGAGCGAGATGTCGACGACCAGGTCGTGGAAGGTGGCGGGCTGGAGCCGGCCGACCAGATCGCGCTGGCCGGGCGATTCGATCTGGAAGCAGCCGAGCGTCTCGGTGGAGCGGATCAGGCTGTAGGTCTTCTCGTCCCCCGGCGGCACCTGCGCCGGGTCGTCCAGATCGAGGTGCCGTCCCGTGGCCCGGCCGATCTCGGCGACCGCATGCGCCATCGCGGACTGCATCCGCACGCCCAGCACATCGAGTTTGAGCAGCCCCATCTCCTCCACGTCGTCCTTGTCGAACTGCGACATCGCGAACCCCTCGCCGCTGGTGGGCACGACGGGCGTACGGTCCAGCAGCGTGGCGTCGGAGAGCAGCACCCCGCACGGGTGCATGGCGATCCCGCGCGGCAGCGCGTCCAGCGCCTCGACCAGCTGCCACAGCCGTTCGCTGCCGGCCTCCCGTACGCCGCGCAGTTCGGGGAGTTCGGCCAGCGCGGCCCGTGCGTCGCGGGCGCGGATGTGCGGAAAGGCCTTGGCCAGCCGGTCCACCCGCGCCGGGTCCATGCCCATCGCGGCGCCCACGTCCCGTACGGCGTGCCGCACCCGGTAGGTCTCGGGCATCGAGACGGCCGCCACCCGCTCCTCGCCGAACCGGTCGAAGACCGCCCGGTAGACCTCCAGGCGGCGGGCGGACTCCACGTCGATGTCGATGTCCGGCAGCGCCTTCCGCCGCTCGGACAGGAAGCGTTCCATCAGCAGCCCGTGCTCGACCGGATCGGCGTGCGCGATGCCCAGGAGGTGATTGACCAGGGACCCGGCGCCGGACCCGCGCGCCGCGACCCGGATGCCCATCTCCCGTACGTCGTCCACGACCTGAGCAACCGTCAGAAAGTACGAGGGATAGCCCAGCCGCTCGATCGTACGGAGTTCGTCGTGCAGCCGCTCCCACCGCGCGCGGTCGCGGTCGTAGCCGCGCAGCACCATCGCGGCGGCGCAGCGCGAGCGCAGCACCCGGGCGGCGGTGCGGTGTCCGGCGCCGACCAGATGGGGTTCGGGGAAGTGGATCCGGCCGAGCCCGATGTCGTCGCGGGGGTCGACCCGGCACTCCCCCGCGGCCTCCTCGGTCATGGCGAGCAGCCGGTGGGCGAGGCCCCGGCGGAATCCGGCCGCCTCGGCGGTGCGCTCGGCGATCCGGCGCATCGCGGCGGTGTCCTTGAGCCAGCGTTCGCCGCCGTCCCGGGCCTCGGGGCGGTGCGGGTCGACCGGCACCAGACGGCGGGCGGAGTCCAGGACGTCGGCGACCGGGCCCTGGCCGGGGTCGGCGTAGCGGACCGCGTTGGTCAGTACGGCGCGGATGCCCTGGTCGACGGCGAAGCCGAGCGTACGGGCGGCCAGCCGCGCGGAGCCGGGGCCGCCGCCGGGGCGGCCGTGGTCGACGACCTCCAGGCGGAGCGCATCGCCGTACACCTCGCGCCAGGGAGCGACGATCCGGGCGGCGCGGTCCGGGCGGCCGGCGGACAGCGCCCGGCCCGCCTCGGAGTCCGGTCCGAGGAGCACGGCCAGGCCGCCGCCGGCGGATTCCAGCGCGTCCCAGGGCACCACGGGCTGCTCCTGCCGGCCCGCATGGGCGGCGGAGACCAGCCGGCACAGGGCGGCCCAGCCGGCCGCTCCGTCGCGGGCGAGGAAGACGGCGCGGGCGGCGGACTCGTCGAGGAAGGCGCCGCCGCGCACCGGGGTGCGGCGGCGGACGGCGGTCCGGGTGGCTTCGGCGGCCCCGGTGGCCGACTCGCGCTCCGCCACCGCGAGTTCGGTGCCGAACAGCGGGCGGACCCCGGCCTCGGCGGCGGCCTTGGCGAACCGTACGGCGCCGGACAGTCCGTCCCGGTCGGTCAGCGCGAGGGCGTCCATACCGCGCTCGGCGGCGCGCTCGGCAAGCCGCTCCGGGTGGGAGGCGCCGTAGCGCAGGGAGAACCCCGAAGCGGTGTGCAGATGCGTGAACCCGGCCATCCGCACCTCCTGCGCCTCATCCGCCCCCAGCTGATCCTGAGTCCCTCTGGCTACTTCAGCCCCCTGGCTTTCCCGGGCCCCTCCGGTTTCTCCCTCCACCATAACGCGTAACTCGAACATTCGTACGAACACCCTCGCGGGGCCTGCCACGGTCCGCGCGGCCGCCGCCCGTCCGTCGATCGGCCCTGTCCGATCTGCGGGGTCCCCGTCGCCGACCGGAAGATGAGGCGACCGACGTCACGCGACGACCCGGCGCAACGCGACGAAGCCCCCGAACGGAGCGGCACATGGCCACCACGGACGACGGCACCCGCACGCCCTTCCGCGAGGAGGTCAGGAGCGCGGTGACCGCCCGGGCCGCGCTGCTGGTGACCGGGGTACTGGGCCTGATGGTTGCGTTCATCACGTCGTACGCGGGCGCCTTCCACCACCCCCGGCCGACGGATGTACCGCTCGGCGTGGTCGCCCCGGCGCAGACAGCCGGACAGCTGGTGACGAAGCTGGACCGGCTGCCGGGGTCGCCGCTCGATCCGCGCACGGTGGCCTCGGAACGGCAGGCGCGGCAGCAGATCGCGGACCGCAGGATCGACGGCGCGCTGATCGTCGACCCGCGCGGCACCACCGACCGGCTCCTGGTGGCGAGCGGCGGCGGCGCCTCGCTCTCCCAGGCGCTCGAAGCCGTCGTCCGGGCGGCGGAGAAATCCCAGCAGCGCACCGTGCGCACGGTGGACGTCACCCCCGCCGACCGCGGTGACAGCCGCAGCCTGACGTCCTTCTACCTCGTCGTGGGCTGGTGCGTGGGCGGCTATCTGTGCGCCGCGATCCTCGCCATCAGCCACGGGGCCCGCGCGGCCAACGGAGCGCGCGCGGCCATCCGGCTGGCCGCGCTCGCGCTCTATGCGATCGTCGCGGGGCTGGCGGGCGCGATCGTCGTCGGCCCGGTCCTGGGGGCACTGCCCGGCAGCATCGCCTGCCTGTGGGGCCTGGGCGCCCTGATCGTCTTCGCCGTCGGGGCCAGCACGCTGGCCTTCCAGTCGCTGCTGGGGATCATCGGCATCGGCCTGGCGATCCTGCTGATCGTGATCCTCGGCAACCCGAGCGCGGGCGGAGCCTATCCGTACCCCCTGCTGCCGCCCTTCTGGCGCGCGATCGGCCCGGCCCTGCCGCCGGGTGCGGGCACCTGGTCGGCCCGCTCCATCGCGTACTTCCGGGGCCATGCGATGACGGGACCGCTGCTGGTGCTGGCCGCCTGGGCGGTGGGCGGCACCCTGGTCACGCTCGTCCTGTCGGTGTTCCGGAAGCGGGAGAATGCCGAGGAAGGACAGGCGGCAGGGCGGACGGCCTGATCAGGGCGGACGGCTCACATATGGGTGCCGCCGTCGATCCGGATCTCCGTGCCGGTGACGAACGCGCCGTCCTCCGAGGCCAGCATCGCGATGACACCGGCGACGGCCTCCGGGCCCGCGAAGCCCTGTCCGATGGCCGGGGCGAGCTTCAGGAACAGACTCATATCGGCGTCCTCCGGCAGCCCCGGGCCCCGGCCGCTGGTCATGCCGCTGGCGATGGAACCGGGCGCCACGCACACCGCACGCAGGCCCCGCTTGCTGTACTCGCTCGCGATGGCGTGCGTCATCGACTGGATTCCGCCCTTGCTCGCCGCGTACGCCGCCATGTACGGGTGCGCGAACGACGCCGAGGTGGAGCTGAAGTTGACCACCACCGGCGCATCGCCCTCCAGGAGGGCGGGCAGCGCCTCACGGATCATCAGGAAGGTGCCGGTCAGATTGACCGCGATGATCTTGTTGAAGAAGTCGAGGCCGGTCTCGTGGGTGTGCGAGGAGCGCAGGATGCCGGCCGCGTTCACCAGGACGTCCAGGCCGCCGAGCCCGGACACCGCGGCGGCGACACCGGCCCGCACCGCCGCCTCGTCGGATATGTCGAGCGGCGCGGTCACCAGGCGGCCGGCGGCACCGTCCGCGGCGGCGCGGCCGGCGGTGACCGCGAGGCCCGCCTCGTCGATGTCCGCCGCCATGACCCAGCCGCCCTCGGCCAGGATCCGGTGGACGGTGGCCTGCCCGATGCCCGAACCGGCTCCGGTGATCAGTACGCGGCGTCCGTCAAAGCGGTTCATACGGCGGTTCATGGTGCTCCGGTTCATGGCGCTCCGGTTCATGGTGCTGCTCCGTTCTCGGGGTCCCGGCCGCACCGTACGCCGCTCATGGCACGTCATGCCACTTTCGCACATCACGCCACTCTGTCACCTCGCTCCGTAAGCTGATCCCATGCCCACCGCACCCCACCCCTCATCCGGCTCTCCCTCCGGCCCCTCCCCCCGCCCCTCGCTGACCGAGCGGCGCAAGGCCGAAACCCAGCTGGAGATCGCCCGCACCGCGGCCGCGCTGTTCGCGGAGCGCGGCGCCGCGGTCACCGCCGACGAGATCGCCCGCACGGCCGGCGTCGCGCTGCGCACCTTCTACCGCTACTTCCGCACCAAGGAGGACGCGGTGGCGCCGCTGCTCGCCGTCGGCGTACGGGAGTGGATCGACGATCTGGCGGCACCCGCCGCCGGTCCGGACACCCCGCCGGTACGGGAAGCGCTGGAGCAGGCGGCACGCCGGGCCCTGACCCCCGCCGACGAACCGGCCACGGAGGCGCTGCGCTGGACCCGTGGGCTGCTGCGGGCGATGCCCGGCGACCCCGCGCTGCGCGCGGTCTGGCACCGGGTCCACCACGATGCCGAGGAGGCGCTGACCCCGGTCCTGGCACGGCTGACCGGCGCCGATCCGCTGACGGTACGGCTGGCCGCGGCGGCCGCGAACACCGCGATGCGGGTCGCGGTGGAGGAGTGGGCGGCGGGCGACGAACCCGAGGACGGGCCGCGGGGGCCGGCGGAGCTGGTGGCCCGGGGGATGCGGGCTCTGACGGCGGGGCTGCCGGAGCTGGACGGGGGCGCGGGCACGTAAGCGGGCGCGGGAAGCGGGCGGTTCACGACGGGCGGATTCCCCTCCCAAACCTCATTCGGAGGTGGTCTCCGGCCCCCTCTTCAGCCAATCATCGGAGATCAACGCCCTGCCGAACGATCGGTCGGCGGCTGAATTTCTCCCCCTACCGACCCGTACGGCACCCCGTTCCGCAGGGCGGCGAGCGCTGCATCCCCGCTGGCCGAACACCGTGCTGTCACACTCTCTTCACATCTCCACCGCATTCGTTCGCGCCATTACTCACCGCTTTCACTCATCGACTCAAAGCAATCGCCCGGGTGTGCGGCCGGAGCGCCATTGGGTCCAGACTCCCGTTCGGCATCCGCACCTTCAACCAAAGGAGTTCGTCATGCGGTACATCCCCGGGGCCCTCGCACTCGGCGCGGCTCTGGTTCTCGGCTCGCTGGCCACCACGGCACAGGCGGCCGACACCCCGGCGCAGACCTTCCGTTCCGGTGGCCTCTACGCCCCGACGGAACTGGTCATGACCGTCGGCCAGGGCGAGACCCGCGAGACGGCCACGGTGGAGCGCGCGGTCACCCTCAGCTGTACGCCGCGGGCGACCGGCAGCCACCCGAACCCGCAAGCCGCCTGCGCCCAGCTGCGCTCCCTGTCCGGTGACTTCACCGCCGTGACCGGCGCGACGACGCAGCGGGTGTGCACCAAGGAGTGGGACCCGATCGTGGTCACCGCGGACGGCGTCTGGCAGGGGCGCCGGGTGTCGTACACCTACACCTTCGCCAACTCGTGCACGATGATGGACGGCCAGGGGTCGGTGTTCCGGTTCTGACCGGAGAGCCCCCTGACCGGACGGACCTGGCCCCCGGGCATCGGACGGCGATGCCCGGGGGCCAGGCGCATGAGCCGGCCGGACCGGGTCCGGGTTTTCCCGGGCGACCGGCCGGAGCGGTCAGCCGATCTGCGCGCCGTAGGCCTCCAGGGCCTCCGGGACCGGCTGGAAGTAGGTCTCGCCGCCGCCGGAGCAGTCGCCGCTGCCGCCGGAGGTGAGGCCGAGCGCGGACTCACCGTCGAAGAGGGCACCGCCGCTGTCGCCGGGCTCGGCGCAGACGTCGGTCTGGATCAGGCCCTCGACGGTGCCCTCCTGGTAGTTGACGGTCGCGTTCAGCGCCTTGACCGTGCCGTCGTGCACCTGGGTGGTGCTGCCGCTGCGCTGCACCTTCTCGCCGACCGTGGCCTCCGCGGCCTTGGTGATCTTCTGGGTGCTGCCGTTGTAGAGGTCCACCTCGCTCGGGTGCGCGGTGTCGCCGGTGTACTTGGCGATGGAGTAGTCGTCACCGGGGAACTTGGAGTCCTCGGTGGTCGCGATCTCCGAGCCGCCCTGCTGGTCGGACCAGCTCTTGACGGCGTTGCCGCAGTGGCCGGCCGTCAGGAAGTACGGATTGCCGTCCTTGACGACGTTGAAGCCGAGCGAGCAGCGGGCGCCGCTGCCCCAGATCGCGTCGCCGCCGCCGATGAAGGGCTTGAACTCGCCCTTGGTGTGGCGGAGTTCGACCCGGTCGCCGAGGCCCTTGGTGACCTGGGTGAGGCGGTCGAGGCGGTCGCCCTTGACCGTGCGGTCGGCGGTCACCACGATCTTGTTGCCGACCGGGTCGACGCCCCAGGAGGTGCCGGGGATGGTCGCCTTGGACTTCAGCGTCTGCCGGGCCGCGTCGAGCTGGGCGAGCGTGTGCTTGACGAGTCTGGCCTCCGCACCCTTCGCCCGTACGGCCTTGGCCGCGGTCTCGCTGACGACGTTGACCACCAGCTTCTTGGCCTGGGCGTCGTAGTACGCGCCGGCGGTGCCGGTCTTGAGCTGGGACGCCAGGGCGGTCGCCGCGGCGGAGGTCAGTTTGGCCGGCTCGGGGACGGTGGGGGCGGGGGCCGCGTGGGCGTTGGCCAGGGTGACGGTGGCGGTGGCGGCGAGGGCCAGCGCTCCCGCGCCTGCCAGGACCGCGCGCCGGCTGGGTATGCGTCGGTGCTTCAACTCAGTGCCTCCCGTGGGGGGATGGGCCCGGTCCGTGGGGAGATGCGCGGGCCCGAGAGTGTGAGGAATCGGGACACAAACGTTCCGCCCGGCTGGCAGCACTCGGTAACAGCGCTCCGGGGAGTCGCGTCCATGCCAACGTGCGGGCCGAGTATCCCCACCCGTCTCACTCGTGCACAAGACCGAGTTCCGGTCTCGAGTACGGGAGTTCACCGTGTCATCACGTTCGTCACGTGAGGGTCACACCGGTGTCCGCGTGTGGGGGTTACGAGGGCGAATGGCCGGAACACATCCGTGACCGCGCTCGCCCCGGACGGCGCCCGGCCCGCCTCCGACAGGCGACCGCCCCCCGACAGCAGTGATCGCCGTAGGTGCCCCACGGCACGTACGGCGATCGGTTGCCGCCGGACAGGCCCTGGACCTGTCCGGCGGATCAGGCCCTAACCGCGCTCGGCACCCCGGCCCACGTCGAAGCCGTCCGCCCCAGGGAGGTCCGGCAGGTCGGCCAGCTCTGCGGGCAGGGCGCGCTGCTCGACGTCCGCGACGCGATCGAGGTCCGTGACGTCGTCGAAACCCGCCGCGACGCCGGCGTCCGCGACACCCGCCCCGGAACCCTCCGAACCCTCCGAGCCCTCCGAGCCCTCCGAGCCCTCGGAACCCTCCGAGTCCGTGGCAGCCGTCCGTTCCGTGCGCTCCGCCCGCTCCGCTTCGACCTGCGCGGTCTGGGCCTGCGCCTGGAGGCCGGAGCGCTCCAGGAAGCGGAGCAGTTCCACAGGGAAGGGGAGGACGAGGGTGGAATTCTTCTCGGCGGCCACCGCCACCACGGTCTGGAGCAGGCGCAGTTGCAGCGCGGCAGGCTGGTCGGACATCGCCGCGGCGGCCTCGGCCAGCTTCTTCGAGGCCTGCAGCTCGGCGTCGGCGTTGATCACGCGGGCGCGGCGGTCGCGGGTGGCCTCCGCCTGGCGGGCCATCGACCGCTTCATGGTCTCCGGCAGCGAGACGTCCTTGATCTCCACGCGGTCGACGGTCACTCCCCAGCCGATGGCCGGGCTGTCCATCATCAGCTCCAGACCCTGGTTGAGCTTCTCCCGGTTCGAGAGGAGGTCGTCCAGTTCGCTCTTGCCGATGATCGAGCGCAGCGAGGTCTGCGCCATCTGGGAGACCGCGAAGCGGTAGTCCTCGACCCGGACGACCGCATCGGCGGCGTCCACGACCTTGAAATAGACCACCGCGTCGACCCGGACCGTGACGTTGTCGCGGGTGATGCCTTCCTGGGCGGGCACCGGCATCGTGACGATCTGCATATTGACCTTACGCATCCGGTCGATGCCCGGAATGATCATGGTGAAGCCCGGCCCGCGCACACCGGAGGCCAGCTTCCCCAGCCGGAGCACCACACCGCGTTCGTACTGCTTGACCACCCGCGCAGCCGCGATGAAATACACCAGGCCGGCCGAGGCCAGCCCCACCCCGGCCGTCACCAGTTCTTCGAGCATCACAGCCCCCTGACAGAGGAATGCCGCCCTTTGCCGTCCTTTATTTCGTCTATTTCATCGTATGCCTGGTTCGCGGGGTGGTCGAAAGACGCAGGCGGCCACCCGGTGCGGGGCCCTGTCCCCCGGCGGACAGGGCCCCGCACCGGACCTCGGCCGGGGCCGGCCGGTCCGCGACCGGTCAGTACACGCTCACGCCGTATGCGCTCAGCGCCTCCGTCACGGGCTGGAAGAACGTCGTACCGCCGGAGGTGCAGTCGCCGCTGCCGCCGGAGGTGAGGCCCAGGGCCTTGGTGCCGGAGTAGAGGGGGCCGCCGCTGTCGCCGGGCTCGGCGCACACGGTGGTCTTGATGAGGCCGGAGACGATGTCGCCGCCGCCGTAGTTGACGGTGGCGTTCAGGCCGGTGACCTTGCCGCTGTGGGTGCCGGTCGTGGAACCGCGGCGGGTGACCGACTGGCCGACGGTCGGGGTGCCGGCGCTGGTGATGTCCTGGCTGCCGACCATTCCGGGGTGCGACAGAGACGTGTTGGTGTACTTCACGATGCCGTAGTCGTTGCCGGGGAAGCTGGTGCCGGTGGTCGGCCCGATGCTCGTGGTGTGCGAGGAGTCGGTGTACCAGGGCGGCTTGCCGTCGGTGCAGTGGCCGGCCGTCAGGAAGTAATAGGTGCTGCCGCTGCGGACGTTGAAGCCGAGCGAGCAGCGCCAGCTCGGTGCGTAGATGGCGTCGCCGCCGGAGATGAGCTTGCGCAGGGTGCCGGAGATGCGCTCGATGCGCAGGGCGCCGGCGTTGCTGCCCGCGGCCTGCTTGATCCGGGCGATCCCGGCCCGGGAGACGGTGCGGTCGGCGGTGACGACCAGGGTGTGGGTCTTCCGGTCGACGGCCCAGGCGGTCCCCGCGACATCCGCGGTGCGTACGGCGTGGCCGGCGGCGGAGAGCTGCGCGGCGCTGAACGTGGTTGCGGGGGCGGGGCCCTGGGCGCTGGCGGTCGGGACGGCGAGGGCGCCGACCGCCACCAGTCCGGACGCCACGGCGATCAGCCGGGTGCGTCTTGCCACGCCGCTGCGGGGGATGGTGCGCTCGTTCCTCACGTGATGCCTCCGAGGGGGGATGAAGGGGCCGCCGGTGGGCGGCCTGGTGAGGCGCAGCCGAAGGGCACGGGGAAATCCGCACGGTGGATGCCGGACGTCAGACGTGGGATGCCAGTGTCGGACGTCAGACGTGGGACGCTGATGCCGGACGGTGGACGTTCGACGTGGGTACCGCGTGGGTACCGCACGTCGGACGCCGGACGTCGGACAGGAACGCCGGATGGTGAACGCCGCTGTCCGGCATCGCAGTTCAGCGGTGCCGCACAGCAAGGATGTTCGACGTGCCCCTGACAAGCGCTGGTCGGAGTGTCCGGCGCAGCGCCCCCGGAGCGCAAGAGGGCATCGGCAAGGAACAGGAAGGAAGGGGAAGGAAATCTGCCGGCGGAGGGCTCCCGGCGGAGGGCTCCCGGCCGCATCCGGCGCGCAATTCGCCGCCCCGGCAGCCTTGTTGGGACTGCCGGGGCGGCGCGGTGACCCCCTCGGTCGGGGATGGGACGGATCAGCCCGGGCGGCGGTTCCGCTCACCGGCCCGCAGCGCGAACGGCAGGGTGTTGCCGGGTGGCGGGAAGGGGCACAGGAAGTGGTCGGCGAAGGCACAGGGCGGCAGCTGCGTGCGGTTGAGGTCCACGGTGACGGTGCCGTCCGCGGCGGGCGCGGGCGGGCGCAGGAACCGGAAGCGGTAGCTGTCCGTGCCGCCGGTGGCGTCGGCGAGCACCGCCCACAGCGAGCCGTCGGCCTCGACCGCCACCTGGAGGGTGTGCTCGTCGCCGTCCAGCGTGAAGGCCAGTTCACCGGCCAGACCGAGGCCGCGCCGGGCCCCGTCGGCGTGGGGCACCTCGACGCTGCGCCGCTCCCCGTACGGGCGGAACAGTCCGGGCCGGATCCAGCGCTCGTCGTGGTCGTAGACGTCGATGCCGGCGAAGTCGCGGCGGTTCGCGGCGCCGGGGTCGAAGTCGCGTACCGCCCACTGGTCCTCGCGGCGCAGCACCAGCAGATGGCGTGCGCCCTGGGTCACGCGGGTGGCGTCCGGCGCGGCGTCGGGGCCGAGGCGTATCGCACCGGCCGCGGGCCTGCCGTCGACGGTGAGCCGGTCGCCGTCCCCGGCCCGCAGCACGACCCCGTCGCCGTCCGCGGTCCAGATGCCCGGCAGCCCCGCGATCCGGCCGTCCGGATGGTCCGCGAGCCAGTGGGTGCCGGTCAGCGCGAGGGGTCCGTACGGCGCGGAGACCGCGGCGAGGCGGCGCTCCCGCCAGTCCTGCCAGTCCTGGAGTGGGTGCGGGGTGCTCATGGCCGTCCGTCCTCCCCTGCCGGGCCGCCCGGCTGCGCCAGTCCCAGGTGCGAACGCAGCGTCCGGCCGTGGTATTCCGTGCGGTACACGCCGCGCTCCTGGAGGAGCGGTACGACCCGGTCGACGAAGTCGTCCAGTCCGCCCGGGGTCAGATGCGGTGCGGGGCCGTCGGGGTCTTCGGGGTCATGCGGTCTCCCTGGCGAGGGCGTAACGGCTGGCCGGGCGCGGCAGGCCGAGGTGTTCGCGCAGCGTCACGCCCTCGTACGCGCGGCGCAGCAGGCCGCGGTCGCGGAGGACGGGGACGGTGCCGTCGACCAGCAGCGTGAGGTCCCGCCCGGGATCGGCGGGCCGCAGATGGAAGCCGTCGGCGGCGCCGTCCGCCCGCCAGTCCCCGATCAGATCGGCGAGCCCGGCGGCGTCGCCGGAGTCGTACAGCTCGACCGGCAGCGAGGCGAAAACCCGCAGCAGGTCGGGGTCGCGGCCGTGCGTGCGGGCGCGGTGGCGCAGGTCCTCGCGTACGGCGCGCGCGGTGGCGGGGTCCTCGACCCGTACGAGGGCGAGGTCGGCGTGCGCCGCGGCCACCTCGCGCGCGGGATCCTCGGTGGCGTCCACGGCGATGACCGGGCGGCCCTGGGGCGGCCGGGGGACGATGGAGGGGCCGCGGACGCTGAAGGCGCTGCCGGTGAAGTCGATGTGGTGCAGCTTGTCGCGGTCGATGAAGCGGCCGGTCGCCCGGTCGCGGATCTCCGCGTCGTCCTCCCAGCTGTCCCACAGCCGGGCGGCCACATCGGCGGCCTCGCCGGCCTCCCGCCAGACGTCGGCGGGCGGCGCGGCCGGGCGGCGGCCGGTCAGCGCCGCCTCGGCCTCGGTGGTGGAGACCCCGACGGTCCAGCCGGCCCGGCCGCCGCTGACCCAGTCGAGGGTGGCGACGGCGGTGGAGACATGGAACGGCTCGGTGTGGGTGGTGGTGACGGTCGGCACCAGGCCGATGCGTTCGGTGGCGGGGGCGATGCGGGCCAGTACGGCGAGCGCGTCGGGTCCCGGTCCGGCGAAGCCGTCGCCGAGGGTGAGGAAGTCGAGGGTGCCGCGCTCGGCGAGCCGGGCGAGGGCGAGGTGATGTGCGGCGTCACAGGGGATCCGGCCGTCCGGCGGATCCAGGGCGACGGCCAGATGGAGCGGGCTCGGGGTCACGGACATGGGTGGGCCTTTCTCGCGCCGGGTCAGCTCGCCGTCTTCGGCAGGCCGGGAGGGTTGATCTCCGAGGTCTTCAGGGCCGCCCGATATTGATCTTCGGTCCCCGGCCTCCCGCGGCGGCGACGTGCTCGCCCGCCACCTCCCCGCCGCCGCTGCCGCAGGCGGTCAGGAGTACGGAGCCGGCGGCGAGGGCGAGGGCGGCGGACAGGGCGCGGCGGTTCAACGGATGTCTTCTCATGGCTGGCGGACCGTTCACAGGACCTTGGAAAGGAAGGACTTGGTGCGCTCGTGGCGCGGGTTGTCGAGCACCTCGCCGGGCGGGCCCTGCTCGATGATCCGTCCGCCGTCCATGAAGACGACGGTGTCGGCCACTTCGCGGGCGAAGCCGATCTCATGGGTGACGACGATCATCGTGGTGCCCTGGTGCGCCAGGTCCTTGATGACGTCGAGGACTTCGCCGACCAGCTCCGGGTCGAGCGCCGAGGTCGGCTCGTCGAAGAGCAGCAGCTTGGGTTCCAGGGCGAGCGCGCGGGCGATGGCGACGCGCTGCTGCTGGCCGCCGGAGAGCTGCCGGGGGTAGGCATCCGCCTTGTCGGCGAGCCCGACCCGTTCCAGCAGCTTCACCGCGGTGGCGAGGGCGTCCTTCTTCGGCCGTCGGAGCGCGGAGACGGGGGCCTCGGTGAGGTTGTCGAGGACGGTCAGATGCGGGAAGAGGTTGAAGTTCTGGAAGACGAAGCCGATGTCCGTGCGCTGTCTGAGGATCTCGCGCTCGCGCAGCTCGTAGAGCTTGTCGCCGGAGCGCCGGTAGCCGACCAGCGTACCGTCCACGCTGACCGTGCCGCTGTCGACCTTCTCCAGGTGGTTGATGCTGCGCAGCAGGGTCGACTTCCCGGAGCCGGAGGGGCCGAGGACGACGGCCACCTCACCGGCCCGTACGTCCAGGTCCACCCCCTTGAGCACCTCCAGGGGACCGAAGCTCTTGTGGACGGACCGGATCTCGACCATCGGGCGCGCGGCCGTGACGGTGGGTGTGCTCATCGGGTCGCTCCCTTGAAGACGTGGCGTTCGACGTAGTGCTGGAGGACGGAGAGCGCACCGGTCAGGAGGGCGTACCAGGCGGTGGCGACCATCAGGAGGGGCACGACCCTGCCGTTCCGTCCGTAGAGACCTGGACCTGGTAGAAGAGCGCGCCGATCGCCATGACCGAGACGATGCGGCGCAGCTCGGCCGCGGCGTGCGCTACGGGGTGATCAGTGGTCAGCGACACGGGGTTCCTTGGGGGTGAGGGCGAGGGCGGACGGGGTGGCGTGGTCCCGGAGGAAGGTGAGCAGGGCGCGGGCGGTGGCGTCGTTCTGCCGGAAGGCGGGGGCGTTGGTACGGGGGCGGGCGAAGGCACCGGCGGCGCGGGCGTCGGTGCCCGGGCCGAGGGCGAAGCGGCGCGGGTGCGGGCGGCCGGAGCGGTCCAGGATCCGGCCGTCGGCGGGTGCCACGGCCAGCAGTCCGGCGGGGGTGGCGGCCGCGCCGTCGGTGTGCAGCGACCGCAGCAGGGCGTCCCGAGTGTGCGCGACGGTCGGCTCGGGAAGCCGCGCCTCCACCAGCGCCCGGGCCTCGACCGGCTCCCTGGGCACGGTGGCGCTCTCGGCGCGGAACAGCCCGCGCCGCTCGTCGGCGGTGACGGTGAGGTCGGCGCCGAGGAAGCGCACCACACCGGCCCGGGAGAGCGCGAGAAGCTGCCGCAGCCGCGGTCCCGGCGGCCCGGAGGCGAGATAGCTGAAGAAGCCGTGCCACCAGGGGCCGCGGTCGCCGATCCGGATCAGCTGGCCGTAGACCGACAGCAGCGCAAGGAAGACCGCCAGGTCGGGGCTGTACGCGGGGTCGTGGCGGCGCGCGAGGTCGGCCTCGATGTAGCCGCGCAACCCCTCTTGCAGGGCCTCGCCGTCGGGGTAGCGGACACCGGCCAGCGGATGGTCCAGGGCCGCCGGGTCGAAGCGGTCGGCGGGGTCCGGGACTGCGGTGCCGACCAGGGCCTGGAGCGCGGCGCTGCCGGGGTCGGCGGCGGCGTACTTCTCCTCGAAGTCCGGCCAGTTCATCCGGGTGCGCTCGCGGTGGGCGGTGAACAGCCGGTGGTAGTGGGCGAAGCCCAGCTCCTTGTCGATCAGCGGCCAGACGTCGCGCCGGAAGTCGGGCCCGCCGGGCCGTGCGAGCAGCGCGTCGACCTGCTCCGGGCCGAAGAAGCGCGGCACCGGCGGCCGTTCGCCGGCCGGCTCGTAGCCGATCTTGGAGTGGTACGGGACGCCGCGCCGCGAGCCGACGTGCAGGACCGGCTCGCGGCCCGAGGGCCGGTAGACCAGCCGGCCGTCGGCCCCGGTGGCGTACGTACCGCCGCGCCCCTCGGTCAGCAGCACCATCAGATCGATGAAGGCCAGACCGAAGCCGCGTACGAGGACCGGCTCGCCCGGCCGGAGCGCGCTCAGATCGGCGTCGGCGGTGAAGGCGGGCGGCAGGTGGGTCAGGCCGTGACGGGCGGCGAAGTCGCTCAACTCCCGTTGTTCCGGCGGTAGTTCGGATTCCAGGTGCCCCAGGGTCAGCACCACCAGATCGGCGGCGAGCGGTGCGGGACGGCCCTCCAGCCACACCTCCTGGCGGCCGTCGCGCGGACCGGTGACGCGTACGGCCCTGCGGCGGTGCTCGTGGACGGCGATGCGCGGCGGCAGGGCGGCCACCGACTGCTCGTAGACCCAGCTCAGATAGGCGCCCTGTTCCCGCCGGCCGGGGAAGGTCTGCCCGTCGGCGCCGGACCACTCGGCGAAGGTGGGGCCCGGCCGGACCGGACCCGCCATCTCCACACTCTCGTCGGTGAACATGGTGACGTCCTCCGCGGTGGAGTTCATCCATAGCAGCAACGACTGGTCGGCGCGCCAGATGCGGCCGCCGCCGGGCGGGTACGGGTCGACAAGGTGCAGGTCAAGGGGCCGGTCGGGGTACAGCTCGGGGGCGTTGGCGGCGAGCCGCTCGACCAGCCCGGTGCCCCGGGGCCCGGCGCCGACGATCACCACGGAGGGGCGGGCGGGGGTCACCGGGCACCGGCCGTCCCGCGGGCGTAGTGCCGCTCGAGGTAGTGCTGCCCGACGCCGAGCACCGAGGTGACCAGGACGTACCAGAGGGTGGCGACCAGCAGCAGCGGGATGACCTGGTAGGTGCGGTGGTAGACCAGCTGGACGGAGTAGAGCAGGTCCTGGACGGCGATGACGCTGACGATGGAGGTGCCCTTGAGGGTGCCGATCAGCATGTTTCCGGCCGGCGGCACGATCGCCCGCATCGCCTGCGGCAGCACGATCCGGCGCAGCCGCCGACGCGCGCCGAGGCCCAGCGACTGGGCGGCCTCCAGCTGGCCCCTCTCGACGGAGAGGATGCCGCCGCGGACGACCTCGGTGGCGTAGGCGGCCTCGTGCAGGGTGAGGCCGATGACGGCGACGGCGACCGGGCTCAGCAGATTGACGGTCCTGATGCCGAGGACCGTCGGGTACAACGCCCCGATGTTGAACCAGAACAGCAGCTGCACCAGGATCGGCGTCGACCGGAAGAGCCAGACATAGCCCCAGCTGACGCCGCGCAGCACGGGGTTGGCGGACAGCCGCATCGTGGCGAGCAGGGTGCCCAGGGCGAAGCCGAGCGCCATGACGACGGCGGTCAGCCAGAGGGTGAGGCCCAGGCCACGCAGTACGGCGGTGGTCAGGAAGTAGTCGGCGACGACGTCCCATTGGAAGGCGTCGTTGCGGACGACGGAGAGGGCGGCCGGCGTCAGCAGGACGAGGACGGCGACGGCCGCGGTCCACTGCCCGGTGCGGCGGCGCGGCACGATGCGCGGGGCGGTGGGTGCGTCCGTCCGGCCGGGCGGGGCCGGGACCGGTTCGGCGAGGGTGTCGGAGGCTGGGTCTGCCAGGGACATGCGAAGGCTCCGTGGATACCGTGATCGAACACGGGAGTTGAGCGCCTTCACACAGGCAGAGCGCGTGATGCGGAATGCATGACGCGGAATGCGGCGGGCCGCGCCCCTCAGCACGAACCGGTTCTTGAGGCTAAGCGGCGAACACGGCGCGCTGTCAAGGCCATCCAGACCGTTGTCCACATTGTGGACAGTGCCCCGGCATGCAGTTGACGCGGAAACGGATGCCTGCTCCACTTGGCCGCATGCACCCACGGCAGCGGCTGGTCACCCGGGACCACATCGACTTCGGTCGTGTGTGGTCGTCGTCCTGTTGAGCTGACCCCCTGCCCTGCAGCCCGCCGTCCCTGAAGCGGGCCGTTTCGCGGTTCTTCCTCTTTCGTCAGCCGCGCGCCTTCACACTTCGCGCCGCCGTCCGGCGCACCCTCCCCTCGCTCGTACCTTTTCCGTCGGCCCGCTCAGAGAAGGGCGCGGTATGCGCTTCGGCGTCATGACCTTGATCGACAACGTCCCGGACGCCCTGTCCGGGCACCTCCTCTCCCCCTCCGAACGCCTCCGCGAGGTCGTCGAACTCGCCGTACTGGCCGAGGAGTTGGGCTTCGATGCGTTCGGTGTCGGGGAGCGACACGGCCCGCCGTTCCTGTCCAGCTCGCCGCCGGCGGTGCTGGGCGCGATCGCCGCCCGTACGCATCGCATCCGGCTGTTCACCACCGTCACGGTGATCTCCACCCTCGATCCGGTACGGGTCGCCGAGGACTACGCCACCGTCGACCAGCTCTCCGGCGGCCGGCTGGAGCTGACCATCGGCAAGGGCAACGCCCCCGAGCCCTGGCAGCTCTTCGGCCGTGAGGTGGCCGACCAGTACGCGCTCCAGGAGGAGAACTACGAGCTGCTGCGGCGGCTGTGGAGTGAGGAGAAGGTCACCTGGTCCGGCCGGTTCCGGCCGCCGCTGAAGGAGGCGACCGCGCTCCCCCGCCCGTATCAGCAGCCGCCCACCATCTGGCACGGCAGCGCCACCAGCGAACGCTCGGTGGAGCTGGCCGCGCTGTGGGGCGATCCGGTCTTCGCCGCCAACGCCGTTCAGCCGGTGGCCAATTACGCCAAGCTGATCGACCACTACCGCGCCCGCTGGGAGGACTACGGGCACGATCCCTCCGCCGCGGTGGTCGGCTCCGGCGGCATCCTCTACGCCGCGCCCGACGACCACACCGCCCGCCGCGAGTTCGCGCCGTACTACGAAACGGCCGTCGCCGCCCGCGACGTCCCCGGGAACAACACCCCGTTCCGGACCCTGGACGACGCCGCCGACCACGGCCCGGTGCTCGTCGGCTCCCCGCGGCGGATCACCGACAAGATCCTCGAGCAGCACCACGCCTACGGCCACACGCTGCAGTTCTTCTCGGTGGAGAGCGCCGGGCTGCCCTTCCACCGCAAGGCCGAGGTGCTGCGGCTCACCGCCGCCGAGGTGCTGCCGCAGCTGCGCGCGGAACTGCCCGACCAGCTGCCCTGGCCGGCCGCCCCCGCTCCCGCCCTGCCGCCGCTCGCCGGAGAGGGGGTCCGATGACTCTGCCGGCCACCGGGCCGACGGTGCTGCACACCACCGTCACCGACCCGCTCGCCCGCCCTCTGCTGGACGAGCTGACCCACGAATACAGCACCCGGTACGACAGGCCCGTCGACCTCGGCCTGGAGTACCCCGCCGACGAGTTCACCCGGGCCAGGGGCGGCGCGTTCCTGCTGCTGCTGGAGGACGGCGAGCCCGTCGCCGGGGGCGCCTACCGGCGCTATGACGCGGCCACCGCCGAGCTCAAACGGATCTGGACGCACTCCGCGCACCGCCGGCGCGGCCTGGCCCGGCGGGTGCTCGACGTCCTGGAGCGGGAGGCCGCGGCCCACGGCTACACCCGCATCCATCTGACGACCGGGCCCCGGCAGCCGGAGGCGAAGGGCCTCTATCTGGCCGCGGGCTACCACCCGCTGTTCGACCTGACCGCCGCCCCGGAATCCATCGGCCCGCTGCCCTTCGAAAAGCATCTGGAGACCCCGCGCCCATGACCGGAACCACGCCCCGCACCGCCGCGCTGCGCACCGCCGCCTTCCTCACCACCGCGGCGCTGGCGCTCACCGCCTGCGGCTCGGGCGACCCGGCGGACGCCCCGGCGGGGGCGGCGGGCCCGAAGGCGGCCGGGATCCCCACCACGGACGTGGTCTCGGACATCAAGAAGGACCGGGCCGCCGCCGGGCTGCTCCCCGCGGACGTCCGCAAACGGGGCACCCTCTCCCTCGCCGCCAGCGTCGGCACCCCGCCCGGCTCCGCCTACCTGGCCGACGGCAGGACCCTGGCCGGCCAGGACATCGACTTCGCGGATGCGGTGGGCAGGGTCCTCGGCATCCGGATCCGGCGCGAGGTGGCGAGCTTCGAGGCGATCCTGCCCGCGCTCGGCAGCGGCAAGTACGACGTGGGCACCGGCAACTTCGGCGTCACCGACGAGCGCCGCAGAACCCTCGACTTCGTCACCTACATCAATGACGGCCAGGGGTTCGCGGCACGCAAGGACAGCCCCCTGAAGAAGGTCACCTCGCTGGCGCAGCTGTGCGGGCTGACGGTCGCCACCGGCGCCGGCACCACCTTCGAGGCCACGCTGGAGGAGAACGCGCACCTCTGCAAGGACGCGGGGAAGAAGCCGTACGACGTGAAGACCTACGCCGATCAGGGCCCGCTGTGGATCTCCCTGCAACAGGGGCGCAGCGATGTGGTGATGAGCACCATCAACGGGCTGCGCTACGCGGTGAAGCAGCAGCCGGGGCTGCGGTTCCTCAACGAGTTCAAGCGGCTGGACGTCGGCTTCGCGTTCAAGAAGGGGACGCCGCTGGCACCCGCCTTCCGGGCCGCCGTCAACCGGTTGGAGAAGGACGGGAGTTACGACCGGATCCTGAAGAAGTGGGGCACCGGCGCCTCGGCGATCAAGGAGGCGCGGATCAGCCCGCCCGAGACCGGGTGAGCCGGGGCGGGCACGGCCGGCGGAGCCCTCGGAGGCGTTCCGCGGGACACAGAAGGGAATCTGCTGCCGCGTCAGCCACCCTCCAATGGGCCAGTCACCCGGCCACCGGTCCGCCGGAACCGGCCTCCGGGCTGGGCCCGGGTTTCATGACCACTTGTCGACATCTACGGTCAGGTACCGACCGTGATGTCCATCGCACTGTCAGTTTCTTGCAGGGGCGCACGAACTGACGACACGCCACCCTCTTTGCACCAGATGTGTCACGAACCCCCCGTGCGGCGGCTATCCACTTGGCACACCCTCCGCATCATGCACGACGATAGGGGTCGGAACACGGAAAGACGGAACACCATCGCGGGTGAGAGGAGGCGTCAATGGGATCGGTGCGCAAGGCGAGTGCCTGGCTTGGCCTCGTCGACGACAACGATGACGAGCGCTACTACGACGACGACTACGCCGAGGGACCCGAGTCCGCCGCCCCGGCCGGCGAGCCCTGGGTGACCGACCCCCGGGTACAGGTGGCCGGGCGGACCGCGCACGACCAGGGCACCCGTATCGCCACGGTCACCCCGGAGGGATTCGGCGACGCCCGGGGAATCGGCGAGCTCTTCCGCGACGGCGTCCCGGTGATCGTCAACCTGACCGCCATGGACCCCGCCGACGCCAAGCGCGTGGTGGACTTCTGCGCGGGCCTGATCTTCGGCCTGCGCGGCTCGATCGACCGCGTGGCCACCCGGGTGTTCCTGCTCACCCCGCCCGCCTACAAGGTGGTGAGCGGCGGCCAGGAAGGCCACCGCAACGGCGGCTTCTTCAACCAGAGCTGACCGGGACCCGGAATACCCCCCTGCCCCACCGCGTTGTGGACCCGCAGGGGGCGCTCGCATCCCCTAGGGGATCTGTTCGAACGCCCCCTAGGGGACACCACGCCCAGGGCCCCGAGCGTCTCACCGGAACGCGTCGAGCCCGGTGAGCGCCTTCCCCAGCACCAGCTGATGCATCTCGACGGTGCCCTCGTAGGTCAGCACCGATTCGAGATTGGTGGCATGCCGCATGACGGGGTACTCCAGCGAGATCCCGTTGGCGCCCAGGATCGTGCGGGCGGTGCGGCAGATCTCGATGGCCTCACGGACGTTGTTCAGCTTGCCGAAGCTGACCTGCTCGGGGCGCAGCCGTCCCGCGTCCATCCGCAGCCCCAGGTGATGGGCCAGCAGAATTCCCTTGTGCAGCTCGACGGCCATATCGGCGAGCTTGGCCTGGGTGAGCTGGAAGCCGCCGATGGGCCTGCCGAACTGCTCGCGGTGCTTCGCGTAGTCCAGTGCCGCCTCGAAGCTGGACCGGGCGGCCCCCATGGAGCCCCAGACGATGCCGTACCGGGCGTGGCTCAGACAGCTCAGCGGACCGCGCAGCCCGGTGACCTCGGGGAGTACGGCATCGGCGGGCAGCCGTACGTCGTCCATGACGAGTTCGCTGGTGACCGAGGCGCGCAGGGACCACTTGTGCCGGATCTCGGGGGCCGAGAATCCGGGGGTGTCGGTGGGGACGGCGAAGCCGCGGATGCCGTCGTCGGTACGGGCCCAGACCACCGCGACACCGGCCACCGAGCCATTGGTGATCCACATCTTGCGGCCGTTGAGCACCCAGTCCCCGCCGTCCTTCTTGGCGTAGGTGCGCATACCGGCGGGGTCCGAGCCGTGGTCCGGCTCGGTCAGGCCGAAGCAGCCGATGATCTCGCCCGCGGCCATGCCCGGCAGCCACCGCTGCTTCTGCTCCTCGGAGCCGAAGCGCCAGATCGCGTACATGGCGAGCGAGCCCTGGACGGACACCAGGGAGCGGATGCCGGAGTCGGCGGCCTCCAGCTCCAGGCAGGCCAGGCCGTACTGGACGGCGGAGGCGCCGGCGCAGCCGTAGCCGGTGAGGGACATGCCGAGGGCGCCGATCGAGCCGAGCTCGCGGGCCAGTTCGCGGATGCCGGGCAGTTCGCCGTCCTCGTACCACTGCGCGATCTGCGGCAGGACGCGGTCGGCGGCCCACTGGCGGACGGTGCCGCGGACCGCGCGGTCCTCGTCGGTGAGCAGATCGTCGATGCCCAGCGGGTCACCGGGATCGAACGGCGGGACCGACGGGGAAGCTGAGGACGGCGTTGCGGGCATGCGGGCCTCCGGCAGGTTCAGCGCTCGCGCGTGGCGGGAGCGTAAAACTCACAGCGGTAGTCAGGTAAAACTAGCGGTGGTAGTTACACCCGCCCGACGGTACGGGCCCGCCGCCGGCCGGGCAAGGGCCGGCACGGCGGGGTACGGGAACGGCCGAGGTCAGCGGGTGGACGCGGCGGGGGCGGGCTCGCTGTCGCGGCCGGGGCCGGTGGCGTGCTCGCCCGCGGCGGCCGCCTCGCCCTCGGCGCGCTCGGTGGATTCCGCGGCCCGGCGCGGCAGGCGCAGCGCGATGCCCGCACCGGTCAGCAGCAGTACGGCGCTGGCGATGAGGGTGACATGCAGCCCGTGGATGAAGGAGTCCCGGGCGGCCACGCGCAGCGCGTTCTTCGCGGAGTCACCGAGGTCGGCGGCCACCTTGTACGCCTCGCCGAGCGAATGCGACGCCGCGGCGGAGGCGCGGCCGGGCACACCCTGCACATGTGCGAGGCCCGGCGCGTAGGCGGCGTTCATGACGCTGCCGAGCAGGGCGACGCCGATGCCCGCACCGAGCTGGTAGGAGGTCTCGCCGAGGGCGGCGGCGCCCCCGGCCTGTTCGGCAGGCGCCTCGCTGAGCATGGACTCGTAGGCGCCGAACAGCGTGGACTGGAAGCCGAAGCCGAGCAGGACGAAGCCCAGGGCCAGCAGCCAGACGCGGTCCTCCTTGCTCATCATCAGCAGGCACAGCACCGCGACCGCGGTCAGGGTGAAGCCGAGGGAGACCATCGCGCGCGGGCCGAGGGCCTGCAGCATCTTCGAGCCGGTCAGGCCCGCGGCCATGGCGGAGAACACCAGCGGCAGCATCCGCACGCCGGTCTCCAGGGGGCTCAGCCCGAGGACGAGCTGCATGTACTGGACGGCGATCAGCTGCAGGCCCACCAGGGCGAGCATGGCCAGCACGATGCAGCCGACGGAGGTGCCGAAGGCGGGCCGGGCGAACAGCCGCATATCGATCAGCGGGTGCTTGCGGCGGTACTGCCGGCGTACGAAGAGGATCAGCAGCAGCGTGCCGGCGACGATCGGCCCGAGTGTGCCGGCGCTCAGCACGGCCGTGCCGCCGCCGATGCGCTTGACGCCGAGGACGATGCCCAGCACCCCGAGCGCCGCGACGACCGCGCCGACCACGTCCCAGGGACCGTTGCGCTCGCCCCGCGACTCCGGCAGCAGCCAGCGTCCTATCAGGAGCATCGCGGTCATCATCGGGATGTTGATGAGGAAGACCGAACCCCACCAGAAGTTCTCGACGAGGAAGCCGCCGAGGACCGGCCCGATGGCGGCGCCGACCGCGGCCACCGCGCTCCAGACGCCGATCGCCACCGCGCGCTCGCGCCGGTCGGGGAAGACCTGGCGCAGGATCGACAGCGTCGCGGGCATGATCATCGCGCCGCCGATACCGAGCAGCGCACGCGCCGCCATCAGGATCGGCGGATCGGTCGCCAGCGCGGCGGCGGCCGAGGCCACTCCGAAGAGCCCGTAGCCGAGGAGGAGGATGCGGCGGCGGCCGACGCGGTCGCCGAGTGTGCCGAAGAGGATCAGCAACGAGGCCGCTATCAGCGGATAGACGTCGACGATCCACAGGAGCTCCACCGGGCCGGGCCGCAGGTCCTCGGTGACGGAGGGCACCGCCACGTAGAGGATCGTGGTGTCCAGCGCGACGAAGAGCAGGCTGACGCAGAGGACGATCAGCACGGTCCAGCGGTTGGCGCCGCCGCGGGCAAGCCGGGTCACACCAGTCGTCCGTCCACTGCCGGACGTGGTCGTCCCGGACATGCAGTTCCTCCTGTCATGCGCACGCGCTCATGCTCTCGCGGCCGGGGATCGGGGCGCGACAACACCCCGGAGGGAACCGGCGGCACGGGCGAGTTGAGACGTCAGACTACGCGAGTCACCCAGCGTGCCGCGTGGCCCACCTCACGGTGAGACGCTCGTCGCAGCGCCCGGCGTTCCCCCTGGTACGCCCCGTCCACCACGGACAGTCGTTCTTCGGCCACCCGGATCATCGTCGATAATCGTCCGGATGAACGATCTTGCCCCCGCCGCAGTTCCCGGCCGGAACCGCAGCGACGCCTTACCGGCCGCGCTGCGCCGTGCCGCACCCGCGCTGGCGGCGTATGCGGCGATCCGGCTGCTGGGCGTGACGGTGCTCGCCCTGTGGTCGGCGGCCGACGGCAAGGACTGGCACACGCTGCTGACCGCCCGTTGGGACTCGCTCTGGTACACCCGGGTCGCCGAGCAGGGCTACGGCTACACCGTCCAGCTGGCCAACGGCGATGTGCACTCCAGTCTGGCGTTCTTTCCGCTGCTGCCCTGGCTCGAGCGCGGGCTGGCGGCCGTCTCGCCGCTGTCGCCCGCGGACGCCGGGATGGTGGTGGCATGGCTTGCGTCGCTGGCCGCGGCCTGGGCGCTGTATGCGACCGGTGAGCGGGTGCACGGCCCGCGGGCCGGGGTGGCACTGGCCGCGCTGTGGGCCGCGCTGCCGGTCGGGATCGTGCAGTCGATGGCGTACTCGGAGTCGCTGTTCACCGCGCTCGCGGCCTGGGGCGTCTACGCCGTCCTGACCGGGCGCTGGGTGGCGGCGGGTGCGCTGGCCTCGCTCGCCGGGCTGACCCGGCCGGTGGGCGTGGCGGTCGTGGCGGCCGTGTGGATCACCGCCGTGGTGACGATGTGGCGCGAACGGGACGGCGGAGCCGACGGGATACGCGCCACGCTCCGTGCACACCGCGGCATACTGCCGGGCGTTCTGCTCGCCCCGCTCGGCTGGTGCGGCTTTTTCCTGTGGGTGGGCGCGCACGAGGGCAGTTTCACCGGATATCTGGACGTCCAGGGCGGCTGGGGCAACGGTTTCGACGGCGGCCTCGCCTTCGCCCGCTTTCTGTGGCAGCTGCCGCCCGCCGCCGGGCTCGGCCTCGCGCTCGGCGTCGCGCTGGTGATCTGGCTCTACGTCCATGGGGTACGGCGGGGCCAGCCGTTGCCGCTCGCGGTCTACGGCGGTGTCGTCCTGCTGCTGGCGCTGACCGCCAGGGGCTACTTCGGCTCCAAGCCGCGGCTGATGATGCCCGCCTATCCGCTGCTGCTGCCGCTCGCGGCGGGCCTCGCGAGGTGGCGGCCGGTGCGGGCGTGGCTGGTCGTCGGGCTGGTCGCGGCCGGTTCGGCGGTCTACGGGGCGTTCTGGCTGAACGGGTCCGGGCCGCCGTGAACGCAGCGCGACGGACGACGGACGGCGAACGAACGTCGGAGAGCGGCGAAGGAGAACGCACGGCGCCCGGCGGCATGATCATCGGCCTGACCGGAAGATCCCCCTCCGTGAACCCCCGCGAAGGAAAACATCCCGCGACGCCCGAGGAAATCGGGGATAAACTCCTCCGCAGAAAAGCAGATAAACACTCGCAGTGCCGACACGCGGACGTCCGCCGGGGAATCGGAAACGCGCCGAATTCCCCGTCAAATCCCGGAGCCGCCGACCCGCTTGAGACGCATTCCACATCACATCGTCATTACAAAGCGCACAGTTTGACCAAGCACCTACATCACACGCGGTAACGTCGATTGAGTGCGTACCGATGACAAGCTCGACCAGATGGAGGAGCGCCCGACCGATCGCGTTCAACCGCCTCCGATGACCCGGACCCGCCTGTGGCTGTTCGGCGGCACGCTGGCGGTGTACCTCGCGATCGTGATCGGAGTGCTGGTCACTTCATGGCTGGTCACCTTCGACTGGCAGGTCATGTTCTTCCGGCCTTACAAGCAATGGCCGGAAATCCATGCCTTCCTGGATTACTTCGTGGTGCTGGGCCAGCGCGGCCCGACCGCGGTGGCGGTGGCGGCCTGGCTGGGCTGGCGCTGCTGGCGCCAGCGCAACCTCCACCCGCTGCTGGTGCTGGGCGCCTCGCTGCTGCTGCTGAACATCACGGTGGGCGCCGCCAAGCTCGGCATGGGCCGCCTCGGGCCGCACTACGCGACGACGGTCGGCGCCAATGAGATGGCGCT
The DNA here is from genome assembly GCF_001294335.1 of Streptomyces chattanoogensis. Classification (GTDB taxonomy): domain Bacteria; phylum Actinomycetota; class Actinomycetes; order Streptomycetales; family Streptomycetaceae; genus Streptomyces; species Streptomyces chattanoogensis. Next base: position 43,770 of record NZ_LGKG01000142.1, read on the forward strand.
GGGCGGCGATATATTCCCGTCGGGCCACACCGCGAACGCCGTGGTCACCTGGGGCGTCCTCGCCTATATCGCGACCACCCCGCTGCGCCGCCGCCTGCTGTCCGTGATCGCCGCGCTCGGCGCGCTCGGCGTCGGCATGACCACCGTCTACCTCGGTACGCACTGGGTCAGCGATGTGCTGCTCGGCTGGGCCGCGGGCCTGCTGGTGCTGCTCGCGATGCCCTGGCTGGAGCCCGGCATCACCTGGGTGGAGGACCGGCTCATGGGCATCATCCTGCGGCTCTGGCTGCGGCTGCGCCCCGATTCGCTGCGCGGCCCGCTGCCGGCCGGTGCGCTGGTCCCGGGGCTCTCCCCGCAGCGCGTCGCCCCCGAGGGCGAGGTGCTCGTCCGCGAGACCATCGGCGCCGCCACGGTCGGCCGCTCCGCCACCGGGCGCCCCCAGGACGGCTGGCCGCACCACCCGTCGCGCCCCTACACCATCCGCTCCGAGCGCTCCCCGGTCACGCCCGCGGGCAGCCGGCGGCCGCCGCACGCGGACCGCGTCCCGCGCACCACGCCGCTGAGCCCCGCCTCCGGGCGCGGCCGCAACGGGACCGGCTGACCGTCCCACAGGCCGCGGGGCCGGTACGCACACCCGCTGCCTCGCGCCGAAGGCCCCGGCCGCTCCTCGAGGAGCGGCCGGGGCCTTCGGCGTGTGTGCCGGTCCGTCAGCCCTGCCAGCTGCGGTGCACCAGGCCGTCCTTCACCTCGAAATTGAGCCGGCCGACGAGGTATTCCATGGTGATGATCGTGCCCGGCGCCAGCGACCGGACAGTGGCCCAGCCGCGCTCACGGGCGCGTTCCTCGGCGTCCTGTCGAGCGAGGCCCACATAGGCCTCGATGTCGTCCTGGGGTTCGTTCGGGAGATCCGGTACGGGTGCCATGACAGCCACCGTAGGCGCCCGCACCGATGTGCGGAAGGCCCGTCCTCCGCAGGCTCCGGTGACCGCCCGGTCCTTCATTGGTCACACTTGTGTCACAGCCGGGACTGCGCCGTTTGCGGTAACTTTCCTCACTCGTACGTGCCGTGTGCTGCGGCAACCGGGTGGAAAACAAAGCGGCCGGAATTCCGCCTTGATCACCGGTGAATCGAGGCGGCCGCACAACGCCGGGGATCACACCGGCGCCCGGAAATTCGACCGGTGCCGCAGCGGGATTCCCCATACCGGGGCCATTTCCCGGACACCGGGAAATCGACCGACGGGACACATTCCGCACACAATTCCCGCACATCGCCCCGGGCGTCGGCCACCGGGAGCCGGACGCCCGAAGGCGCCCGGCTCCCGGGCCGTACGTCACTCCCCGGGCTCCTCCGGCCCGGCGACCCGTACCGCAAGGTCGTTGTCGAGGGTGTAGTACGGGCCGACCCTGACCTGTGCGGCGGCGGCCCGCACCGGGAGCGCGGGATAACTGAAGACCTGCTTCTTGTCCGCCACGTCGTCCAGGAGCCGGGCTATCCGCACCGGACGGGCGTCCGCGGCGGGGCGCAGCCACAGGTCCCACGGCTCGCTGCCGCGCCGCCAGCTGCCGGCCAGCTCCTCGTAGGGCAGCGTGAAGCGGAAGTGCTGGCCCTCGACGGTCAGCGGGACGGTGACACGGTCCCGTCCGGCGTCCGTGGACGGCGGCTTGCGGCGCGCGCGGGCCTCGGCCTCGGCACCGGCCGCCGGAGACGCGCCGTAGAGGCGGCCGGAGACCGTCATGCCGTCGGGCGTCACCACGATGTCGCCGGCCTCGGCGTGCGGGCCGCGCAGCCAGCTGCGCAGCGCGAGATTGCCGTACTTGGTGGCGTAGGGGATGCGCACGCCGAGCCGGCCGATGCCCGCCAGGGGGCGGCGGTCCACCAGGGAGCGCAGGTCGTTGACGCCGGGCCGCAGGCGCTGCGGGTTCCGGCCGTCGCCCAGGTCCGCGTAGGCGTTCCAGCGGCCCTCGGCGAGCGCGACGGTGCTGGGCAGGACGGCGCGCAGCCGCCCGGAGCCGTTCGGCCCCAGCGGCAGCCGGATCTCGTCGTCCGCGCCGTCGCCGCCGCGCAGCCGCAGCACCAGGGCGGCGTTCCAGGAGGCGGGGGTGTCCTCGGGGGCGCTCAGGTCGAAGGTGAGGCCGCCCGCGGAGTCGGCGATGCAGTCGGCCCGCAGCTCCACAGGGTCCGGCCGCCGGGCAGGGTCCGGGCCGGCTGCCGGAGCCTGGGGTTCCTGATCGATGGCCGGATGCTCCTTCGTCGTGGGCGTCGTGGGCGTCGTGGACTCGGCGGGCGTCGCGGGCGGGGTCGCGGGCAGCTGTGTCGAGGCGGTCATGCCGTCCGTACCCCTCTCACCGCGGACTGTGCCGCGTCCTTGGTGGCGTATGCGCCGCTGAGCAGCGCCCCCCGGGTGCGGTGCCAGGTGCCGCGCAGGCGGTGGCCCCGGCGGCGCGCGAGCAGCTCGTCGAAAAGCGATTCATAGCGTCCGGCGACCATGGCGGGGTCGAAGCGGACGGACGCAGCGAGCGCGGCGCGGCCCATCCGCTTGCGGGCTTCGTCGTCGTTGATCAGGTCCAGCAGCGCGGCGGCCAGCGCCGCGGGCTTGCCGACCGGCACCAGCCTGCCGTCCACCCCGTCCTCGATGATCTCGCCGGGGCCGTGCGGGCAGTCGGTGGCGACCACCGGGAGGCCGCAGCGCATGGCCTCCACGATCGTCATCCCGAAGGATTCGAGGCTGGAGGAGACCGCGGCGATGGAGCCCTTGGCCCACTCGGGCTCCAGGGGGTTGGCCGGGCCCATCAGGAAGACGTGGTTGTACAGGCCGAGTTCGTCTATCAGGGCGCGCAGCCCGGCCTTCTCGGCGCCGCCGCCGTAGATCCGCAGCCGCCAGTCGGGGCGCTGCTCGGCGACCTGGGCGAAGGCGCGGATGAGGACGTCGTAGCGCTTGACCCGGGCCAGCCGGCCGGCCGCGACGACCCACTTGCCGCTGCCGTCGGCGGGCAGCAGGCCGGGGGCGGGCACGCTGTTGGGCACCGCCTCGACGCGGACGCCGGGCAGCCGCAGGGTGCGGTAGGCGCGGGCGTCGGCCTCGGTGACGGTGGTGACCGCGTCCAGGCGCGGATAGGCGCCGCGCAGCGCCAGCTTGAGCTCCCTGGGGTGGGTGTCCAGGGTCAGATGCTCCTGGCCGATGCGCACCGGGCCGCGGCGGGCCTGCTTGGCGATGTGGACGTTGAGTCCGGGCCGGGTGCCGACCACCACATCCGCCTCGATACGGCGCAGATGCTGGGCGATACGGCGGTCGGTGAGCTCGCTGTACTGGGCGAAGCGGTTCTCGGCGGCGGGGAAGACCTTGGCGGGACGCCGGTGCGCGGGGTCGTCGCCCTCGTAGCCGGGGCCGTCCTCCCGCATGTCGACGAGATGCCGCAGCGCGACACCGGGGCCCAGGTCGAAGACGGGGGTGTCGCGGTGGCGCAGTACGGAGACGATCTCGACGTCGTGCCGCTCGGCGAGCGTGCGGGCCAGGTTGAACGTCGTCCGGATCGTCCCCCCGATCCCGTACGCGTTGTGAATCAGGAATGAGATGTGCATCCGTCGCCGCGTCCCCTGCTCTTCCCGGTCTTCCTGCGTCTTGCAGCGTCTTCCGTCCGACTGCCGAAGGGGGAGACGGCGGAACGGAGTTCCGGGTTGGGGGCAATCGCCAAGTTGTTCCGAAAAAGTTAGGGCATCGGTAGCAACGTCAGGGAACCTGCGGGCCCTGGATCCCGTCCCCCCTCAGAGGCGCCGCCCCTCGGGGCGGGCTGACATAGAGCGTGCGGGACGGGCTGACGGACGGACCGGCGGACGGTGCCGCGGGCGCCGGCTCCGTCCCCGCCCCGGGCGACGGCTCCGGGTCGAGCGGCTCGGGGGCGGGGCGCGGTTCGTACGTCGTGCCGCTCAGCCCGTAACGCCTGGCGCAGGTGGGCCAGGCGCGCCAGCCCTGAATCGCCAGGACCCGCTCGGCGATGGCGATCTGCTCGTCGCGGGTGGCGAGGTCGGCGCGCGGCGCGTAGACGAGGCCCCCGTGGTGCCGCCAGGTCCGCTGCCCGAACTGCAGCCCGCCGTAGTAGCCGTTGCCGGTGTTGGCGCGCCAGTTGCCGCCGCTCTCGCATCTGGCGACACAGCCCCACGGCCACTGGTCGTCGGCGCAGGCGTAGTCGGCCGCTCCCCCGCCGCCCTGGGGGCGCGCCGCCACGGCGGAGACGCCACCGGGCAGGCACAGCACCACGGCAGCGGCCGCCGCGGCGAACAGGGACACGGCGGCCACACGGCGCCGTGGCGCCGGAAAGTGGTCGGACATAGCCGCTCACGCTATGCACCCACCCGCCGCGGACCCGCGCGCCGCGCCCGCGGTGCCGAGCGGCTCCACCCCCTCCGGCGCAGGAAAAGCGGCCATTTGCATCCATCTTTCGCACGGAAACCGATCGCTCACGACCGCTTTCAGGGCACTTTCCGCTGTTCTCCCGTGTGCGCCGTTTGGTTCGATTCTGTTCCCGTCCGCGCGTGACTCCGGCCGCAGGTCGCCCGTTGTCCTTGTACGAGCCGGGAGACCGCCCGGCAGCCGCTCAGAGATCGAGGAGCCACCCGTGCCGCGCATGCTCGACGTCAGTGACGACGTTCGCGCCGAGATCGGTGATGAAGAAGCCGACCGCCTGCTGGCCGGTGGCGACGCCCCCGGCAGCTACGACTGCACCTCGTGCCGCACCCCCGGCGACAGTGAGCAGGAGCGCACCAGCACCGTCCTGTTCGTGGGCGAGGAGACCGCGGTCCTCGCGTTCGCCCATGCGACCTGCATCCCCTCGCAGGTCGTCCCGGTATCGGAGGAGCAGCTCAAGGGAGCCGTGCGCTCCATCACCGGCGAGGACGCCACCCCGCAACCCCCCGTGGCGGAGCCCGCGCCGAGCGCCCCGGCCCGCGCCAACGACCGCCAGGCGACGCTGGGGATCACCTGCGGCCTGGTGCTGATCGAGGGCGAACTGCACCCGGCGCTGGTCGTCGAGCCCAACGGCCCGATCGTCCGCCCCGGCTCGACGAGCCAGCTGGACGAATTCCTCCAGCTGCTGGAGGAGCAGGGCTTCGCCAGGGTGACCGACATGAACCGGCTCCCCGTTCCCAACCCGGGCTGGTCCGCCCTGCTCGCCATGGGCAAGCTGCACGCCGTCCTGCAGCCGGCCCCCGCCGGCGGCAGCCCGTCCGCGTGGTGGCAGGCGCATCAGCCGCTGGCCGTCTCGGACGGCTGGCGCACGGCGGCCACCAGGGCGAAGACCGTGCTGATGTACGCCGCGCCCTCGGGCACCATCGGACACCAGCCGCGCGAGGACCTGATGCGCCAGGCCCTGGAGCAGGCCGCCGCCCAGGGCGTCCTGGTGGCCGCGGCAATGCCGCTGGCGGGTACCTGACCCCCGGCAGCGGCCACCGATCGCGGGAGCGACACCGCCTGATGGGGCGGTATTGCCCCCGCGATCAGCCATTTGAGGCCGAAAGCCGCATCCCGCGGGCACCGGGGTCGTTGGCACCTACGTGCACACATACGACCCCTCCTCGCGCGCCCCGTACCCCCATCCGATCCCCGGCATGCGCTCGTCGCACGAGCCCGGCGCGCCGCGCCCGGACCGCGCCTCGGGCACGCCGATCTATGACGCGCTGTACGCCGAGTACCGCCGCTCCTTCAAGGCACTGCCCGGCGACCGTACGGACGAGGCGGAGCTCCCGGAATCGCTGCGCGGCAACGGGAACTGGGGCCGTACCACGGCCTCGACGGGCCACTGGGAGGTCGTGGGGCGGCAGCCCTACCACCCGCGGGGCCATATCCCGGCGGCGCTGCCACCGGGACAGCGGGACGGCCGGCCGCAGAGCCACTGAGCCCCGCCGCCGGCCGGCGCCCTCGCCGTCCTACTTCTTCTTGGTGCCGCGCTTCTCCCGCACCCGCACGGAGATGTGGATCGGCGTCCCCTCGAAACCGAACTCCTCGCGCAGCCGGCGCTCGACGAAGCGGCGGTAGCCGGCCTCCAGGAAGCCGGACGCGAACAGGACGAAGCGCGGGGGCTTGGTGCCGGCCTGGGTGCCGAAGAGGATGCGGGGCTGCTTGCCGCCGCGGATCGGGTGCGGGTGGGAGGCCACGATCTCGCCGAGGAAGGCGTTCAGCCGCCCGGTGGGGATACGGGTCTCCCAGCCGGACAGCGCGGTCTCGATCGCCGGGACCAGCTTCTCCATGTGGCGGCCGGTGCGCGCGGAGACGTTCACCCGCATCGCCCACGGGATCTGGACGAGGTCCCGCTCGATCTCCCGCTCGAGGTAGAAGCGGCGCTCCTCGTCGAGGGTGTCCCACTTGTTGTACGCGATGACCAGGGCTCGCCCGGCCTCCACGGCCATCGTGATGATCCGCTGGTCCTGGACGCTGATGGATTCGCTCGCGTCGATCAGGACGACCGCGACCTCGGCCTTCTCCACCGCCGCGGCGGTGCGCAGCGAGGCGTAGTAGTCGGCGCCCTCCTGGAGGTGCACCCGGCGGCGGATACCGGCGGTGTCCACGAACTTCCAGGTCTTGCCGCCGAGTTCGATCATCTCGTCGACCGGGTCGCGGGTGGTGCCGGCCAGCTCGTTGACGACCACCCGCTCCTCGCCGGCGACCTTGTTCAGCAGCGACGACTTGCCGACGTTCGGGCGGCCGATCAGGGCGATCCGGCGGGGGCCGCCGACGGTCGCGCCGAAGGTCTGGGCGGGCGCCTCGGGCAGCGCCTCCAGGGCGGCGTCGAGCATGTCGCCGGTGCCGCGGCCGTGCAGCGCGGAGATCGGGTGCGGCTCGCCGAGGCCCAGCGACCACAGCATCGCGGCGTCCGCCTCACCCGACGGGCCGTCGACCTTGTTGGCGACCAGCACGACGGGCTTGCCGGCCCGGCGCAGCAGCTTGACGACGGCCTCGTCGGTGTCGGTGGCGCCGACCTTGGCGTCCACGACGAAGACGACCGCGTCGGCGGCCTCGATGGCGAACTCGGCCTGCATCGCCACCGAGGCGTCGATGCCGAGGACGTCCTGCTCCCAGCCGCCGGTGTCGACGACCTTGAAGCGGCGGCCGTTCCAGTCGGCCTCGTAGGTGACGCGGTCGCGGGTGACGCCCGGCTTGTCCTCGACGACCGCCTCGCGGCGGCCGATGATGCGGTTCACCAGCGTCGACTTGCCGACATTGGGGCGGCCGATGACGGCGAGGACGGGCAGCGGGCCGTGGCCGGCCGCCGCGATGTCGCCCTCGACCTCCTCGAGGTCGAAGCCCTCTTCCGCGGCGAGCTCCATGAACTCCGCGTACTCGGCGTCGCCAAGCGCACCGTGCTCGTCGCCGGTGGGGGTCTGGTCGTTCATGAAGTCCGTTCCTCGTTCATCATCGTCATCGGTGGGGCGCTGGTACGCGCCCCACTACTCAAAGTGTCGGTCGGCGCCCGGTCAGGCGCCTGGCATCTGCCAGGTGGGCGGTCAGCCGCTCCTGGATCCGTACGGTCGCCTCGTCCAGCGCCTTACGGGTGCGCCGCCCGCTGCCGTCGCCGGCCTCGAAGGCATCGCCGAAGACGACGTCGACGCGGCCGCGCAGCGGCGGTACGGCGCGGTGCAGCCGGCTGGTGCGGTCGGTGCTGCCGAGCACCGCGACCGGCACGACCGGGGCTCCGGAGCGCACCGCGAAGTACGCCAGCCCGGCCCGCAGCGAGGCGAAGTCGCCCTCGCCACGGGTGCCTTCGGGGAAGATCCCCAGCACCCCGCCGCGCTCCAGCACCCCGAGCGCGTCGGTGATCGCCTTGCGGTCCGTGGCGTCACGGTCGACCTTCAGCTGCCCGATGCCCCGCAGGAACGGGTCCAGCGGGCCGACGAAAGCCTCTTTCTTGATCAGGAAGTGCACCGGCCGCGGCGCGGTGCCCATCAGCATCGGGCCGTCGATGCCGTGCGAGTGGTTGACCGCGAGGATCACCGGGCCGGACGACGGCACCCGCCAGGCGCCCAGCACCCGCGGCCGCCACAGCCCGTACATCAGGCCGATGCCGATCCGCCGGCCGACCGCGGCACCGGCGGGGCTCGGCGCCTTGCCGGATGCGGTCACCGGGTGAGTCCCGCCTTTGCGGCGCTCGCACCCTCGATCAGGGTGACCACGCACTCGATGACCTGCTCCAGCGTCAGCTCGGTGGTGTCCACCTCGACGGCGTCGTCCGCCTTGGCCAGCGGGGAGGTCTTACGGGAGGAGTCGGCGGCGTCCCGCTTGATCAGCGCCTCGCGGGTGGCGGCCAGGTCGGCGGCCTCCTTGCCCTTGAGCTCGCCGCTGCGGCGGGCCGCGCGGGCCTCGGCGGAGGCGGTGAGGAAGACCTTGAGATCGGCGTCGGGCAGGACCGTTATGCCGATGTCGCGGCCCTCGACCACGATGCCGTTCGGCGCCTCGGCCGCGATGGTGCGCTGCAGGTCGGTGATCCGGGCCCGCACCTCGGGCACCGCGCTGACGGCGCTGACCGCGGCGGTGACCTCCTGGGTACGGATCGGGGCGGCGGCATCCAGGCCGTCGACCGCGATGGTCGGGGCGGCCGGGTCCGTACCCGAGACGATCTGAGGCTTGGCCGCGGCGTCGGCGACCGCGGTGGCGTCGTTCACATCGATGCCGTTGGTCAGCATCCACCAGGTGATCGCGCGGTACTGGGCGCCGGTGTCGAGGTAGCCGAGCCCCAGCTTGGCGGCGACGGCCTTGGACGTGCTGGACTTGCCCGTGCCTGCGGGGCCGTCGATGGCGACAATCACTGCAGCCGGGGCGGTCCGGGTGGCGGTTTCCACGGTGACGAACACCTTTCCTGTGCACGGGGCGGAGGTCCATGGCCGACAAGAGGCCTCGGACAAGGTTACTGGCTCGCCCGTACCGCCCCGTCCACGGTCTCACTGCCGGATGGACCAGCCCCGCTCCCTCAGCTCCGCGGTCAGCACCGGCACCGCCGCCGGCTCGACCGTGAGCTGGATGAAGCCGGCCTGCTGGCCGGTGGCGTGCTCGATGCGGACGTCCTCGATGTTGACCCCGGCCCGGCCGGCGTCGGCGAAGATCCGGGCCAGCTCGCCGGGCTGGTCGCCGATGTAGACCGAGACGACCTCGTACGCGGCCGGGGCGGTGCCGTGCTTGCCCGGCACCCGCTCGCGCCCGGCGTTGCCGCGCCGCAGGACGTCCTCGATACCGCCGGCACCGGCGCCGCGCTTGTCCTCGTCGGCGGACTCCAGGGCGCGCAGCGACCGCACGGTCTCGTCCAGGTCGGCGGCGACCTCGGCCAGCACATCGGCGACCGGGCCGGGGTTGGCGGAGAGGATGTCGATCCACATCGCCGGGTCGGAGGCCGCGATCCGCGTCACATCCCGGATTCCCTGGCCGCACAGCCGCACGGCGGTCTCGTCGGCGCCCTTGAGGCGGGCGGCGACCAGGCTGGAGACCAGCTGCGGGGTGTGCGAGACCAGGGCGACGGCGCGGTCGTGGGCGTCGGCGTCCATCACCACCGGGACGGCCCGGCACAGCGCGACCAGCTCCAGGGCGAGGTTGAGGACCTCGGTGTCGCCGTCGGGCCGGGGGGTGAGCACCCAGGGCCGGCCCTCGAAGAGGTCGGCGGTGGCGGCCAGCGGCCCGGAGCGCTCCTTGCCGGCCATCGGGTGCGTGCCGAGGTAGCCGGACAGGTCGCAGCCCAGCTCCTCCAGCTCGCGGCGCGGGCCGCCCTTGACGCTGGCGACGTCGATGTACCCCCGGGCCGCACCGCGCCGCATGGCGTCGGCCAGCGCCGCGGCCACATGGGCCGGCGGCACCGCGACGACGGCCAGGTCGACGCGGCCCGGCGGCGCCTCCGCGGTGCCCGCACCGAGCGCCGCGGCCGTCAGGGCCTGCGCATGGTCGTGGTCCTCGAGGTAGACCTGGACGCCCCGGGCGTTCAGCGCGAGCGCGGCCGAGGTGCCGATCAGGCCCGTTCCTATGACGAGTGCGGTTCTCACTGCGCGATGTCCTTCCGCAGCGCCCCGGCCGCGCCGAGGTAGACGTGGGCGACCCCGGCCTTGGACAGTCCGGTCTCGACATGGGCGAGCACCCGCACCACCCGCTCCATGGCGCCGGTCACCTCCAGCTCCTGGGCGCAGAGCAGCGGCACGTCGGTGATCCCGATGCTGCGCGCGGCGGCCGCCGGGAAGTCGCTGTGCAGATCGGGGGTCGCGGTGAACCACACGCTTATCAGGTCGTCCGGCACCAGGTCGTTGCGCTCCAGGATGGCGAGGAGCAGTTCGGCGACCTGTTCCCGCATGTGCTCCGCGTCGTCCCGCTCCAGCTGGACGGCCCCCCGGACCGCTCGTACCGCCACGTCACCGCTCCCTGCGTCCTGTGCCGCACACGCGCCCGCACATGCGACCGCGTACCCACCTGCCGTACACGTCTGCGTACGCACTGATCAGCGTAACCAGCGGCACCGACAACCGTGCGGCCAGCGCCGGAATTCCGGTGACAGTCCCCGCCCCGGCCAGCGACAATCGCCCGCATGCCGACCGAACCCACGGGCCATGAGCTGGTCACCGAGCACACCGTCTACTCATGCGTGATGGGCTCCCGCGCTTTCGGGCTGGCGACGGAGGCCAGCGACACCGACCGGCGGGGCGTGTATCTCGCCCCCACCCGCCTCTTCTGGCGTTTCGAGAAGCCGCCGACGCATGTGGAGGGTCCGCGCGAGGAGGAGTTCTCCTGGGAGCTGGAACGCTTCTGCGAACTGGCCCTGCGCGCCAACCCCACCGCCCTGGAATGCCTGCACTCGCCCCTCGTGGAACGCATCGACGCCACCGGCCGGGAGCTTCTCGCCCTGCGCGGCGCCTTTCTCTCCCGGGAGGCGCATCGCACCTTCTCCCGGTACGCCGTCGGACAGCTCCGGCAGCTGAGGGCCGATGTCGGGCGGCACGGCACACCCCGCTGGAAGCAGGCCATGCATCTGCTGCGCCTGCTGGCGAGCGCGCGCGATCTGCTCCGTACCGGCGTCCTCACCCTGGACGTCGGCGAGGCCCGCGAGGAGCTGCTGGCGGTCCGGCGGGGGGAGGTCCCCTGGGAGGAGGTGGAGCGCCGTATGACGGCGCTCTCCGGTGAGGCCGAGGCGGCGGTCTCCGGCTCACCACTCCCGGCCGAGCCGGACCGGGCCCGGATAGCCGACTTCCTCTTCCGGGCCCGGCGGGAGGCGGCGCTCTAGGGGGTCCGCTGCGCTGTGCCCGGGCCGTACGTTGCCGCCTCCCCCGCCACGGCGCCTCCCCGCCGTTGCGCCTGCGGCGAGTGGTGCCGCTGCGCGGGGCTGGTCGGCAGCGGCACCGGGCCTGCACGGCTCCGCCGCTACGGCCCGGCGCCTCTCCGTGGGGGGTGGGGAAGACCCGTGGGGGTGCACGGAAGCGGCCGTCCGAGTGCTTTCCGAGCCGGGCCCGGACGATGAGGTCGTGCAGGGCGTCGCGGGACCGGGGGGCGTCCGGCAGCGCGGTCGCGGCCTGGGCGGCGTCCAGCCGGGTGTGCAGCGCCTCGATGTCCGTACGCAGCCGCGCCGGGTCCACCACCTCCCCCGCCGCGCCGTGCTCCGCCGCTTCCTTGGCCGCGATCAGCTCCGGTACGTAGGCGGGCGCGGCCAGCTCGCCGATCAGGGTGGGCAGATGGGGCTGGACCCGGCCGTGGTCCATCAGGTGGATGCCGGTGAGCAGGACCCGCAGCGTGTACAGCAGCGGCTTCAGCTCGCCGGTCTTCTCGAACAGCCGCCACTGGGTCGTGGCGAAGCCGCGGTAGTGGTGGGCGTGGTGCGCGGTGAGCAGGTCCGGGGCGAGCGCGATCAGCTCCTGGTGGACCTCGGTGGTGTGCACGACCAGGGGTGACAGCAGCTGCTCGAGTACGTAGCCGTTGCGGCGCAGCAGCAGCCGGGCGAATTTCCGCAGATCGTGTGTGACCAGGTCCATCTCCAGGCCGTCGCGGTCCCACATCCGGGTCCGGGTCTCGTCCGGCTCGTGCAGGCCGACCACCTCGGCGGTCGGCAGGAGGTGCACGCCGCGCAGATCGACGTCGGAGTCGCGGGAGGGGAAGCCGTAGAGGTGGGCGCCGGAGACCGTGGCGAAGATCAGCGGGTCGGACTCTGCCGCAACCACGGCGGCGAGGTCGACGTCCGGCAGGCCGGCGGCCCGGAGGTTCGTCCCGGGGTCAGACATCCCAGGCCTCCCCCAGCGCCAGCAGCTCGTCGCGGTACTCGATGCGCCCGGCCCACTCCCCGGGCCAGGCGGCGGCCCCCAGGTGGGCGCCCGCGAAGGCACCGGTGAGGCAGGCGATCGAGTCGGAGTCGCCGGAGGTGCAGGCGGCCCGGCGGAGTGCGGTGAGCGGCTCGTCGGGGAAGAGGAGGAAGCAGAGCAGGCCGGTGGCCAGGGCCTCCTCGGCGATCCAGCCGGCGCCGGTGGCGAGGCACGGGTCGGCCTCCGGGTCCGGGGCGGCGAGCGCGGCGTCGAGACGGTCGAGGACGCCGAGGCAGTCGTCCCAGCCGCGGGCGGTGAACGTCGTGGGTGTCGGGTCCTGGGAGCGCCGCCAGAGGTCGCCGAGCCAGTCCTCCCGGTAGTCGGTGCGGTGGGCATGGGCGTAGGCGCGCAGCAGGCCGGGCAGCTCGGCGGGGCGGGCGCCGTCGGCGAGGGCGCGGACGGCGTACGCGGTCAGGTCGCTGGCGGCGAGCGCGGTGGGGTGGCCGTGGGTGAGCGCGGACTGGAGCTGGGCGGCGCCGGAGCGCTGGCGGGGGCTGAGTCCCGGTGCGAGCCCGATGGGTGCGACGCGCATGTTGGCGCCGCAGCCCTTGGACCCGATCTGGCTCGCCGTCGCCCAGGGCCGGTCCTCGTCGCTGAGCGCCTGGCAGGCGCGCAGGCAGGTGTTGCCGGGCGCCCGGTTGTTGTCGGGCGAGCGCCACCAGTCGACGTACTCCTCGCGCACCGGGCGCTCGAGGCGCAGCGGGGTGAGCTCACCCCGCTGCATTGCCGTCCGCAGGCCGCGGCCCAGCGCCAGTGTCATCTGGGTGTCGTCGGTGACGAAGGCGGGGTCGGGCAGCGCCATCTCCCGCCAGGGCCCGCACTTGGCGAGGATCGCCGGTACGTCGTTGAACTCGGTCGGGAAGCCGAGTGCGTCACCGAGCGCCAGCCCGATGAGCGAGCCGGTCGCCGCGGACCTCTTGTCCCCCACGGTGTCCCCCATGGAAACCACTGAAAACCACCCCTTAGCGTCACAGTGACGTTAAGGGGTGGTGGGGGCGTACCGCAAGCGGATTCGCCGGAGAGGCCTTAGAGCTCGACCTCGCGCATCAGCATCCCGACCTCCGTGTTGGTCATCCGGCGCAGCCAGCCCGACTTCTGGTCGCCCAGGGAGATCGGGCCGAAGGCCGTACGGACCAGCTTGTCGACCGGGAAGCCGGCCTCGGCGAGCATCCGGCGCACGATGTGCTTACGGCCCTCGTGGAGGGTGACCTCGACGAGGTAGTTCTTGCCGGTCTGCTGCACGACGCGGAAGTGGTCGGCGCGCGCGTACCCGTCCTCCAGCTGGATGCCGTCCTTGAGCATCTTGCCGATCTCACGCGGCAGCGGACCCTGGATCGCCGCCAGGTACGTCTTCTTGACGCCGTAGCGCGGGTGGGTGAGGCGGTGGGCCAGCTCGCCGTGGTTGGTGAGCAGGATGATGCCCTCGGTCTCGGTGTCCAGGCGGCCGACGTGGAAGAGCCGGGTCTCCCGGTTGGTGACGTAGTCGCCCAGGCACTGGCGGCCGTCGGGGTCCTCCATCGTGGAGACGACACCGGCCGGCTTGTTCAGGGCGAAGAAGAGGTACGACTGGGTGGCGACCGTCAGGCCGTCGACCTTGATCTCGTCCTTCTCCGGGTCGACCCGGACGCCCTGCTCCATGACGATCCGGCCGTTGACCTCGACCCGCGCCTGGTCGATCAGCTCCTCGCAGGCCCGCCGCGAGCCCATCCCGGCCCTGGCGAGCACCTTCTGCAGCCGCTCGCCCTCCTGCTCGGCGCCGGGGAAGGTCTTGGGGGTCTTGACCTGCGGCTTGTCGTGGCGGGCGCGGTTGCGCTCCTCGATCTGGGCGTCGTACTCGCGGGGGCGCGCGGGGGCCTGGCCGCGGCCGCGCTGCGGGGCGCCCTTGCCGCCCTGCCCCTGCTTGGCGCCTGTGCGCGGACCGCCCTTGGCGCCGCCGCGGGCCGCCGCGCCCCGGGCGCCGCCGGCCTTGGGGGCGCCGCCCTTGCGCTCGTCCTTGCGGTCCGAGGGGCCGCCGGATCCGCCCACGTCGTAGCGGCGCTCCTCGGGACGGGGGCGGCCGGCACGCTGCTGCTTCTCGTCCCGCTTGTTGCCGGCTCCGCGGTAGTTGCCCCTGCCGCTGCCGCTGTCCCTGCTGTTCCTGCCGCTGCTTCGCATCAATGATCCGTCTGAGAGTCGCCGCTGTCGTCTACGTCGAACGACGGGATACCTTCCGGGGAGTCGCCCTCGACCGCGTCCGCCTCCGGGAGGAACGGTGCGAGCTCAGGGAGCTCGTCCAGACCGCGCAGGCCCATCCGCTCCAGAAAGTAATTCGTCGTCCTGTACAGGATCGCACCTGTTTCAGGTTCCGTCCCCGCCTCCTCCACCAGGCCGCGCTGGAGGAGCGTGCGCATCACACCGTCACAGTTCACACCGCGCACGGCCGAGACGCGGGAACGGCTGACCGGCTGACGGTACGCGACCACGGCCAGAGTCTCCAATGCGGCCTGCGTGAGGCGGGCCTGCTGGCCGTCCAGGACGAAGCTCTCGACGGCGTCCGCGTACTCGGCGCGGGAGTAGAACCGCCAGCCGCCGGCCACCAGGCGCAGGTCGAAACCGCGGCCCTGGCGGGCGTAGTCGTCGGACAGCTCGCGCAGTGCCAGGGCCACCGCGCGGCGGGGGCGCTGCAGCACCTTCGCCAGGTGTTCCTCGGTCGCGGGCTCGTCCACCACCATGAGGACGGCCTCCACGGCGGGCTTGAGCTCCAGCTCGGCGACGCCCAGCGCCCCGGTGGGCGCCGGGGCCCCGGACGCCTCGGCGCCGGCCTCCTGGACCTCGTACGCGTCGCCGTAGGCCCCGTCCACGCTCATTCCGCCTCCTCCTGCTCCTGGGGCTCCACGGCCGCCTCCCGATCGAACTCGTCCGTCACCACCGGCTCGGCCCCCTCCGCGCCCGTCCAGCGCACCGTCAGCGTCCCCAGCGCCTCCTCCTGGTCCAGGGCGACCGCCCGCTCCCGGTAGAGCTCCAGCAGCGCCAGGAAGCGCGCCACGACGGTGAGGGTGTCCGGGGCGTCCGCCACCAGCTCCTGGAAGCCGGCCTCGCCCGCCTCGCGCAGCCGCGCCATCACCACCTCGGCCTGCTCCCGCACGCTCACCAGCGGCGCATGGATGTGGTCGACGTAGACCTGCGGCTTCGCCCTGGGCCGCATCGCCTTGACGGCCAGCCTGGCGAACCCCTCCGCCCCGATGCTGATGACCACCTCGGGCAGCAGCTCGGCGTGCTCCGGCTCCAGCCCGACGGTACGGGGGTAGCGGCGTCCCTCGTCCGTCAGCCGGTCGCTGAAGATGTCCGCGATGCGTTTGTACGCGCGGTACTGCAGCAGCCGCGCGAAGAGCAGGTCGCGGGCCTCCAGCAGGGCGAGATCCGCCTCGTCCTCCACCTCGGCGGCGGGCAGCAGCCGGGCCGCCTTCAGGTCCAGCAGCGTCGCCGCGACGACCAGGAACTCGGTGGTCTGGTCCAGGTCCCAGTCCGGCCCCATGGCCCGGATGTGTGCCATGAACTCGTCGGTGACCTTCGACAGCGCGACCTCGGTGACGTCCAGCTTGTGCTTGGCGATCAGCTGGAGGAGGAGGTCGAAGGGGCCCTCGAAGTTGTCCAGCCGGACGGTGAACCTGCCGTCGCCGGGCTCGGCAGCCTCGGCGGGCTCATCGGCACGGGCGGGTCCGGCGGGCTCGGCGGGGGCTTCGGGGACGTCCGGTGCGCAGGGGCCCGGCGGTCCGGCCTCCGGGGCCGGCGGCTCCGGCGCGGCCGGTACCTCCGGGGCCTCCTCCGCCTGGTCCGTCCCCGGCCCGCGCCCGAGTCGTCTGCGGGCGCGGGGAGCGAGGGCGTCGGCGGCGTCGTTGGGGGTTGTCGGCATCGCGGTCCATGGTGCTGCGGTCCCCGTGCCGGGGGCGACGGGCTGGTCACGGGCGGGACACCCGCCGAAAAGGCAGGCTATCCCGTACGTGCCTAACGTCCCCGGAGCCGTCGCACCAGGATGCTGGCGTCGCCGCGCGACTCCAGGTCGGCGAGGACTACGGCCACCGCCTCGCGGACGATCCGCCCCCGGTCGACGGCGAGGCCGTGTTCGCCGCGCAGGACCAGCCGGGCGTGTTCGAGGTCCATGAGCTCCTCGGCGGAGACATAGACGGTGATCTTCTCGTCGTGCCGTTCGCGGCCGCTGGGGCGGCGGTTGGCGCCCCGCCCGCCGCGGCGGCGGGTGCGGTCGGCGGTCCCCGTGACCGCCGCGGGCGTTGCGGTCGCCTCCTGGCCCGCCTGGCCCGGCTGCGCCCGGTGGCCCTTGGGGGCCGCCGCGTCCGCCGCACGGCCGCTGTGCTCGGCCGGGGAGACGGACGGGGAGGAGGCGGCCGGGGCGGCTGCCGGGGTGCGGCCGGGGTCGGCGGCCGGGTCCTCGGCCTGCCGTACCGCGGCGTCCCCCGGCTCCGCGGCCGGATCGGCCTCACCCGCCGGTGCGGGCACCCGGGGCTCGCCCGCCGCCGGGGAGCCGTTCGCCGGCCGGCGGGGCGGGGAGGACTGCAGCCCCATCCCCCCGGTGGTGCGGAACAGTTCGTCGGCTCCGGGCAGACTCACTCGGCGTGACACCGGGCGAGCACCTCCCTGGCGAGCTGGCGATAGGCGGCGGCACCGACGGAGTTGGAGGCGTACGTGGTGATCGGCTCACCGGCGACGGTGGTCTCCGGGAAGCGCACCGTACGGCCGATGACGGTGTGGTAGACGTGATCGTCGAAGGCCTCGACGACGCGCGCCAGCACCTCACGGCTGTGCACCGTGCGGGAGTCGTACATCGTCGCCAGGATGCCGTCCAGCTCCAGCTCGGGGTTGAGCCGCTCCTGGACCTTCTCGATCGTCTCGGTCAGCAGCGCGACACCGCGCAGCGCGAAGAACTCGCACTCCAGCGGCACGATGACCTTGTGAGCCGCCGTCAGGGCGTTGACGGTGAGCAGGCCGAGGGAGGGCTGACAGTCGATCACGATGTAGTCGTAGTCGGCCAGCAGCGGCTTCAGGGCGCGCTGCAGGGTCGACTCGCGCGCGACCTCGCTGACCAACTGCACCTCTGCCGCTGACAAATCGATATTGCTGGGCAGCAGGTCCATGTTGGGGACCGCGGTCTTCAGGAGCACCTCGTCGGCCGACATGCCCCGCTCCATGAGCAGGTTGTAGACCGTCAGGTCGAGCTCCATCGGGTTGACGCCGAGTCCGACCGACAGGGCGCCCTGCGGGTCGAAGTCGACGAGCAGCACCCGTCGTCCGTATTCGGCGAGTGCGGCGCCCAGGTTGATGGTCGAGGTGGTCTTGCCGACCCCGCCCTTCTGGTTGCACATCGCAATGATTTTGGCGGGGCCGTGATCCGAGAGCGGTCCCGGGATGGGGAAGTACGGGAGCGGGCGTCCGGTCGGGCCGACGCGTTCGCGGCGCTGGCGCGCGGCGTCCGGCGCGAGCGTCGCCGCGTACTCGGGGTCCGGTTCGTACTCCGCGTCCGGATCGTAGAAGTGCCCCTCGGGCAGGTCGTCGTAGTCGGCGAGACGGGCGGGATCTCCACTGCCCCGGTCGCCGGCCATGGCGTTCACGTGATGGCCGTCCATACTCTGGTGGGCTGTCGAGGAAGTGCTCTGGTGGGCTGCGAAGGTGTGGACCGCGACGGAGCCGACAGCCTCGAGCCCCGAGGGACCCTGGCCCCGTGCAACCGCTCCTGGCCGTCCGCCTCCGGGAGTAAATGTCGACTCATTCACAAGTCGTCTTACCTCCTTGGATGTGACCAGGAAACTTATCGATAGGTCAGCGTGGCACCATGCCGACGGTTGGCGACTCTATGGCGTGTCGGGCGTTCGCAGCAACACAATCCACCGGACCCGGCGCGATGTGTCGGTAACCCAACCCCTCAATGTCAAGGGCGCAGGGCGCTTCAACCTGATGTTTCGGGGGTGCGCGAATCGGTTAAAGGGTTACGTTCACGGCGAGTTGAGAGTCCGTCGGCCGGCGACCGCTCCACGGCGTGTCGCACATACGACCGGCCGGGCCCCGTCGACAGGGCCCGGCCGGATGCACCGCGCTTGACGCGCGTGATTGACGCTTTATCAGCCGAGGAGCGAGCGCAGCTCCACCGACTCGTAGCCGTGCGCTTCGGCGACGGGGCCGTAGACCACCTTGCCGTCGTGCGTGTTCAGGCCCTTGGCCAGAGCCGGGTCACGGCGCAGGGCCTCGACCCAGCCGCGGTTCGCCAGCTCCACGATGTAGGGCAGCGTGGCGTTGGTGAGCGCGTAGGTGGAGGTGTTCGGCACCGCGCCGGGCATGTTGGCGACGCAGTAGAAGACCGAGTTGTGGACCTCGAAGGTCGGCTCGGCGTGCGTGGTGGGACGGGAGTCCTCGAAGCAGCCGCCCTGGTCGATCGCGATGTCGACAAGGACACTTCCGGGCTTCATCTTGGCGACGAGCTCGTTGGTGACCAGCTTCGGGGCCTTGGCGCCCGGGATCAGGACGGCACCGACGACGAGGTCGGCCTCGACGACGGCCTTCTCCAGCTCGTAGGCGTTGGAGACGATCGTCTGCACCTTGGTGCCGAAGATCTTGTCCGCCTCGCGCAGCTTGTTGATGTCCCTGTCGAGCAGGGTGACGTGGAAGCCGAGGCCCACCGCGATCTGCACGGCGTTCCAGCCGGAGACGCCACCGCCGATGACGACGGCCTTGCCCGCCTGCACGCCCGGGACGCCGCCCGGCAGCACACCGCGGCCGCCGGCCTGGCGCATCAGGTGGTACGCGCCGACCTGCGGGGCGATCCGGCCCGCGACCTCGGACATCGGGGCGAGCAGCGGCAGCGCGCGGCCGGCCGTCTCGACGGTCTCGTAGGCGATGGCGGTGGTGCGGGACTCCAGCAGGGCGTCCGTGCACTCCTTGGAGGCGGCCAGGTGCAGGTAGGTGAAGAGCGTCTGGTCCTTGCGGAGGCGGTGGTACTCCTCCGCGATCGGCTCCTTGACCTTCAGCAGCAGGTCGGCAGAGCCCCAGACCTCGTCGGCGGTGTCGAGGATGGTGGCGCCGGCGGCGACGTACTCCTCGTTCGTGATGGACGAGCCGAGGCCGGCGTCCTTCTCGATGACGACCTGGTGGCCGTGGCGGACGAGCTCGTGGACACCGGCGGGCGTGATGGCCACGCGGAACTCGTTGTTCTTGACCTCGCGGGGGATACCGACCTTCACGTCGATCACGGTCCTTAAAAGAGCTTGCAGGAGGAATTATCCCCTCATGCGTTGCATGACGGAACTGACCGCGCCGTACGCGGCCCACCCAGTCTATTGAAGGAGCTCTTCTTGTCTAGCCTTGTAAAGCAATAATTCTTGTGAGCACCACTACCGATTTCGTAGGTCTGCTGGGGTGGCGGCGGAGTGATCTTCGAGGAGCCGCTCCCCGGCGGCGCGGTGGAGCCGGGCCGCCGCCGGGTCGCCGAGCCGCTCGAGGGTGTCCGCAATCCGCAGCTGCAGTGCCGCCTCCAGGAGTCCGTCGCCCGCTTTCCGGACGGTCTCGAGCGCCTCGCGGCAGGCCCGCAGCGCCTCCTCGGGGCGTCCCGCGCACTCCAGGACGTGGGCCAGCTCACCGGTCGCCCGCGCCTGGCCCGCCGTATCACCCGCCCTGCGGTAGGTGCGCGTGGCGGTCCGCCACGCCTTGAGCGCCTCGTCCCACCGGCCCGCCCGGGCGTATGCGCCGCCGATCCGGCCGTGCAGCCGCGCCGCGTCCGCCCGCTCCCCGCGGGCGAGCCGCAGTTCCAGCGCCCGTCCGTACCAGTCCGCGGCCCGCTGCCAGTCCCCCCGCTCGCCGTACATACCGCCCAGCGACTCCAGCGCCCGGCCGGTGGCCACCGCATCGTCCGCCGAGCGGGCCGCCTCCAGGGCGCCGCGGTAGCGGGTGAGCGCCGCATCCGTGCGTCCGGCCTGCGCGTCCAGGTCCGCGAGGTTGAGCAGCGCGGCGGCCTGCTCGCGCGCCAGCCCGCGCCGCCGGGCCACCTCGAGGACCAGCCCGTGCAGCGCGTAGAGGTCGGGCGCGGCCGCCTCGGGCCCCTGGTGCGCGAGCAGCGTACGGGTCAGCGCCGCCATCAACCGCCGGTCCAGCGTGTCGAGTTCACCGTCGGCGACGGCGATCCGGGCGGCGTCCAGCAGCACGCCGCGGCGGCCGCGCAGCCAGTCGGCGGCGGCGGCCCGCGAGGGGAAGCGCAGCGAGCGCGGCAGCCCGGCGACCTTCTGGCGGGCGGGCGAACCGGGCTCCTCGCTCATCGCCCGGCACGACACCAGCAGCCGTACGGTCCGCTGGAGCATCCGGGCGATGGCCAGCTGGATCTCGGCGGGCCGCTCGCAGTCCTCCAGCAGCTCGCGGACGAGCGGGGCGAGACAGCCGGGCAGCCGGTAGCGCGGGTGCCCCGCGGCGCCGTCGGGTGCCCCGTCCTGTCCCCCGCCCGGCCGCAGCATGCCCAGCGCGGTGAACTCGTGCAGCGCGGCCCCGGCCGTGCCGACCGAGCAGCCGGCCAGCGCGGCGACCGTGTGCGCGTCCACCAGGCCGCCGGGGGCCAGGACGGTCAGCCGCAGTATCCGGGCGGCGGGTGCGGGCAGCGCGTCGTAGGCGAGGCGGAAGGCGCGGTACAGCGGGCGGGCGGCGGTGGACAGACCCTCGGGCAGCGGTACGTCGCACAGCGCCTGGTGCAGATCGGCCAGCGAGGACCTGGGCCGGGCGGCGAGCCAGCCACCGGCCAGCACCAGGGCGGCGGGCTGGCCGGCGCATTCCTCGGCGACCGCGTCGGCGGTGCGGGGATCGACGGTGATCCGGGTCGGCCCGGCGAAACGGGCGAGGACGTCGACCGCGGCCGCGGCGTCCAGGCCGCCGAGGGTGCACGGCCGGACGTCGGGGATGCCGGTCAGCGGGCCCTGGGAGACCACCACGACCAGGCAGTCCGGGGCGTCCGGGAGCAGCGGTTCGACCTGTTCGGCGCCCGGGGCGTCGTCCAGGAACAGCAGGGCGCGGCGGCCGGCGAGCGCATCGCGCAGCAGCTCGCTCAGCTCGTCCTCGGCGGCGCCGGGCGGGGCATGGGTGCCGAGCGCCTCGAGCAGCTCGCGGGCGATCGCGTCGGTGGCGGCCGGTACCCCGTCCCGGCCGGTGAGCACGGCCCGCAGCACACCGTCGGGATAGTCGGCGGCGAGCTCGCGCAGCAGCGCCTCGGCGAGCGCGGTACGGCCCGATCCGGGCCGGCCCGCGATCAGCAGGACGCGGCTGCGGGTGCCCCGGCGGCCGGTGAGGGTGTCCAGGCCGGTGCGTTCGATGTCGGCGCGGAGCGCCTTGAGCTCGCGGCGGCGGCCGGAGATCCGGACGGCGGGGGGCGCGGCGGCGGGCGCGGGAACGGTGACCGTGAGAGCACCATCCCGGCGGGGCCCCGATGCCCGCCGGGACGGCGCGGCCGCGGCACCCCCGGCCGGCCGGTGCTTCTCCTCCGGCGGGAGCTGCCCGCCGCCCACCGCCTGATCCGTCACCGGCCACGCTCCTGTCCAGCTGCGCGTACGAGCCCGCCGAGATCGCCGACGGGAACGCTGCCGAGCGTAGTTCACGACCCGTCACCGGCCGCGCTCAGCGGGGCGGTTGGTCACTCGATCGGAACAGAAGATCATCAGACCGGTTACGAAAGCGACCGGTCAGCGGCCGGTCAGGCCTCGAAGGGACGGGCCGGCCACGGCGCGTCGGCCGGCCGCAGCGCGTCCAGGCCCTCGCCGGCCTGCGCCGCGGTCAGCGCCAGCACCCCCACCACCAGGCAGTTGTTGTGCAGCTCACCGGCGAGCACCCCGCGCACCAGCTCGTCCTGCGGCACCCGCGCCAGCTCCATGTCGGCCTCCTCCTCGGAGACCTCGAACCGCTCCCCCTCGGCCGCGGACAGATCCCGGGCGAGGAAGATCCGTACGGCCTCGTCGCAGCCGCCCGGCGTCGTATAGACATCGGTCAGCACCCGCCAGTCCTCCGCCTTGACGTGTGCCTCCTCGTACAGCTCGCGCTGGGCGGCGTGCAGCGGGTTCTCGCCGGGGATGTCGAGCAGCCCGGCCGGGATCTCCCACAGCCTCTGGCGTACCGGATGGCGGTACTGGCGCAGCACCAGCACCCGGCCCTCGTCGTCGAGGGCGAGCACGGCCACCGAGCCGGGGTGGACCTGGTAGTCGCGCTTGACGGTGCCGCCGTCGGGCATGACGACCTCGTCGGTGCGCACGCTGGTCTTGTTCCCGGTGAACGGCGTCGCGGTCGCGGTGACCGTCCACTCCTCCGGGGTGTCCTTGATCGCCATGACGCGCGTCCTCCTGTATGTGCCGTGCCTGTGCCAACGCAACCGGGGCACGGCCTCGCAGAACGAGGCCGCACCCCGGCAACCGTATCCGTCGCGGTGTCCGCTACTTCGCGGCACCCGTCTTGCGCGCAGCTTCCTGTCGTGCGACGGCCGCCTTCACCAGCCCGGCGAAGAGCGGGTGCGGGCGGGTCGGACGGGAACGCAGCTCCGGGTGCGCCTGGGTCGCGACCAGGTAGGGGTGCACCTCGCGCGGGTACTCGACGTACTCGACGAGCTTGTTGTCCGGGGAGGTGCCGGAGAACTGCAGTCCGGCCTTCTTCTCCAGCTCACCGCGGTAGGCGTTGTTGACCTCGTAGCGGTGGCGGTGGCGCTCCTCGACGTAGGGCTGGTTGTCGTACGTCTCGCGCACGATCGAGCCCTCGGCGAGCTTGGCCGGGTACATGCCCAGCCGCATCGTGCCGCCCATGTCGCCCTCGCCCGCGACGATGTCCAGCTGCTCGGCCATGGTGGAGATGACCGGGTGGGCCGTCGCCGGGTCGAACTCGGTGGAGTTGGCGCCCTCGATGCCGGCCAGGTTGCGGGCCGCCTCGATGACCACGCACTGCAGGCCCAGGCACAGGCCCAGCAGCGGCAGCTTCTTCTCACGGGCGTAGGTGATGGCGCCGACCTTGCCGTCCACACCGCGGTCGCCGAAGCCGCCGGGGATGCAGACCGCGTCGCAGTCGGAGAGCTGGGCCTCGGCGCCCGCCGGGGTCCGGCAGTCGTCGGAGGTGACCCACTTGATCTTCACGCGCGCCTTGTTCGCGAAGCCGCCGGCGCGCAGCGCCTCGGTGACCGAGAGGTAGGCGTCGGGCAGGTCGATGTACTTGCCGACCAGCGCGACCTTCACCTCGTGGTCGGGGTTGTGGACGCGGTCGAGCAGATCCGCCCACTGGGTCCAGTCCACATCACGGAACGGCAGGTCGAGCTTGCGCACGACATACGCGTCCAGGCCCTCGGCGTGCAGCACCTTGGGGATGTCGTAGATCGACGGGGCGTCGATGGCCGCGACCACGGCCGCCTCGTCCACGTCGCACATCAGGGAGATCTTGCGCTTGATCGCGGTGGGCACCTCGCGGTCGGCGCGCAGCACGATCGCGTCGGGCTGGATACCGATGTTGCGCAGCGCCGCGACGGAGTGCTGGGTCGGCTTGGTCTTCAGCTCACCGGACGGGCCGATGTAGGGGAGCAGCGAGATGTGCACGACGAAGACGTTGTCGCGGCCGACCTCGTGGCGGACCTGGCGGACGGTCTCCAGGAACGGCAGCGACTCGATGTCGCCGACCGTGCCGCCGACCTCGGTGATCACGACGTCGACGTCGTCGGTCGCCATCCGCCGGATGCGGTGCTTGATCTCGTTGGTGATGTGCGGGATGACCTGCACGGTGTCACCCAGGTACTCGCCGCGGCGCTCCTTGGCGATCACGGTGTTGTAGACCTGGCCGGTGGTGACGTTCGCGGAGCCGTCGAGGTCGACGTCCAGGAAACGCTCGTAGTGGCCGATGTCCAGGTCGGTCTCGGCACCGTCGTTCGTGACGAAGACCTCACCGTGCTGGAACGGGTTCATCGTTCCCGGGTCGACGTTCAGATAGGGGTCGAGCTTCTGCATCGTGACCCGCAGGCCGCGCGCCTTGAGGAGCGCACCCAGGCTGGAGGCGGTGAGCCCCTTGCCGAGCGAGGAGGCGACGCCCCCGGTGACGAAGAGGTGCTTGGTCGTCGTAGATGTGGGCGGCATGGCCAAGAGGGAGCTCCCGTGGTCGCGAGGTGGAGAGGTGCGAAGCGGCCGGACCTGGTGTTCCAGGGGTGCCGTCGCTGCGGTTCGGGGGTGCCGTGACTACTGCTGGATCCCACCGGTCCACGGGGTACCAGGCTATCAGCGACCGGGCATGGTCGCGCCCGCCCACGCAGGGTGACGTTTGGGTCGTCGCGCATGGTTACGACGGCGTGACACAGCCCACCCGATCGGACCATTCCACTCCTCGCGAGCGTCGCGCGGATCGCTCATCTGCGTCGTATCCTGCTCGGACACTCGCTAACGAGCCGCCCGGGAAGGCACCACCCCCGCCCGATTTCCGGTCCCGCTGCTCGGCGAAGTTTCATGGGCAGGACGGACAGTACATACGTCCCATGGGGGGCGTGACTCCAGTTCGACGGGAGATGCACGTGGCCGGGCGCATCGAGGACTACGCACTCATCGGCGATATGCAGACGGCCGCTCTGGTGTGCCGGGACGGCACGGTCGACTGGCTGTGCCTGCCCCGCTTCGACTCACCCGCAGTCTTCGCGGGACTGCTGGGCACCGAGGAGCACGGCTTCTGGCGGATGGGCCCGGCCTACGGCCCCGGCGCCGGTCCCCGGCCCGCCGACCGCCGCCGCTACCGGGGGGACTCCCTGGTGCTGGAATCCGAGTGGGACACCCCGCGCGGCACGGTCCGGGTGATCGACTTCATGCCGCCGCGCGACGGGGCGCCGCAGGTGATCCGCATCGTGGAGGGGGTCAGCGGCCGCGTCCCGATGCGTTCGGAGCTGCGGATGCGGTTCGCGTACGGCTGGGTGGTGCCCTGGGTCCACAAGCGCGAGGGCCGCACCGTCGCCGTCGCGGGCCCGGACTCGGTATGGCTGGACACCGAGGCCGAGACCTACGGCAAGGACCTGACGACGTACTCCGACTTCACCGTCTCCCCCGGCGACCGGATCGCCTTCACCATCAGCTGGCAGCCCTCGCACCACCAGCCGCCCGCCCTGGCCGAGCCGGAGGCGGCGCTGGAGGCCACCGAGGAGTTCTGGCGCGAGTGGGTCGAGCACTGTACGTACCACGGCCCCTACCGCGATGCGGTGGTCCGCTCGCTGATCACCCTCAAGGCCCTCACCTACGCGCCGACCGGCGGCATCGTCGCCGCACCGACGACCTCCCTGCCCGAGTGCATCGGCGGCGTCCGCAACTGGGACTACCGCTTCACCTGGCTCCGCGACGCCGCGATCACCCTCTCCTCCCTCCTGCGCACCGGCTACCGCGAAGAGGCGCGGGCCTGGCGCGAGTGGCTGCTGCGGGCGGTGGCCGGCGATCCGGACAACCTCCAGATCATGTACGGCATCGCCGGCGAGCGGGAGCTGGGCGAGAACGAACTCAACTGGCTTCCCGGGTACGAGAATTCGAGCCCGGTGCGGGTCGGCAACGGCGCCGCGGGCCAGCTCCAGCTGGACGTCTACGGCGAGGTCACCGAGGCCCTGCACCTGGCGCACATGACCGGTCTGGCCCGTAACGACTACGCCTCCCTCCTCCAGATCAAGCTGATCCAGTGGGTGGAGAAACACTGGGACCAGCCCGACGAGGGCATCTGGGAGGTCCGCGGGCCGCGCCGGCACTTCGTCCACTCCAAGGTCATGACCTGGGTCGCCGTCGACCGCACCGTCAAGCTGATCGAGTCGGGCGATGTGGACGGCCCGCTGGAGCGGTGGAAGGACCTGCGCGAGACCATCCACCGCGACGTCTGCGAGAAGGGTTACGACAAGGAGCGCAACACCTTCACCCAGTCCTACGGCTCCCAGGAGCTGGACGCCTCGCTGCTCCTCATCCCCCAGATGGGTTTTCTGCCGCCGGACGACAAGCGCGTCATCGGCACCATCGAGGCGATCCAGCGCGAGCTGTCCACCGAGGACGGGTTCATCCTGCGCTACCCCACCTCCGGCGAGGACGACCTCGGCGTGGACGGTCTGGAGGGCGAGGAGGGCGCGTTCCTGGCCTGCTCCTTCTGGCTCGCCGACGACCTGGCGATGATCGGCAGGGTGGAGGAGGCCCGCAAGCTCTTCGAGAAGCTGCTCTCGCTCCGCAACGACCTGGGACTGCTCGCGGAGGAGTGGGACCCCCGGCTCAAGCGCCAGGTGGGCAACTTCCCGCAGGCGTTCAGCCACGTCCCGCTGATCGACACGGCGCTGCGGCTGACGGCGAGCGGGGCGTACGGCGGCTGACGGGAGCGGCGGGCCTCGATCCTGCGGCCCGCCGCACACCCCGGCTCAGAACGGGGTGAGGGTGAGCGTCAGCTCCTTCGGGGCGCCGTCCTCGATGTACGAGGCCCATCCCGCGACATCGTCGAAGGCGAAGCCGTACGCCTTGCCGTCCAGGGTCGCCGCGTGCATGGCCTTGGCGTAGTGGTTGGTGAGCCGCTCCTGGTAGAAGGCGGCCGGGTCGGTGGTGGGCTGGGCGGCGTGTGCGGCGAGTGTGGAGCGGTTGAGGGCGGCGCCCAGGACGGCGGCGACCGGGCCCAGGGTGCCGTCGTTCGGGGCGGCGAGGGTGCCGTCGCAGAAGAGGACGTCGCGGGTGGACGGCTTGGCGAACGACACCGTGCCGGGCCCGGTGAAGGTGAGCTTGCCGCCGCTGACCCGGCCGGTGAAGGTGCCCGCGTTCGTCGTGACGGTGAGGTCCTTGGACGCGTAGGCGGCCCAGGCCTCGTCGATGGCGGGCGCGAGGTGGTCCTTCCCGAACAGCCCGCTGTCCAGGCCGTGCCCCGGCGCGATGACCCGCTTGTCGCCGATGACCAGGCGGTCGAACCCCTCGGACGCCCTGACATCGGCGAAGACCTTGGCGCGAGCGCCGTCCTTGAGTGTGCCGGTGGTCTGCTCCTTGGCGCCGCTGAGCTTGATCGCGAGCGGGACGCTGAACATGTCGACCATGGTGGTGTTGCAGTACATGCCGCCGGAGTTGTACGTGAACTCGGCGCAGTCGTGCAGCACGTCGTAATTGGGGTCGGACGCGACCCAGCCCGCCGGATAGGCCAGGGCCGCCTTCCCGTTGCCGTCCTCGACAGCCTTGAACCTGAGCTTGGCGCCGAGCGCGGTGTAGATCCGGCCGGACATCTGCGGCAGCCGGAGCGTGGTGGTGCCGGTGGCCGCGAGAGGTATGGCGTAGTCGGTGAAGCCGTCCGGGCCGTTGTCGGCGAGTGCGACGGGCTTGAGTTCGCCGTCCGGGGTGACATGCACCTGCTGGGTACCGTCGTTGCCGACGATATAGACCCATACCGAGGAATTCGCGTACTCCCCCGAGGCGTTGACGATGTGCAGGGGCAGACCCGCGGCGGCCCGGCCCGCGGGGGCCTGGGTGCCGGCGGCGCGGCCGGCGAGGGCGAGTCCGGAGGCGGTGGCGGCGCCGGCGGCGAGTCCGCCGAGCAGGGTGCGGCGGGTGATCACGAGGCGGCTCCTTGGCGTGCGGTACGGGCCGGGGCGGGCTGGGCGACGGATACGGCGACATGGTCGACGAGCAGCGAGGCACCCGGCCGGGTGGCGTCGGTGGGGGTGGCGGTGCCCGCGACACCGTCCGGGAAGGCGCCGCCCATCGCGAGGTTGAGCAGCAGGAAGTGGCCGTGGTGGGTGGCCTTCGCCCAGGTGTCGGCGTCCATCTCGGAGGCGTTGACGGTGTGGTAGCGCTGTCCGTCCACGTACCAGTTCAGGGATTCCGCGGCACCGTCGGTGCGGTCGAGTTCGAGTGCGTAGGTGTGGAATCCGGCCTGGCAGGCGGTGCCCGGGCAGTCGCGGGTATTCCCCTTGCCCTGGGTCTCGTTGCACGGTCCGCCCGGGCTGACGCCGCAGTGCAGCGTGCCCCAGACCTTGTTGATGCCGTTGACGTTCTCCATGACGTCGAATTCGCCGATGCCCGGCCAGTTCTGGTAGTTGCCCCGGTAGGCGTCGCCGAGCGTCCAGAAGGCCGGCCAGTAGCCGAGTGCGGCGTCCCCGGAGACATCGGGCATCCGGATGCTCGCCTCGATGCGCAGTTTGCCGCCGGCCGGCGCGGCGAAGTCGGTGCGGCGGGTCTCGATCCGGCCGGAGGTCCAGTCGGCGCCGTCCTTCAGTGCGGTGATCCTGAGATGGCCGGCGCCGTCGAGCTGGAGGTTCTCGGGGCGGTCGGTGTAGGTCTCGCGTTCGCCGGTGCCCCAGTTGGCCGGGCCGCCCGGGTAGCCGGTGCCGGTGTCGGTGATCCAGTCGTCGGCGGAGGGCTTCGCTCCGGCGGCGCCGTCGAAGTCGGTGCGCCAGACCTCCTGGAAGGCGGCCTCCCGGGGGGCGGGGGCGGCTGTGGGGGCGGTGGCTTCCCCTGCGGAGGCCGTGGGGAGTGCAAGGGCGTACGCGGTGACGAGTGCGGTGCTCGTGGCGAAGAGCACCGCTCTCCTTCGCGAGGCCCTCCTTCTCGGAGCTTTCTTTCTCATGCCCATGACATTCACGTCGGGGACATTCATGCTCATGACAGTCTCTCCTCGGCACGGTGGGGGGTAGTGAGGAGTTCCGTGGGGCACTACGGGATGAGAGCGCTCTCATCCCGTGCCCCGTGAACCCTGCCGACTCGACGGCACACCGTCAAGTCACCGCGTGGAAAAAGGAGTTGCATGGTGTCCGACCCGAAGGGCCCACGACCGACGCTGGAGGCCGTGGCGGCCCGCGCCGGAGTCTCCCGGGCCACGGTCTCCCGCGTGGTCAACGGCGGTACGGGCGTCCGGGACGCGGTCCGGGAGCGGGTCCGGCAGGTGGTGGCCGAGCTGGGCTACGTACCGAACAGCGCGGCCCGCTCCCTGGTCACCCGGCGTACCGGCGCGGTCGCCGTGATCATCGCCGAGCCGGAGACCCGGATCTTCACCGACCCGTTCTTCGGCCGCCAGCTCCGCGGCATCAGCCACGAGCTCTCGGCCGCGGACACCCAGCTCGTCCTTCTCCTTGTCGAGCACCGCGACAACTACGCCCGCATCGGCCGCTATCTGGCGGGCGGGCATGCCGACGGCGCGCTGATGTTCTCGCTGCACGGCGACGACCCGCTGCCCGCGATGGCCGAGCGCGCCGGACTGCCCACCGTCTACGGCGGCCGCCCCGGCTGGCCCGGCGCCGACCGCGCGCCGCGGCCGCTGTACGTCGACACCGACAACCGCGACGGCGCCCGTCAGGCCGTACGGCATCTCCTCGGCCGCGGCCGCCGCCGGATCGCCGTGATCACCGGCCCGCTCGACCAGACCTCCGCGCTCGACCGCCTCGACGGCTACCGCGATGCCCTGGGCACCGCGAATCCGGACCCGGGGCTGATCGCGGACGGCGGATTCACCGCGCTCGGCGGCGAACACGCCATGGCCCGGCTCCTCGATGCCGCCCCCGACCTGGACGCCGTCTTCGTCTGCTCCGACCTGATGGCGAACGGCGCGCTGCGCACGCTGCGGGCCCGCGGACGCCGGGTGCCGGACGATGTGGCGGTGGTCGGCTACGACGACCTCGAGCCCGCGGCCTGGGCGGACCCGCCGCTGACCACGGTGCGGCAGGACGTGGAGGAGATGGGCCGCCTGATGGCCCGGCTGCTGCTGCGGCGGCTGGGGGCCGGGGGGACGGGGGCGGGCCCGGACCTCGCACCGGTGATCACGGAGCCGCGGCTGGTGGTGCGCGAGTCCTCGTGAGGGGCGGCGGGGGCGGACGGGGCCTACCGCAGGTACCGGGAGGCGGGGCGGGGCCGGTGTGCCGGGGGTGCTGCCATCCGGACCGTGCCCCTCCGGATAGCGGACTGCGGGTACCGTTCGTCGCCATGGGGCCGGAAGCGAAAATCGAAGCCGAGATCACGGTACGCAGGGCACTGGAACTGCCCGCGCTGCGGCGCGGCCTGCCGGAGGTACTGGCCGGTGAGGACCGGCTGGACCGGCCGGTTCGGTGGGTGCATGCGGGCGAAGTACCGCATATCGCCTCACTGCTCAAGGGCGGCGAGCTGCTGCTGACCACCGGCCTGGGACTGGGCGCCCGGCCGTCCGAACAGCGCGCCTTCATCCGCAAGCTCGCCGACCGCGAGATCGCCGCTCTCGTCGTGGAGCTCGGCTCTCGTTTCGCATCGCTGCCCTCGGCGCTGATCGACAGCGCCCGGGAATGCGGCCTGCCGCTGATCCAGCTGCACCGCGAGGTCCCCTACGTCACCGTCACGGAGGCCATCCACACCGAGATCGTCAACAGCCACTACGCGCTGCTGCGCCGGGCCGACGAGATCCTGCGCCGCTGTACGGATGTGCTGCTGCGCGGCGGCGGCACGCCCGAGGTGCTGCGGCTGCTCGCCGACTTCACCGGCAACCCCCTCTGCCTGGAGGCCCCCGACGGCAGCCCGCTCTACGCAGCGGGCCCGGGCAGCGGCGACGAGGAGGGCCCCGGCGCGGCCGACCCCCTGCTGGCCTGGGAGGGCCTGCGCGACACCGGCGTACGCATCGACATCCCCGGCGGCGGCCACGGTCCCGACGCGGTCCGCGCCCACCTGGTCCTGCTCCCGGTCAACGCCCCGCTGGCCCCCGTCCACCGGATCGCGGCTGAACGCGCCGCCGACCTCCTGGCCGTCGTCATGCTCCAGTCCCGCCAGGAGGAGGTGCTGGCCGCACGGGGCCGCGGTGACTTCCTCGCCGACCTGGCGGAGGGCCGGATCTCCGCGGCCGAGGCCCCGGTCCAGGCCCGGCTGCTCGGCTTCCGGCCCGGCCCGGACCCCGTCCTCCCGGTCGTCATGCGGCTGCCCGCCGGCCTCCCCGGCCCCGGCAGCTGGGCCGTCCTCGCCCAGGCGCTGCGCGAGGAACTCGCCGCGCCCGGGGTGCCGGTGCTCCTCGGCGTACGGCCTGTGGAAAGCCGCGTCCCGATGCTGGTGGCGCTGCGCGCGGGCCAGGACCGCGCGGCGCTCGCCGACCGTATCGCCGAGGCCCTGCGCGCCGGAGTCGTCCGTGCGGGCCTCGACCGGCCCACCGCGCCCCGCCCCGTGGTGGTCGTCGGTACGGCGGGCGACTGGGCGGCGGCCGGCTCCGGACTGCGGCATGCGGCGGAGGCTGCGGCCGCGGCCGCGGGCCTTCCCGAGCAGCCCTGGTACGACGCCCGCCGCCTCGACATCGAACTCCTGCTGTGGCGCATGCGCGAACACGGCGAACAGGGCGTCCTGGCCGACTTCGTGGACCGCGCCATCGGCCCCCTCCTCGCCCACGACAGCACCGCCCGCCAGCCGCTGCTGCCCACTCTGGAGGCCTACCTGGCCAGCGCGGGCCGCAAGGCCGAGACCGCCCGCGACCTGAACGTCAACCGCCAGACCCTCTACGACCGCCTCGCCCGCATCGCCCAGCTCCTGGGCACCGACCTGGACGATCCCCAGACGGTGCTGGGCCTGCGCCTGGCCCTGCGCGCAAGGCGCCATACGGACCGCCCGTAGCACCCGTCCGGGCTCCCGGCTGCCCGCGTCCGGCTACCCCGCGACCGTCTCCGCCGCCGTGCCGGCGCCGAGCGCGACCAGCACCCCGCCCGTCGTGCGCTCCAGGTTGCGGTGCACCCGGGGGCGCCGCAGCCGGTCCAGCAGCCGGCCCGCGCAGACCACGACCAGCAGCAGCCAGCCCGCCGCTATGACCGCGTCGACGGCCCCGAGCAGCAGCGTGGCCCCCAGGACCGAGTGCCCCTCGGGCAGGAACTGCGGCACGACGGCCACGAAGAAGATGCCCACCTTGGGGTTGAGCAGACAGCTCAACAGCCCCTGCCGGAAGGCACGTACGGAGCTGAGCCGCGCGGCGGAACGTCCGCCCGCCTCCGTCTCTGCCTCCGCCTCCAGGGGCGCGGCCCCCGACGCCGTCGCCGCCCCGACCCGCCGCTGGGCCCACAGCGCCTGCCCGCCCAGCACCACCAGATAGGCCGCGCCCGCCAGCCGTACGACCGTGAACGCCGCGTCCCACCGCTGCAGCGCCGCCGCAAGCCCGACCGCCGCGGCGGCCGCCCAGGCGAGCGACCCGATCGCGGCACCGAGAGCCGTGGCCGCACCCGTGCGCCGTCCACCCCGCACGCAGTTGCGCAGCACCAGCAGGGTGTCCGGGCCAGGAGTCATCGTCATCAACAGGGCAAACAGCGCAAAGCCCAGTACCGCAGCGGTCACGGCGATCTCCTGTCGTACGAGAATCCGATTCCGGACGACCCTATCCGGGCGGTGTTGTCCGGCACCCCCGTCCGGCGGCATTGTCCGGCGGCCTTGCCCTGAACCGGCCCTGAAATCGAGCACCGCGGGAATACCGCCCGGGCCCCGCCGCGTTGTGGACCCGCAGGGGGCCCACGCATCCCCTAGGGGATCTGTTCGACCAACCCTTAAGGGTTCTGTTCGACCGCCCCTAGAGCGACAGCAGCGGCTCGGTCAACTCGTCGTACACGCTGAGGATCTGCGCAACCGTGTCGTCCTCGGTCGGCCACTCGGCCGCCTGGCTACGGCCCGCCGCGGCGAGCGCATCGCGGCGTACGGGATCGGCGAGGAGGCCGAGGACGCTACGGGCCAGGGCGGCGGCGTCCCCGTAGCGGACGAGTTCCGCGGCCGGGCCCACCAGTTCGCGGGTGCCACCGGTGTCGGTGGCGACCAGCGGGACACCGGCCCTCAGTGCCTCCTGGGCGATCAGGGACCGCGCTTCCCAGCGGCTGGGCAGCACCACCAGGTCGGCGGCGGCGAGGAGTTCGGGCACGTCGTCGCGGCGGCCGAGCAGCTGGACGGGCAGCCGTTCGGCGTCGATGCGCCGCTGCAGCGCGGCCCGCTGCTCGCCCTCGCCCGCGATGACGAGCAGCGGCTGCGGGTCGAGTGAGCACCAGGCGTGTGCCGCGTCGAGCAGCAGGTCGTGGCCGTGATGCGGTTCGAGCCGGCCGACCGCGAGCAGCAGCGGCCGGTCCACCGCGCCCAGTTCGGCCCGTTCCTTGCGCCGCATCCGGTCATGGTCCTCGGGCTCGGACGGGGCGCGGCCCGGACGGGGGCGCGGAATCGCGACCGGCGCCAGCCGGGCATCGCGCGCGCCCCGTTCGCGCGCCCGGTCCACCAGGTCGGAACAGGCCCCCAGGACGACGGCGGCGGCGCGGGCCACCCTCCGTTCCATCAGATGCACGAGCCCGGCCCGCGCGCCCTCGGAGTGCGCCTTGGTGTGCCAGGTGATGACCAGGGGGACACGCGCGCCCCGGGGACCGCGCAGCCCGCGCAGCGCCATCGTGGCCCGCAGCCCGGCCCGCAGTCCGTGTGCGTGCACCAGGTCGGCGTCCCAGCAGGCGCTGCGCAGCGAGGCCACTGCCGCCGGGTCCATCCGCGGGCTGACCTGCGCGAACCGTGCGCCTGCGGCGGTGAAGCCGTAGGCCTGCTCGGCGTCCGCCGTGGCGCAGACCGTGACCCGTACCCCGCGGGCGACCAGCCCTTCGGCCAGCGAGCGGACATGCGCCGCGCTGCCGGCGCTTCCGTGCCCGAGCACCTGGACCGTGCGCAGCGGCGACTGCCCGTGCGACGAGGTCGGGGTGCTGGTCACGAGGTCGGGGCTCCTGGGTCGGGGGACGGTAGGACCGTACCGGTGGCGCGGTCCGAGTACTACAAGGCGCTGCGGCAGGCTGCCGGTGGCGGGCGGGACGTCCCCCGACCGGGCGGGACGGCACGAGCGCGCCCGGTACCGCGCACCGCGCACCGCGCACCGCGCACCGCGCACCGCGCACCGCGCACCGCGCACCGCGCACCGCGCCCAGGATGCCAGCCCCGCGGCACCGGTTCGGCACCGTCCGGACGCCGTTCCGGTGGGATCGATCGCCCCCGGCGCCGCGGGATCACCCACATGGGCGATACCTGAGCCGCTCCCCGGCTGCCGCAGGCCCGAAGAGACGGCCGGAAGTCGTCGTCGGGGGTGGATCCGGCGGTCCCCACGGCGCGCTGCTCGACGGCGGTGCGCCCCGGCGGCTCCAGGGCGCACCCCGGGCCGTGACGCCCCGGCGGCGCCGCTCCTCAGATCGCGGCGACGGCCCGGCTGACCCGGTCCCCCGCCGCCGCGGCGGCGACCAGGCCCACGGCGTGCGCGGCGAGGCCCTTGCGCCCGTTCCCGGCAACGATGGCGAGCCCGAGGGCCGCGCCGAGCGCGTGCGCCCCGGCGTCCCCGATCATCGTGCGCTCCGCGAGGTCGTCGCCGATGACCGCGGCCGCGGCTCCCATGGGCGCGGCGGACAGCGCCCCGGCCTCTCCGCGGCGCAGCAGCCCCGGCGCGCCGAGGGCCAGGACGGCGCCGGTCGCCCGGCCCGGCCGGACGTCGAGGAGGTTCACCAGATGGGCCGAGCCCGCGATCACCACACCGGCGAGGAGCTTGTCGGCCGGGTGCCGCTTCAGCAGTGCGCCGGCGGCGAGCCCGGCGGCACCTATACCGAACAGCTTCACCGTCCCGCTGGTGACCTCCCCCTGGCGCAGCGCCGAGAGATGCGCCCGGAATCCGCGCCGGGTGTCGCCGACGCCGAAGACATCGTCGTACGCCCCGCAGCCCCCGGCGGCCAGCACCGCGAGGGCCGTGGCGCCCCGGGTACGGGCGGAGAGTCCCGGTGCGGTGACGGCCGCGAGCGCGGTACCGGTGGCCGTGGCGAGCCCGGCGTGCAGGTGGACGGTCCGCCCCGCGTAGTTCTTGCGGTCCCACAGGACGGCGCCACCCGGCGGACGCTTCCCGAGCACCCCGTACGCGGCCCGCGTCGCCCCCGCCGCCCCGAGCATCGACGAGATCCGCCCCAGCACCTTGCCGCGTGCCGCCGCCATGTCGCTCCCCTCCCCCGGCACCGTGCCGGGCTCAACTCCCCGCCACCCTAGGCAGAGCGCCGTGCCCGACTCGTCCCGGGGACCGGGAATATCCCTCCCGCCCCGCCGCGTTGGAGGCCTGCAAGGGGCCCTCGCATCCCCTAGGGGATCCGTTCGAACGACCCTTAAGGGATATCCGCCCGGCGACGCCGCGGCCCGCACTCCCCACCGCGGCCGTGCTCCCCACCGCCGCCGTGCGCCCCGCCTGGCCCGTACGCCCCTGAGCGCGCCCCTCAGCGCCCCGTACGCGCAGTCTCCAGCAGCTCCTCGGCGTGCGCCCGCGCCGTTTCGGAGTCCTCCTGGCCCGCCAGCATCCGGGAGAGTTCACGGACCCGCTCCTCGCCCTCCAGGACGGTGACCCCGCTCCTGGTGACCGAGCCGTCGTGGGTCTTCTCCACCAGGAGCTGGCGGTCCGCGAACGCCGCGACCTGCGGAAGGTGGGTGACCACCACGACCTGCGCCGACCTGGCGAGCCGGGCCAGCCGCCGGCCGACCTCGACGGCCGCCTTGCCGCCGACGCCCGCGTCGACCTCGTCGAAGAGGTAGGTCGGTACGGGGTCGGACCCGGCGAAGACCACCTCGACGGCGAGCATCACCCGGGAGAGCTCACCGCCGGACGCGCCCTTGGCGATCGGGCGCGGCGGGGTGCCCGGGTGCGGGGCGAGCAGGAGTTCCACCTCGTCGGCGCCGTGCGGCCCGTAGGCCACCGTGCGGCCGCCGACCTCGATGCCGTCGGCCGCGTCGGCCGTGGCGGGCAGCTCGGTCTGGCGGATCTGCACGCTCACCCGGGCGTGCGGCATGGCCAGTTCGGCGAGTTCGGCGGTCACCGCGTCGGCGAACCGCTTGGCGGAGGCCGTCCGGGCATCGGTCAACTCCTGCGCCAGTTCGCCCAGTTCTGCGCGAAGGGCGTCCCGTTCGGCGGTCAGCTCGCCGATCCGGTCGTCGTCGCCGTCCAGTTCGGCGAGCCGTGCGGCGCTCCGTTCCGACCAGGCCAGGACGCCCGCGATGTCCTCGCCGTATTTGCGCGTGAGGTGGTTGAGGGCGGCGCGCCGCTCCTCGACCGCGGCGAGCCGCAGCGGGTCGGCGTCCAGGCCGTCCGCGTAACTGGCCAGCTCGCCCGCCACATCGGCCATCAGGATGCCGATCTCGCCGAGCCGGTCGGCCAGTGCGGACAGCGCCGGGTCGTGGCTGCGTACGGCGTCGAGCGCGCGGTGGGCGCCGGCGACCAGGGTGGTGCCGTCGACGTCCTCGGGGTCCTCGGGGTTGCCGGCCAGCGCGGCGTGCGCGGCGGTCGCGGCGGAGGCCAGCGCCTCGGCGTGGCCCAGCCGTTCGGCCTCGGCGGCGAGCTCGGTGTCCTCGCCCGGCTGCGGTTCGGCGGCGGCGATCTCGTCCAGGCCGAAGCGGAGCAGATCGGCTTCCTGGGAGCGTTCCCGCGCCCGGGTCGTGAGCTCCTCCAGCTCGGCGGCGACGGCGCGCAGCCGCTTGTGGGCGGCGCCGTATTTGGCGAGCGGGACGGCGACGGCGTCCCCGGCGTAGCGGTCCAGCGCCTGGCGCTGCCGGGCCGGGCGCAGCAGGCCCTGCTGGTCGGTCTGGCCGTGCACGGCGACCAGGTCGTCCGCCAGCTCCCCGAGCAGGCCGACCGGGACGGACCGGCCGCCCAGATGCGCGCGTGAGCGGCCCTCGGCGGAGAGGGTACGGCTTATCAGCAGCGCACCGTCGTCCAGCTCCGCGCCGGCCTCCTCGGCCCGTACGGCCGCGGGGGCCCCTGGTCCGATGGCGACCCTTCCCTCGACGACCGCCGACTTGGCACCGATCCGCACCAGGGCGGGGTCCGCGCGCCCGCCGAGCAGCAGGCCGAGACTCGTGACGACCATGGTCTTGCCCGCGCCCGTCTCGCCGGTCACCGCCGTGAAACCCGGGGACAGCTCGACAACGGCATCGTCAATGACGCCCAGGGACCGGATCCGCATCTCCTCCAACACGGATACGACCTTACGAGGTCCGGGGGCCGCCCCGCGACGGCCTCCCCCTGTCTCCTCCTGTCCCTCGCGCAACGGACTGGGGAAACGCCTGGCCCGCGCCCTGCGGAAAACCCCACCCGAAGTCTGAGGACTTCCACATGGTGCGGGGCCGCACCCGTCCGTCACGCTGAGTCACGAAAGCAACGAAGGGAGTTCTCATGAGCCTCGCCGACCGCCGCCGGTCCCGCAGTCCCGGCCCCGCGCCCCTCCTCCTGACGGGCATGACCGTCCTCACCGTCCTCACCGCCCTCGCCACGACCGCCGCCTGCACCGCCCCGTCCACAGCGGGCCGCGGGGCGGACGCGGGTCCCCGGGGCCGTGCCGCGGCGGCGCGACCGGCAGCGGCCGGCGCCCTGGAAGGCGTCTGGCGGATGGACGGCTACGGCACCCTGGTCGCCATCAAGGGCCGCAGCCTGCGGACGTACGAGGCGACCGCCGTCAGCTGCCTCCCCGGCGGCGTCACGGGCACCCGCGCGGGTGCGCCCGACGCGCACGGACGCAGCCGGTTCACCGTCCCCCAAGGCCTTGAGGGCCAGGAAGGTGCCCCCTTCGACGCCGCGCCCCTCACCGTGAGCCCGTCCGGACCCGGCCGCGCCGGCCTGGCGATCGCGGACAACGTCGGCCGGCGCACCCTGCACCGCATCGGTGCGCTGCCCGCCCGCTGCGCCGAGCGCCCGTCCCGCGACCCGCGTGCGGTCTTCGACGTCTTCTGGCGGACCTACGCCGAGAATTACCCGTTCTTCCGCGCGAAGAAGATCGACTGGACGGCGGTCCGCGAGCGGTACCGACCCCGCATCACGGCGAAGACGACCGACGACGAACTGTTCGCGGTGCTGCGCGCGATGATCGAGCCGCTGCACGACGCGCACACCCACATCGCCGCCGGCCGCGGCCGGCACTACGCCGGCAAGCGCCCCGGTACGGTGCTGCCCACCCCCGAATCCGCGGCCCGTACCGACAGAGCCATAGCGGCGAACCTCGGCCCCGGTGTCACTCAGCGCCACTGGGCACAGGGGAAGCTCTCCTACGCCGATCTCCCCGGCCGCATCGGCTACTTCCGCATCACGCAGTTCGCCGATTACACCGAGAAGGGTGACTACGCCGGCGATGTCGCCGCGCTCGACCGCGCCCTGGACTCCGTGTTCACCAGGGCCCGTACGCAAGGCCCGGCCGCCCTGCGCGGGCTCGTCACCGACCTGCGGCTCAACGGCGGCGGCGCGGACCCGCTCGGCCTGCGGATCGCCTCCCGGCTCACCGGCCGCCCGTATCTCGCCTATGCCAAGCGGGCGCGCAACCACCCGTCGGCCCCGGAGAAGTTCACCCGGCCCCAGCCGATACGGATCCACCCGTACCGGGGCCCCGTCTACACCGGCCCGGTCACGGTCCTCACGGGGCCGCTGACGATCAGCGCGGGCGAGACCTTCACCCAGTCCGTGATGGGCCGCGCCCCCGCCCCCACCCGGATCGGGCAGCCCACCCAGGGCGTCTTCTCCGACGTCCTGGACCGCACCCTCCCCAACGGCTGGACGTTCGGCCTGCCCAACGAGGAATTCCTCACCGCCGACGGCCGCACCTTCGACGGCCCCGGCATACCCCCGGCCATCCGGACACCCGTCTTCAGCGACAAGGAGCTCGATGCCCGGCGCGACTCCGCACTCACCCGAGCCCGCGCGCTCCTGAACGGCCGCGCACCCAAGGCCGTACGGCCCTAGGGGCGCCGCGCGCCCATGGCCGTACGGGGGGGGGATCAACGGCCGGGCCCGCGACGGCCTCCCGACCAGCGCTGGGGACCCCACCCGGCGTTTCCGAAATGTCCCAAGAGCTCCGCCATCAGGCCGCTCCGGCGCCGTGCGATGCAGCCCGGCTTCCGGGGGATCAAGGAACGGCCCAGACGGAGCGAAGCGATGGGGTACGGGGCACCTCCCGCGCTCCTGAGGCGTGCGGGAGCACCGGTCGCCGCGGCCCTGCCGGCCCTGCCGGCCCTGATCCACCGGATGCACCTAGTGCGGCGCCCCCCGCCACCCCGCCACCGGCAGGGCGAACTTGGCCACCAGACGATCCGTGAAGGAGGCATGATGCAGCCGGGCCAGGCGCACGGGCACGGCGCCGCGGCGGACCTCGACGCGGGCGCCCGCGGGGAGTTCGACGCTGCGGCGGCCGTCGCACCACAGCACACCGTGCGGGGTCTTGGGCTGGACCTCGACCGCCAGCACCGAACGCGGGGAGGTGACCAGCGGCTTGGCGAAGAGGGCATGCGCGCTGATCGGGACCATCAGCAGGGCCTCGACCTCGGGCCAGACCACCGGGCCGCCCGCCGAGAAGGCATACGCGGTCGAGCCGGTGGGGGTCGCGCAGACCACCCCGTCACCGCCGAAGCGCGAGACGGGCCGGCCGTCGACCTCGGTGACGACCTCCAGCATGCGCTCCCGCGCCGCCTTCTCCACGGACGCCTCGTTCAGCGCCCAGTCGGTGTGCACCACACTGCCGTTGTTGCGCACCAGGACGTCGAGGGTCATCCGCTCCTCGACCTCGTACGCGCGGGTGACGACCCGGTCGACAACCTTGT
Organism: Streptomyces chattanoogensis; assembly: GCF_001294335.1. GTDB lineage: Bacteria > Actinomycetota > Actinomycetes > Streptomycetales > Streptomycetaceae > Streptomyces > Streptomyces chattanoogensis. The sequence continues at coordinate 83,607 of NZ_LGKG01000142.1, forward strand.
CGAGGTCGTCGCGTTCGGCCTCCGCCAGGAAGCCGACCCGGCCGAGGTTGACCCCGAGCATGGGTACCCCGGACGTCCGGGCGAAGTCCGCGCCGCGCAGCAGTGTGCCGTCGCCGCCGAGGACCACCAGGAGTTCGCAGCCCTCGGCCGCGCACTGCTCGGAGGCGACGCGTTCGACGGCCGTCGGCAGCGGCAGGTCCGCGGCCTCCTCCGCCAGCACCCGCACCCCGATGCCGCTGCGCAGCAGCCCCTGGACGACGAGTTCGGCGCTGCGGATGGCCGCGGGACGGCCGGTGTGCGCGAGCAGGAAGATCTTCCGCTCCGCGCCGTTGTGTTCGTGTGCTGCGCTGCCTTCAACTGCCTTGGTTGTGGTCAACGAGGCCCCTCCGCCACTGCACGGTCGACATCCGCCGGGTCGAGTGCTGGCGCCCCGGCGCGCAGCCACAGAAAGTACTCGACATTCCCGGAAGGTCCAGGCAGCGGGCTCGCGGTCACGCCAAGTACGCCGAGTCCGAGGTCCGCGGCCCGGCCCGCGACGCCGCGCACCGCCTCGGCCCGCAGCTCGGCGCTGCGCACGACCCCGCCGCTGCCCAGGCGTTCCTTGCCCACCTCGAACTGCGGCTTGACCATCATGACGAGGTCGGCGTCGGGGGCGGCGCAGGCGACAAGAGCGGGCAGGACCAGGCCGAGGGGGATGAAGGAGAGATCGCCGACGATGAGGTCGACGGGCTGCGAGTCGATCTGCTCGAGCGTCAACTCGCGTACGTTCGTGCGGTCCTTCACAGTGACCCGGTCGTCGCTCTGCAGGGACCAGGCGAGCTGTCCGTAGCCGACGTCGACGGCGACCACATGTCCGGCCCCGGCGCGTAGCAGGACATCGGTGAAGCCGCCGGTGGAGGCGCCGGCGTCCAGCGCCCGGCGGCCCTTGATCCGCAGGCCCTGCGGGACGAAGGCGGCGAAGGCGCCGGCCAGCTTGTGGCCGCCGCGCGAGACGTAGTCGGGGTCCCCGGCGTCCTCGCGGACGACCACGGCCGCGCTGGTCTCCACCTGGGTGGCCGGCTTGGTCGCGGTGGTCCCGCCGACGGTCACCCGTCCGGCGGCGATCAGCTGGCTCGCGTGCTCGCGCGAGCGGGCCAGCTTGCGGCGCACCAGCTCCGCGTCGAGTCGGCGTCGTGCCACTCCTGCCACCTGTGGTTCAGCTCCTGTTGTCGTGCGTCGTCGAGAAAGTCGAGGAAGGTGTGGGCGGCCCGGGGCGCTGGTCGAGAGCGGCCAGTGCATCGCGCAGCCCACGGTGCACATCCTCGTACACCTCGAGGTGGCCGCTCACGGGGAGGTGGTCGGCATCGGCGAGACGCCGCAGCCGGGCATCGACCGCCGCATCGCCGGTGGGGGTCACCCCGACCCCGAGCGGCTCCGGCCCGGCGGGCCCGGCAGACTCGGCAGGCCCGGCAGCCTCCACGGACCCGGCAGCCTCCACGGACCCCGCGGGCTCCCCGCTCGCGGCGGCCTCCCCCGGCCCGGCATGCTCCGGCCCGGCGGGCCCCGCAGGACCGCCCCCCGTGACTGCCTCCGGCCCCTGGCCGGACGTCGGCTCTTCCATACCCCCGACGCTACCTTGGCGCAGGCCGTCCACGGCGAACGAGCCGCCCACGACCTGGCGTATCGTCGCTCACGATGGCAACCCTCGACCAGTGCCGCGCCGCGCTCGACCGGCTGGCCCAGAACATGACCACGGCGGACGGCGACGTACGCAGCGCCGCCGCCCTCGACCGCTCACTCAGCTGCCGCATCACCGACCTGGACGTGACCTTCCTCGGCCGCCTGGCCGACGGCACCATCAAGGGCATCACCAGCGTCCCCGGCCCGCCGCCGCACAAGGCCGAGGTCCGCCTCGCCATGTCCGGCGACGATCTGCTGGCGCTGGTGGACGGCCAACTCAACTTCGCCAGGGCCTGGGGCAGCGGCCGCGTCAGGCTGGAGGCGAGCCTGCGCGACCTGCTGCGCCTCAGGACGCTGCTGTAGCCGACGCCGTCGGCACCGCGGAGGCGGTCACCGCAGCCGCGGCCGCCGCCTTACGGGGCTTGCGCGCCGCCGGGACGATGAGCGGAGTGCCGGTCTCCGGATCGTCGATGACCTGGCAGGACAGGCCGAAGACCCGCTGCACCAGCTCGGCCGTGACCACCTCGCACGGCGCGCCCTCGGCGATCACGGCGCCGTCCTTCATGGCGATGAGATGGGTCGCGTAACGGGCGGCGTGGTTGAGGTCGTGCAGCACGGCCACCAGGGTGCGCCCCTGTTCCTCGTGCAGCTCCGCGCACAGGTCCAGCACCTCGATCTGATGCTGGATGTCCAGGTATGTCGTCGGCTCGTCCAGCAGGAACAGCGGCGTCTGCTGGGCCAGTGCCATCGCGATCCAGACGCGCTGCCGCTGCCCGCCGGAGAGTTCGTCGACATAGCGCTCGGCCAGCCCGCCGACGCCGGTGGCCGCCATCGACTCCTGGACGATCCGCTCGTCCTCGGCCGACCACTGCCGCAGCAGCCCCTGGTGCGGATAGCGGCCGCGCGCCACCAGGTCCGCGACGGTGATCCCGTCCGGCGCGACGGAGGTCTGGGGCAGCAGTCCGAGCGTGCGGGCGACCTTCTTGGCGGGGAGGGAGGAGATCGCCGAACCGTCCAGCAGCACCGATCCCGCGCTGGGCTTCAGCATCCGTGACAGGGCGCGCAGCAGCGTCGACTTGCCGCAGGCGTTCGGGCCGACGATGACCGTGAAGGAGTGGTCGGGGATGGTGACCGAGAGGTTCTCGGCGATGACCCGCTGGTCGTAGGCGAGGGTGACGTTCTCGGCCGCGAGACGGCTCACTTCGGGACTCCTGGGGATTGTCGTGATCACTGCTGTTGTCCGGCGGGCGCGAGGGGCGCGGCGGAGGCGGTCGGTACGCGGCGGGGGCGGTCGGCAGGCAGCGAAACGCGGCGCCGGCGGGAGGACGCAGACATCCGGCCGTACCGCTCCGCCCCGCGGCCACACCCGCCCCGCCGTCACATCCGCCCCACCCGCCGCTCCCTGGCCAGCAGCCACAGCAGATAGCCGCCGCCGAGTACGCCGGTCAGCACCCCCACCGGCAGCTGGTCGGCGCCGAAGAGACGTTGCGCGGACCAGTCCGCGGCGACCAGCAGGACGGCGCCCATCAGGGCGGCGGGCAGCAGGTTGGGGCCGGGGGACCGGGTGAGGCGACGGGCGAGCTGGGGCGCGGTGAGGGCCACGAAGGCGATGGGCCCGGTCGCGGCGGTGGCGGAGGCGACGAGCAGCACCGCGGCGAGCAGCGTCACGACGCGGACCCGGTCGACCCGTACGCCGAGCGCATACGCGGCGTCGTCGCCCATCTCCAGCATCCGCAGCGGCCGTCCGTGGAGCAGCAGCAGCGGGAGGAGGGCGGCGCAGACGGCGGCCAGCGGCCCGACCTGGTCCCAGTCGCGGCCGTTGAGGGAGCCGTTCATCCAGATGGTGGCCCGGGTCGCCTCGACGATGTTGGCCTTGGTGAGGAGGTACAGCACGAGGGCGTAGAGCATCGCGGAGGCGCCGATTCCGACGAGCACGAAGCGGTAGCCCTGGATGCCGCGCTTCCAGGCGAGCAGGAAGATGGCGACGCCGGTGGCCACTCCGCCGACGACGGATCCGGCGGCGACCGCGACGGTCCCGCCCTGGAAGTAGACGATGACGACCAGCGCGCCGACGGACGACCCCTGGGCGAAGCCCAGCACGTCGGGGCTGCCGAGCGGGTTGCGGGAGACGGCCTGGAAGACCGCCCCGGAGATCCCGAACGCGGCGCCGGCCAGCAGTCCCACCAGGACGCGCGGCAGCCGGAGGTCCTGGACGATGAATTCCTGGCCCGGGTTGCCGCCGCCGGTGAGGGTGCTCAGCACCTCGGCGGGCGTCATCGGGTAGTCGCCGGAGCCGATCAGCGCGATCGCGGCGGCCAGCGCGAGGGCCAGCAGCAGGAGGCAGGCGAGCAGGGCGCGTACGTCCAGCCGCAGCGAGAGCCCGCCCCGCGTCCGCACGGCCCGTACGCCCCGGACCCCCTTCACACCCGCCCCGGACTCCCCGGACACCTCGGACTCCCCAGGCTTCACGGTCGTACTGGTCGTACTCACAGCTGGGCCATCCTCCGACGCCGTACGAGATAGATGAAGACCGGTCCGCCGATGACGGCCGTGACGATGCCGACCTGCAGTTCGCCCGGCCGGGCCGCCACCCGGCCGAGGATGTCCGCGCCGAGCAGCAGGACCGGCGAGAGCACCGCGGAGTACGGCAGGATCCAGCGCATGTCGGGCCCGGTGAGGGCCCGTACGGCATGCGGGACCATCAGGCCGACATAGACGATCGGCCCGCAGACCGCGGTCGCGCCGCCGCACAGCAGGGTGACCGCGAGCATCGCCAGGACGCGGGTGCGGGTCAGCTTGGTGCCCAGGGCGCGCGCCTGGTCGTCGCCGAGCGCGATGGCGTTCAGCGGCCGGGCGAGCAGCAGGGCGAGGACCGCGCCGACGGCGAGGAACGGTGCGATGCCGGTGACCGTGGGCATGGTGGCCGAGGCCAGCGAACCGACCGTCCAGAAGCGCATCTTGTCCAGCGCCGCGGTGTCCGTGAGGTTGACGGCGTTGAGGTAGCCGGTGAGCACGGCGGTGAGTGCGGTACCGGCCAGGGCGAGCCGTACGGGAGTGGCGCTGCGGGTGCCGCCGAGGACGTAGACGGCGACATTGACCACCGCGGCGCCGAGGAAGGCGAACCACACATAGCCCGTCAGCGAGGTGACGCCCAGGAAGCTGATGGCGGAGACGACCGCCGCCGAGGCACCGGCGTTGATACCGAGAACTCCGGGGTCGGCGAGGGGATTCCGGGTCAGCGCCTGCATGACCGTACCGGCCAGGCCCAGGGCGGCGCCGACGATCAGTCCGAGGAGGGTGCGGGGCAGCCGCACATCGCGGATGACGACGTCGGTGGCGGATCCGGAGTAGTGGAAGAGCCCGTGCCAGACCTGGTCGAGGGGGATCTGTTTGGCACCGACGGCGATGCCCGCGACGGTGATGACGGCCAGTACGGCCACGGAGGCGGCCAGCCCCGCGAAGGGGGCACCTCCCATGCCCATAAGGCAATGGGGGAAGGTGAGCCGCCGGCGCCGCGGCGCCGCCCGGTCCGGGGCCGTGGCCGCCGTGGTCGCTACGGGAGTTGCTTCGGGGGGACTGTCAGCCAACACGAGAGTTAGGTTAGCCTACCCTCACATCGCCCGGCCTTGAGGGCCCCCGCCCCCTCCCAGAGAGAAGCGCACCCACCATGAGCACCACCCGAAGCGTAACTGTGTCCCGCCGCGGAATCCTGGCCGCGGGCGGCGCCGTCGGCATCGGCGCCCTGCTCGCCGCCTGCGGTGGTGACAAGGGTGCGGCGGGCGCCAACGGCGTTGCCAAGGGCGGCCCGTGGTCCTTCACCGACGACCGGAAGCAGAAGGTCTCCCTCGACCACACCCCGCAGCACATCGTCGCCTTCACCGGCACCGCCGCCGCACTGCACGACTTCGGCATCGACGAGCAGATAGTCGGCGTCTTCGGCCCGACCAGGCTCAAGAACGGCAAGCCCGATCCGCAGGCCGGCGACCTGGACATCAGCAAGGTCACCATCCTCGGCAACGCCTACGACCAGTTCAACGTCGAGAAGTACGCGGGCCTGAGCCCCGATCTGCTGATCACCAACATGTTCGAGCCGGGCGCCCTGTGGTTCGTCCCAGACGACAGCAAGGACAAGATCACCGGGCTGGCCAAGTCCGTCGCGATCACCTCCGCCCGTGTGCCGCTGCTCACCATCATCGAGCGGTACGCCGAGCTGGCGAAGTCGCTGGGCGCCGACCTGAAGGCCAAGAAGGTCACCGACGCCAAGGCCCGCTTCGAAAAGGCCGCCGCCGCACTGCGCAAGGCCGCCACATCGCACCCCGTCAAGGTGCTCGCCTGCTCCGGCAGCGCCGGTCTCTTCTACGCCTCCAACCCCGGCATCAGTGCCGACCTCATGTACTTCAAGTCCCTCGGTGTCGACCTGATCGTCCCCGACCACCTCGACAAGGGCGGCTACTTCGAGAGCCTGAGCTGGGAGAACGCCGACAAGTACCGGGCCGATGTCCTGCTGCTGGACAACCGGACGGCCACCCTCCAGCCCAAGGACCTGGCCGCCAAGCCCTCCTGGGCCAAGCTTCCCGCCGTCAAGGCCGGCCAGGTCACGCCCTGGTCGAGCGAGCCGCGCTTCTCGTACGCGGGCGCGGCACCGCTGCTCGAGTCGCTCACCAAGGCGATCGAAGGCGCCAAGAAGGTCAGCTGAGGTGACGGCCGCGGCGGATCACCGGCACCGGCCCGCCGCGGTCTCCCAACCCCCGCCACCCCCCGCACGGAAGGTCCCCGACATGACCACGACCGCCGCCCCCGCCACCGCGCCCTTCCGCTTCTTCGATGTCCATGTCGTCCGCACCAGGCGGGTGAGCCCCTCCGTCGTCCGCGTCACCTTCGGCGGCGAACGGCTGGACGCCCTGGCGTCCGGCGGCCGCGACCAGCGCTTCAAGCTCTTCCTCCCGCAGCCGCACCAGGACCGGCCGGTCTTCGAGGACACCTCGGACGGCTGGTACACCACCTGGCGCGCGCAGGATCCGGCCGAGCGCCCGCTGATGCGCTCGTACACGATCCGCGAAAAGCGGTGTCACTCCGGGGAGTTCGACGTGGACTTCGCGCTGCACGGTGCCGGGCACGGCACGGCGGCGGGCGGTCCCGCGGCCCGCTGGGCCGCCGGCGCCCGGCCCGGCGACCGGCTGACCGTCCTCGCCCCGGTCGTCGAGGACAACGGCGGCGTCGACTTCCGGCCACCCACGGGCACCGACTGGATCCTGCTCACCGGCGACGAGACGGCGCTGCCCGCCATCGCCGGCATCCTGTCCTGGCTGTCCCCCGGCACCCGGGCCAAGGTCTGGATCGAGATCGCCCACGAGGACGACCGTCAGCCGCTGCCCACCTTCGCCGACGCCGACATCACCTGGCTCGTACGGGACGGCGACCCCGGCCGGCTGCCGGCGGCCCTGCGCACCGCCGAACTGCCCGAGGGCACCCCGTACGCCTGGATCGCCGGCGAGGCCGGGACCGTCAAGGCCGTCCGCCGGCATCTCGTAAGGGACCGCGGAATCGACCGCAGGGCCGTGAAGTTCACCGGCTACTGGCGGCGCGGCGCCACCGAGGAGGACCTGCTCGCGGAGCTGACGGCGGGCACGGCACCGGCGGACGGCGAGGACTGACCGACGACGCTGACCGGACGCGCCCGCCTCACCTGCCGATCCGCCCCAGCGCCTTCCCCGCGTCCCCTTCCCAACTGCCGTCCCCGGCCGCCGTCCAGGCCGCCGCGCACAGCGCGCGCAGCCCGTCCAGCGGTGCGCCGTCACCGTCCAGGACGAGCGCGTCCCCGGCCGCCTCGGCACGCCAGCCGCCGCACCGGAAGCCGCCGTCCTCCGGGGTCACCGGAGGCTGCGGCTGCAGCACGCCCCGCAGATCGGCGTCCACATACGTCGGCCGGTGCTGCGGCGGCGCGGCCAGCAGCTCCGCGGCCGTGGTGACGCCGGTGAGCACCAGCAGCGAGTCGACCCCGCCGTTGTACGCGCCCTCGATATCCGTATCGAGCCGGTCGCCGATCACCAGCGGCCGCTTCGCCCCGGTCCGCAGCACGGTCTCCCGGTGCATCGGCGGCTGCGGTTTGCCCGCCACCTGCGGCGCCCCGCCCGCGGCGATCCGCACCACCTCCACCAGCGCGCCGTTGCCGGGGGCGATCCCGCGCTCCTTGGGGATGGTCAGATCGGTGTTGGACGCGAACCACGGCACCCCGCGCTGCACCGCGTACGCCGCCTCCGCCAGCCGCGCCCAGTCCAGCGTGGGGTCATAGCCCTGCACCACGGCCGCCGGGTCGTCGTCCGCCGACGCCACCGGTTCCAGTCCGCGCTCGCGCAGCGCCACCCGCAGCCCCTCGCCCCCCACGGCCAGCACCCGCGCACCGCGCGGCACCTGCTCGGAGATCAGCCGCGCCACCGCCTGCGCCGAGGTGATCACATCGTCCGGCCCGGTCGGCAGCCCGAAGCCGGTGAGCTGATCGGCGACCGCCTGCGGGGTACGGGCCGCGTTGTTCGTCACATACGCCAGGTGCATACCGCCGTCCCGCGCCGCCGTCAGCGACTCCACGGCGTACGCGATGGCCTCCCCGCCGGCGTAGACGACACCGTCCAGATCCAGCAGCGCGGTGTCGTACGCCGCACTCAGCGCACGCTCGCACCCGTCGGGCTGCCTGCGAATCCGCTCGTTCATGCCGTCTCGCTCCTCGCTCCCACGCATCGTCGTCCCAGTGTCCGACGCGTATCCGGACGCCTGCGCTCCGGGGTCCGCTCTCCTCGCACACCGGCACATCCAGCCGATATTTCCGGCCAACCGCGCGCTGTACCCCGATCTTCCCTCATCGCGCAATCGGCATAGCATTCTTCAATGACCAGCACCGACGGCCTTCGCCTCCTCCCGTTCCGTGGACTGCGCTACGCCCCGGACCGGGTCAGCAGCCTCACCGCTGTCACCTCCCCGCCGTACGACGTCGTGGTCCGGCCGGACGGCGTGCGCGAACTGGAGACCGCGGATCCGTACAACATCGTCCGGCTGATCCTGCCGCACGCCGCCGACCCCGGTGCCGCTCCCCGCCAGGCCGCCGACACCCTGCACCGCTGGCGCGCGGAGGGTGTCCTGCGGCCGGACGACCGGCCCGCGCTGTATGTGTACGAGCAGCGCAGCGGCGAGGTGCTGCAGCGCGGGCTGATCGGCGCGCTGCGCCTGGACGGGCCGGTGCTGCCGCACGAGGACGTCATTCCGGAGGTGGTCGAGGACCGCGCCGCCCTGATGCGCGAGGCGGCCGCCAATTTCGAGCCGTTGCTGCTCTCGTACCGCGGCCAGGGCACGGCCACCGGCGCCACCGCCGTCATCGAGCGGACCGTGCAGTCCGCCCCGCTGCTCGCCACCACCACCGAGGACGGCTTCGCGCACCGTCTGTGGGCCGTGTCCGACCCCGCCGACCTGGCCGCCATCAACGCCGATCTCGCCCGCCGCGAGGCGCTGATCGCGGACGGCCACCACCGCTGGGCGACGTACCAGCGGCTCTACGAGCAGCAGCCGGGCGCCACTTCGGACTCCCCCTGGGCCTTTGGCCTGGTGCTGCTGGTCGACACCGCCCGCTATCCGCTGCAGGTCCGGGCGATCCACCGCGTCCTGCCGCATCTGCCGGTCGGCAAGGCGCTGATGGGGGTGGCCGGCGCCTTCCGCGTCCGCCGGCTGCCGGGCGGGCTGTCCGCCGCCATGGAGACCCTCGAGGAGACGCCCGGCAACGCCTTCGTCCTGGCCGGCGGCCCGGACTCCTTCCACCTCCTGGACCGCCCCGACCCCGGGCTGCTCGACCGTACGATCCGCACCGACCGGCCCGAGGCGTGGCGTCGGCTGGACGCCACCGTGCTGCACTCCGCCCTGCTGGACGAGGTCTGGCGCATTCCCGACCGTCCGTCGGACATCGGCTATCTGCACCACGCCGAGGCCGCCGTCGCCCAGGCCGCCCGGCACGGCGGCACCGCCGTGCTGATGCGCGCCACCTCCGAGGACACGGTCCGTCAACTCGCCCAGTGCGGCGTGACGATGCCGCGCAAGTCCACCTCCTTCGGGCCCAAGCCGGCCACCGGCCTGGTCATGCGCACGCTGGACGACGGCGAGAACTGAATCCCCAGCCGGTCGGCCCTCTTGACGGCACCCCATACCCACCCGAAGGGCTAGTTAGGTTAGGCTTACCTCACTACGTCGCTCCGGGTGGGTTTCCCGCCCCTGCGCACCCATCCCCCTGGGCACCTCTCCGCCCTGCGCAGGACGTGGTCAACCCCGTATCAGGGAGGACACCTTCATGAGCCTCCTCGCGCCCTCCGCCGAGGATCCGTCGCCCGCCGGTATATCCCCCACCGAACCGGCCGACAGCAGAGCCCATCTGCTCAACAACGCCACCGCCGCCCGCTACCGCGCCGCCGTGACCGAATCCGTCGCCCGCGTCAGCGCCAGAATCGCCGCCACCGACCGCCCGTTCACCGGGATTTCCGTCGAGGGCCTCACGCCCACCGTGGCCGCCGTCGACCTCGAGGCGCCGCTCCACGACCCGGCCGCCGCCCTCGACGAACTCGAAGAGGTCTACCTCCGCGACGCCGTCTACTTCCACCACCCGCGCTATCTCGCGCACCTCAACTGCCCCGTGGTGATTCCGGCCCTGGTCGGCGAGGCCGTCCTCGCCGCCGTCAACTCCTCGCTGGACACCTGGGACCAGAGCGCCGGCGGCACCCTCATCGAGCGGCGTCTGATCGACTGGACGGCCGGCCGCGCCGGCCTCGGCGAGCACGCCGACGGCATCTTCACCAGCGGCGGCAGCCAGTCCAACCTCCAGGCCATGCTCCTCGCCCGCGACGAGGCCTGCCGCCGGGAGCTGACCCGCGACGGAGCGCCGGCGGGCGCCCGGCTCACCGACGTCCTGCCCCGGCTGCGCATCCTCACCTCCGAGTGCAGCCACTTCAGCATCCGCAAATCGGCCACCCTGCTCGGCATGGGCGCCGAGGCCGTCATCTCCGTACCGGCCGACGAGCACAGGCGGATGCGCACCGACGACCTGACCGACGAGCTGGCGCGCTGCCATCGCGACGGCCTGATCCCCATGGCCGTCGTCGCCACCGCCGGCACCACCGACTTCGGCTCCATCGACCCGCTTCCCGAGATCGCCGACCTCTGCGTCCGGTACGGAGCATGGATGCATGTGGACGCGGCCTACGGCTGCGGGCTGCTGGTCTCCCGCCGCCGCGAGCTGCTCGACGGCATCGAGCGCGCCGACTCGGTGACCGTCGACTACCACAAGTCCTTCTTCCAGCCGGTCAGTTCGAGCGCCGTCCTGGTCCGCGACCGGTCCACCCTCCGCCATGTCACCTACCACGCGGACTACCTCAACCCGCGCCGGATGGCGGAGCGGCGCATCCCCAACCAGGTCGACAAGTCGATCCAGACCACCCGCCGCTTCGACGCCCTCAAACTCTGGCTCACCCTGCGCATCATGGGCGCCGGGGCCCTCGGCGAGCTCTTCGACGAGGTCATCGACCGCGCCGCGGACGCCTGGAAGCTCCTCCACGACGACCCCCGCTTCGAGGTGGTCGTGGAGCCCCAGCTCAGCACCCTGGTCTTCCGGTACGTACCGGCCACCGGGCCGGATCCCGACGTCATCGACCAGGTCAACCTGCACGCCCGGGACGCCCTGTTCGCCTCCGGCGACGCCATCGTCGCGGGCACCAAGGTCGACGGCCGCCACTACCTCAAATTCACCCTGCTCAACCCGGAGACCACGCTCGAGGACATCGCCACCGTCCTCGACCTGATCGCCGAACACGCCGGCAGTTACCTGGCCGAGCGGCCCGAACCGGCCCTCAGCGCCCGCTGACCCTCCCCCATGCCTTGAGGCATGGGAGGTGCCCCCTTCCCGAGCCGCCCCCCTTCCCGGAGAACCCCTGTGTCCGCCGCGCCCCGCCACTCCTGCCCCGACGACCCCTACGACTTCATCGCCATCGGCCTCGGCCCCTTCAACCTGGGCCTGGCCTGCCTGACCGCCCCCATCACCGAACTCGACGGCCTGTTCCTCGACGACAAGCCGGCCTTCGACTGGCACCCCGGCATGATGCTGGACAGCACCCATCTCCAGGTGCCCTTCATGGCCGACCTGGTCACCCTCGCCGACCCCACCTCCCCCTTCTCCTTCCTCAACTACCTCAAGGAATCGGGGCGGCTGTACCCGTTCTACATCCGCGAGAACTTCTATCCCCTGCGGGCCGAGTTCAACGACTACTGCCGCTGGGCGGCCGGCAAACTCGACACCGTCCGCTTCGCCCACCAGGTCACCACCGTCGAGTACGACGAGAGCGCCCAGCTCTACGTCGTCCACGCCGACCACCAGGGCGCACGCCGCACCTTCCGCGCCCGCAAGATCGTCCTCGGCACCGGCACCCCGCCCCACATCCCCGACGCCTGCCGGGACCTGGGCGGCGACCTCCTGCACAACGCCGACTACCTGGACGCCAAGGCCGCTCTCCAGGCCAAGGACTCGATCACCCTCATCGGCAGCGGCCAGAGCGCCGCCGAGATCTACTTCGACCTCCTCCAGGACATCGACAGCCACGGCTACCACCTGACCTGGGCGACCCGCTCCCCCCGCTTCTTCCCCCTCGAATACACCAAGCTCACCCTGGAGATGACCTCCCCGGAGTACGTGGACTACTTCCACGCCCTCCCCGCGGCCACCCGCGACCGTCTCAACACCACCCAGAAACACCTCTACAAGGGCATCGACTCGGAGCTGATCAACGACATCTTCGATCTGCTCTACCAGAAGAGCCTCGCGGGCCCCGTCCCCACCCGGCTCCTCACCAACTCCGCACTGCACAGCGCGAGTTACGAAGCCGCATCCGGCACCTACACCCTCGGCCTGCGCCAGGAGGAACAGGGCCAGGACTACTCCCTCGACACCCAGGGCCTGATCCTCGCCACCGGCTACCGCCACCGCGTACCGGACTTCCTCACCCCCGTCCGCGACCGCATCGCCTGGGACGACAGCGGCCGCTACGACGTCGCCCGCAACTACAGCATCGACACCACCGGCCACGGCATCTTCGTGCAGAACGCCGAGCTGCACACCCACGGCTTCGTCACCCCCGACCTCGGCATGGCCGCGTACCGCAACTCCTGCATCATCCGCGAGCTGCTCGGCCGCGAGTACTACCCGGTCGAAAAGGCCATCGCCTTCCAGGAATTCGCCGCCCCGGCCGCCGCCCCGCACCACTTCCCGGAGATCCCCGCAGCATGACCACCCCCCTCTTCACCCGCACCGACACCACACTCGGGGACTTCTCCCTGCGGCCCGTGGAGCCGGCCGCCGACGCCACACTCCTGCACTCCTGGGTCACCCACCCCAAAGCCGTCTTCTGGCTGATGCAGGACTTCGGCCTCGCCGCCGTCGAGAAGGAATTCACGCGCATCGCCGCCGACCCACACCACGACGCGTTCCTCGGCCTGCACAACGGCACCCCGGCCTTCCTGATGGAGCGCTACGACCCCGCGCACCGCGAACTGGTCGGCATCCACGCCGCCGCACCCGGCGATGTCGGCATGCACTTCCTCACGGCCCCCACCGCCACCCCCTTGCACGGCTTCACCCGCGCCGTGATCACCACCGTCATGGAGATGCTCTTCACCGACCCGGCCACCCACCGCGTCGTCGTCGAGCCGGACGCCCGCAACACCGCCGTCCACGCCCTTAACAAGGCCGTCGGCTTCGAGGTCCTGCGCACCGTCTCGCTCCCCTCCAAGGACGCCTACCTCAGCACCTGCACCCGCGACCAGTTCCTGGCCACCCAAGGAGACCACCGATGACCACCCCCGGCCTTGCCGCCCAGGACGCCGTCGCCCACCTCACCCCCGGCCTGTGGGCCGAGGCCAACCGCCTGCTGATCCGCAAGGCCCTCGCCGAATTCGCCCACGAACGGCTGCTCACCCCCAAGCGCCTCCCCCAGGACGGCCACTACGCCGTACGCAGCGACGACGGCGGCACCGAATACCGCTTCGCCGCCCGCAGACAGGCCCTCGACCACTGGCAGGTCGACCCCGACAGCATCACCCGCCACCGCGGCCACGACGAACTCCCCCTGGACGCCCTGGAGTTCTTCATCGAACTCCGCAACTTCCTGGGCCTCGGCCCGTCGATCCTCCCCGTCTACCTCGAGGAGATCAGCTCCACCCTCTCCGGCACCGCGTACAAACTCGCCGCCGACCGGCCCTCCGCCGCCGAGCTCGCACAATCCGGCTTCCAGGCCGTCGAAACCGGCATGACCGAGGGCCACCCCTGCTTTGTCGCCAACAACGGCCGCCTCGGCTTCGGCATCCACGAGTACCACGCCTACGCCCCCGAAGCCGCCGCCCCCGTCCGGCTCCTCTGGCTCGCCGCCCGCCGCGACCACGCCACCTTCACCGCCGGCACCGGCCTCGACTACGACACCCTCATCCGCGACGAACTCGACGAAGCAACGGTGAAGCGCTTCACCACCACCCTCACCGACCTCGGCCTCACCCCCTCCGACTACTACTTCTTCCCCACCCACCCCTGGCAGTGGTGGAACAAGCTGTCCGTCACCTTCGCCGCCGAGGTCGCCCAGCAGCGCCTGGTGTGCCTCGGCCCCGGCGACGACGACCACCTCGCCCAGCAGTCCATCCGTACCTTCTTCAACACCACCGCCCCCGCCAAGCACTATGTGAAGACGGCCCTCTCCGTCCTCAACATGGGCTTCATGCGCGGCCTCTCCGCCTCCTACATGGAGGCCACCCCGGCCATCAACGACTGGCTGGCCGGCCTGATCGCCGCCGACGACACCTTCCGGGCCGCCCGCTTCTCGATCATCCGCGAGCGCGCCGCCATCGGCTACCACCACCGCCAGTACGAGGCCGCCACCGCCAAGGGCTCCCCGTACCTCAAAATGCTCGCCGCGCTGTGGCGCGAAAGCCCCGTTCCCACCCTGGAACCGGGACAACGCCTCGCCACCATGGCGTCGCTCCTCCACACCGACCGCGACGGCGACTCCTTCGCCGCCGCCCTCATCGAGGCGTCCGGCCTCGAGCCCACTGCCTGGCTCCGCCGCTACCTGGACGCCTACCTCACCCCCGTCCTCCACGCCTTCTACGCCTACGACCTGGTCTTCATGCCGCACGGCGAAAACGTCATCCTCGTCCTGGACGAGGACGGTGCGGTGGACCGCGCGATCTTCAAGGACATCGCCGAAGAGATCGCCGTCATGGTCCCCCAAGGCCTTAAGGGCCAGGGAGGTGCCCCCTTCGCCGCGGTCCTGCCCCCCGCCGTCGAACGCATCCGCGCCGACGTCCCCGAGGACAAGAAGCTCCTCTCCGTCTTCACGGATGTCTTCGACTGCTTCTTCCGCTTCCTGAGCGGCACCCTCGCCGACCGCGGCATCCTGACCGAGGAGTCCTTCTGGCGCACGGTCGCCGACTGCGTCACCGCCTACCAGGCCGCCCACCCCCACCTCGCCGCCAAGTTCACCGCATACGACCTGTTCACCGAGGAGTTCGCGCTCTCCTGCCTCAACCGCCTCCAGCTGCGGAACAACCAGGAGATGGTCGACCTCCAGGACCCGGCCGGCGCCCTCCAGCTCATCGGCACCCTCCGCAACCCGATCGCCCCGTACGCCCCCTGACCCCCCACAACGGCGAAGGGCGGGACCCCACCGGGATCCCGCCCTTCGCCGTACTCGTCCGCCAGGCAGCTGCTCAGCTACCAGACAGCTGTTCAGCCCTTCTCGGACTCGGACCGCCCCTCGGCCTCGGCCTCACCGGCAGCCCCGCCGCGCGCGTCCTCATCCGCGTCGGCGCTGTCCTCGCTGTCCTCGCTGTCTTCCAGGACATCGGTGAACTGCACCCCGTCCAGCTCCGCCAGCCGGTCCGAGGCGTCCGTCGTACCGGCCTGGTCGGCCTCCAGCGCCTTGGCGAACCAGTCACGGGCCTCGTCCTCGCGCCCGACCTCCAGCAGCGCATCCGCGTAGGCGTACCGCAGCCGGGCGGTCCACGGGTGCACGGCGTTCGACGCCAGCTCGGGGCTCTGCAGCGTCACCACCGCCGCGTCCGCCTGCCCCATGTCCCGACGGGCACCCGCCGCGACCAGCCGCATCTCGACCTGCCCGGCCCGGTCCAGCCGCTGCACCTCGGGCTCACCGGCCATCGCCAGCGCCTTCTCCGGCCGGCCCATCCCGCGCTCGCAGTCCGCCATGACGGGCCACAGCTCGACGCCACCGGTCATCCGCCGCGCCGCCCGGAACTCGCCCAGCGCCTCGCTGTACTTACCGACCGCGTACGCCGCGAAGCCCGCGGCCTCGCGCACCGCCGCAACCCTGGACGCCAGCCGCAGCGCCACCCGCGAGTACCCGTACGCCTTCTCCGGGTCCTCGTCCAGCAGCTTGGCGACCATCACCAGGTTCTTGGCCACATCCTCGGCAAGCGTCTTCGGCAGGCTCAGCAGCTCCTGCCGCACGTCCTTGTCGATCTCGTCACCGGTGACGTCCTCCGGAATCGGCAGCCGCTTGATCGGCTCCCGGTCCCGGTCACGCCGCTCGTCACGCCGGTCGTCACGCCCACGCCCGCCGCCGTACGGCCGACGCCCGCCGCGGTCATCGTCCCGACGCGGCCCGCGGTCGTCCCGCCGGAACCCGCCACGGTCCCCACCGCGGTCATCACGACGGAACCCGCCACGCTCACCGCCGCGGTCGTCCCGCCGGTAGCCGCCACCGCGCTCATCATCACGACGCGGCCCACGCGGCCGGTCGTCCCGACGGTCATCACGCCGGTCATCACGCCGGAACCCGCCCCGATCGCCACCGGACGGACGGTCATCACGACGGAACCCACCACGGTCCCCGCCGCGGTCATCACGCCGGAAGCCACCACGGTCGCCACCAGAGGGACGCTCGTCACGACGGTCGTCACGGCGGAAGCCGCCACGCTCACCGCCGCGGTCATCCCGCCGCTCGTCACGACGGTCGTCACGACGGAACCCGCCGCGGTCGTCCCGCCCTGCGTAACCGCCACCGCTGCCACCAGGCCGCCCGCCACGGTCGTCCCGCCGGAAACCGCCACGGTCCCCACCGCGGTCATCACGACGGAACCCGCCACGCTCACCGCCGCGGTCGTCCCGCCGGAAGCCGCCACCGCGCTCATCATCACGACGCGGCCCACGCGGCCGGTCGTCCCGACGGTCATCCCGACGGAACCCACCACGATCGCCACCGGACGGACGGTCATCACGACGGAACCCACCACGGTCCCCGCCGCGGTCATCCCGCCCGCCATATCCGCCACGGCCACCGCTCGGCCGGCCACCACGGTCGTCCTCACGACGCGGCCCACGCGGCCGGTCGTCCCGACGGTCATCTCGCCGGTCATCCCGACGGAACCCGCCACGGTCGCCACCGGACGGACGGTCATCGCGGCGGAATCCGCCACGGTCCCCGCCGCGATTGTCACGACCCCCATAGCCGCCGCCGGAGGGGCGTCCACCGCGGTCATCGTCACGCCGCGGCCCCCGGTCATCACGCCGGAAACCACCGCGGTCACCGCCGTCGCGCCGCTGCGGCCGGCGCTCCCAACGATCGTCGGAAGAGTTGGTGGACATCGACGTGACTCCTGTCTTCGGTACTACTTCATTCTCACGCACCGACCTGTTCGGCGCGCTTCGGCAAAACAAAAAAGGACCCTTGATCCCAGCTGAACGCTGGGACCAAGGGTCCTTGAAAGATTGTTCGGCGGCGTCCTACTCTCCCACAGGGTCCCCCCTGCAGTACCATCGGCGCTGAAAGGCTTAGCTTCCGGGTTCGGAATGTAACCGGGCGCGCAACCCGGGAACCACACAGTGGACGCGAGCAACTGAGGACAAGCCCTCGGCCTATTAGTACCAGTCAACTCCACACCTTACGGCGCTTCCATATCTGGCCTATCAACCCAGT
>NZ_LGKG01000143.1 GCF_001294335.1 Streptomyces chattanoogensis
AGCCTGCCCCGCCCCCGCCCCAACCCCGCCCGCCACCGCGCGCCCCCGCCCCCGCATGGGCCGTACGCTGACCGGGTGACGAACTCGCACGCAGAGAACGCGCAGGACGGCCAGCACCGACCGGACGCAGCGGATGCATCAGGCGCGCCGGAGGCACCAGGCACGCCGGGCGCCCCGGATGCCCCGGCCGACCCGTACGCATCGGATGTCCGGACCGGCCCGCAGGGACACAACATCCCCAAGGGTGATCACGGTGATCACGGTGATCACGGCGGCCACAAGGCTCAGGACGAGGCGACCCAGCGTCTGGCGAAGGCCGTGATGGCGGCTGAGCAGGCGTTGATCGAGTTCGAGATCGCAGTGGAGACGTTCCGGGTGGAGGTGGAGAACTTCTCCCGGCTCCATCACCAGCGGCTCGGCCCCATGTATGCGCGGCTGGACGAGCTGGATGCGCAGATCGCCGAGGCCGTGGCGGCTCGTACGGGGGACCCTGAGGACATCCGTAAGGCCAAGGAGGCGCGCGCGTCGGTGCTGCCGATGCCCAATGTGGAAGAGCTGTTCCACGGCTGGATGGGGTCGGACGGACTGTTCCCCGAGGCGCAGGCCATGCTCACCGAGCAGCCGGTGCAGCCGCCGCAGAAGGTGCGGCCCAGCGAGGAGGCCCGCAAGGTCTACCGCGACCTGGTGCGCAAGGCTCACCCTGACCTGGCGCGGGACGATGCGGAGCGGGCCCGGCGGGATGCGTTCATCGCGCGGGTCAATGCGGCGTACGGGCGGGGTGACGAGGCGGTCCTGCGGGACCTGGCGCAGGAGTGGGAAGCCGGTCCCGCACCGGCCGAGAGGTGGCTGAGCGAGAGCGAGGAGCTCTATGCCCGGCTGGAGTGGCTGGCCGAGCGCAAGGAGTTGCTGGCCGCCGTCGCGGCGGAGCTGGAGGAGAGCGCGATCGGGGCGATGATCAAGATGGCGCCGCAGGACCCGGACGCGCTGCTGGACGAGATCGCCGAGAAGCTGCTGGCCGATGTCGCGGAACGCGAGGCATATCTCGCGCAGCTGGTCGGGTAGCGTCGGGAGCATGCGATTTGGTTCTGTGCCCACGGTCGGTGTCGACGCTCTCACGTCCGAGGACTTCCTCTTGGACGTGCGTGAGGACGACGAGTGGGAAGCGGGGCACGCCCAGGGCGCGCTGCACATCCCGATGAGCGAATTCGTCGCCCGTTACGGGGAGCTGTCCGAGGCGGCACCGGAGGGCGGCAAGGTCTATGTCCTGTGCCGGGTGGGCGGGCGTTCGGCCCAGGTGGCGCAGTATCTGGTCCAGCAGGGGATCGACGCGGTGAACGTTGAGGGCGGCATGCAGGCCTGGGAGGCCACCGGCCGCCCCGTCTCCGACGGCAAGGGCGGCACCGGGACGGTCATCTGAGCGGGACGGTCGTTTGACCGGGACGGTCATCTGAGCGGGACGGCAGCGTGGGTCGGCCGGGCCACCGCTGTCGAAGCGAACCGGACTCGTCATAGCGATCCCGCTCGGCGAAACCCGTGAACCTGTCGCAGTGCACCCGTGTGAGCGGCTCCCGTCCGGTACGGCCCGGCCGGAGCGCGTCCGGTATGCCCCATGCAGGTCACACCCACGGCGGGCCTGATACTCCCCCCCCGGCCACCGCCCCGCCCACGCGCGCCCCGCCCGCCCCTCAGCTCAACGAATGCGCCGCAAGAAGATCGCCAAGCATTTCCTCATGTGCGGCCGCCGGGCCCAGGGAGAGTTCGAGCTGTTTGGCCCAGGCGTGGTAGCGGTGCAGGGGGTAGTCGGTGTCGGCGCCGAAGCCGCCGTGCAGGTGCTGGGCGGTCTGGACGACGCGACGTACGCCGTCGGCGGCCCAGATCTTGGCGACCGCGACATCGCCGGCGGGTGGCAGCGGGCCGGCCGAGCCGGTGGTGATGCGCCAGGCGGCCTGCCAGAGGGTGGCCTCCATGGCGCGCAGGTCGATATAGCGGTCGGCGGCCTGGACAGCGACGGCCTGGAACGTTGCTACGGGGAATCCGAACTGTTCGCGTTTGCTGGTGTAGTCGCTGGTCATGGTGAGGACACGTTCGCCGAGGCCCAGGGCGAGCGCGCAGATGCCGGTGGTCAGGACGTTGCGCAGCGTCTCCCAGGCGGCCGGGTCGGTGATCGTTTCCCGGGCGTCGATGCGTACGGAATCCAGCCGGACCTCGGCGTAGCGCTCGCCGTTGGTGGATATCTGGTCGGCGAGGGTGATGCCGGGGTGGGTGCGCGGGACCAGGGTGAGTACGGCCCGGCCGTCGTGGGTGTGGGCGGGGAGCAGGATGCGGTCGGCGGTCTGGGCCCAGGGGACGGCGGTCTGGGTGCCGTCGAGGATCCAGCCGGTGCCGTCCGGGCGGGCGGTCACGGCGAGTTCGGCGGGGTCGTGGCCGCTGCGGCCGGAGGCGGCGACCGTCAGTACGAGGTCGCCGGTGGCGATCGGGGGCAGTACCTCGTCGCGCAGCTCGGCTCCCGCGTATGTCTGGAGGGTGTGTGCGGCGGCGGTGGTCTCCAGCAGGGGTACGCGCGCCAGTACCTTGGCCGATTCGCGCAGTACGAGGCAGAGGGCGATCGGGTCGAGGCCCGCGCCGCCGTGTTCGGGGGCGATCGGCAGACTTAGTAGATCGGCGTCGGCGAGCTTGCGCCACAGTGCGCGGTCGAAGTCGTCGGCGACGGCTGCGGGGGTGAGTGCGGGGCTGGGCACGCCGTCGGGAGCGACGCCCGAGAAGACGGCCCTGGCCGCTTCGAGGGCGGCTTGCTGCTCCTCGGTGAAGGTGAAGTCCACTGGTCTGTCCTCCCGCGCGGCGCATTGACCTGACGGGGCGTCAAGGTAGAACAGGTTGCAGGAATTGGGAATGGCGGGGGAGGAAATGGCGCCGTGCGGGTCCGCGGGGCGAGGTCAGCGGTCGAAGTCCAGCTCGACCTTCTCGGTGACCGGGTGCGACTGGCAGGCCAGCACATACCCGGCGTCGACCTCCTCCGCCTCCAGTGCGAAGTTGCGGTCCATGCGTATCTCGCCGGACACCAGGAACGCCCGGCAGGTGCCGCACACGCCGCCCTTGCAGGCATACGGTGCGTCCGCGCGATTGCGCAGCACCGCCTCCAGCAGCGATTCGCCGTCGTGGACCGGCCAGTTGCCGGAGCGTCCGTCGAGGGTGGCGGTCACCGTGCTGTGTGCGGGGGCGGAGCGGGCGGGGGCCGGGGCTACGGTGGCGGCGCCGTTGTCGATGTGGAAGATCTCTTCGTGGATGCGGCTGCGGGGCACCTTCAGGGAGCGCAGTGCCCGCTCAGCGCCCTGGACCAGGCCGTAGGGCCCGCACAGGAACCAGCCGTCCACCGAGTCGACGGTCAGCAGTGCGGGCAGCAGCGAGCGCAGCCGTTCCTCGTCGAGCCGTCCGGACGGCAGACCTGCCTGCTGTTCCTCGCGGGAGAGGGTCTGGATCAGCTGGAAGCGCTGTGGATAGCGGTCCTTGAGGTCGGCCACCTCCTCGAGGAACATCGTCGAGGCCGCCGTGCGGTCGCTGCGGATCAGGCAGAAGCGCGCGTCGGGCTGCCGGGCGAGCAGGGTGGTGACGATGGAGAGCACGGGGGTGATGCCGCTGCCGCCGACGATGCCCACGAAGTGGCCGGGGCGCGGTGCGAGGGTGAACCGGCCGGCCGGGGCCATGACCTCCACGGTGTCGCCGGCGGCCAGTTCCTTGAGGGCGTACGTGGAGAAGGCGCCGTCCTCGACCAGGCGGATGCCGACCCGCAGAACGGGATCGTCGGTGACGGGGGTGCAGATGGAGTACGTACGGCGGATCTCCTGGCCGTCGACCGTTCTGCGCAGCGCGATGTGCTGCCCGGGGGTGTGCCGGAAGGTCTCGCGCAGCTCGGGTGGGACGGCGAGGGTGACGGCCACCGCGTCGTCCGTGAGCCGCTCGACCTCCTGGACCCGGAGCGGGTGGAACATCACAACTCCTTGAAGTGGTCGAAGGGTTCGCGGCAGGTCTCGCAGCGGCGCAGGGCCTTGCATGCCGTGGAGGAGAAGCGGCTGAGCAGGGTGGTGTCGGTGGAACCGCAGTGCGGGCAGCGGATGGTGAGGTCGACGGTGACGGGGCCGCCGGCCGGTCCGGCGGGGCGCGGCGGGGCGATGCCGAAGGCGGCGAGCTTGCGGCGGCCCTCGGCGGTGATGGCGTCCGTGGTCCACGGCGGGGACAGGACCGTACGGACCTCGACCTCCGGTATGCCGTGCTCGTGCAGTACTCGCTCGATGTCGGCGGACATCGCCTCGATGGCGGGGCAGCCGGTGTAGGTGGGCGTCAGCTGCACTTCGACGCGGTCCGGTGATGCCAGCCGCAGGCCGCGCAGCACGCCGAGCTCGGCGAGGGTGAGTACCGGCAGCTCGGGGTCGGGTACGGAGCCGGCCGCTGCCAGCAGCTTCTCCTCGAGCGCGGTGAGGGCGGTGGTGGTCACCATGACGCCCCCGGGTGGCTGCGGTGCAGATGCTGCATTTCGGCGAGCATCCGCCCGAACGGCTCGGTGTGCAGTCCCTGCCGGCCTCCGCCGGCGGTCCAGGCGCCGCGCTGCGGGCCCTGC
This sequence comes from Streptomyces chattanoogensis, assembly GCF_001294335.1. GTDB lineage: Bacteria > Actinomycetota > Actinomycetes > Streptomycetales > Streptomycetaceae > Streptomyces > Streptomyces chattanoogensis. The sequence goes on from NZ_LGKG01000143.1 coordinate 4,613, forward strand.
GGAAGGGTGAGGGTGGCCCGTTCCAGGAGGGCGGTGATGCGTGTGGTCCATTCGTCGTGCAGTGCAGCCCAGGGGGCGTCCAGTCCGTCGACCGGTTCGAAGAGCTCGCCGGTGAAGCGCCACAGGGCGTCCAGGCCGCGCTGCATACGGGTGTGGCTCTCGTCGGTGCCGTCGCCCAGCCGCAGCGTCCACTGTTCGGCGTGGTCGCGGTGGTAGGAGGTCTCCTTGACGGCCTTTGCGGCCAGCGGTGCCAGCTCGGTCCCGCCGGTGGCGAGGTGGTCGAACAGCAGCTGCTGGTAGACGGAGAAGTAGAGCTGGCGGGCGATGGTGTGGGCGAAGTCGCCGTTGGGCTGCTCGACGAGCTGGAGGTTGCGGAACTGCCGTTCCTCGCGCAGATAGGCCAGTTCGTCCTCGTCGCCCGCCAGGGAGAGCAGGATGCGGGCCTGGCCGAGCAGGTCCAGGGCGATATTGGCCAGTGCGACCTCTTCCTCCAGGACGGGGGCGTTGCCGGCCCACTCGCCCAGGCGGTGGGAGAGGACCAGCGCGTCGTCCCCGAGGGCGAGAGCAGGGGTCAGGGTGAGGTTCGTCAAAGGTGCTGCACCCCGTCCGGGATCTCGTAGAAGGTCGGGTGGCGGTAAGGCTTGTCGCCGGCCGGTTCGAAGAAGGCGTCCTTCTCGTCCGGTGAGGAGGCGGTGACCTGGGTGGAGGGCACCACCCAGATGGAGACGCCCTCGGAGCGGCGGGTGTACAGATCGCGGGCGTTGCGCAGCGCCATGGCGGCGTCCGGGGCGTGCAGGCTGCCGGCGTGGGTGTGGGAGAGGCCGCGGCGGCTGCGGACGAAGACCTCCCACAGGGGCCATTCCGTGGGCCGGGCGGCCGCCGGGACGGCGGGGGTGTCGGCGGGGCGTGGTGTCGTCATCGGTCGGCCTTCCCGTGCTTGGCCGCATGTGCGGCGGCTGCCTCGCGTACCCAGGCGCCGTCCTCGTGGGCCCGTCGCCGACGGCTGATCCGCTGTTCGTTGCAGGGGCCGTTGCCCTTGAGGACGTCCCAGAACTCGGCCCAGTCGATCGGCCCGAAGTCGAAGTGGCCGCGCTCTTCGTTCCACGTCAGATCCGGGTCGGGGAGTGTCAGCCCGAGGGCCTCGGCCTGGGGGACGCAGATGTCGACGAAGCGCTGGCGCAGTTCGTCGTTGGAGTGCCGTTTGATCTTCCAGGCCATGGACTGTGCGGAGTGCGCCGATTCGTCGTCCGGCGGGCCGAACATCATGAGTGACGGCCACCACCAGCGGTTCACCGCGTCCTGTGCCATGGCGTGCTGGGCTTCGGTGCCGCGGCTGAGTGCCATCAGGAGTTCGTAGCCCTGGCGCTGGTGGAAGGACTCCTCCTTGCAGATGCGGACCATGGCGCGGGCGTAGGGGCCGTAGGAGCAGCGGCACAGCGGGACCTGGTTGGTGATCGCCGCGCCGTCCACCAGCCAGCCGATGGCGCCGACGTCGGCCCAGGTCAGGGTGGGGTAGTTGAAGATCGAGGAGTACTTCTGGCGGCCGGTGTGGAGCTTGTCGAGGAGTTCGTCGCGGCTGGTGCCGAGGGTTTCGGCGGCGCTGTAGAGGTAGAGGCCGTGGCCGGCTTCGTCCTGGACCTTGGCCATGAGGATCGCCTTGCGGCGCAGCGACGGTGCGCGGGTGATCCAGTTGGCCTCCGGCTGCATGCCGATGATCTCGGAGTGGGCGTGTTGCGCTATCTGGCGCACCAGGGTCGAGCGGTAGGCGTCCGGCATCCAGTCGCGCGGTTCGATGCGTTCGTCCGCGGCCACGGTGGCGTCGAAGACGGCTTCGAGTGCCGGTTCTTCCGGCGCGATCGTCGTCATATGGTGCCCCCTCGCTCCCGACCGACCGATCGTTCGGTTCAATGGTGAGTGGGCGGACCGCGGGTGTCAACCCTGAGAAAAGTCAGGGGACGGTGCGCCGGGTGCTGCCGCGTAGGTACCGTTCCGTGGCGGAGTCAACCGCGAGCCGGCCGGGTGCCGGCCTGGTGTCAGCCGACGGGATTCGGGGAACGGGGCGGGAATGCAGTCATACGGGGACGAAACGCGGCCACCCGCCGCGCTCTCGCTGCCCTCGCGGATCGTCATAGGCGTGGCGGCCTGCGCCGGCGTCATGATCGTCGCGATCCATCTGGCCATGATGTTCCTGCATGTCGCACCGCAGAACACGCTCAGCAAGCAGCAGGGCACCCTGATCAGCGACTACGTCTACCCCGAGTACGAACAGAACTGGAAGCTGTTCGCGCCCAACCCCCTCCAGCAGAACATCGACGTCCAGGCCCGCGCCCGGCTGCGCGGCCCGGACGGCACCACGCTGACCACCGGCTGGACCGATCTGACGGCCCGTGACGGGCGCAGCATCAACCACAACCTGGTCCCCAGCCACACCCAGCAGAACATGCTGCGCCGCGGCTGGGAGTTCTTCCTCAGCTCGCACACCGCACAGAACGGCCCCGTCGGGATGCGCGGCGAGCTCTCCGAGCGCTACATCCGGCGCATCGTGGCACAGCGCATGGGCGCCGAGTGGGCCAAGGGCGGCCGGATCGAGCAGATGCAGGTGCGCTCGGTGACCACGGCCGTCGCCCCGCCGCCGTGGAGCACGGAGAAGATCAGCGCCAAGCCCATGTACCGCGTGCTGCCCTGGTGGCAGGTCACCGCAGACGACCTGCCCAAGGGGGAGAAGAACCAGTGACATCACCGACGCCGCAGCAGCCGGCCACCGCGACCGGGACGCTCCCGGAGAAGCAGGAGCCCCGCCGACCCGGGCCGCCCTTCGAGGAAACCCGTATCGAGCGCGCCATAGGACGCGGTTTCGCGCAGGTCACCAGCCGGGCGATGGCCCCGTACCAGACCGCCGTGATACGCATCGGGTTCTCCGCGACCTGGCTGCTGTTCCTGCTGCGCGAATTCCCCAACCGCCACACCCTCTACGGTCCCGACAGCCCGTTCAGCCTGGACATGGCGCGCCGGCTCCTGGACGGCAACCATGCCTTCTCCGTGCTGCCCTGGTCCGGCAGCAGCGGCTGGTTCGAGTGCGTCTACCTCCTGGCCATCGTGGCCAGCGCCCTGCTGATGCTCGGCTGGCGCACCCGCACCATGTCGGTGCTCTTCATGATCGGCGTGCTCTCGCTGCAGAACCGCAGCATCTTCCTGGGGGACGGCGGCGACAACGTCATCCACCTGATGTCGATGTACCTCGTGCTCACCCGGTGCGGACAGGTCTGGTCCCTGGACGCGCGCCGCGCCAGGAGGGCCGGGGCGGGGTCCCCGGACGCTCCCGGCCGCGACCTGCCCGGCATCCTCCTGTGGACCGTCCTCGGCCTCGCCCTGGCCGTGGCCCAGCTGCTCGGCAACTACGGCCTGACCTGGTTCGGCAACGGCCCCTTCCCGCACATCGGCTGGAGCCTGGCGCTGTGGGGCCTGTGGGCGGTGCACGGTGTGTGGTGGGCGGTGTGCCGGTATGCGCCCGGGGAGCCGCGCACCGTCCTGGACACCCTCGCCAGGCTCGCGCACAACGGCGCCCTGCTGGTGATCATGGTCGAGGTCTGCCTGATCTACGCCACCGCCGGCTGGTACAAGATCCAGGGGTCGCGCTGGCAGGACGGCACCGCGGTCTACTACCCGATGCACCTGGACTACTTCTCCCCCTGGCCGGGCCTCTCCCAGGCGCTCGGCAACACCGGCCTGATGGTCATGCTGCTCACCTACGGGACGGTCATCGTCCAGGTGGCCTTCCCCTTCACCCTCTTCAACCGCCGCCTGAAGAACGTCCTGCTGGTCGCGATGATCTGTGAGCATCTGTCCATCGCGGCGCTGCTCGGGCTGCCGTTCTTCTCCCTCGCGATGATCACCGCGGATGCGGTCTTCCTGCCGACGAACTTCCTGACCTGGCTCTCCGCCCGGCTGGCGGGCCTGCGCGACCGGCTGTTCCACCGGGGCGACGCCCCCCTGCCCCAGGGCGGCGAACCGGAGGCCCGTCCCCGCAGCGACGGCGATGGCCATGCCCTCGTGGGGTGAGCCGCGAGAAAACCGCCCTGGACGGTGACCCCACCGCCCAGGGCACCGAACCCGTACCGCTGTCGGACGCGCGAGGCGCTCGTCGCCGACGTCGACACCCGACGCCACGACTTCCCTGTGGCCGTCGGGAACCGGGGCCACGACCTTGAGCCGGAGGTGCCCGAGGAGCACCGGCGCAGCGTTGGAGTGACATGGCCGCCTGCTGGAGGCGGTTCGGGTGGTTGGGGGGAAGGATCACGAACGATCCTGCCGATAAGTCGCCTGACGAGTGGAGTCCCCCATGAAGCGCCTGGCTGCTCTCGCTACAGCAGTAGCGGCCTCACTACTGATCATCCTTGGAGCCGGCACCGCCCATGCCGACAACCACAAGCCCGGTTCCGGATCTGCTTCGATCGGAACTGCTCCGATCACTGAAGGTCTTCAGAAAATCTTGACCGGCTCCTTCGCCATGGACTGAGCCCCTCCCAGGGCCAGGTCCTGCCAGGAGGCTGATGCACGAGGGAGCCCAGCCGTCGGCCGTTCCGGGCGAAGGTCCTGGTGACGGCCGCGAGCCGTAGTCTGACCTGGTGAGCCAGGACGAGATCCAGACAGTCGTACGGCAGTGGAGAGACACGGCGCCTGAGATGGTGCTGCTGGACGGTTTCCACGCCTTGAAGCACGCTCTCCGCTTCGAGGCGGACGTCCGCGTGGCGATTGCCGGCGACAAAGGCTCCGTTCTGACGCTGGCAGACGAGTTGGCCGGCGACCTCACGAAGCGGTTCAGCGAACTTGTCACCGAGGTGCCGGCCGAAACCTTCCGGGGTCTTGTGCCGAGGGTGCACCCCACGCAAGTGGCCGGTCTGGCTGTCAGACCCAGCCCTCAACAAAATCTGGACAGGCTGTCGTGTGCCCCGCGCCCGGCTCCGATCGTCGTCTTGGAGAACCCTCGCAACCTGGGAAATGTCGGCGCCGTGGTCCGGCTTGCCGCTGGGTTCGGGGCCACCGGCGTGGTCACTACCGGTGACATGGACCCGTGGCACCCCAACGTGGTGCGCGCAGCGGCAGGCCTTCATTACGCGACGGCGGTGGAAAGCCTCCCGCTTGATGGACTACCGCCGGGCCCGGTGTACGCGCTGGACCCGGAGGGCGACGACATCAGGTCCCTGATGCTTCCGGATGACGCGTTGCTGGCGTTCGGTTCCGAGCGGCACGGGATATCGCCGGAGCTCCGGGAAAGGGCCACCAAGCTGGTGGCACTCCCGATGAGGCCCCAGGTGTCCAGTTACAACCTGGCTACGAGCGTCGCCATGGCTCTCTTCCACTGGGGAGGCCCGCGTCCAGCGCCGTGAGCAGCGCGTACGCCACCACCCCGACACCGCCGACCGCGCCGCCCGGGCCGCCGCCGAGGAGCTGCCGATCATCGAGACCGACGATCTCCCCGGCGCCGTGCCCCCGGAGACGACCGAGCTGCCGCGCTGCTGTGTGCAGTTCGGCTCCACCCGGTCGATCAACGCGGGCGCCGCGGCCGCCCTCGCGAGGCACTCCCGGACCGGCCGCCACCCCTGTATCGCCCCTGAGGGCTATGCCGGCCGCCTCACCTCCACCGTACGGAAGCGGTTCGCCACGAACGCGCCGTCGCACAGCGCCGCATTGGCCGCCGGGTTGCCGCCGGACCCGTGGAAGTCGGAGAACGCCGCCGTCTGGTTCACATACACACCACCGGTGAGGTTGAGCGACAGCTGGGCGCACTCCTCCAGGCAGGCCTCCTCGACCAGCCGCTCCACCTCGGGGTCGGTGGTGTACGCGCCGACCGTCATGGCTCCCTTGTCCCGGACGGTGCGCCGCAGCAGCTCCACCGCACCGGCCGCCGAGTCGACGGCCACCGCGAAGGACACCGGGCCGAAGCACTCCGACAGATAGGCCGCCTCGGCGTCCGGCTTGGCGCCGTCCAGCTTGACGATCACCGGGGTGCGGACCGTGGCCTCCGGGAACTCGGGGTTGGCCACCTCGCGGGAGGCCAGTGCCACCTCGCCCAGCCCCGCAGCGGCGTCGACCCGCTCCTTGACCTGCGGATTGACGATCGCGCCCAGCAGGGCGTTGGCCCGCGCGTCATCGCCCAGCAGGCCGCTGACCGCGCCCGCGAGATCGCTGACCACCTCGTCGTACGACTTCGGCCCGGCGTCCGTGGTGATGCCGTCGCGCGGAATCAGCAGATTCTGCGGGGTGGTGCACATCTGGCCGCTGTAGAGCGACAGGGAGAAGGCGAGATTGCCGAGCATGCCCTTGTAGTCATCGGTGGAGTCGATGACGACGGTGTTGACGCCGGCCTTCTCGGTGTAGACCTGCGCCTGGCGGGCGTGCGTCTCCAGCCAGTCGCCGAAGGCGGTCGATCCGGTGTAGTCGATGATGCGGACCTCGGGGCGCACCGCCAGCGTCTTGGCCAGCCCCTCGCCCGGCTTGTCGACGGCCAGGCACACCAGGTCGGCCGGGAACCCGGCCTCGGTGAGCACCTCGCGCGCCACCCGGACGGTCAGCGCCAGCGGCAGCACGGCCCGCGGATGCGGCTTGACCAGCACCGGGTTGCCGGTGGCCAGCGAGGCGAACAGGCCCGGATAGCCGTTCCAGGTGGGGAAGGTGTTGCAGCCGATCACCAGGGCGACACCGCGCGGCACGGCCGTGAAGGACTTGGCCAGCTCCAGCGGGTCGCGCTTGCCCTGCGGCTTGGACCAGGGTGCCTGCCCCGGGGTGCGGACCTGCTCGGCGTACGCGTACGCCACCGCCTCCAGTCCGCGGTCCTGGGCATGCGGCCCGCCCGCCTGGAACGCCATCATGAAGGCCTGTCCGCTGGTGTGCATCACGGCCTGTGCGAACTCATGGGTGCGCGCGCTGATCCGCGCCAGGATCTCCAGACACACCGCCGCCCGCGTCTCGGGTCCCGCGTCCCGCCAGGCGGGGATCGCGGCGCGCATGGCCGGCAGCAGCACATCCACATCAGGGTGCGGATACGTGATGCCCAACTCCGGGCCGTACGGGGAGACTTCCTCGCCCGCCCAGTCGTCCGTGCCGGGCTGGTCCAGCTCGAAGCGCTTGCCGCGCAGCGCCTCGAACGCGGCCAGGCCGTCGGGCGCGGCGCTCTCGCCGTACGCCTTGGGGTGCTCGGGGTGCGGGGACCAGTACGCGCGGGTACGGATCGCCTCGAGCGCCTGGTCGAGGGTGGGGCGGTGCGTTCCGAGCAACTGCGCTGCGGTCAGTTGCGGCGGGGTCGGTTGCGCTGCGGTCACTTCGGTGGCCATCGATGACCAACTCCTCGTCGAGCCGGGCGGAGAGCGGATGCGGCGGTGATATCGGAACCAGTACGGAAATCAGGACCAGTACGGAAACCAGAACCAGTGCGGAAAGCGGAACCAGGACTGGGGTCGGAAGCAGAGGCTGAGATCGGAACCAGGGACAAAGATCAGGGCCAGGGACCCGGGATCAGGGCCGAGCGCGGTGGTCGGAACCAGCGACCGGGCCGGACCCAAGGGCTGGGAGCGGAAGTACCGACGGAGTTAGAGTAACCGAACGATCGGTCGGGGCAAGAGCGTCCCGCACACCTGTGGACAACTCGGGTCGGGGAGGATCAATCGCCATGACGGCAATCGGGACCGGCAGCACGGTGGCAGTGGTGGGCACCGGCACCATGGGGCAGGGAATCGCGCAGGTGGCGCTGGTCGCCGGGCATCGCGTACGGCTCTACGACGCGGTCCCGGAGCGGGCCGGGCAGGCCGCCTCGGCCATCGTCCGGCGGCTGGACCGGCTCGTCGAAAAAGGCCGGATCACGTCGCAGGAACGGGACGCCGCCCGCGACCGCCTCTCCCCCGCCGCCGCCCTCGACGAGCTGGCCGACGCCGCCCTCGTCATCGAGGCGATCCTGGAGCAACTTCCGGCCAAACAGGAGCTGTTCACGGCCCTGGAGGCCATCGTTCCGGCCGACTGCCTCCTGGCCACCAACACCTCCTCCCTGTCGGTGACCGCCGTCGCCGGCCCGCTGCGCCACCCCGGCCGCTGCGTCGGCCTGCACTTCTTCAACCCCGCCCCGCTGCTCCCCCTGGTCGAGGTCATCAGCGGCTCCGCCACGGACCCGACGGCCGCCACCACCGCGTACGACACCGCCGCGGCCTGGGGCAAGACCCCGGTGCGCTGCGCGGACACCCCCGGGTTCATCGTCAACCGCATCGCCCGCCCCTTCTACGCCGAGGCCCTGCGCGCCTACGAGGAGCAGGTCGCCGACCCCGCCACCCTCGATGCCGTTCTGCGCGACGGCACCGGCTTCAAGATGGGCCCCTTCGAGCTGACCGACCTCATCGGACAGGACGTGAACGAGGCGGTCACCCACTCCGTGTGGACGTCGTTCTTCCAGGACCCGAGGTTCGCGCCCTCGCTGGCGCAGCGCCGCCTGGTGGAGGCCGGGCTGCACGGCCGCAAGTCCGGGCGCGGCTGGTTCGACTACGCCGAGGGGGCGCCTCGCCCGGCGCCGCAGACGGCCGCGCCGCATCCCGCCCCGGACGCCGTCGGGCTGCACGCGGAACTGCCCGGTCCCGCCGCGGCGCTGCGCGAGCTGATCGAGGAGGCCGGCATCAAGATCACCGCCGAGCGCGCCTCGGGCCCCGACGGCACACCGGGGGAGCCCGAGGGCTTCCTCCGGCTGCCCGGTGGCGCGCGCCTGGCGCTGACCGACGGCCGTCCGGCGACGGGCAGGCCCTGCGGCAAGGACATCCGCTTCGACCTCTCGCTCGACTACCGGGCCGCCACCCGGATCGCCCTCGCCGCCTCCGTGGCCTGTTCCGAGGCGGATCTGGCGGAGGCGGCCGGGCTCTTCCAGGCGCTCGGCAAAGAGGTCAGTGTCATCCAGGACGTGCCGGGCATGATCGTCGCCCGTACGATCGCGATGATCGTGGACTTCGCCGTGGACGCGGCGGACCGCGGGGTGGCCACGGCCGGCGACATCGACACCGCGATGCGACTGGGCGTGAACTACCCCGGCGGCCCCATGGAGTGGGCCGGGCGGCTGGGCGCCCGGTGGGTGTGGAAACTGCTGGATGCGGTGCACCGCCACAACGCGGGTGGCCGTTACGCACCGTCATGGGCCCTCAGGCGCCGTGCGGACCTGGAGGGACAGGTGCTCTAATCATGACCATGGCCAAGCGCGACACCTATACGCCCGATTCGCTGCTCGCGGTCGCCGTCGAGGTGTTCATCGAGCGCGGATACGACGGCACATCCATGGAGCATCTCTCCAAGGCGGCCGGCATCTCCAAGTCCTCGATCTACCACCATGTGCGCAGCAAGGAGGAGCTGCTCCACCGGGCGATAAGCCGCGCCCTGGACGGTCTGTTCGGCGTCCTGCAGGAGCCGGGCGCCCTAGAGGGACGGGCGATCGAGCGGCTGGAGTACGTCACCAGGCGCGAGGCCGAGGTGCTGATGGACGAACTGCCCTATGTGACGCTGCTGTTGCGGGTGCGCGGGAACACCGACACCGAGCGGTGGGCGATGGAGCGGCGCCGCGAGTTCGACCACGAGGTCGCGGATCTGCTCAAGCAGGCGGCCGCCGACGGTGATCTGCGCGACGACGTCGACATCCGGCTGGCCACCCGGCTGCTGTTCGGCATGATCAACTCGATTGTGGAGTGGTACCGGCCGGGGCGCGGCGGCGCGGCGAGCCGGGACGACGTGGCCGAGGCCGTGGTGCAAACGGCGTTCGCGGGGCTGCGCAAGAGCTGAGGGGCGGCGGGGGCCTGCGGGGCGGCCGGGAGCCCGGAGCCGCCCGTTCGCGCTACTCCTCCTCCGGGCCCAGTTCCGTCTCCTCGAAGACCAGCAGGGTGCGGGTGCTGAGCACCTCCGGGATCGACTGGATCCGGGTCAGGACCAGCTCCCGCAGTTCCCGGTTGTCCCTGGTGTGGACCAGCAGCAGGACGTCGAAATCGCCGCTGACCAGCGCGATGTGGGCCGCCCCGGGCAGCGCCGTGAGCTGGGCGCGCACGGTCCGCCAGGAGTTCTGCACAATCTTCAGCGTGATGTACGCGGAAGCGCCCTGACCTGCGCGTTCCTGGTCTATGAGGGCGCTGAAGCCCCGTATGACGCCGTCGTCGATCAGCCTGTTGATCCGGGCGTAGGCGTTGGCGCGCGAGACATGGACCTGCTCGGCGACGGAGCGGATCGAGGCGCGGCCGTCGGTCCGCAGCATGCGCAGGATCGCGCGGTCGACGGTGTCCAGCGGGCGTGCGGGCGGTGACGGCGGGGCGGATGCCGGCGACGGCTGGGCGCCAGGATTGGCCATCTGTTCGTCCCGCATATGGTCCCGCCTCCCCGTTGTGGACGTCCTGCATTCATCTCAAGCTGTGGAGAACCGTTTGTCCACAGGCTGAGTCCGCATGTAGCCAAAATGCATTGGCGACCGAACAATCGGTAGGGAAGGGCCGGGCCGCCCCTACCGGCTGCATCCTGCCCATGAGTCGCCCGCCACCACCCCATATCAGGCGCCTCGCGCCGCCCCCTTCGATCCGAGGAGGTGCTCGTCATGACGGTCCTTGAGCAGCCCGGCAGCAGCAGGAACAAGAGCTCTCTGCCCGGCCCGCCGCCCGACTGGCGGCCGCGCGTCGATCCCGCACCTCTCCTGCCCGATGCCGAGCCGTACCGCCTCCTGGGGACGCCCGCCGCCCGCGGGCTCGACGCGGACCTGCTCAAGCGGCTCTACGCCGAGCTGGTGCGCGGCCGCCGCTACAACGTCCAGGCCACGGCCCTGACCCGGCAGGGGCGGCTCGCGGTCTATCCGTCCTCCACCGGGCAGGAGGCCTGCCAAGTGGCCGCCGCGCTGGCCCTGGAGGACCGCGACTGGCTCTTCCCCAGCTACCGCGACACCCTCGCCGCCGTGGCCCGCGGCCTCGACCCCGTACAGGCGCTGACCCTGCTGCGCGGCGACTGGCACACCGGCTACGACCCGCACCGGCACCGCATCGCCCCCCTGTGCACCCCGCTCGCCACCCAGCTCCCGCATGCCGTGGGCCTGGCACACGCCGCCCGCCTCAAGGGCGACGACGTCGTGGCGCTGGCCATGGTGGGCGACGGCGGCACCAGCGAGGGCGACTTCCACGAGGCGCTGAATTTCGCGGCGGTCTGGCAGGCCCCGGCCGTCTTCCTCGTCCAGAACAACGGCTTCGCGATCTCCGTACCGCTCGCCAAGCAGTCCGCCGCCCCCTCCCTGGCACACAAGGCGGTCGGTTACGGCATGCCGGGCCGCCTGGTGGACGGCAACGACGCACCCGCCCTGCACGAGGTCCTCACCGAGGCCGTACAGCGCGCCCGCAGGGGCGGCGGCCCCACCCTGATCGAGGCCATCACCTACCGCATCGAGGCCCACACCAACGCCGACGACGCCACCCGCTACCGCACCGACGCCGAGGTCGAGGCATGGCGGGCGCACGACCCGATAGCCCTTCTGGAGCGCGAACTGACCGCCCGCGGACTGCTCACCGACGAATTCGCCGCCGCCACCCAGGACGGCGCCGAGCGCCTGGCGGCCGACCTGCGGGGGCGGATGAACCAGGACCCGGCGCTCGACCCGATGGACCTGTTCACCCACGTCTTCGCCGAGCAGACCAGCCAACTACGTGACCAGGCCGCCCAGTTGCGCGCCGAACTCGACGCAGAGCAGACCCCCGCCGAGGAGGCCAGGCCATGACGACCACTGCTCCGGCGGCCACCCGCAAGCCCGCCACCATGGCGCAGGCGCTGACCCGCGCGCTGCACGACGCCATGGCAGCGGACCCGACGGTCCATCTCATGGGCGAGGACGTCGGCACCCTGGGCGGCGTCTTCCGGATCACCGACGGCCTGGCCAAGGAGTTCGGCGAGGACCGCTGCAGCGACACCCCGCTCGCCGAGGCCGGCATCCTCGGCACCGCCGTCGGCATGGCCATGTACGGGCTGCGGCCGGTGGTGGAGATGCAGTTCGACGCGTTCGCCTACCCGGCGTTCGAGCAGCTCATCAGCCATGTCTCCCGGATGCGCAACCGCACCCACGGCGCCGTGCCGATGCCGCTGACCATCCGCGTCCCCTACGGCGGCGGCATCGGCGGCGTCGAGCACCACAGCGACTCCTCCGAGGCCTACTACCTCGCCACGCCCGGCCTCCAGGTCGTCACCCCGGCGACCGTCGCGGACGCCTACGGGCTGCTGCGCGCCGCCATCGCCTCCGACGACCCGGTCGTCTTCCTGGAGCCCAAGCGGCTGTACTGGTCCAAGGACGACTGGTCGCCCGACGCCCCCACGCCCGTCGCCCCGATAGGCCGCGCCGAGATCCGGCGCCGCGGCGAGAGCGCCACGCTGATCACCTACGGCCCGTCGCTGCCGGTCTGTCTGGAGGCCGCCGAGGCCGCCCGCGCCGAGGGCTGGGACCTGGAGGTCCTCGATCTGCGCTCGCTGATGCCGTTCGACGACGAGGCGGTCTGCGCGTCGGTCCGGCGTACCGGCCGTGCGGTGGTCGTCCATGAGTCGCCCGGATTCGGCGGCCCCGGTGGCGAGATCGCCGCCCGGATCACCGAGCGCTGCTTCCACCACCTGGAGGCGCCGGTGCTGCGGGTCGCCGGTTTCGACATCCCGTATCCGCCGCCCATGCTGGAGAGACACCATCTGCCTGGTGTGGACCGGATCCTGGACACCGTCGCCCGTCTCCAGTGGGAGTCGGGCTGGACCGAGGGACGTGGTGCGTGATGGCCGTGGTCCGTGAATTCACCCTCCCTGACCTGGGGGAAGGCCTCACCGAGGCGACGATCGTGCAGTGGCTGGTCGAGGTCGGCCAGGTGGTGGCCGTCGACCAGCCCGTGGTCGAGGTGGAGACCGCCAAGGCGATGGTGGAGGTGCCCTGCCCCTACGGCGGCGTGGTCACCGCCCGCTTCGGCGAGGAAGGGGCCGAGGTCCCGGTGGGGTCGCCGCTGGTGACGGTGGCGGTGGGCGCGGTGCCGGACGACCTGGCAGGCGAGGGTGCGGGCGACGGGGCGGCCGGTGCCGCCGGAGCGGCGGACACCGGGCCCCCGGAGGAGTCCACCGGCTCGGGAAATGTGCTGGTCGGCTACGGAACGAGCGAGGCCGCGGCGCGTCGGCGGAGGGTCCGGCCGGCAGGCGCCGGTCCCGCGCAGGACGTACCGGGCCCGCCCGAGCGGGCCGCGGCCCCCGTCGCCACCGCCCCCGAGAGCCGTACGATCCCCGTCATCTCGCCGCTGGTGCGCCGCATGGCGCGGGAAAACGGCCTGGACCTGGGGGAACTGACCGGGTCAGGGCGGGACGGGCTGATTCTGCGCTCGGACGTTGAGCGGGCGATCCGGGAGCGGGAGACGGCCACCACGGCGGCCTCCGTGGCGGGCGCGGTAGGGGCCGCGTCCGCCGCCGGGGCCGCACCGCAGGCCGAGCGCATCCCGCTGAAGGGAATGCGGGGCGCCGCGGCCGAGAAGTTCAGCCGCAGCCGCCAGGAGATCCCGGACGCCACCTGCTGGGTGGACGCCGACGCCACCGAACTCCTCGCCGCCCGCCGGGCGATGAACGTCCCCGGCGCCCCCAAGGTGTCGCTGCTCGCGCTGCTGGCCCGGGTCACCACGGCCGCGCTGGCCCGGTTCCCCGAGCTCAACGCGACCGTCGACACCCGGACCCGGGAGATCGTCCGGCTGCCCGCCGTCCACCTGGGCTTCGCCGCCCAGACCGACCGCGGCCTGGTCGTCCCGGTGGTGCGCGACGCCCACACCCGCACGGTCGAGGACCTGTCGGCCGAGATGGCCCGGCTCACCGAGACCGCCCGGACCGGCGGGCTCTCTCCGTCCGAGCTGACCCACGGCACCTTCACCCTCAACAACTACGGCGTCTTCGGCGTCGACGGCTCCACGCCGATCATCAACCACCCCGAGGCCGCGATGCTCGGCGTCGGCCGGATAGCCGCCAAACCCTGGGTCCACGAAGGTGAGCTGGCCGTCCGGCAGGTCGTCCAGCTGTCGTTCACCTTCGACCACCGGGTGTGCGACGGCGCCACGGCCGGCGGCTTCCTGCGGTTCGTCGCCGACTGTGTCGAACAACCGGCGCTGCTGCTGCGCACGCTGTGAGACGTCGGGGTGCCGCGCGCAGCCGTAGCCCGGTGGCTGCCGCGACACCTTCGACGGCCGTGACCCCTGTGTGAACGCGAAGACCCTGGTGATACTCAAGGGGTGAGCGACCACACCGACTACGACAGCATCGTGCTGGCCGGAGGCGCGGCCCGGCGGCTCGGCGGGGCGGACAAACCCGCCCTGTCGGTCGGCGGCCGCGCCCTGCTGGACCGGGTCCTCGCCGCCTGCACCGATGCGGCGATCACCGTCGTCGTCGGCCCCCGGCGCCCGGCGGGCCGCCCCGTGGTCCGCGCCCTGGAGGACCCGCCCGGCGGCGGCCCGCTCGCCGCGCTCGACGTCGGCCTGAGGCACACCACCGCCCCCACCGTCCTCGTCCTCTCCGCCGACCTGCCGTTCCTGACGCCCGGGACCGTACGCGCCCTCCTCGCGGCGGCGACCGGGACGGCCGACGGCGGCACGCCCCGCGACGGGGCCCTGCTGCGCGACGCCGGCGGGCGCGACCAGCCGCTGGTCGCCGCCTACCGGGCCGAGTCGCTGCGCCGCGAACTGGCCCTGCTGCGCGCCGAACACGGCACCCTGACCGGACTGCCGCTGCGCGCACTGCTGGCCGAGCTGGCGCTGGAACGGGTCCCGGACGCCACGTCCACGGCCTCCTTCGACTGCGACACCTGGGAAGACATCGGCGTGGCACGCGCCCGCATCAGGGAGCATGGACATGTGTTGGACGAATGGATCACCGCAGTAAAGGCCGAACTGGGCATCGACCTCGAGGTCGACACCGCGACCCTGCTCGACCTCGCCCGGGACGCCGCACACGGCGTGGCCCGCCCGGCCGCCCCGCTGACGACCTTTCTGATCGGCTACGCGGCGGGCCGGCAGGGCGCCGATGTGGCCGAGCTGGCCCAGCGGGCCGCCGCCCTGGCCAACCGATGGGCCGCCGAGGGCGAGGAGAGCGCGGACGGGGCCCCCGGCGCCACGGGCGGCGAAACGAAGCCCGCGGAATGACCGAGGGGGAGTTCGACGCCGCGCTGGACGATGCGCTCGCGCTGGCCAACGGAGCCGTACCGGCGGGCGCCCGGCACGCTGCCGCGAGCGGGCCGCACGGTGCGGGCCGGGCGCCCGGCGCAGGTGACGCGTACGACGGGCCGTACGGCGCATGGAGCGAAACACCGGACCACGCGCACGCCCGGGGCACCGCCCCGGACAATCCGCCCGGTACGGGCACCCCGGCCGATACGGGGGCCCCCTCCGGCACCGGCAGCACGCCCCCCGTCGGCACCCCCTCGCCTGCCGCCTCCCGCACCCCCGACCCGGCCCCGGTCGCCCCCTGTCCGTGGCACACCGCACGCGCCATCGCCCGCCGCGCCGCGCCCGGTCCGCTCCCGCCCGAGACGGCCCCGCTGGGCGAAGCACTCGGCCGCACCCTCGCCGCCCCGCTCGCCGCCCTCACCGATCTGCCGTCCTTCGACACCTCGGCCATGGACGGCTGGGCGGTCTCCGGCCCCGGCCCCTGGCACCTCGACCACCCCGGCGACGCCCCCGGCATCCTCGCCGGCCATGTCCCCACCGCCCCGCTCGCCGACGGCCATGCGATCGCCATCGCCACCGGGGCGCGGGTCCCGGCCGGCGCCACCGCCGTACTGCGCAGCGAGCACGGCGAGGTCCGGGAGATGACCGACGGCCGGTCCCGGCTGTATGCGCTGCGGCCCGCGTCGCCGGGCCAGGACATCCGCCCGCGCGGCCAGGAGTGCCGCAGCGGCGACCAACTCCTGGCGTCCGGCGCCCTGGTGACGCCCGCGGTCCTGGGCCTGGCCGCGGCCGCCGGTTACGACGAGCTGACCACGTACCCCCGCCCGCGGGTGGACGTCTTCGTCCTGGGCGATGAGCTGCTGCGCCACGGCCTGCCGCACGAGGGCCGGATCCGCGACGCGCTCGGCCCGATGCTCGGCCCCTGGCTGCAGGCGCTGGGGGCCGAGGCGGCCGCCCCGCGCCATCTCGCCGATGACCCCGACACCCTGTACGAGGCGATCGCCGGCTCGCGGGCCGATGTCGTCATCACCACGGGCGGCACCGCGGGGGGTCCGGTCGACCATGTGCACCCCACGCTCCACCGGCTGGGCTCCGAGGTGCTGGTGGACGGCGTGGAGGTACGGCCGGGGCACCCGATGCTGCTCGCCCGCATCACCCCGCACCGCCACCTCGTCGGGCTCCCCGGCAACCCCCTCGCCGCCGCCTCCGGCCTGCTCACCCTCGCCGAGCCGCTGCTGCGCACGCTGTCCGCCCGCCGTGCCCCGGCCCCGTACCGCACGCCGCTGTGGTCCTCGGTCCACGGCCATCCGCGCGACACCCGGCTCGTCCCGGTGTCCTATCGCGACGACGACCGCTACGGGCTGATGGCCGAACCGCTGCACTTCCACGGCCCCGCGATGCTGCGCGGGATCGCCGCCGCCGATGCGCTGGCCGTCATCCCGCCCGGCGGCGGGGACCGCGGTACCGAGGTCGAACTCCTCGAACTCCCCTGGGCGGCGGACTGGTCGCCGCCCGGGGCAACGCCCCCGTACGGCCCCTCCGGAGGCGCCGGGTGAAGCTCCCGTCCCACGACGCAGCGGCGCGCGACGTCCCCGAGGACCGTTCGCACCGGGTGATACTGCCGCGCCGTGCCCCCGTGGCACCGCTGCGGCAGGTCACCCGCCGCCTGATGATGGCGCTGCTGGTCCTGATCGCGACGGTCTTCATCGTGTGGATCGACCGCGCGGAGTACCACGACAACGCCGACGGCTCGGTGGATTTCCTCGACTGCGTCTACTACGCGACGGTCACGCTCTCGACCACCGGCTACGGCGACATCGTCCCGTACGGGGACAGTGCGCGGCTGCTCAACATCCTGCTCATCACGCCGCTGCGGGTGCTGTTCCTGATCATCTTGGTCGGCACGACACTGGAGGTGCTGACCGAGCGCACCCGCGAGCAGTGGCAACTCAAACGCTGGAGAACCGCCGTGCGCGACCACACCGTCATCGTCGGATACGGCACCAAGGGCCGCAGCGCCGTCCAGACCCTCCGTGCCACGGGCCTGTCCCGGGAGAAGATCGTCATCGTCGACCCCAGCCCCAAGGTGATCGAGGCCGCGGTGGCCGAGGGGTTCGCGGGGGTGGTCGGCGATGCGACCCGCAGCGATGTACTGCTGCGGGCCGAGGTCCAGCGCGCCCACCAGGTCGTCATCGCCACCCAGCGCGATGACACCGCCGTGCTGGTCTCCTTGACCGCCCGTCAGCTCAACAAGCGGGCGAACATCGTCGCGGCGGTGCGGGAGGAGGAGAACGCTCCGCTGCTGCGGCAGTCCGGTGCCGACGCCGTGATCACCTCGGCGAGCGCGGCCGGGCGGCTGCTGGGGCTCTCGGTGCACAGTCCGAGTGCGGGAACGGTCATGGAGGATCTGATCCAGCAGGGCAGCGGACTGGACCTGATCGAGCGGCCGGTGGTGAAGTCCGAGGTCGGCAAGTCGGTGCGGGAGACCGATGACCTGGTCGTCTCGGTGCTGCGGGGCCACCGCCTGATCGGTTACGACGACCCGGCGGCCAGCCCGCTGCAGTCCACCGACCGGCTGATCACCATCGTCCGCGCGGCCGCGACGGAGGAGCCGGACATCCCCGGCAGGCCGAACCGCGCCCAGTCCACCACGCTGCCCGGCACCGGCATCTCGCCGATGCGCCGGGCGGACGATTACCGGCCGGACGAGTAGCCGCGCCGACACGGACAGCGTGCCCTTCGGCAGCTGACCGCCGGTACCGGCTGCGGTCCGCGGCACCCGCCCCATCGCCCCCTGCCCGGTCGACGAGTAGCCTCGCGCTCATGCGAGCGATCACTATCCCGGAGCCCGGTGGCCCGGAAGCACTTGTCTGGGCGGATGTGCCCGATCCGCAGCCCGCCGAGGGCGAGGTCCTCATCGAGGTCGTGGCCAGCGCCGTGAACCGCGCGGACCTGCTGCAGCGTCAGGGCTTCTACGACCCGCCGCCCGGCTCCTCGCCGTACCCCGGCCTGGAGTGCTCCGGCCGGATCGTCGCGGTCGGTCCGGGGGTGCACGGCTGGGCCATCGGCGACGAGGTGTGCGCGCTGCTGGCGGGCGGCGGTTACGCCGAAAAGGTGGCCGTCCCGGCCGGGCAGGTGCTGCCGCTGCCGCCCGGCCTCGATCTGGTGGCGGCCGCCGCACTGCCCGAGGTGGCATGCACCGTCTGGTCCAACGTCTTCATGATCGCGCACCTGCGGCCCGGCGAGACGCTGCTGGTCCACGGCGGTGCCAGCGGTATCGGCACGATGGCGATCCAGCTCGCCAAGGCGGTCGGCGCGCGGGTCGCGGTCACCGCGGGCGGTCCCGAGAAGCTGGCCCGCTGCGCGGAGCTGGGCGCCGACATCCTCATCGACTACCGCGAACAGGACTTCGTCCAGGAACTCCGCAAGGCCACCGACGGCAAGGGCGCGGACGTCATCCTCGACATCATCGGCGCGAAGTACCTGCAGAAAAACGTCAAGGCGCTGGCGGTCAGCGGGCGGCTGGCGATCATCGGGATGCAGGGCGGGGTGAAGGCGGAGCTGAATCTCGCCGCCCTGCTCGCCAAGCGCGCCGCGATCACCGCCACCGGTCTGCGCGCCCGCCCGCTGAGCGAGAAGGCGGCCATTGTCGCGGCCGTGCGCGAGCATGTCTGGCCGCTGATCGGCAACGGCCAGGTGCGGCCGATCGTGGACCGTACGATCCCGATGGCGGACGCCGCCGAGGCGCATCGCGTGGTGGACGCGAGCGCACATGTCGGCAAGGTCGTCCTGACGGTCTGACCGCCCGCCGCGACCGGCAGGCTCCGCGTACGCCGACAACCCGGAGCCCGCGCCGACCGCGGCCGGAACCGCCGCTGTCCGCGGCCCCTCCCGTCCACGACACATAACCCGATCGACATGTCCAAGATGTCGTGAATCTAGTCACATGTGACTCTGGGCATGTCACTCGACGGCTCGGCACGGGAGGGGCACGGCTGTGGCTCCAGGATTCCGTTCGCGCATGACCACCGGTCTGCTGGTGGCCGCCGCCGCTCTGCCCGTCCCGCTGGCGACCACCGCGCTGGCCGCGGAGCAGCGGGCCGCTCCGCCCGACCGCCCGTCACACCTCGTACGGGGGCATGCACTGCCCGACGGCTATGCGGCGGATCCACCGCTGGCCGGAAACCGGGCGGGAGAAGGCCGCGGACACCCCGGTCGCCCGGAGTCGCTGGAATACCTGCCGGGAGTCCCGAGGCCGGATGCCGACATGCACATCGCGGACCTCCCCGTCCTGCGGGATTTCTTCGCCCATATCCCCGATGAGACGCCGCGCTACCCGGATGAGCCGCCCGAGTACCTCCCCTGGCACGACCCCCGTTACGGGCTAGACCCGGACGACTCCTCGCCGGACGACGATCCGGACGCCCCGGGCCCGGAGGATTCCCCGTCCGGCTCCCCCGAGAGTCCGTCCGACGAGGCGCAGGACCCCGGCCGTCCGGCGCCGTCCGACCCACCACCCGCACCCCCTCGGTCCGCCGCGCCCGGTCCTTCCCCCGGACCCCACTCCGACGTCGCGGGCGGCCTCGGCCACCGCCCGTACAAGCCCCTCCAGCCGCCCTCACCGTCCAAGAAGCGGCACCACACCCCACCGGACGACGCCGAACCGTCCGACCCGGCCGAGCCGTATGCGATGGAAACCCCCACGGCCCCGGTCGAACGCGTCCTCCCCATGGGCGCCGGCCTCGCCCTCACCGGCCTGGGCCTGGCCTTCCTGGGCCTGCGGCTACGCCGCCGCTGAGCCGGAAGCCGGCTGTTTCACGTGAAACACCGCACCAGAGGAACCGCGCAATTCCCCGGCACTCACCGTTTCACGTGAAACAGACAGCTCACCGAAAAGTCACCGTTTCACGTGAAACCAGCCCGACCGTCACGCACGGTTTCACGTGAAACAACCGAGGGTGAGTGCGGTGCCAGGCCTCCTGGACTTCCCCCCTGCACCCTGCGGCCGATCCCGCATTTTCTCCCGGCCCCGCGTCCGGCGGGCTCAAAACAACGGAACGAGCACGGCGCCGCACCCGCCAACGTGCGGGTACGCGACAATGGCGGCATGGATATGCCGATGAACGAACGGTCGCAGGAGAACCCGCACGTCCTGGTTGTCGGCCCGGACGGCATGGCGCTCGGCAGTGCCGGCCCCGGTGGCGGCGGGGACAACGGCGAAGAGCCCCGCGAGGTTCCGGTGACCGACATGGTCGAACAGCCTGCCAAGGTCATGCGCATCGGCAGCATGATCAAGCAGCTGCTGGAGGAGGTGAAGTCCGCCCCTCTGGACGAGGCGAGCCGGGTCCGCCTCAAGGAGATCCACGCCAGCTCGGTGAAGGAGCTGGAAGACGGACTGGCGCCCGAGCTGGTGGAGGAGCTGGAGCGGCTCTCCCTGCCGTTCACCGACGAATCGGTGCCGACGGAATCGGAACTGCGCATCGCCCAGGCCCAGTTGGTGGGCTGGCTGGAGGGCCTCTTCCACGGCATCCAGACCGCGCTGTTCGCCCAGCAGATGGCGGCCCGCGCCCAGCTGGAGTCCATGCGCCGCGCCCTGCCGCCCGGCGCCCCGACCGACGGCGACGAGATCCCCGGTCACGGCGGTGCCCGGTCGGGTCCGTATCTCTAGGCCGCAGTGGCAGTACGACAGGAGGGGCCGGCACGCGCGCTGCGTGCCGGCCCCTCCGCTGTGTCTCAGGCTCTGGACCCGTACCCCGGTCAGTAGTGGCCGGTCGAGACGGTCAGCTGGATCGGCTCGTCCTCACCCGGGGTCCACCTGCCGTAGTAGCTCGGGGTCTGCGTCGTGACGGCGTTCTTGGCGAAGAACGAGTTGGTCTCCGTCACCTTGTACTTCCAGTGGGCGGCGTCCAGGCACGCCTTCACGGAGTCCAGGTCCTTCAAAACGAACGACGGGACGTAGACCATTTTCTCTTCGCCGTACGGGTGCTGGGGGGAGGTGCACTCGGACGCCGCTATCGTCTTCGTCTTGTCCGGAGGCCTGACGCTCACGGTCGGCGACGCCGAGTCGGAGGAGTTCGTCGAGTACCCCGATGTGGGGTCGTCGCTGCCGTTGTCGTCGCTGGACCCCCCGGCGCTCAGCCCGATGCCGATCGCGATCGCCGTGACCACGATCACACCCACTATCGCCGAGACGACGATCACCGCGGTGTTGTTCTTGCGAGGAGCGCCCGGGCCGCCGCTCGTCGGCATCGAGGGAGCCACCGGCGGCGGCGTGAACGTCGGCGGGGGCTGGAAGCCACCGGCGTTGAACGGCGCGGGGGTCGGCCCGGGCGCCGGTGCCGGGGTCGGATAGGCGTTGTTCACCGGCGGCGGAGTGGACGGTCCGAAGGCCGCCTGCGTCGGCTGATACGGCTGCTGCACGCTCGGCGGTGCCGGGGTGTGCGGGTTGCCGCTGGCGGTGGGGAACACCGAGGAGGACACCGACGAACCGCTGGTGCGCGCCCGCGGGCCCTCGCTGATGATCAGCGGCGATCCGGACTGCCCGGAGCCGGCGATCCGCAGACATTCGTCCTGCATCGCCTCGGCGGTCGGGAACCGCTCGTTGGGATTCTTCTTCAGTGCACGGGCCACCAGCGCGTCCACGGCCGGCGGCAGCGAGCGATTGATGCTCGACGGAACCGGCGGCTCTTCCTGGACATGGGCGTAGGCGATGGCCAGCGGGGAGTCCGCGTCGAAGGGCAGCTGTCCGGTCAGCAGCTCGAAGAGCATGATGCCGACGGAGTAGAGGTCGGAGCGGGCGTCCACGCCCCGGCCCAGCGCCTGCTCGGGCGACAGATATTGCGGGGTGCCGACGACCATGCCGGTCTGCGTCATGGAGGTGACGCCGGACTGCATGGCGCGGGCGATGCCGAAGTCCATGACCTTGACGACATTGCGCTTGGTCATCATGACGTTGCCCGGCTTGATGTCCCGGTGGACCAGGCCCATCTCATGGCTCGCCTCGAGCGCGGCGAGCACATCGGCGGTGATCTTCAGCGCCTTGTCGGTCGGCATCGCGCCGTGCTGGGCGATGTCGTTGTCGAGCTCCGAGCGCAGCGGCTGCCCGGAGACGTACTCCATGATGATGTACGGCACCATGCCGCCGTCGAGCTCGTCCTCGCCGGAGTCGAAGACCGAGACGATATTGGTGTGCGTGAGCTTCGCCACGGACTGCGCCTCGCGGCGGAAGCGCTCGCGGAATGCCTGCTCGCGACCGAGCTCGGTGTGCAGTGTCTTGATCGCGACCTCGCGGTCCAGCACGCTGTCGTACGCGAGGTGTACGGATGCCATTCCGCCCGCGCCGAGAAGATCACGAAGCTGGTAACGTCCTCCGCCGACCGAACGGCCCTCGAATTGGCCTTGAGCGCCGTCCTGGCTCATGGTTCCGCTTCCCCCTGGGCGTACTGCCCGTACGTATCGCGATCAAATTCTGGAATTCCGCAGCCAAGTCTGCCCCAGGGCAGTGACACGTCAAGCCGTGTGCCCGTTCCGTGACCAGATGCGCAAGATCCGGCCACGGTCCAGAGATCTTTTGCGGCTTCGATTACCCCTGGTGAACTTGCCCCTACTGACATCCGGGCGGTTTGATGGCCGGTCCATGACGGACCGGTGGGTGTCGTCGAACCTGTAGCGTGCTGTAGCGAAGACCGAGACCTTACCGCTCTTGATGCGGATCGATTCGACGGCGAGGACCGATGGCACCGACGCAGAGCCCGCAGGGCCCGTCCGATCCTGAGGCCACCGGCTCCAATATCCCCGACACACCGGAGATGTGGGGCAATGGAGGGCTGGTCGGCGATGGCCGCTACCGGCTCACGCGCCGGCTCGGCCGCGGCGGTATGGCGGAGGTGTTCGCGGCCGAAGACGTACGGCTGGGCCGCACCGTCGCCGTGAAGCTGCTGCGCGCCGATCTGGCCGAAGACCCGGTGTCCAAGGCCCGATTCACGCGCGAGGCACAGTCCGTGGCCGGACTGAACCACCACGCCGTTGTCGCCGTCTACGACTCCGGCGAGGACTTCGTCAGCGGCAACACCGTGCCGTACATCGTGATGGAGCTGGTCGAGGGCCGCACCATCCGTGACCTGCTGCTCAACGCCGATGCCCCGCCGCCGGACCAGGCGCTGATCATCGTCTCCGGGGTGCTGGAGGCGCTGGCCTACAGCCACCAGCACGGCATCGTGCACCGTGACATCAAGCCCGCGAACGTGATCATCACGCACAGCGGTGCGGTGAAGGTCATGGACTTCGGTATCGCCCGTGCCCTGCACGGCGCGCAGTCCACGATGACCCAGACCGGCATGGTCATGGGCACTCCGCAGTACCTCTCCCCGGAACAGGCGCTCGGCAAGACCGTCGACACCCGTTCCGACCTGTACGCCACCGGCTGTCTGCTGTACGAACTGCTCGCGCTGCGGCCGCCGTTCACCGGTGAGACCCCGCTGTCGGTGGTCTACCAGCACGTCCAGGACATGCCGGTGCCGCCGTCCGAGGTCGCCGAGGCGGTGCCGCCGGAGCTGGACGGCCTGGTCATGCGTTCGCTGGCCAAGGACCCGGACGACCGTTTCCAGACCGCGGAGGAGATGCGCGGGCTGGTCCAGTACTCGCTGCAGATGCTGCAGGAGCAGGGCGGTCACACCGGCACCTGGAACACCGGCCCGGTGGCGATACATGAGGGCGGCACCACCTCGGTCATGCGGGACGCCGCCACCACCGCGCTGCGGCAGCAGGATGGCGGTCATACGGCCGCGCAGCCGATCCTGCCGGGCGGCCGGGACGACGACGGCGGTTTCGACGGCGGTCACCGGCCCGCCAAGAGCGGCCGCGGCAAGCTCTGGCTGATCGCGGCGCTCGCGGTGATAGCGATCGCGGTGGGTGTGGCTTTCGCGCTGCAGAACGGCAAGAAGGACAACCAGGATCCGAGCGACCACAAGTCGCCCACGCCCTCGGTGTCCAAGAGCGACAAGACCACCGAGCCGCCGTCGGAGGAGCCGAGCACGCCGGAGACCCTGCCGGGTACCACGGGTGGCGACTCCGACACGTACTCCCCGACGCCGAGTGACGAGCCCAGCACGCCGGAGCCGTCCGAGTCGCCCAGCACGGAGCCGCCGACGGACGAGCCTTCCACGTCCGATCCCTCCACCGACCCCTCCGACGGTGGTACGACGGACGGCGGAACCGCCGACGGCGGAACGGCCGACGGTGGGACCGCGGACGGAGGCACCGCAGACGGCGGTGCTGTGGACGGTGGCACCGACGCCGGCACCACAGGCGGCGCGGACGGCGGTGCGACGCCGGGCGGTGCCACCGGCTGACCGACCAGCTGACGAATGCGGCGGGCCGCTCCAGATCTCTGGAGCGGCCCGTTGTTTCACGTGGAACAGCGGCCCGCGAACGCATCCCGTACCGCGGCGTACTCCCGGGTCCACCACACCGCCAGCGCGGCCGCCGCCGGGAACTGCGGGTCGGTGCGCGGGTCGCCCAGCCGGTAGCGCCAGGTGAGCATCCAGAAGTCGTTCAGGCGCTCCCACCACACCCGGTGTACGGCGGCGGCCAGTTCGTCGGCCCCGGCCCCGCAGGCGCTGCGGTAGGCACCCGCGTACGCCGCCACCTTCGCCAGGTCCAGGGTGCCGCAGGGCCGTACGAAGAAGATCGCGGCGGCGCGAACCGCCTCCTCGGCGCGGGGCTGGACGCCCAGCCGGTCCCAGTCGACGATCGCGGCCGGTTCCGAGCCCCGGTAGAGCACATTGAGCGGATGGAAGTCGCCGTGCACCCAGCCGGCGGCGGGTGCGACGCCGGCCGCCGGCCGGCGGTGGACCAGCCGCTTGAGCAGTGCCCTGCGCTCGAGGAGGCGGTGTTCGGCGAGTTCGTCGAAGCTGGTGCGGGGACGGGTCCGGCGGGCCAGCGCGAGCAGCTCGTCGATCAGCTCGAAGGTATGGGCCGGGTCGGCGGCCTCGGCGCGGTACGCGGGTCGCGGTGGATGCGGATCGGCCCCCATGACCTGCTCCAGGGCGGTGTGCACCAGCCCGAGGAGCGCGCCGAGCCGACGGGACTGGGCCGGGCTCAGTGCGGCGCCGCCCAGGTGCCGGCCCTCGACCCACGGGTGCAGGGCGTAGCAGCGCCCCTCCAGGACGGTGACCGTGCGGCCGTCCGTGGCGGGTACCGGCGGGGCGACCGGCAGGCCGAGATCGGCGAGCCGGAGGGTGGCGCGGTGCTGGCGGGTGATGGCGCCGAGGTCGCCGTCGAGGTGGTGCTTGAGGAAATAGCGGCCGTGCGTGGTGGCGAGGAAGTAGCCGTGGTTGAGCAGGCCTTCGGCGACGGGTTCACACGACAGGGGATCGCCGGCGCCTTCGTAGCGGCGCAGCAGGGATCCGAGGACGTGCCCGTCGGGCGTTGCCGCCGTCCGGGCTACAGATGAGCGCAGCACGCGCCAGATGTTAGATCAACGAGGTCCGGCAGAGCGGGCTTATAGGAAAGCCTCACGCAGAGTGCGCATATGGGAAGCAGCCGTACAGTACGCGCGTGTCACACCGTCTGCGCGTACTGGAAGACCGGCACGTCCGTCAGATGGTGCAGGGTCACGAACTCCGGCTCGATGCGGAGGAACACCGGGTCGAAGGGCGCGCCGTCGGCCAGTCGGGGTGTGCGGCCGAAGAGCGCGCGCTCGGCGGGGGTGGGGTCGCAGACCCGCGCCGTGCCGGTGAACTGCACGGACCAGGTGTCGCTCGCGCCGCTGTTGACGTTGTCGGCCTCGTACGCGACAACGCTGCCGTCGAGCGCCTGGTGGTAGTCGTAACCGCGGTGCAGCCGGAGAATGAGCTGCCCGTCGACGATGAGGTGCCGGGTGACGGTGGTGAACGGCAGCGCCCGTCGGCTGGCCGACACCCGGCCGTAGGGAGTCCGGCTCAGCAGCTCGATCGCGCGGTAATCGTCGAAGGGCATGCCCTCAGACTGCCCGCCCGCACCGACCCCAAGTAGGGACGGCAGCCCCGAAAGGGCCGGGACCAAGGTCCCGGCCGCGGGAATCGGTGCAGTGGCCTATTCCGCTGCTCCATGCCTGGTGAGAGGCCGTTTCAGTGCTTTTCCGCCTGCAGCCGCGCGACATATGCGGCGGCCTGGGAACGGCGTTCCATACCGAGCTTGGAGAGCAGGCTGGAGACATAATTCTTGATCGTTTTTTCGGCGAGATGGAGCCGCTCGCCGATGGCGCGGTTGGTCAGGCCCTCGCCGATCAGATCGAGGATCTTGCGTTCCTGCTCGGTGAGATTCGCCAGCCGGTCGTCGCCCTTCGCGTTGTTGCCGTCGCGCAGCCGTTCCAGCACGCGGGCCGTGGCCACCGGGTCGAGCAGGGACTTTCCGGCCGCCACATCGCGTACCGCGGAGAGCAGTTCATTGCCCCGAATGGCCTTGAGCACATAGCCCGAGGCGCCGGCCATGATCGCGTCGAAAAGGGCCTCGTCGTCGGCGAACGAGGTGAGCATCAGGCATTTGATGTCCTCGTTCTGGGACCGGATCTCGCGGCAGACCTCGACGCCACTGCCGTCCGGCAGCCGGACGTCCAGCACGGCTACATCGGGGCGGGTTGCGGGGATTCTGACCAGCGCGTCCGCGGCGGTGCCCGCCTCGCCGACGACCTCGATGTCCTCTTCGACCGACAGCATTTCGTGGACGCCCCGCCGGACAACTTCGTGGTCATCGAGCAGGAAAACCGTGATTTTTCCGTCTTCGTGCACTGCTCCAGTCTCACACACCAAACTCTTCCCGTGCTCCAGGTCACCGTTATAACGTGCCGGTGTCCCGGCGGCCTGCAACGCTGTGACCAGGAGTTGTTCCCACGCTTCGCGATTTACTTGGAAATCCAAGCAAAATCGCAGGTCAGCGCCGTTTTCACTTAGGCTTTGGCACTGGGTAACGTGCAAAGAGCAGGCCACTGTCCGGGACGCTTTGTTCCACCCGGATCCGGCCGCGTTCGCACACACCCCGTGCGCCGTATCGGATACCGGGTGAGCCGCAATACGGCCACCGGCGGACCCCGGGGGCCGGACAGACGGAGGAGCAGCACGTGACCGTGGAAGGCACTGCCCAGCGGAAAAGCACCCGCGCCGGCAGCAAGCGCACCGCCGCCAAAAAGGCATCGCCGACGAAGAAGGCGACCGAGGCAAAGGCCGGCAGCCGGCCGGACCAGGCGGAGCAGGACCAGCTCGTACAACTGCTGACTCCGGAAGGAAAGCGGGTCGAGCACCCGGAATACGCAATCGACCTGTCCCCGGAAGAGCTGCGCGGGCTCTACCGTGACATGGTCCTCACGCGGCGGTTCGACGCCGAGGCGACCACTCTCCAGCGTCAGGGCGAACTGGGCCTGTGGGCCTCGCTGCTGGGCCAGGAGGCCGCACAGATCGGCTCCGGCCGCGCGCTGCGCGACGACGACTACGTCTTCCCGACCTACCGCGAGCACGGCGTGGCCTGGTGCCGCGGCGTCGACCCGACGAACCTGCTGGGTATGTTCCGTGGCGTCAACCACGGTGGCTGGGATCCCAACAGCAATAACTTCCACCTCTACACCATCGTCATCGGCTCGCAGACGCTGCACGCGACCGGTTATGCGATGGGGGTGCAGAAGGACGGCGCGGATTCCGCGGTCATCGCGTATTTCGGTGACGGAGCCTCCAGCCAGGGCGATGTCGCCGAATCCTTCACCTTCTCCGCGGTCTACAACGCCCCGGTCGTGTTCTTCTGCCAGAACAACCAGTGGGCGATCTCCGAGCCCACCGAGAGGCAGACCCGCGTCCCGCTCTACCAGCGCGCCCGCGGCTACGGCTTCCCGGGCGTCCGGGTGGACGGCAACGACGTACTGGCCTGTCTGGCGGTGACCAAGGCGGCGCTGGAGCGGGCGCGTACCGGCCAGGGACCGATGCTGGTCGAGGCGTTCACCTACCGCATGGGCGCGCACACCACCTCCGACGACCCGACGAAGTACCGGGCCGACGAGGAGACGCTCGCCTGGGAGGCCAAGGACCCGATCCTGCGGCTGCGGACGTATCTGGAGTCCGAGGGCTTCGTCGACGAGGCGTATCTCGCCGGCATCGACCAGGAGAGCGAGGCCCTGGGCAAGCGGGTCCGCGACGCCGTCCGCGCCATGCCGGATCCGGATTCCATGGCGATCTTCGAGAATGTCTATGCCGACGGGCATGCGCTCGTCGATGAGGAGCGCGCGCAGTTCGCCGCGTACCAGGCGTCGTTCGCCGATGCCGAAGCCATCGCGGAGGGGAACTGACCATGGCCGTCCACGAGAAGATCACCATCGCCAAGGCGATCAACGCCTCGCTGCGCGCCTCCATGGAGGCCGACCCCAAGGTCGTCGTCATGGGTGAGGACGTCGGCAAGCTCGGCGGCGTCTTCCGCGTCACCGACGGACTGCAGAAGGACTTCGGCGAGGACCGGGTGATCGACACCCCGCTCGCCGAGTCCGGCATCATCGGCACCGCGATCGGTCTGGCCCTGCGCGGCTACCGCCCCGTCGCCGAGATCCAGTTCGACGGCTTTGTCTTCCCCGCCTACGACCAGATCGTCACCCAGCTCGCCAAGATGCACGCCCGCGCGCTGGGCAAGGTCAAGGTGCCGGTCGTCATCCGCATCCCGTACGCGGGCGGCATCGGCGCCGTCGAGCACCACTCCGAGTCCCCCGAGGCGCTGTTCGCGCATGTCGCGGGCCTCAAGATCGTCTCCCCTTCGAACTCCTCCGACGCCTACTGGATGCTCCAGCAGGCCATCGCGGGCGACGACCCCGTCATCTACTTCGAGCCCAAGCGCCGCTACCACGACAAGTCGCGGCTGGACACCGAGTCGATCCCCGACCCGCTGCACAAGGCCCGCGTCACCCAGGCCGGCACGGACCTCACGCTCGCCGCCTACGGCCCGATGGTGAAGGTCTGTCTGGACGTCGCCAAGGTCGCGGCCGAGGAGGGCAAGTCGGTCGAGGTCGTCGATCTGCGCTCGATCTCCCCCATCGACTTCGACACCGTGCAGTCGTCGGTGGAGAAGACCGGACGGCTGGTCGTGGTCCACGAGGCACCGGTCTTCTTCGGCTCGGGTGCGGAGATCGCCGCCCGGATCACCGAGCGCTGCTTCTACCACCTCGAGGCACCTGTCCTGCGGGTTGGCGGCTTCCACGCCCCGTACCCGCCGTCCCGGCTGGAGGACGAGTACCTTCCGGGCCTGGACCGGGTGCTCGACGCCGTTGACCGCGCGCTGGCGTACTGAGGGGTTTGAGGAGAGTTCGTGACCATGACTGCAAGCACCACAGGCGCTCAGCGCATCCGTGAGTTCAAGATGCCCGACGTGGGCGAGGGGCTCACTGAGGCCGAGATCCTCAAGTGGTACGTCCAGCCGGGCGATACCGTCACCGACGGCCAGGTCATCTGTGAGGTCGAGACCGCCAAGGCCGCCGTGGAACTGCCCATCCCCTACGACGGGGTGGTGCACGCGCTGCACTTCGACGAGGGCGTCACCGTCGATGTCGGCACCTCCATCATCGCCGTGGACACCGACCCCGGAGCCGGGCCCGTCCCGGACGGCTCCGCCGCCCCGGCCGTGGACACGGCCGCCGCACCCGCCGAGGAGGACGCGGAGCCGCAGGGCCGGCAGGCGGTGCTGGTCGGCTACGGTGCCGCCCCGTCCTCGACCAAGCGCCGGGCCCGCAAGCCGCAGCCGGGCGCCTCCACCGGTGTGCCGGTCCAGCCGGAGCGGGCGAACGCCACGCTGCAGGCCGAGGTGAACGGGCGTCCCGCGGCCCCGGCACCGGTCGCTCCGGTGGCGCCCGCCGTGACCACCGGCCGGCCGCTGGCCAAGCCGCCGGTCCGCAAGCTCGCCAAGGACCTCGGCATCGACCTGGCGACCATCGCCCCGACCGGGCCGGACGGGATCATCACCCGTGAGGACGTCCATGCGGCAGCCGCCCCGGCGCCGTCCGTGGCAGCCGCACCGGAGCCCGAGGTCGCGGGCCCCGCCGCGGCGGGCGTGGTCGACACCGCCGCCCGCGAGCGCCGGGTCCCGGTCAAGGGCGTACGCAAGGCGACCGCCCAGGCCATGGTGAACTCGGCCTTCACCGCACCCCACGTCACGGAGTTCATCACCGTCGATGTGACCCGCACGATGAAGCTCGTCCAGGAGCTGAAGCAGGACCCGGACATGGCCGGGCTGCGCGTGAACCCGCTCCTGCTCGTCGCCAAGGCCTTCCTGGTCGCCATCAAGCGGCACCCGGAGGTCAACGCGGCCTGGGACGAGGCGAATCAGGAGATTGTCTACAAGGACTACGTCAATCTCGGCATCGCGGCGGCCACGCCGCGCGGCCTGATCGTCCCGAACATCAAGGACGCGGGCGTCAAGACGCTTCCCCAGCTCGCCGCAGAGCTCGGCGAGCTGGTCGCCACCGCACGTGAGGGCAAGACCTCTCCGGCGGCGATGTCCGGCGGCACGGTCACCATCACCAACGTCGGCGTCTTCGGCGTCGACACCGGTACGCCGATCCTCAACCCGGGGGAGTCCGCGATCCTGGCCTTCGGTGCGGTCAAGCTTCAGCCCTGGGTCCACAAGGGCAAGGTGAAGCCCCGCCAGGTCACCACCCTGGCGCTTTCCTTCGACCACCGTCTGATCGACGGTGAACTGGGCTCCAAGCTGCTCGCGGATGTCGCGGCAATCCTGGAGTACCCGAAGCGGCTGATCACCTGGGGCTGAGCCGGATCGGCTGAACTCAGCGGCAGGGGCGGTGTTTTACGTGAAACACCGCCCCTGCCGCGTTTCACGTGAAACATGGCCGCCGACCGCTTCAGCCGCGGATGAGCTCCACCGCCCGGCTGAAGTGCGCCACCGGCCCGGTCGGGCCGTCGGGATCCGCATGTGCGGCGCCCCGGATCGCCGCGGCGCCGGCCCAGACCGCGGCGACGATCAGTGCCACCACGACGGTGTTCCTGGTCCGGCGTCCGGCGTTCGTCCTGGCCTGCATGGTCACTCCCCCTTGAGGTGGCGGAGCCGCCCTGGCTCCCTGCCTCTATTCACCCACGGGATCCGGGCCCGCCCGTACGCGTCAGGTACGGATTCACATCAGTCTTGAGTCGGACCCCCTGTCCCCCTGTGGTCCCTCTTTCGTCAGAGTCCGACCGCAGGGTGTGGGTGCAGGAAAGAGTTTGCCGCTTTTGGCCGGGGCTGTTTACGGTCGGCGGAATGAGCAGCGAAACGATCATCAGGCGGTACCGGACGGCCGATCGGGACACGGTGACCGACCTCTGGTCCCGCGCCTCGCGGCAGGCGCATCCGTTCGTTGAGGGGGAGGGCGAGGGCGAGCGGGCGAGGGTCCTGCGCGAGGTGTATCTCGCCCAGGCGGAGAACTGGGTTGCCGAGCGCGAGGGCCGGGTCGTGGGGCTGCTCGGCCTGCTGGACGGCCACAAAGGCGACGGCGTCCGGATCGGCGGGCTGTTTGTGGCGCCCGAGCTTCAAGGAGGCGGCATCGGGCGGAAATTGGTGGAGCATGCCGCGGCGCTGCGGGGTGGGCTGACACTCGAGGTCTTCGAGGGGAACGCCCGCGCCCGGCGCTTCTGTGCGGACCTGGGATTCACGGAGCGGGCCCGTCGGACGGACGAGGAGACCGGCCACCCGCTGATCGTCCTGGAGCGGGAGGCCCCGCTGCGGTCCGTGTCCTGGCTGCATCTGCGTGAGGGGCGGCTGCTGAGCGTACGGACCCGGGGCAATGACACCTTCTATCTGCCCGGCGGCAAGTACGAGCCGGGGGAGACCGCCCGGCAGGCGCTGTCGCGGGAGCTGTCCGAAGAGCTCGGCCTGGCGGTTCCCGCGGCGGAACTGTCGGAGGCGTTTGTCATCCACGACGTCGCACACGGCAAGAACGGCCGGCGGCTGCATATGACGTGCTTCACCGGCGGCCCGCAGGACATCTCCCCCGTACCGGGGAGGGAGATCGCCGAGTACGCCTGGTTCGACCGCCAGGAGGCGAGGGAGCGTTGCGCGCCCGCCCACTCCCAGGTCGTGGACCGCTTGATCGCGCAGGGGCGGATGCCGGGCTGAGCCACCGGGCCGATCACCGAGCCGTCGGGTCCCATAACGCCTGTAACCAGCGCAAACACTCTTCTCTTCGTCCGCATCGCGGAATCAAGTGTCGGACGCATACTTGTTGTATCTATCCTGTGCTCATGCCATCCCCGTCCGTGCCCGCCACTCCCTCCAGAGACGCCGCCCCCGCTCCCGCCAAGCAGCCCCCCGCGGCCGAGCGGGTCTATACGCACATCAAGGACGCCGTTCTGCAGCGCCACTACGAGGGCGGCATGCTGCTCACGGAGGGTGAGCTGGCCGAGGCCGTGGGGGTGTCGCGGACGCCGGTGCGGGAAGCGCTGCTGCGGCTGGAGGTCGAGGGGCTGATCAAGCTCTATCCGAAGAAGGGCGCGCTGGTCCTGCCGGTCTCCGCGCAGGAGATCGCCGATGTCGTCGAGACCCGGCTGCTGGTCGAGAAGCACGCGGCGGCCAAGGCCGTACCCGCGGGCGAGGCGCTGATCGGCGAGCTCGAAGAGCTGCTGGAGAAGATGCGGGAGCAGGCCGCATCCGGTGATCTCGCAGCGGTCTCCGTCACTGACCGCTGCTTCCACGCCGCGATCGTGCGCAGCGCCGGCAACCAGATCCTGGACCGCCTCTACGAGCAGCTGCGCGACCGCCAGCTGCGCATGGGCGTCGCCGTCATGCACGCGCACCCGGACCGGATCGCCAAGAACATCGCCGAGCACGCCGAGATCCTCCAGGCGCTACGGGACGGCGACCCGGAAGCGGCGACCGACGCCGTGCACCGGCACGTCAGCTGGGTCCGCAACCTGGCGCAGGGAGAGGTGCGATGAGCGGGGGAAGTGCCGGCGGCTCCGGAACAGGCAGCGGCGCCCCCCGCCTGCTGCCCGCGGACCCGCCCGGTGGCCGCCGGGCCATGGCGGTCTGGGGCATCGGCGTCGCGGTCTATTTCGTCGCGATCACCTACCGTACGAGCTTGGGCGTGGCCGGCCTGGACGCCGCCGAGCGCTTTCACATCAACGCCTCCGCGCTGTCCACCTTCTCGATCCTGCAGCTGCTGGTGTACGCGGGCATGCAGATACCCGTCGGCCTGCTGGTCGACAAACTCGGCGCCAAGAAGGTGCTGACCATCGGCGTGGTGCTCTACACCCTCGGTCAGTTCGGCTTCGCGCTGTCCCACTCCTACGCCATGGCCCTCGGCTCGCGCGCGCTGCTCGGCTGCGGTGACGCGATGACGTTCATCAGCGTGCTGCGGCTGGGCTCACGGTGGTTCCCGGCCCGCCGCGGCCCGATGATCGCGCAGATCGCGGCACTCGTGGGGATGGCGGGCAACCTGATCTCCACCCTCGTCCTCGCGCGCCTTCTGCACAGCGTCGGCTGGACCCCGACCTTCGCCTCCAGCGCAGTGGGCGGTGTTGTCGTCCTGGTCCTGCTGCTGCTCTTCCTCAGGGATCACCCCAAGGGCTACGAGCCACCGCCCGCGCCCACCGAGCACAGCGGCGCGGCATTCGTCCGCCGGCAGATCACGGACGCGTGGCGCGAACCCGGCACCCGGCTGGGCATGTGGGTGCACTTCACCACCCAGTTCCCCGCGATGGTCTTCCTGCTGCTGTGGGGCCTGCCGTTCCTCGTCGAGGCGCAGGGGCTCTCCCGCGGCACCGCAGGTGAGCTGCTCACCCTCATCGTGCTCTCCAACATGGCCGTCGGCCTGATCTACGGCCAGATCATCGCGCGCCACCATGCGGCCCGTCTGCCGCTCGCGTTGGGCACCGTCGGGGCCACCGCCCTGCTGTGGGCGATCACCCTGGCCTGGCCGGACGACCACGCGCCCATGGGGCTGCTGGTCGCGCTCTGCGCGGTCATGGGGGCCTGCGGCCCCGCCTCGATGATCGGCTTCGACTTCGCCCGGCCCGCCAATCCGCCCGAGCGCCAGGGCACCGCCTCCGGCATCGTCAACATGGGCGGCTTCACCGCCTCGATGACAACACTGCTCGCCATCGGCGTGCTGCTGGATGCGACCGGCGACAACTACCGCATCGCCTTCGCCTCGGTCTTCGTCCTGGAGGCGCTCGGCGTCTCGCAGATTCTTCGCCTGCGTGTTCGCGCCGCCCGCCGCGAACGCGAACGGCTGGTTGTCAGCCGGGTCGAGGCGGTCCACGTCCCGGCGTGAGACCCGGGCCGAAGCCTCGGGGTGCGGTGGCAACAGCCGTACGTGCTGTTTCACGTGAAACAGTGCGGGCTGCCCCCGGCCTCCGCCGCCGGCACCCCACCGCCTCGCGGAGACGCCCCGTCAGGAGTGCCGGTCCCCTTCCGGGGCGTCCCTCGCAGCCGGCCTCGGCTACGGCGTGACCGCGAAGTTGTCCAGGATCGCCGCGGCCAGTTCCTGGTCACCGTCGATCTTGATCTGCTCGGCGACGGCCGCCGGACGGATCCGGCCGCAGGCCAGCTGGTGGAAGATGTCCCAGTCCATGGCGAGCGTCACCGTCGGGCCGAGCGAGACGCTGCCGTTGATCGTGCCGTTGCCCTCGGCGTCGATCCGCACCGTGCGCATGAACTCCAGCGGGCCGCTGATGTCGAAGACCACGGCGGAATCGGCGGGCGCCTGGGCCTTCTTGGCGACCGTGTTGGGCAGTGTCTTCAGCAACAGATCACGTGTCACATGGGCGCCGGGGGAGTCGAGATTGCCGGGCTTGCCGAGCGCCCGGCGCAGGTCCTGCTCATGCACCCAGACGTCGAAGGCCCGCAGCTGCAGGACAAAGTCCAGCGGACGGTCCTCATCGAGCGGGCTGCGTACCACGGCGTCCGGCTGACGGGTTTCGTTGCGCAGCTGCCGGGAGCGGCGGATGACGGTGTATTCGAGTTCGCTGACCATCTCCGGCGCGGTGTGGTGCCGGCGGACGTCGACCTGCACCTCCATACGCCGGGCCGACTCGCTGCGGACGTGGTAGAGGTCGCGGGGCAGCGTGTGTATCGGCCGCGGATCGCCGAGCATCTCGCTCTCCAGGCCGATCACATGCGAGACGACATCGCGCACGGACCAGCCTGGAAGGTCCGTCGCCCTGTTCCACTCGCCCTCGACGAGCGGAGTCACCAGCTCGGCTATCGCTTCTATGGAGTGCGTCCAGGCATCGATGGAGGACTGAAGGCTGGGATGGACGGTCACGGGACCCCTCGGACGGTTCGTACGCGGGCTGCTGTCTGTGCAGTTAAGTTACGCTGCGCACGGGCACCCCGGCAGTGCTTTCGGGTGACCATCGTAGGTGGATGTTCGACGGCGGCCCGGTTCGAAAGCTTAGGCGGTGGTACTGTGCGCGCTTCCTTGCTGCAGATCGGTGTGGATCCGGCGGAATCCGTCAATTCCCGGCGTACTCGGGTGGCTTCGCTGATACGCGGTCAGGCCGACAGCGATCTCGTGGTGCTTCCCGAGCTGTGGCCGGTGGGCGCCTTCGCCGCCGATCTCTTCGCCGCCGAGGCGGAACCGCTGGCCGGACCGACGCACGACGCCATGGCTGCGGCCGCACGGGACGCCCGGGTCTGGCTGCACGCCGGGTCCGTCATCGAACGGGCCGACGATGGCACCCTCTACAACACCTCGCTGGTCTTCTCCCCCGACGGCCGCCTCGCCGCCACCTACCGCAAGATCCACCGCTTCGGCTTCGACCAGGGCGAAGCGGTCCTGCTGGGCGCCGGAGACCGGGCCGTCATGGTCGGTCTGCCGGGGGCCACCGCGGGCCTGGCCACCTGCTACGACCTGCGTTTCCCGGAACTCTTCCGGCAGTTGACGGCGGCCGGTGCGGAGCTGCTGATCGTGCCTGCCGGCTGGCCTGCCCGCCGCCGCGCGCACTGGTCGCTGCTGGCCCGTGCCCGTGCCGTGGAAAACCAGTGCTACGTCCTGGCCTGTGGCACCGCGGGCACCCATGCCGGGGTCGAACAGGCCGGTCACAGTGCCGTCGTCGATCCCTGGGGCGAGGTGCTGGCCGAGGCTGGGCCGGGCGAAGAGACGCTGACCGTAGACCTCGACCCGGCCAAGGTCGCCAAGACTCGCGCCGACTTCCCCGTCCTGCGCGACCGCGTGCTGGGCCTCGACCGGCCGTAACGCCTCGCGGAGCCCCCTCAGTCCTCCCCGCTTTCCCGCTCCGCCAGCCGGATCACACACACCGCGATGGCGATCAGCAGCGCCGGGTCCGCGTCCTCCCGTACGACACTGACGCCGTAGGTGTCCCGTACGGACAGCCAGCGCCGTGAGATCTCCGCCAGCAGTTCGCCGTCGTACTCGACCGCGAACTCCCGGTCCAGGATCTTGCCGCTGACGTCCAGCCCGGTGCCGTCCGCCAGCTCCACGCGGTAGTGGTTGCGCAGCAGCGAGAGCCGTTTGCGCCGGATGGTGGCCAGCGGCCGGTCGTCCCGCTCGAGGGTCATCGTGTCGCGCAGGGCCAGCATCTTCTTGCGGAGGGTGACCAGCACGCGGCCCTGCGGATCCTTCAGCTCGAAGGTTTCGCGCAGCCGCAGCGCCTTCCCGTCGACGAGGAAGGCATGCCGCCCGCGATCGTCCTCGATCCAGTAGTCGTCACCGATGCCGAAGATCCGGTCGCGTACGAGGTACCTCATGGCGGAGGCATTCCCCCGGGCCCCTACGGAATACGCACGCACCGGGGTGACGTTGAATGTCCACATGGCTTCACGTGCGCGCGTCCGGGCCCCCGAGCTGATCGGCAAGGGCGGCTGGCTCAACACCGGCGGTAATGAACTCACCCTGTCTGACCTGCGAGGACGCATTGTCATCCTCGATTTCTGGACGTTTTGCTGTGTGAACTGTCTGCATGTCCTGGACGAGCTGCGCGAGCTGGAGGAGCGCCACCGCGACACCGTCGTGATCATCGGCGTGCACTCCCCCAAGTTCGTCCACGAGGCCGAACACCAGGCGGTCGTCGACGCCGTCGAGCGTTACGGCGTCGAGCACCCGGTCCTCGACGACCCCGAGCTCGCCACCTGGAAGCAGTACGCCGTGCGGGCCTGGCCCACCCTCGTCGTCATCGACCCCGAGGGCTATGTTGTGGCCCAGCACGCCGGCGAGGGCCATGCACATGCCCTTGAGAAGCTGGTGGAGGAGCTCACGGCCGAGCACGGTGCGAAGGGGACGCTGCGCCGCGGCGACGGCCCGTACGTACCGCCGGAGCCGGTCGCCACCGATCTGCGCTTCCCCGGCAAGGCCGTACGGCTTCCGGGAGGCACCTTCCTGGTCTCCGATACCACCCGGCACCAGCTGGTGGAGCTGGCGGCGGACGGCGAGCAGGTGCTGCGCCGGATCGGGACCGGCGAGCGCGGGCTGGGCGCGGACTCCTTCAACGAGCCGCAGGGACTGGCGCTGCTACCGGACGGCAAGGTTGCGGTGGCGGACACCGTCAACCACGCCATCCGGGTCTTCGACCCGGTGACCGGCGCGTTGGAGACGGTGGCGGGCACCGGCAAGCAGTGGTGGCAGGGGTCGCCGACCTCGGGACCGGCCCGCGAGGTGGATCTCTCCTCACCGTGGGACATCGCCTGGTGGCAGGACCGGCTGTGGATCGCGATGGCCGGTGTGCACCAGCTGTGGACGTACGACCCGGTCACCGGCACGGTCCAGGTCGCGGCCGGTACCACCAACGAGGGGCTGGTGGACGGCCCGGCGGCGGAAGCGTGGTTCGCCCAGCCGTCGGGGCTCGCGGCGGCGGGGGACCGGCTGTGGCTCGCCGACTCGGAGACGAGCGCCGTGCGTTGGGTCGAGCGCGACGGCGACGGCTATTCGGTCCGTACGGCCGTCGGCACCGGGCTCTTCGACTTCGGGCACCGCGACGGCGCCGCCGATCAGGCGCTGCTCCAGCACCCGTTGGGCGTCACGGCACTGCCCGACGGCTCGGTCGCCATCGCGGACACCTACAACCACGCGCTGCGCCGCTTCCACCCCGCGAGCGGCGAGGTGACGACCCTGGCGACGGACCTGCGGGAGCCCTCGGCGGCGGTGCTGGCCGACGACGACATCGTGGTGGTGGAGTCGGCGCGGCATCGGCTGACCCGGCTGCGTCTGCCCGAGGAGGCGGTACGCGTCGAGTCGGTGGCGCACCGCACCCAGCGCGCGGCCACCGAGGTGGCCCCCGGCAAGCTCCGGCTGGACGTGGTCTTCCAGGCCCCGGCGGGCCAGAAGCTGGACACCCGCTATGGCCCCTCGACGCGGCTGCTGGTCAGCGCGACCCCGCCGGAGCTGCTCGCCGACGGCGCGGGCCCGGACACCGACCTCCACCGGGATCTGGTGCTCGCGGACGGCGTGACCGAGGGCGTGCTGCATGTCTCGGCAATGGCGGCGTCCTGCGACGACGACCCCGCGATCGAGTACCCCGCCTGCCATGTGCACCAGCAGGACTGGGGCGTGCCGGTGCGGGTGGTCGACGGTGGGGCGTTCCGGCTGCCGCTCGTGCTGGCCGGGATGGATGCGGGCGCCTAGGACAAACGACTCTGGTCCGTGCTTGTTTCACGTGAAACAAGCACGGACCAGAGTCATCTACGGGCACATCACCAGCGGGACGCGGTCACTTGTCGGTATTGCCGGTCTTGGTGTCCACCTCGGCCCCTGCCAGGCTCCGCGACCAGGCGCCGACCTTGGCGGTCTTGCCGATGGACGGATGCTGGTCGTACCGGCCGAAGTGGAGTGCCGTGGCCGTCCCCTGCAGTTTGCTGCCGTTGTACTGCGCCACGCCGAAGTACATGAGGTTCTGCGGCTTTCCCTTGTCCGACGCGGTCTTGGTCGGGATGCTCGCATAGGCGGAGGCGCCCGGCGCGAGCTGGATCCGGTGGTCCTGCATGAATCCCGGCTCGCCGTCGTAGAACGCCAGCGGCTTGTCGCGGTTGTAGGGCATGTCCTTGGTGCCATCCTCGCCGCGGTACAGCAGCGGGGCGTTGAAGAGGTAGCAGGACGAGCTCCTCTTGTTCTTGTACTTGAGGATCACGTGGCTCGGGTCCGCCAGAGAAGCGAACCTGAACGAGCCCGGTGTGGGCCTGCACAGGCTCCGCCGCTGCTGTGCCGCGGTCCCCGCACCCGCACCTGCGGCCGCCCCACCGCTGATGATCCGGCGCTTCTTGCTCTTCTTGGACGAGGAAGAGGTCTTCTTCGACTTCTTGGAGGAGTGGCTGTTGCAGCCGGTCAGCGCGAGCGAACCGGCCAGGCCGAGGGCCAGGGCGGCGAACGCGGCGCGGTGCCGGCGTGAGCGGCGTGCGGTCATTGGGTGAGTCCCCCTGAGAGTCGCTGCGATCAGCGAGGCGGGCGTGTCATGGCACGGCCACGATATCGATTGCCGCCGCATACGCCAGGGTGGGTTTGCTGCGGCGGAATCCGTGCAGGTCAAGGGGGGTGGAAGGGATCAGTCCGGACAGTTGGGCAATTCGCTGTTCTCCCACTGTTCCGGGCGAATGCGGATGCCCGGTACCCACGCCTGTTTGCCGTGGTGATCGACCTGGAACCACATGCTGCTGTGCCCGCCCGCCTCGTCGGTGACCGTGATCCCGTTGGCGATCCGGCAGCGGGCGTGCAGCACATCGCCGTGCCAGACATGGCCGATGACATTGGACCGGCGGTAGGCAAGATACGGATCGCGGGCCAGGCCCAGGGCGCAGTTCTCGCCACGGTCGTGCTGGCAGGCCCGCTCGACGTTGTGCACGGTCAGCCGGGCCGAGCCGGTGCCCGCCGCCGTGCCCTGGGGCTCGTCCGTCCCGGTGCGGGTCAGCGCCGGTACGGCGAGCGCGGCGGCGGCCAGTACGGCGACCGTGCCGACGACGGCCAGGACCAGCGGCAGCCGGCGTCGGCCCGGTCGCGCAGAGTCCCCACCGTCCGTGCCGCCGGCGGTCTCCGCCTCCGCCGCCGTCTCCGCAACCGGCGACGGTGTACCGTCCGCCGCCTCATGGGCCCGGTGCAGCAGCTCGACCAGCGCGGGCAGCCGGTCCTCGCCGGTGAAGGAGAGCTTGCACCACTGCACCAGCAGCCGCTCGTCCGGCAGACTCTGCCCGCGCAGATAGCGTGAGAGGGAAGAACGGCTGGCGGGCAGTCGGCCCTCCAAGTCCTTGAGGCTGTAGCCCAGTTCGCTGTGCATGCGCCGCAGTGCGGAAACGAAGTCCCGTGCGGGGCCGGTGAGTTCATCGGGAAGAGGGGCCAGTGGCTTACGGCGGACATTTGCGGGCTGGTTCGAATTGCCAGGCACGTCTGGCATTCCAGCACAGCGGGCATGCGTGCGCGAGGGGCACTTCCGCTCCCCTGTGACGGAAGTACCCCTCGTTACACGATCCGGATGGCACCCGGATCAGCTGGTGACGTTTCACGTGAAACCACGCGATGCCGCCCGTCCGATGCCGTCGGTGCCCAGGGTGCGGTGTTTCACGTGAAACGTCGGCGCCCGTGGCGACTCAGTCGCCGAACTTCACCGGCCGGTAGGGCTTGAACTCGGCGTCACCGCCCGGAAGTCCGTATGTCAGGGTCCGGTGGTCGGTGCCGTGCTCGCCGCGCTGCTCATACGCGGTGTACGAGGAGTGTGCGTCGTCGTTCCACTTCTCGAAGATCACGACATGCCGGGTGTTGTTGTCGCCGGCCGCGTCGATCAGCAGGTCGCCGGGCTTGAGTTCACCCAGCGAGAGGGGACGGGTGATGCCTCGGTTGGTGGCCAGACCCACGGTGTTGGTGCCGGGCGTCGGCAGGCCGAGCGCCATCGACACATAGCCGGAGCAGTCCTGCCGGTAGCCGTCCTTCCATACCTTGGCCTGGCTGTACGGGACCTGGGAGCCGCCGTTCGCGGTGAGCCAGGCCGCGGCGCGGTTCAGCATCTCCTGGCGGGTGCCGCCGGGCTGCGGAGGCTGCGGGCTGCCCTGGACCGGCACCCCCGGCAGCCGGTCCTGCGGGATGTCCACCGCGACCACGCTGAGGAACCCCTGGACCGGACCGGTGATATGCGCCATGAACGTCGAGCAGGCCCTGCCCTCGCACACCTTGTGGCCGGTGTCGACCTGGTAGTCGGCGGTTATCCGGTCCTGCCCCGGAGCGGACTTGTTGATCATGCCGGCTGAGGGCGAGTTGATGTCGGCCGAGGCATGCACCACCCACCGCGTCCCCCAGGTGGGGAAGTCCGCGGCCACGGCCTGGCGTACGGATCCGGCGCCCGCGGCACGCGCAGCGAGACCGGGGGCGCCCGCGCCGCCGGTGGTGTCGCGGGCGAGCTCGGTCCTGGCAACGGAGTGCCTGTCGGCCGCCGCGTCGCCGACCTGGCTGCCGTGGGCGAACCCGGCGAACGCCCCGATGCCTATGCCTGCCGCGGCGACCGCGGGTATCACCCTGCGCAGCAGGGTCCTGCGGAACGGGGACCGCGGCCCCGGTCCCCCGCCGCCGATCTCGATGGCCTCCCCGGAATGTGCGCCGTCCGTCGGCGGTGTGCTTCCGTGCTGGTGCTCGTGCATGCCGATTCCCCTCCGTGTACGGCCGGTTGGCCGGTCGGCCCGTCGGCCCTCGGTGTGCCGCCGGATGGTCCGGTCGCGGCGACGGCAGCCATCGTGTGCCGGGGTGGGGCGGCCGCTCGGGGGTTCCTCGTCCCGTGGGACGTCCCGCCCGAGAGCACGCCGACGACCTGCGGAGACGTACAGGGAAACGGCCGGGTGCGGGACACCTCGCGGGCACCGCCGGGACATGACGGGACGCCACCCGTCGTGGCGTCGGCAGTCCGGCACGAGGAGACGCCGTGCGCGGCCGGGCGCGGGCATGAGGAAGGGCGCCCGCTCGGGGGTACGGGCGCCCTGGTTCATGGGGTGCGGATGCGGCCTACCAAGATCTGGCCTGGCGAGACCTGACCAGCCGTGATCCGGTCTGCCGAGATCCGGTCTAACGAGATGTGACCCACCAAGCGGCGGCGTCACCCGGGTCCGGCTGCCAGTACGTGACCCATGCGTCGGTGCCGAGATACACCGCGCCTCCCGGCAGCGCGACCTCCGTAGCGTCGCCGGCACGGTCCTTCCCGTCCCGGACGGCGAGGCCGACGCTCAGTGCGGTCACCGTCCGGCCGTGCCCCACGGCGTCGTCCGCGGACGACGTCCGTACGGCGGCGTAGCCGGAGCTGCCGGGGGTCAGGGTGACCACGGCCCGTGGCTTGCTGGACGGGAGCGGGGCGAGCGGGGACTGCGCGTCGTCGAACCGCGGATACGGCGCGCCGTACAGATCACACGAGGAACCGGAGGTGTTGGTGGCTTCCAGCAGGAGGTGGTTGGCCGGTCGGCTCAGCGGCTTAGCCTCGATACGGAGCTGCGCGGCGTCACAGGCAGCGTGCCGGGCGCGGGACTCCCACGAGCCCCCGCCGGTGCCGTGCCCGCCGATGCCGCCCTCGGCCGCGGAGGCCTTGGCTTCCCAGGCCATCGGGGCGACCGGCTTGGCGCGTCGGGTCTGGAGCGCGTCCGCATCGTCCGGGATGCCGCAGGCGGTGAGAGTGAGCGCGGTGCCGACGGTCAGCCCGGTCACGGCGATCCGCAGCGTACGGCGGTGGGTACGGCGGGCGGCGTTGCTGTGCGGCATTCCCGGGGTCCCCCTCTCGGCGGTCTGACCGACGAAAGGCTGGTCCTGCACCAGCCGCCCCCGATGTCGGTCCTGTGGTCCGGCACCACAGTGCCGCCCACCGCTGCCGTTTCACTAACGCCTGCCTAACGCTCCCCGGCCCGGCCCGGCCCGCCCGGACCCGCTCACTTGCCGGAGCCGTCGCCGCCCGGTGCGCCGCGCCCGTCCTTCTCGTCCCGCGCGAACAGCTGGGTGAGCGTGCTGATCGTGTACACATCGGTGGCCTCTTCGTCCACCAGATGCATCTCCGCCAGCCGGTCCAGCCCGTCCTGGGTGCGCTCCGGGTCGTATCCGGCGAGCGCCGCCGCCACGGACGCGTTCAGATGCCCGTCCGCGCTCTTGGCCAGCGCGCTGAGCAGCCGGGCGTCGTCCGCCGAGAGCCTGGCCACCGACATCCGCAGCGCCGCCGCGATCCCGGTGTCCTCCGCCGACAGCAGCGCCAGCCGCCGCTGTTCGTCGCGCAGCGCCGCGGCCAGCCGGGCCAGCCGCCAGCGCGGCCGTGCGGTCAGCTGGGCGGCCGCGGCCCGCAGCGCCAGCGGCAGCCCGTCGCACAGATCCACCAGTTCGCGCGCCGCGGCCGGGTCCTCGGCGACCCGGTCCGAGCCGAGCATGGCACCCAGCAGCGCCGTTCCTTCCTCATGGCCGAGCACCTGGATGCCGACCGGCCGGGCGCAGTCCGTGGCGACCAGCCCGTCGAGGCGGCTGCGGCTGGTGACGACCGTGGCGCAGCGCGGACCGCCGGGCAGCAGCGGCCGGACCTGCGCGGAGCTGCGGGCGTTGTCGAGGACGACCAGCAGCCGGCGCTCGGCGACCAGCGACCGGAACAGCGCCGAGGCGGCCTGCGCCGAGCCGGGCACCCGCTCCGGCGGTGTGCCGAGTGCGAGCAGGAAGTCCCGGAGGATCTCGGCGGCCGGTGCCTCGTCGCCCTCGCCGAAGCCGCGCAGATCGGCGAAGAGCTGGCCGTCGGGGAAGGCCGCGGCGTGCAGATGCGCCCACTGCACGGCGCATGCGGTCTTGCCGACGCCGGCCGGTCCCACGACCACGGCCAGTGGGCTCTCACCGGTCGTGTGGTCCGTCAGCGCGTCGGTCAGCGCGGCAAGTTGCCGGTCGCGGCCGAGGAAGCGAGCTGGTGGCCTGGGCAGCAGCCGCGGCGCGGCCCGCCCGCCCCCGCCGTCCCGGGCGCCGGGGGCGGCCGGCCCCGTGCCGCCGCCCCGCACTGGCATCTGCCCCGGACCGGCTGCCCCGCCGGCTTCCGGACGCCCTTGGCCGGCGCCCCGGGAAGCCGTGGCGCCCTTCGCACCGGCGGCCCCTTCCCGCTCGGCCCGCAGGATCTCCTCGTACGCACCGCTCAACCGCTCACCGGGATCGACCCCCAGCTCTTCGTTGAGCAGCCGCCGTGTGCGATGGAACCACTCCAGCGCGTCGGACTGCCGCCCCGCCTGGAACAGCGCCCGCATCAGCGCGGCGATCAGGCCTTCCCGCAGCGGGTGGTTGACGGCCGCGGAATAGAGAATGGCCGCAGCCTGCTCATGCTCGCCGAGCGTGCCGTGTGCCCGCGCCAGCGCCTCGACGGCCGTCAGCCGGCGCTCCTCCAGGGCGTGTGCGGCGGCCGCGAACGGCGGGCTGGTGACCGTGCCGGTCAGCGCCGGTCCGCGCCACAGCCCCAGCGCCTCGCGCAGCAGCGGTACCGCATCGCCCGGCGCCGCCTCCGGACGTGCCAGTGCCACCAGCTCCCCGAACCGGTGGGCGTCGATCAACTCCTCGGGCAACCGCAGCAGATACGCCGAGCCGTGCGTGGTCAGCTCGATGCCGTACGCCGCCGCCCCGCCCTCGGCGAGCGTGGCCCGCAGGCGCGAGACATGCCCCTGGACGACCGTACGGGCGTGTTCGGGCGGCTCGTCCTCCCACAGGGAGTCGATCAACTGCTCAAGTGGGACCGTGGTGTTGGGCTGCAGCAGCAGCAGAGCCAGCACACT
Organism: Streptomyces chattanoogensis; assembly: GCF_001294335.1. Lineage (GTDB taxonomy): Bacteria > Actinomycetota > Actinomycetes > Streptomycetales > Streptomycetaceae > Streptomyces > Streptomyces chattanoogensis. The sequence goes on from NZ_LGKG01000143.1 coordinate 49,486, forward strand.
GCGCCGCTTGGCGGGCCCGAGCGGCAGCTCCCCGGCGCCGGTCGTGACGGCGACCGGGCCCAGCAGTGAGAATTCCAACTCAGCCCTCCAGGAAGGCCGTCAGGGCGTTCGCCAGCAGGTACGGGTCCTTGGCGCCGCACAGCTCACGTGCCGAGTGCATGGAGAGGATCGCGACGCCTATGTCGACCGTCGTGATGCCGTGCCGGGCGGCGGTGATCGGCCCGATCGTCGTCCCGCACGGCATGGAGTTGTTCGACACAAAGGACTGCCACGGCACGTCTGCCCGCTCGCAGGCCGCCGCGAACACCGCCCGGCCGCTGCCGTCGGTGGCGTACCGCTGGTTCACATTGACCTTCAGGATCGGTCCGCCGTTGGGCATCGGGTGATGCCCCGGATCGTGCCGCTCGCTGTAGTTGGGGTGGACGGCGTGGCCGGTGTCGGACGACAGGCAGACGGTGCCGGCGAAGGCCCGAGCCCGGTCCTCGTACGAGCCGCCGCGGGCGAAGACCGAACGCTCCAGCACCGTGCCGAGCAGCGGGCCGTCCGCGCCGGTGTCGGACTGGCTGCCGTTCTCCTCGTGGTCGAAGGCGGCCAGCACCGGGATGGTGGTCAGCGCGCTCCCGGCGGCGGCCGCTGCGGTCAGCGCGGCCGTACCGGCGTGCACCGACAGCAGGTTGTCCATCCGCGGACCGGCGACCAGCTCCTGGTCGCGCCCCAGGTAGGCGGGCGGCTCGATGCTGTGCACCATCAGGTCCCAGCCCCGTACCGTCCCCGGCGCGACGCCGATCTCCTCCTCGACGAAGGAGATCAGATCGCCCTCCGCGACCTCGCCGAGGCCCCAGATCGGCGTCATGTGCCGCTGCTTGTCCAGCTTCAGCCCGTCGGTGTTCACCGACCGGTCCAGGTGCACGGCCAGCTGCGGTACGCGCAGCAGCGCCCGGTCGACGTTCACCAGCCGGTGCTTCCCGTCCTTCAGCGTCACCCGCCCGCTGAGCCCCAGATCGCGGTCGAGCCAGGTGTTGAGCAACGTGCCGCCGTAGATCTCGACGGCGATCTGTCGCCAGCCGCGCGCACCGGTGTCGGGAATCGGCTTCACCCGCAAATTGGGAGAGTCGGTATGCGCTCCCACAATCCGGTACGGAGTGGCCGCGCTCGCGCCCTCGGGCACGTACCACGCGATGATCGCCCCGCCCCGCAGCACATACTTGCCGCCGCTCGATCCGTCCCATGCGTCCGTCTCCGCGACCTGCCGGAAACCGGCCTTCTCCAGCCGCTCCGCCGCATTTGCCACCGCGTGGTACGGCGACGGACTGGCCGCGAGAAAGGACATCAGGTCGTCGGTGTGGCCGCGATCGAAGCGGGTGGAGTTGCTCATGACTTCAGCATAAAGAGACAGACCCCGCTTTCCCGGTGGTCTTGCGGCGTGACGCCGCTCCCTTCCGGCCATGATGCGTGCGATCTACAGCGAAGCGCCGGACGCGACGATGCCCGCCTCCCCGGGGGAAGGGAGACGGGCATCATCAGTGTGGATGCCGATTCTGAGAGACGTCTGAGAACGCAGCTCGTACCGGATCCGGGAAGGGCCTAGAACGCGGCCTCGTCCAGCTCCATCAGCGACTGGTCGATGGACTCGGCGAGGGAGCGCTGGACGGCCAGGCCCGGCAGGACGTTGTGGGCGAAGAACTTGGCGGCGGCGATCTTGCCCTCGTAGAACGGCTTGTCCTTCGAGGAGGCGCCCGCCAGCTTCTCCTGCGCCACCGCGGCACCCTTGAGCAGCAGGTAGCCGATGACGACATCGCCCGAAGCCAGCAGCAGGCGGGTGGTGTTGAGGCCGACCTTGTAGATGGACTTGACGTCCTTCTCGGTGGCGGCGAGGTCGGTCAGCATGGCGCCGACGATCGCCTCCAGGTCGGCGGCGGCCTTGGCCAGCTCGCCGCGGGCCTGCTCCAGCTCCTCGCCGCCGGCCGCTTCGGCCAGGAACTTCTTGATGGTCTCCGACAGCTCGGTCAGCGCCGCACCCTGGTTGCGGACGATCTTCCGGAAGAAGAAGTCCTGGCCCTGGATGGCGGTGGTGCCCTCGTAGAGGGTGTCGATCTTGGAGTCCCGGATGTACTGCTCGATCGGGTACTCCTGCAGGTAGCCGGAGCCGCCGAAGGTCTGCAGCGACTGGGCCAGCTGCTCGTAAGACTTCTCCGAGCCGTAGCCCTTGACGATCGGCAGGAGGAGGTCGTTGAGCGCGTGCGTGCCGGAGGCGTCCTCGCCCGCGGCCTCCTTGATCAGGATCTCGTCCTGGACGGTGGCGGTGTAGAGCACCAGGGCGCGCATGCCCTCGGCGTACGCCTTCTGCGTCATCAGGGAGCGGCGCACGTCGGGGTGGTGGGTGATGGTGACGCGCGGCGCGGCCTTGTCGGTGAAGGCGGCCAGGTCCGGGCCCTGCACACGCTCCTTGGCGTACTCCAGGGCGTTGAGGTAGCCGGTCGACAGGGTGGCGATGGCCTTCGTGCCGACCATCATCCGGGCGAACTCGATGATCCGGAACATCTGGCGGATGCCGTCGTGCTTCTCGCCGATCAGCCAGCCCTTGGCGGGGTGGCGGTCGCCGAAGGTCATCTCGCAGGTGTTGGAGGCCTTGAGGCCCATCTTGTGCTCGACGTTGGTGGCGTAGACGCCGTTACGGTCGCCCAGCTCGCCGGTCTCGAAGTCGAACTCGAACTTCGGGACGAGGAAGAGCGACAGGCCCTTGGTGCCCGGGCCGTGGCCCTCGGGACGGGCGAGGACGTAGTGAAGGATGTTCTCCGACATGTCGTGCTCGCCGGAGGTGATGAAGCGCTTCACGCCCTCGATGTGCCAGGAGCCGTCCTCCTGCTTGATCGCCTTGGTGCGGCCGGCGCCGACGTCCGAGCCGGCGTCGGGCTCGGTCAGCACCATCGTGGAGCCCCAGGCCTTCTCCGTGGCGATCTTCGCGATGTGCTTCTGCTGCTCGGTGCCCTCCTCGAAGAGCACACCGGCGAAGGCCGGGCCGGAGGCGTACATCCACACCGCCGGGTTCGAGCCCAGGATGGACTCGGCGAAGGCCCACAGCAGCGAACGCGGCGTGGTGGTGCCGCCGATCTCCTCCGGGATGCCCAGGCGCCACCACTCGGCGTCCATGTACGCCTGGTAGCTCTTCTTGAAGGTGTCCGGCACCGGCGCGGTGTTGGTGTCGGGGTCGAAGACCGGCGGGTTCCGGTCGGCGTCGGCGTAGGAATCGGCCAGCTCGTTCTCCGACAGCCGGGCGATCTCGGACAGCACGCTCTTGGCGGTGTCGACATCCATCTCCGCGAACGGTCCGGTGCCGTACACGCTGTCACGGCCGAGCACCTCGAAGAGGTTGAACTCGATGTCGCGGAGATTCGACTTGTAGTGCCCCATGGGTACGGCTCCGTAAGGGTTCGGGAGAGGACCCGTGGGTGGGGCCTCCAACGCAATACCGGCTAGTAGTCAAATGATGCTACCCACCGGTAATAAGAATCAACCCCTTCCGCCCATCTGTGACGAGCGTCCCCTGGTGAGGCGCCGACTCAGTACGCTGTGGCGCATGTACGGCTACGACCAGAACGCGGGTGCCGGGCAGCAGCAGTACGGAGCCCCGCCGCAGCAACCGGCCCCCGGGGGCTACGGCGAGCAGCCGCTGTATCCCGAGCCGTCCCCGCCCTCCCTCGCCGACGCGGTGCGCGCCTTCACCACCGGCTCGATGTCGGCCGAGGATTTCCAGGGCATCTTCTCCACGTCCAAGATCTACTGCCCGCGCGGTGACAACCCCGGTTTCCTGGCGCTGCACAACACCCAGCAGCCGGTGATCCCGATGTTCACCTCGCTCAAGGAGCTGCGGCGGTACGCGGGCAAGGAGTCCAAGTACTTCGTGATCACCGGCGCCGAGGTGCTCGACCTGCTGCCCACCGGTTATGGCTTCGTCCTCGACATGGAGGGCGACCACCGGATGGTCTTCGACGCGAAGGCCGTGGAGCAGATGGTCGACTTCGCGATGCGCCGGATGTATGGCTGAACACCGTCGCCGAACAGACGGTTGTGCGCCATTGTCCGGCGGTCACCGACGGGTGTGCGTTCCCTCCTCCTGAACTGCGTCTGAACTGCTCCTGACCTGCGAAAACATCGATCCGATGCGCAGCGGGAATGCCGAACGCCTTGCCAATTGTTCAGTATTCAACTAACTTCAATGAAGTTGAATGGCGAACGACCGAGGAGGCCGTCATGCCCGCCGTGACCGTAGAGAACCCGCTGACCCTGCCGCGCGTGGCGGCGCCCGCCGCGTCGCGTCCCCGTCCCGTGCTGGCCGTCGCCACCGCTCCGAGCGGATTCGAGGGTGAGGGTTTCCCGGTGCGCCGGGCGTTCGCCGGCATCAACTACGAGTACCTCGACCCGTTCATCATGATGGACCAGATGGGCGAGGTGGAGTACGCGCCCGGGGAGCCCAAGGGCACGCCCTGGCACCCGCACCGCGGCTTCGAAACCGTCACCTATCTGATCGACGGCACCTTTGTGCACCGCGATTCGCACGGCGGCGGTGGCGTCATCAACGACGGCGACACCCAGTGGATGACGGCCGGCTCCGGTCTGCTGCACATCGAGGCGCCGCCTGAGTCCCTCGTCATGAGCGGCGGGCTCTTCCACGGCCTTCAGCTGTGGGTCAACCTGCCCAAGAGCGACAAGATGATGGCCCCCCGCTACCAGGACATCGGCGGCGGCCGGGTCAAGCTGCTGGCCTCGGCCGACGGCGGCGCGCTGCTGCGGCTGATCGCCGGTGAGATCGACGGCCACCAGGGTCCGGGCGTCACGCATACGCCGATCACGATGATGCATGTGACGGTGAACCCGGGCGCCGAGGTGACGCTGCCCTGGCGCCAGGACTTCAACGCCCTCGCGTACGCCCTGGCCGGGCACGGTTCGGCCGGTGCGGAGGGCAGCCCGTTCGGAATGGGGCAGTCGGTGGTCTTCGGCACCGGCGACTCGCTCACGATCCGGGCGGACGAGAGCCAGGAGTCGCGCAGCCCGAACTTCGAGGTCGTGCTGCTGGGCGGGCTGCCGATCCGCGAGCCGATGATGCACTACGGCCCGTTTGTGATGAACACCCACGCCGAACTGGCCCAGGCCTTCGAGGACTTCCAGGCGGGAAGGCTCGGGACGATCCCGGCGGGCGAGCGCTGACAGAGCGGTACGATCCCCAACGCCGGTGCCAGGGGCGGTGTTTCACGTGAAACACCGCCCGCGGGGGCGGACGCGGCGGGGCGGGAGGCGGAGCCGGTATGTCGATGCACGACTGGATCGACGAACTGATCGGCTTTCTGCTGGAGCGTCTCGACGACGACGGTGTGGCGGTGCTGGAAGCCCATCTGCCGACGAGGGTTCCCGTCGAATGGTGCAAGCCGGTGCAGGGCCCGCTCGTCACCATGGTCTGGGGCTGCGAAGCATGCTGGCAGAAGCCTGAGGAGTACCGCCGCACACCGGGTGACAGATGGCCGTGCGCCACGCTTCGCGCGCTGGCCCGGCCGTTCGCCCAGGACCCGGACTACGCCGATATCTGGTGGATTCCCGATCACCCGGACTACGCCGACTTCTGGTACCGGTAGCGCTTCGGGGGCGGTGTTTCACGTGAAACACCGCCCCGCCCGTTGCGGGCCCCCTGCCCGGGCCGTTCCGCGTGGTGGACTGTCCGGGTGCGAAACGACTCTGACAACGGCGCGACGCAGCGATCCGGTGGTGACGGGGCCGGCCGGGCACCGGCGGACAAGCCGCTGCTGCCCGTCGAGGCCCGCCGCGCCGCGGCCTGGTGCGCGGTGGTGCTGCTGGTCGCGGCTGTTCTGGCCCTCGGGGTGTGGCTGTGCGTGGAACTGAGCGCGGCGGTCACGCCCGTCCTGCTGGCGCTGCTGGGGAGCGGGCTGCTCGGGCCGCTCTACCGGCGGCTGGTGCAGATGCGGCTCAACCGTTCGCTGGCGGCCGGGCTGACCTGCGCCGTCCTGCTGATCGTGGTCGGCGGTGCGGGCTACATCGTGGCCGGCGCACTGATCGACACCGGCGACCAGATCATCGCCTCGCTCAAGGACGCCTCCGAGGGACTGTCCAAGTACTTCGGTACGGCCGGCACCTCGCTCAATGACCTCGCCAGCAACGCCAAGAGCCTGGCAGGCAAATTCGGCAGCGAGGCGGCCTCCGGGCTGCTGGCCGGTGTCAGCGTCGTCGGCCAGGCCATCGCCGCGGCGGTGCTGGCGCTGCTGCTGACGTTCTTCTTCCTGCGCGATTCGGACAAGGCCGTCCGCTCGCTGCACGACTGGGCGCCCGGAGACTCGGCTCCCCGGCTGGAACGGATGGCCCGGCGCGGCTTCCAGAGCATCGAGGGCTTTATGCGCGGCACCACCTTCATCGCGTTGATCGACGCCATCTGCATCACCGTCGGGCTGCTGATCCTGCAGGTCCCGGGTGCCTTCGGCCTGGGCGCGCTGGTCTTCGTCGGTGCCTATATCCCCTACCTCGGCGCGTTCATCTCGGGCGCTGTGGCGATCTTGGTGGCGTTCGCGGACCGCGGCTTTGTGATCGCGCTCTGGGCGCTCGGCGTCGTCCTGGCCGTACAGGTCCTCGAGGGCCATGTGCTGCAGCCGATGATCCAGAGCCGTACGGTCCAGATGCATCCGGCGACCGTGATGCTGGCGATCACCGCGGGTGCCAGCGTCGCCGGAATCCTCGGCATGCTGCTGTCCGTACCGCTGACCGCCGCGGTCTCCGGCGTACTGCACGAACTGCGCAAGCACTACGCGGAGGGCTCCGGCACGGAGGGACCGGAGGGGGCCGGCTCCCCGGAACCGGCGGGCGGCACCCCGCCCTCCCCCGCGTCCTCGTAGAGCTCGAACCACGTCGATTTGCCGTCCCCGCGCGGGTCCACACCCCACGCCCCGGCCAGCATCTCCAGCAGCACCAGACCGCGCCCCGACGACGCCAGTTCGCCGGGGCTGCGGCGGTGCGGGAGCTCATCGCTGCCGTCGGCGACATCGACCCGTATGCGACGGCCGCCCCGCTCGCCGGAGATCTCGGCGATCAGCAGCGCATCACCGTCGGTGTGCAGCAGGACGTTGGTGACCATCTCGGAGACCATCAGCACCGCGGAGTCCACCTGGTCCGCGTCGGCCCAGTCGTGCAGCACGTCCCGGATCTGGGCGCGGGCCTGCGCTATCCGCTCCGGCTCGGCCTGTGCGACGGACAGGACGGCGCGCCGTACGGGCTGCTGCGCGAGCCGGCTGCCGGTGCCCACCCCGCAGCTGCCGCCCTCGCGGTACAGCAGCAGCACCGCGATGTCGTCCTCGCGGCGGTCCACCAGCGGCCCCGTGGTGTGGTGCGAGGACGGCCCGTGCACCGCCTGGACCAGGGCATCGGCGAGCTTCTCCAGGCCCGCGGGATCCGCCCCGCCGTCGTACCTCTCGATGATGTCGCGCAGCCGCGCCCAGCCGGTCTCCAGATCGTGGCCGCCGGTCTCGATCAGCCCGTCGGTGCACACCAGCATCGTCTCGCCGGGCTCCAGCACGAACCTCGTCGTGGGGTAGTCGGTGTCCGGGTCGATGCCCAGCGGCAGGCCGCCCGCGGTCGGGCGGACCAGCAGCGTGCCGTCGCTCAGCCGCACCGCCGGATCGGGATGGCCGGCCCGCGCGATGTCCAGCAGCCCGGTCGCCGGGTCCACCTCGATGTACAGGCAGGTCGCAAAGCGCTGGTCCTGGACCTGGCCGCGGGTCTCGGTCTCGTTGATCCCGGCCAGAAAGCGCGAGGCGCGGGAGAGCACCGCGTCGGGATGGTGCCCCTCGGCGGCATACGCGCGCAGCGCGATCCGCAGCTGTCCCATCAGGCCCGCGGCCCGTACGTCGTGGCCCTGGACGTCCCCGATGACCAGAGCGGTCCGCCCGGACGGCAGCGGAATCATGTCGTACCAGTCGCCGCCCACCTCGAGGCCGCCGCCGGTCGGCACATACCGCGCGGCGACGGACATCCCGGGGATGTCCGGCTGCACGGTCGGCATCATGCTGCGCTGCAGCCCGACCGCCAGCTCCTGCTGCGACTCCTGCATCCCGGCCCTGGCCAGCGCCTGCGCCAGCATCCGGGCCACGGTGGTGAGGACCGAGCGCTCGTCCGGTGTGAAGGCGACCGGCTGAGCGAACCCCGCCATCCACGCCCCGATCGTGCGCCCGGCGTTCACCAGCGGCAGGAACGCCCACGAGGTCCGCGCGAACGGCGCGGCCAGCGGCCATGTGGCGGGGTACCGGCGGCGGTAGTCGTCCGGGGTGGGCAGATAGATCGCCCGGCCGGTACGGATGACCTCGGCGGCCGGGTATGCGGTGTCCAGCGGCATGTCCAGGAACGGCCGCTCATCGCCCGGCTGATGCCCGTGGTGGCCGATGACCGACAGCCGGTCGCCCTCGATGCCGAAGACCGCCAGACCGTCCGGCATGAACCCGGGCATGGACAGCCCGGCAGCGACCCGCAGCACCTCGGCGGTGGACCGTGCCTCGGCCAGCGCCCGCCCCGCGTCCAGCAGGAACGCCTCGCGGGAGCGCCGCCAGTCGCCGGTGACCGTGGTGTGCGCGGCGGAGGTGCCGGGCTGCGGCTCGGGGACCTCCTGCAGCGTGCCGACCAGCTCGAAATCGCCGTTCACCAGACGCGGACGGGAGCGGGAGCGCACGATCCGCAGCACCCGGCCCCGCTCGTCCACGATGCGCAGCCGCGCCTCGGCGATCGTCTCCTCGGAGACCGCGAGCTGCACCACCCCGTTGATCTCCGCGAAGTCGACGGGATGAAAACGGGACCGTACGGCGGCCTCGCTGAGCTCCGTGGGCTCCGCGGGCAGCCCGAGCAGCCGGGCCGCTTCGGCGTCGAGGGTCACCCGTCCCGATGCGTTGTCCCAGTGCCACAGGCCGGTCGCGATGGCGGCCAGGAGATCCTCGGTACGCATTGCCTCACTTTAGGTGGGTTTCACGGAGCTCGACCAGCGAGCCAGGGGCCGGGACCGACCGCTGGGCCGGACCCCGCCATCGTCCCAGCCGGGCGGGCCCGCCTCACCTCAGGGACCGCTGCGTCACCCCAAGGTGGCCGTGTTGCGGATATGTCAATGAAGGGGTGCGAGCGGGGACGGTAACCTGGAGCGGTTATGTCAATCCTGGGGTGGCCTTTCGGGTGATCCACGGGGTGAGCGACCGGGGCGCCTGCGCCCTGCCGTCGGTTCCCTCCCACAACTCCCCACCTCGATCGCGACGACTTGGATGAGCGATGCATCGGTACCGGTCCCATAACTGCGGCGAGCTCCGGGCCGCGGACGTCGACACGGACGTCCGCCTCAGCGGCTGGCTGCACAATCGACGTGACCTGGGCGGCATCCTCTTCATCGATCTGCGCGACCACTACGGTCTGGTGCAGCTCGTCGCCCGCCCCGGCACCCCCGCCAACGAAGCCCTCAGCTCGCTGACCAAGGAGACCGTCGTCCGTATCGACGGCAAGGTCAGCGCGCGCGGCGCCGACAACGTCAACCCCGACCTGCCGACCGGCGAGATCGAGATCGAGGTTTCCGAGGTCGAGGTGCTCGGCGCCGCCGAGCAGATCCCCTTCACGATCAACGCGGACGACGGCGTCAACGAGGAGCGGCGCCTGGAGTACCGCTTCCTCGACCTGCGCCGCGAGCGGATGCACCGCAACATCATGCTGCGCACCGCCGTGATCTCGGCCATCCGCCACAAGATGGTGGCCCTCGGCTTCAACGAGATGGCGACCCCGATCCTGTCGGCGACCTCCCCCGAGGGCGCCCGCGACTTCCTGGTCCCCTCCCGCGTCCACGCCGGCAAGTTCTACGCGCTGCCGCAGGCCCCCCAGCAGTTCAAGCAGCTGCTGATGATCGCCGGCTTCGACCGCTACTTCCAGATCGCGCCCTGCTTCCGCGACGAGGACGCCCGCGCCGACCGCTCGCCCGGCGAGTTCTACCAGCTCGACATCGAGATGAGCTTCGTCGAGCAGGAAGACGTCTTCCAGCCCGTCGAGAAGCTCATGACCGAGCTGTTCACCGAGTTCGGCAACGGCCGCACGGTCACCTCCCCCTTCGCGCGCATCCCGTTCCGCGAGGCGATGCTCAAGTACGGCTCCGACAAGCCGGACCTGCGCGCCGAACTGGAGCTGGTGGACGTCTCCGACGTCTTCGCGGGCTCCGGCTTCAAGGCCTTCGCGGGCAAGCACGTCCGCGCCCTGGCCGTGCCGGACACCGGCGACAAGCCGCGCAAGTTCTTCGACCAGATGGGCGACTTCGCCGTCCAGCAGGGCGCGAAGGGCCTGGCCTGGGTCCGCGTCGGCGAGAACAACGAGCTCACCGGCCCGATCGCCAAGTTCCTCACCGAGGACGACATCAAGTCGCTGGTCGACGCCCTGGACCTCAAGCCCGGCCACGCCGTCTTCTTCGGCGCCGGCGAGTTCGAAGAGGTCTCCAAGATCATGGGCGCGGTCCGCGTCGAGGCCGCCAAGCGCGCCGGCCACTTCGTCGAGGACGAGTTCCGCTTCTGCTGGATCGTCGACTTCCCGATGTTCGAGAAGGACCCGGACACCGGCAAGATCGAGTTCTCCCACAACCCGTTCTCGATGCCGCAGGGCGGCCTCGAGGCGCTGGAGACCCAGGACCCGCTGGACATCCTGGCCTGGCAGTACGACATCGTCTGCAACGGCACCGAGCTGTCCTCCGGCGCGATCCGTAACCACGAGCCCGAGGTCATGTACAAGGCCTTCGGGATCGCCGGCTACGACAAGGAGACGGTGGAGGCCGAGTTCGGCGGCATGCTCCGCGCCTTCAAGTTCGGCGCCCCGCCGCACGGCGGCATCGCCCCGGGCGTGGACCGCATCGTCATGCTCCTCGCGGACGAGCCCAACATCCGCGAAACCATCGCCTTCCCCCTCAACGGCAACGCCCAGGACCTGCTGATGGGCGCGCCGAGCGAGGTCGACGAGGCCCGCCTGAAGGAGCTGCACCTCAGCATCCGCAAGGGCCCGGCGAAGCCGACCCCGTACAAGCCCACGAAGTGACCCGACGCGGCGTGAAGTGACGCGATGAGGGCCCGGGACCGGCGACGGTTCCGGGCCTTCTCCGTATCCGGGCCTTCTCCGTATCCGAGCCTCCGTGGGCAGCACGGCGGCCACGCATGACGACGCCCCTGGACCGGACCCGGTCCAGGGGCGTCGTCGGCTGTGCGCTGTCCGCGGCCGTCAGCCCTCGTCCCCGCCGAACCGCTCGCGGTACGCCGCCAGGTCATCCTCGGTGATCTTCGCGAAGAGCACCGGCGGCACCGTGAACGGCGTCCCGGCCGGAACCGACGCCAGCGCCCTGGCGTCCTCGGGGGCCACCCACACCGCAGTGTCGTTCTCCAGCGCGAACGCGCCCCGCATCGCCTTCGCCGACGACGGGATGAACGGCTCCGAGACGATCGCGTAGAGATGGATCAGGTTCATGGCCGTCCGCAGCGTCAGTGCCGCCGCGTCCTTGTCGGTCTTGATCTCCAGCCACGGGGCCTTCTCCTCGAGGTAGGAGTTGCCCGCGCTCCACAGGGCGCGCAGCGAGGCGGCCGCCTTACGGAACTGCAGGGCCTCCATGTGCCCCTCGTACTCGGCCAGCAGGCCCGCGATCTCCTCGCCCAGCTTCCGCTCCGCGGCCCCGGCCTCGGCGCCCGCCGGGACCTCGTCGCCGAACCGCTTGCGAGAGAACGACAGCACCCGGTTGACGAAGTTCCCGAGGGTGTCCGCCAGGTCCTTGTTCACGGACGACGAGAACAGCTCCCAGGTGAAGGAGGTGTCGTCCGACTCCGGGGCGTTGGCGATCAGGAAGTAGCGCCAGTAGTCGGCGGGCAGCAGCTCCAGTGCCGCGTCCGTGAAGATCCCGCGCCGCTGCGACGTGGAGAACTTGCCGCCGTAGTAGTTCAGCCAGTTGAAGGCCTTGAGGAAGTCGACCCTCTTCCAGGGCTCGCGGGTGCCGAGCTGGGTGGCGGGGAACATCACCGAGTGGAACGGGACGTTGTCCTTCGCCATGAATTCCGTGTACCGGACGTCATCGGCCTCGTACCACCACGACTTCCAGTCGCGGTTCTCCGGGTCGACGTCCGCCCACTCCTTCGTCGAGCCGATGTACTCGATCGGCGCGTCGAACCAGACGTAGAAGACCTTGCCCTCGGCCGCCAGCTCCGGCCACACATCGGCCGGCACCGGAACGCCCCAGTCCAGGTCGCGGGTGATCGCCCGGTCCTGGAGTCCTTCGGTCAGCCACTTGTGCGCGATGGAGGAGGCGAGGGTCGGCCACTCCTTGCTGCCGTTCCCCTCCAGCCAGCCCTCGACCTCGTGCTGCAGCTTCGACTGGAGCAGGAAGAGGTGCTTGGTCTCGCGCACCTCCAGGTCGCCGCTGCCGCTGATCGCCGACCGTGCGTCGATCAGATCGGTCGGGTCGAGCACCCGGGTGCAGTTCTCGCACTGGTCGCCGCGCGCCTTGTCGTAGCCGCAGTGCGGACACGTACCGACGATGTAGCGGTCGGGCAGGAAGCGCTCGTCGGCGACCGAGTACACCTGCCGGATGGCCCGTTCCTCGATGAACCCGTTCTCGTGCAGCTTGCGCGCGAAGTGCTGGGTCAGCTCCCGGTTCTCCGGCGACGAGCTCCGCCCGAAGTGATCGAACTCCAGGCCGAAGCCCTTGTAGATCGCCTTCTGGATGTCGTGCTGCTCCGCGCAGAAGGCGTCGACGGACTGGCCCGCGTCCTTCGCCGCCAGCTCGGCCGGGGTGCCGTGCTCGTCCGTGGCGCAGATGTAGAGCACGTCGTGCCCGCGCTGCCGCAGATACCGGGAATAGACGTCGGCCGGGAGCATGGACCCCACCATGTTGCCCAGGTGCTTGATCCCGTTGATATACGGAAGGGCGCTGGTGATGAGGTGTCGAGCCATTGCCGGCTGCTCCCAAGTCGCTACGGTGAGTGAGGATTTGCTTTACGGAACGTCAATATCGTACTGGACGGGGGGTGGGGCGGTGTGCGGGCTTTTCCGGCTGGCTTTGCGGGGTTACGGAGGCGTCGGTGCCGGTCATGTCCATAACACCGGCGGCGCGCTCGGGCCCGTCAGGGGCGAGCGCCGGAGGTGCGCGGCGAGGGCGCCCTGACCGGCGGCTTCGGCGCCCCGACGGTGATCATCAGCCCTGCGGTGAGAGCGGCCAGCAGCATGATCGCCGAGCTCACGCCGAGCGCCGCCGTGAATCCGTCCACCACCCCGTCCCGCACGATTTCGCTCCTCAGGGCGGGGGAAACGCCGTGGCCGCCGGTCCGCCTTGCCGCATCCGTCAGATGGGCCGCGATATAGGTCGCGGTGGTCGAGGTGGCGATCGTGTTCAGCAGCGCGGTGCCGATCGAACCCCCCACCTGCTGTGCCGTATTGACGGTCGCCGATGTCACCCCGGAATCCTGCGGCGCGACCCCGGACGTGGCCGTCGCCATCACCGGCATGAAGATCAGCCCCATCCCGAGGCCGACGAGGATTTCGGCGGGCAGGACATGCGCGACATAGGAGGGCCGGGCGGTCAGATACGTCAGCGTGTGCAGCCCGGCGGCGGCCAGCAGTGCGCCGGGGACCATCAGCAGACGGGGCGCGAGGCGGTGCAGCAGCCGTGCCGAGAGCTGCGTCGCGCCGACGACGATCGCCGCCGTCATCGGCAGAAATGCCAGTCCCGCTCTGACCGGCGAATACCCGAGCACGGTCTGGAAGTAATACGTCATGAACAGGAACATCCCGAACAAGGCGATAACGGCCAGTGCCATGGTCAGGAAAGCGCCGCCGCGATTGCGGTCCCGCACGATATGCAGCGGAAGCAAGGGATAACGGGCACGCGTCTGCCACCAGCCGAAGAATGCGAGCAGCAGCACGCCGCCCACCAGCCATGCGACGACCTCACCGTCTCCCCAGCCCCGCGGCCGCGCCTCGCTGCATCCGTAGACAATCGCGACGAGCCCCCCGCCGCCCAGCAGCACACCGGGTATGTCCAGCCGCGCGCCGCCCCGCTCCCGGGTGTCGCGCAGAAAGAGGGAAGCCCCCGCCAGCGCGATAATGGCGACCGGGATGTTGACGTACAGACACCACCGCCAGGTCAAGTACTGCGTCAGCAGCCCCCCGGCAATCAATCCGATGGCCGCTCCGCCACCGGCAATGGCCCCGTAGATCCCGAACGCCTTGCTGCGCTCTTTCCCGATCGTGAAAGTCGTGGTCAGCAAGGAAAGGGCCGAGGGCGCCAGCAGCGCCCCGAATGCCCCCTGCAAGGCCCGCGCCCCGAACAGCAGCCCGGGCCCCATTGCCGCTCCACCCAGCCCCGACGCGGCCGCGAACCCCACCAGGCCCACCATGAAGGTCCGCTTCCGTCCCGCCAGATCCGCAATCCGCCCGCCGAGCAGCAGCAAACCGCCGAAAGCGAGCATGTACGCGGTGATCACCCACTGCCGGTTTGCATCCGACATTCCCAGATCCTGCTGGGCCGAGGGCAGCGCGATATTCACAATGGTGGCGTCCAGGACCACCATCAATTGCGCGATCGCAATGACGACGAGGCCCCACCAGCGGCGGGGGTCGGGCGGCAGGGCCCAGCTGGGGGTGGGGCGAGGGGTTTCCGCCTGGCTCATCGATATCCGCCTCCGCCGGTCGTCGGCCGGAGCACTTCACCCCCACAGCGTAGGCAGGCGGGGGCGGAATCGCCTGGTGGGGGAAAGCGGCGGAGCGCCCCGCCGGCACGGCCGCATCAGCCCGTCGTGTACGGCCCGCCCCCCTCGTGACGTCATCTACGCCCCTGCCGACTCCGGCGAGCACGAACGATGCCACCGTGCCGATTGCCGGCACTCCGGCGATCGCCCCACAATTCCCCCCGCTTTTGCGGTATTTCGCTTCGGCGGCGGTGGCGGCATTCCGGGGCTGCCTCAAATGACTGCGGCCGGGCCCGAAGTGAGGGGCCCGGCCGCAGCCGATGGTCGCAGGGGTGCGGGTCAGTTGTCCTTGAGGACGCCGGCGGTGCGGGCCTCGGTGAGCCATTCGGGGAATTCGACCATCAGCTGCCCGTAGAGCTCGTCGGCCGAGAGGCTGCGGGGGTCGCGGCCGGCGTGGAAGAAGCCGGCGTTGTCGACGATGCGCTTTTCCGGGACGGCCAGGTCATCGAGCTTGCGGAGGAAGTCGAAGCCCTTGGCGTCCGGGTCGCCGAATCCGACGAACTGCCAGAAGATGGGGAGTTCGGCGGCCTCGCAGAGGGCCTTTTCGGCGGCCGGCTTGGAGGTCGGGGCGCCGTCGGTCTGGAAGATGACGAAGGCGGGCGCGGTGCTGCCGGATTTCTTGTAGTGCTCGACCACGGCGTTGATGGCCCAGTGGTAGTTCGTACGGCCCATGTGGCCGAGTCCGGCGTGCAACTCCTCGATACGGCCTTCGTAGTTGGTCAGGTCGATATCGGCGGTGCCGTCGATATCGGTGGAAAAGAAGATGACGGGCACGGTGCCGTCGTCGTCCAGGTTGGCGGAAAGGCCCAGGGCCTGTTCGGCGAGGTTCTGGACCGTGCCGTCCTTGTAGTAGTTCCGCATCGAGCCGGAGCGGTCGAGGACCAGATAGACGGCGGCGCGCTGGGTGGCGAGGTTGTGCTTCGCCAGGGTGGCGGAGGCGGACTTGTAGAGGCTGACGAGGGCGGGCGCGGTGGTTTCCACCTTGGTGAGGGAGAGGGGGGCTGCGCTCTCGGGGGCCGCGTCCTCGAGAGCTGCTTCGTCGGCGGCCGGTTCCACGGGGGCCTGGGGCTCCTCTGCCGGAACCTGGGGCTCCGGCTTGGGGGCGGTTGCGGCCTCGGCCTCGGGCTCGGTCTCCGGCTCGGGGGCCGCCTCCGGGGCGGCCTCGGCTGCTGCCTCTGGGGCGGCCTCGGGCTCCGGCTTGGCTTCGGCCTCGGGCTCGGTCTCCGCTTCGGGCTCGGTCTCCGCTTCGGGCTCGGTCTCGGCTTCGGGCTTGGTCTCGGCCTTCGCCTCAGTGGCCTCGGTGGCCGGCTGCGGCTTCGGGTTGTCGAAGGCCTCGCTGACGAGGGCGGAGATGTCGTCGGAGGGTGCCGCGGTGTCCGCGGAGTCCACGGCCGGGGCCGGTTCGGCCGGTTCGGCCGCCTTGGGCTCCTCGGCGGGCTCGGCGGGGGCGGTGGGCTCGCTGGTGGCGGTGCCCTCCGCCGCGGGGGCCTCGTCGGCCACGGCAGGCCCGTCAGCCACGACAACCGCATCGGGCTCTACAGCCGCGTCGGTCTCGACCACCGCGCCGGCCTCGGCAACCGCACCGGCCTCGCCGGGCTTGTCGGCCGCCGCCGGCTCCTCGTCCAGCGTGACCTCCTCCCGTACCGAGGGAGCCGTCTTCGCCTTCTCGTCCACCGGGCTGCCCTGCGCGGGAAGAGCGGCCGTGGCCGGCGCCTCGCCGGGCGCCGTGCGCGCGGCCGGGACCTCGGGTTCGGGGGCGGCGGCCGGGACGGATTCCTCGCGGGCCTCCGGGATCGTTGCCGATTCCGGCGCCCGGTCGGCGCCGTCCCGTGCCGCGCCGGATTGTTCGCGGGCCGCCTTGGAGCGGCCGAAAGCGTTGCGCAGCAGACTCCGAATGCCCATCGGCGAACCTCTCTTGCGTGTGGTGGGGTGCGGCGAATGTCCGTGAAACACAGACATGTCCCTGACCAGGACGGATACGTAAGGGTAGCGGCCTGCACCGGCCTCATCGTGGGACCCCGCGCCTTGTGTGGCGGGCGATCCAGGGGTCTGGCGGGGTGGCCGGGCATTCCCCCTGCATACGGAAGGGTTTGCGCGTTTGAACGGCGTCCCGCGGAATCGCATCGCCCAGGCATTCACCCGAAGTTCATGATTGCGCTGACGTGTGGCGGGGCGGGTTCATGATGCCGCGGCGAATCGAAGTTGTTGTCAAATCGTTCGGCGTTCTTCGCTGTTCTTGCGCAGGCGGCGGAAGTTCTTGCCGTTGAGCGCGCGTATGAGCGCGGGTAGCCGTACGGAAATCTGTGCATTTCGGGGGATGGGAATGCGATCGGCGGTCGTAACGGAATGTCCGGCACGTGACGGTCAAGGCCGCGGCCCCCGTTACGGACACGGCCCCCCGTTACGGTCACGCCTGAGGCTGTGGCGCCCCGTGCGTGGCTGGTTCTCGCCCATCCCGTCCGCTCCGACCGCACCCCCGGCCGGACCGCCCCGCACCCCGGGCACGGCCGGGACATCACGCCCCGGAAACGTTTGAGCAAGAGATAGGTAAGAACTAAGTCGCTCAGGTATCCGACAAGCAGGTGTGCCCGTCTTCTCCGGTGACCATTGTCCTGAGCCGCCCGTTGTGCATCTAGGCGGCCGATACGTAGGCAAGAACCCTTTCGGGGGTGACAGGAGATGTGGGCGCATGGGGCTGACCAGTCAGTCGCTCGAAATCACGGTGGTCGTGCTGGCCTTGGCCTGTGTGGCTGCCACGGTGTGGCTCTGGCCCAAGCTGTCCCGGAGCGGAGTGCGGTCCGTGCTGGGCCGGCTCGGCGCCATCGTGGTCACCCAGCTGTCCATCGTGTGCGCGCTCGCTCTGGCGGTGAATTCGAGCTTTGAGTTCTACGGCAGCTGGGACGAGCTGCTGGGCAACAACGAGCAGGCACCGGTGTCCGTGAGCCAGAACGGCGGGCAGTACGCGTCGATCGGCAACATCAAGGGCGGCCTGGTCCAGCCGGCCGGCCCCCAGGGCCTCGACCGGGTGACCGGTCTGCCCAAGGGCCCCGCGGACAAGGTGGGCAAGGTCGAGTCCGTACGGATCATCGGCCGCCGGACCCGGGCCATCAATCCGGGCTTCGTCTATCTGCCGCCGCAGTACTTCCAGCAGCAGTTCCGCCGCCAGCGGTTCCCGGTCATGGTCGTGATCAGCGGCTACCCCGGCGGCATCATGAACCTCGCGCAGCACCTCCAGGTGCCGCAGAACGCGGGCCGCCTGATCGCGCAGGGCAGGATGCAGCCGACCGTGATCGTGATGGTCCGGCCGACGATCGCGCCGCCGCGGGACACCGAGTGCGTGGACGTACCGGGCGGGCCGCAGGCCGAGACGTTCTTCACCAAGGACCTGCCGGACGCGATGAAGTCGGCGTACCGGGTCGGTCGCGACCCCAGCGCCTGGGGCGCGTTCGGGTACTCGTCCGGGGGCACGTGCTCGCTCCAGCTGGCGATGCGCAACCCGAAGGTCTACACCTCGGCGGTCTCGCTCTCCGGTGACTACCGCATCAAGGACGACCTCACCACCGGCAGCCTCTTCGGCCCCGGCCTTGCGGGCGCGAAGCGGGAGCGGGAGCACGACCTGCTGTGGCGGCTCAAGCACCTGCCCGCGCCGCAGGTCTCCGCGCTGGTGGCCAGCAGCCGCCAGGGCGAGCAGGATTACGGCGACACGATGAAGTTCATCCACGCCGCCAAGCCGCCGATGACGGTGGACTCGATCATCCTGCCGCGGGGCAGCCACCAGTTCACCACCTGGCGGCGCGAGGTGGTGCCGGCGCTGGAGTGGCAGAGCCAGCAGCTGACGTTCCCTCAGGACACGGAGGCCGTGAAGCCGCCGCGCAAGCCGGGGACCGTGCCGCCGAAGACCCCGGTTCCGGGGCAGGGCACGGCGCCGTCGAACGCGCCGGCCGCCTCGCCGGGTGAGCGCAAGCGCGTGGAGGCGGAGCAGTCGCGAGGCTGAGGTGACATGCCGCGAAGGGGGCGCCGGTCGATACCGGCGCACCCTTTCGTCTGCGGTTTTCCGCGGCGGCCTACGGCCGGTAGACCATCCCCGGCTCCGGCTTCGCCGGTGAGAGGAGCTGCGAGACCGTGACGATCGTGTAGCCGCGCTTCTTCAGCTGCGTGATGATGCCGGGGACGGCCGGGACGGTTCCCTTGTAGATGTCGTGCAGCAGGATGATGCCGTCGCGCTCGGTCTGGTCCAGCACCCGCTTCGTGATCAGGTCCGAGTCGGTGGTCTGGTAGTCCTTGGCGGTCACGCTCCACAGCACCTGTGCCAGGCCCAGCTCCTTGCTGACCTGGGAGACGCTCTCGTCGGTCCGCCCCTGCGGCGGGCGCATCAGCGTCGGCGTCCTGCCGGTGATCTTTCGTACGGCGTCCTGGACGCGGGAGAGTTCCCGCTTGGCCTCGGCCGGTTCGATGTCGGTGAGGATCTGGTGCGACCAGGTGTGGTTGGCCAGCTCATGGCCCTCGGCGTCGATCCGCTTGACCTCGGCGGGGCGTTCGGCGATGTGGTTCTTGCCGAGCATGAAGAAGGTGGCGTGCACCTTCTCCTTCTTGAGGATGTCGAGCAGCCGGTTGGTGTTCTCGCTGGGGCCGGCGTCGAAGGTGAGAGCCACGCACTTGGCCTTGCGGCAGTCGACGCCGGGGGCGCCGGTCCGCTCGGCGCTCTTCCCGTTCCGGGCGTCTGTGTCCTTTGCGTCCCCGTTCTTTCCGTCCTCGTCGGGGGATTCCGCGGCTGCGATGGCATCGGCGCGGGCGTCGGCCGGGGCGGTGACGTCGTACGAGGCGCAGCCGCTGAGGGCCAGGGCCAGGGTGGTGGCCGTCAGCAGCCCGGATATGCCGGCTGCGGACATGCTGCGGACTGCGGACTTCTGCTTCGGCATGTGGGTCCCTTTCGAACGCGGGCGGTACGGCGGGGCGTCCGAGAGGCGGTCTGACCTGCGATTTCGGGCAGCACGCAGCGCGGCGCGGCGGGGCGTCGCCCCCCCGCGTCGGCATGGACCGAACGGACTTCACGGACTATACACAGGGTGTATTCATGGCATGTATACGTGGGGTGTGTACGCCCCGGTACTCCGGGGGCTGCCTGTGTGAGATGCGGTGGGCGGGACTCGATCGGACGCGGTGGGCGCGACACCCCGGCCGCCGCCGGGATGGACTCGTAGCGTGACCGCACCGCCGCCGGACGACTGCCTGGCCCGTAACGACTGGATCTGCGGCGACTACCTGAGCACCCGTCGGCAGATCCTGCTCGACGCCGTCGCGCAGCACCTCCAGCTGACGGTGATTTCGGTGGCGCTCGGCCTGCTGATCGCGGTCCCGCTGGCGGTGCTGGCCCGGCGCCGTCGCTGGACGCTCGGGCCGGTGCTCGGCATCACCACGGTGATCTACACGATCCCGTCGCTGGCGATGTTCTCGCTGCTGCTGCCGGTCTACGGGCTGTCCGCCACCCTCGTCGTGGTCGGCCTCGCCCTCTACTCGCTCACCCTGCTCGTCCGGAACATCCTGGCGGGGCTGGACGGCGTCCCGGCGGAGGCCAAGGAGGCCGCGCGCGGGATGGGCTACGGGCCGATGCGGCAACTGCTGGCCGTGGAGCTGCCGCTGGCGCTGCCCGCCGCGCTGGCCGGGCTGCGGATCGCCACCGTCTCGGCGGTCTCGCTCACCACGGTCGGGGCGATCGTCGGGTACGGCGGGCTGGGCAATCTCATCTACGCCGGGATGAACTCCTACTTCAAGGCGCAGGTGCTCACCGCCTCCGTGCTGTGCGTGATCATCGCCGTCGTCCTCGATGTGCTGCTGCTCGGGGCGGAACGGCTGCTCACGCCCTGGCGGCGGGCGGGCCGGACGACGCGGGTGCGGGCCCGGGCCGCAGCAGGCGCGCGGCGGCCGGTCGCGGCGACCGGGCGGTGGCCGTGAACACCCTCTCCGCGGTCTGGTCCTGGTTGACCACCGCCGCCAACTGGTCCGGCGAGAACGGCGTCTGGCACCGGCTCGAACAACACCTCGTCCTGACCTTCGTCTGTCTGGCCATCAGCATCGTGATCGCACTGCCGATCGCGCTGACGCTCGGCCATCTCGGGCGCGGCGGCGCGCTGGCCGTCAATCTCGCCAACATCGGCCGCGCGGTGCCGACCTTCGCCGTGCTGGTGCTGCTCCTGCTGACCCCGATCGGACGGTACGGGCAGTGGCCCACCGTCATCGCCCTCGTGCTGTTCGCCATTCCGCCGCTGCTGACCAATGCGTATGTGGGGATGCGCGAGGTGGACCGGAACGTGGTGGAGGCCGCCCGCGGGATGGGGATGACCGGGACGCAGCTGGTGTGGCGGGTCGAGGTGCCGCTGGCGTTTCCGCTGGTCCTGACCGGTATCCGGATCGCCGCCGTACAGCTGGTGGCCACCGCCACGCTCGCCGCGCTGGTGGGCGGAGGCGGTCTGGGCCGGATCATCACCGCGGGCTTCAACCTCGCCAGCACGCCGCAGGTGGTGGCCGGGGCGGTGATCGTCGCGGTGTTCGCGCTGGTGATGGAGGCGGCGTTCGAGCTGGGGCAGAAGTGTGCCCCAGCGTGGGTGCGGGGCCGGATCCGGTGAGGGCCCATCCGGTGAGGACCCATCCGTTGAGGCGCACCCGTATCGCCGCCGCAGCGGCCGTCGTGGCCGCCGCCGTCCTGTCCGGCTGCGGCGGCGGCCCCTCCCTCGAGGACCGCGGTGCGATCACCGCCTCGCCCGGGGACAGCCGCCATCTGTCCATCGGCTCGGCCGGTTTCACCGAGAGCGAGCTGCTGGCCCAGATGTACGCGGCGCTGCTCGGCCACGCCGGCTACCGAACCGACCTTCTCACCGTCGGCAACCGTGAGCTGTATGAACCGGCACTGGAGAACGGCCAGATCGATGTCGTCCCCGAGTACGCCGCCACCCTCGCGGACTGGCTCAACGCCAAGACCCACGGGCCCAAGGCCGCCCCGGTCGCCTCACCCGACCTCGGCGCCACGATGACCGCGCTGCGCAAGCTGGCCGCGGCCCGGGGTCTTGCCGTGCTGCCGGCGGGCCGGGCCGTCGACCAGAACGCCTTCGCGGTGAGCCGCTCGTACGCCACCAGGCACCACCTCAGAACCCTCAGCGACCTGGGCCGCTCCGGGCTGCCGGTGCGGCTGGCGGCGGGTGACGAGTGCGTTCAGCGGCCGTTCTGCGCGCCTGGGCTGCGAACGAAGTACGGGATCCGCATCACCGCCGTCGACCCGAAGGGCGTGGGCACCACCCCCGCCAAGCAGGCCGTCCAGAACGGCCAGGACCAGATGGTGCTCACCACCAGCACCGATGCCACCCTCGACCAGTTCGGGCTGGTGCTGCTCACCGACGACAAGAAGCTGCAGAACGCGGACAACGTCGTCCCACTGGTCAATCGCTCCCGCGCCGGCGGCCCACGGGCGGCGGCTGCGCTCGATCGCCTCAACAAGGTGCTGACCACCGCGGAGCTGGCGCGGCTCAATGAGCAGGTGGACAGCTGGCGGCGGCTGCCGGCGGATGTGGCGCGTAACTACCTGGTGTCGAAAGGGCTGTTGCCGAAGAAAACGGGGGAATAGCCGCGGGAATTGCTGCGGGAAGGGGCGAGCGGAGAAAGAGCGCGGCGGCGCGGACGGCCGCGTGGCAGGATGCCGGGCATGCACGCATACCGAAAGGCCTGTGCCGCGTAACCGGCCCGGCGCCGTGCGCGCCGCAGCAGCGCGACCACCCCTTCTCGACCCGTGTCACGGCCGGATCGACCGGTTGTCGGAGCGGACGAGTGCAGAGCTCTGGCGGGCGGAGCGTCAGCATGACGATCTGTGGCCCGGCGTCACGCAAGCAGCGCTGCGCGCCTGCCGGATGTTTCTGCGGCGTCCCGGCCGCTATCTCATGCTCGTTCCGGCGGAGTGCGGCTGCCCCGGCTGTGAAATCGCGGACGATGTCGCGATCGCCAGGGACGCGCTGGAGACGGTTCTGCATCGGCTTTCCCCGCGCGCCCGCGTCGAATTGGGGCGTGTGGTGAACCGCCTCGATGCCGAGCTCCGGCGCCGTACGCTGCCGGACCCGAACGCCTGGCGGAACCCGTGGCGGGCGCATGGGCGGTGGTGGCATCAGCGTCTGTACGAGAGGCAGTGACGGCAGTGAGGGCGCGGTCCCCCGTTTCACGTGAAACACCCGCCGTCGTACACGTCGTGCGCGGTCTCACACGTCGTGCGTGTCTGACAGGTCGTGCACGTCGCCATGTTTCACGTGAAACGGCGCAGCGCGCTTCCCCCGGTCATTCGGGAAGTCGGGCGGGGAATGTGACCCGGACCGTCAGGCCGCCGCCGGGGTTCGGATGGGCGACGGCCTCCGCGGCATGGGCGCGGGCGAGGGACGCAACGATGGACAGGCCCAGGCCCGCACCCTCGCCGGGGGCATGGCGGCGGGCATCGAGGCGGCGGAACGGCTCGAAGAGGTACGGGACGGACTCGGCGGGGACGGGCGGGCCGGTGTTGGTGATCTCCAGGGTGCGGTCATGGATGCTCAGGGTGATCCGGCCGTCGGGGCGGTTGTGGCGTACGGCGTTGGCGACGAGGTTGCGGACCAGATGCGCGAGCAGGACGGGGTCGCCGTCGACGGTCAGGGGGCGGGTGTCGGTGGCGATGGTCAGCCCGCGCTGCCAGGCGTCATCGGCGTACTCGGCGGCGACGGTCTCGGCGAGGCCGCCCAGCGCGACCGGCTCGCGGCGTTGCAGTCCCTGGTCGGAGACGGAGAGCAGCAGCAGACCCTCGATGAGCTGCTCGCTGTCCTCGGCGACCTCGATCAGTTTGCCGCGGATGCGCCGTACGTTGTCCGGGTCCGGGTTGGCGAGGCCGATCTCCGCGGCGGCTCGCTGCACGGCGAGCGGGGTGCGCAGTTCATGGGCGGCGTTGGCGGCGAACCGCTGTTGTGCGGAGACCAGATGCTCGATCCGGTCGAGCATGCCGTCGAAGGTGTCGGCGAGCTGCTTGAGTTCGCCGGGCGGTGCGTCCAGGGCGATGCGTTCGTGCAGGTTGGCGGCGGAGAGCCGGCGGGCGGTGCGGGTGATGACGGAGACCGGGTGCAGCACCCGTCCCGCCATCCACCAGGCCAGGGCCACCGAGATGACCGCGAAGAGCACCAGGGCGATCAGTGAGACGGTCAGCAGACGGCTGAGCGCGGCCTGTTCGGTGGCATCGGTGATGTTCTTGGTGATGCGGTAGAGGCTGCCCTCGCTCGGAGTCCGGTCGTGGCCGGGTATACGTGCGGCGGGCGCCATGGTCGGACCGAGGGTGGCGCTGGGGGCGAGCGGGGCCGGACTTCGCGGGGTCGCGGTGGTGACCGCGGTGCTCAGGCTGGAGTACAGGCCCTGCCGTACGAGGACATAGACCAGGCCGATGAGCATCGCGCCCGCCAGCACCAGCAGCCCGCCGTAGAGGGCGGTGAGCCGGACACGTTCGCTGCGGGCGGGCCAGGGAGTCCTCACCTGCCGTGGCCCATGCCGTACCCGCCGCCCGGCCGGATCCCGTCGCCCATCCGGTATCCGGCCCCCGGCACGGTCTCGATCACCGGCGGATCGCCCAGCTTGGCGCGCAGCTTGCTGAGGGTGACCCGCACGGCGTTGGTGCGGTAGCTGGTGTGCTCCTCCCAGACCTCCTCGATCAGGTCATCGCCGCTGACCACCGCGCCGTCGGCGCGCAGCAGCACCTCCAGCACCGCGAATTCCTTACGGGAAAGGGGCAGCGGGCGGCCGTCGCGGACGGCGAGACGGCGGGCGGTGTCCACGCTGACCCCGGCCCGCTCGATCACCGGCGGCAGCGCGGGACGCACCCGCCTGCCGAGTGCCAGGACCCGGGCCACCAGCTCCTCGTACGCGAACGGTTTGGTGAGGTAGTCGTCGGCGCCCAGCCCCAGCCCGTCCACCCGGTCACGTACCGTGCCGGACGCGGTGAGCATCAGCACCCGTGTCAGCAGCCCCTGCGCCACCACCCGGCGGCAGACCTCGTCACCGTGCAGGCCGGGCAGATCGCGGTCCAGTACGAGCACGTCGTACGCCCCGAACCGCAGCTTGCCCAGGGCCTCCTTGCCGTCATGGGCGATATCGGCCGCGATCGCGTCGCGGCGCAGGCCCTCGGCAATCATTTCCGCGAGGAATTCCTCGTCCTCCACCACCAGCACGCGCATGGGGTCATGTGTACCCGAGGGGCACCTTTCGCCGATGTAAACACCGGGCCGCCGAGTTCCAAGAATCGGTTAGGGAAAGGAAATGCGGCTCCGTGTCAGCCTCTGCGGCGTTCGGTCACATCCCTATGCGGCATTCGGCACGGAGGAAAGCCATGAACATGAGGCAGCGCAGGCGCACCACACCCCTCGTGGCGGTGGCACTGACCGCCGGTCTGGCGATATTCGGCACCGCCTGCTCCGACGGCGACGGTGGTGGCGAGTCCAAGGGGACGGACGCCGGCGGCAAGGGCAAGGAAGCGGACGCCGCGTACAAGCACCGCCAGTGCCTGCGGGACCACGGCATCCAGGTCCAGGTGATCTCCTCCTGGCCGACGAACCGACCGGCGCGCTGGACTCCGCCTCCGGTGCGGCGGTCATGGCGCTGCTGCACGATCTCAACGAGGAGGGCGCCACCATCGCCGTCATCACCCATGACAGCGAGATCGCCGCACAACTGCCCCGCCAGGTACGGATCCGGGACGGCCAGGTGGTCACGGACGAGGCACGAGCCGCCGGGCCCGTGCAGAGCAGCACCACCGCCGACGGCTCCGGGAGCGCGGCCACATGAGACGACGCACCCGGCTCTCGCCCGCCGCCCTCCGCCCCCGCGACGTCCTCCACGTCGGCTCCGCCGGGCTGCGCACCCGCCCCCTGCGGGTCGTCCTGTCCGCCCTCGGTATCGCCATCGGCATCGTAACCATGGTCGCGGTGGTCGGCATCTCCGCCTCCAGCAAGGCCCAACTCCTGCGGAAACTGGACGCATTGGGGACCAATATGCTGGTCGCCACGCCCGGCCAGGACATGTTCGGGGAAAAGGTGCAGCTGCCCGAACGGTCACCGGGGATGGTGGGCCGCATCGACGGAGTCCAGCAGGTCGGCGCCACCGGCGACCTCGGCCAGTCCGTCCGCCGCAGCGAGAAGATCCCGCAGGAGGAGACCGGCGGCATCACCCTCAAAGCCACCAGCGAGGGACTCCTGCGCACCCTGCGCGGCACCATGGCCTCCGGTGCCTGGCTCAACGCCGCCACCGGCCGCTACCCCTCCGTCGTCCTCGGCCAGGTCTCCGCCCAGCGGCTCGGCATCGTCAGCCCTGGTCAGCAGGTGTACATCGGCGGCCGCTACTTCACCGTCATCGGCATCCTCGCCCCGCTCCCGCTCGCACCCGAGATCGAGCGCTCCGCCCTGGTCGGCTGGCCGGCCGCAGCCCGACTGCTCGGCTTCGACGGCCACCCCACCGCGATCTACGAAAGCTCCACCGACGCCTCCGTCCAGGCCGTACGTGAGCTGATCCCACAGACCGTCGACCCGGAGAACCCGCGCAACGTCCTGGTCACCGACCCGTCCTCGGCCCTCCAGGCCAAGGCCGCGACCGAGGGCGCATTCACGAATCTGCTGCTCGGGCTGGGCGGGGTGGCGCTGCTCGTCGGCGGCGTGGGCGTCGCCAACACCATGATCATCTCGGTTCTGGAGCGCCGCCATGAGATCGGCCTGCGCCGCTCCATGGGCGCCACCCGCGGCCAGATCCGCCTTCAGTTCGTCACCGAGTCCCTTCTCCTGTCCGGCCTGGGCGGCCTGGCCGGTATCGCCCTCGGCGCTGCCGCCACCTACGCCTTCGCCGACTCGGGCGGTATGCCCTGGGTGGTGCCGCTGTGGGCGGTCGGCGGCGGCTTCGGCGCAACGCTGGTGATCGGCACGGTCGCGGGCCTGTATCCGGCGGTACGGGCCGCGCGCCTCTCCCCGACGCTGGCGCTGCAGGCCGTATAGGCGGGCGAACGGGGTCCGGATTCCGGCCATACGAGTTGCTTCCGGAACACCGCTCTCCTCCTGCCGCATCCGGCCCCTCCTGCGTGCTTACGATCCACTTCGGCCGCCGGTTGGGGAAGGGTGACCTCCGGTTGGGGAAGGGTGGAAGGGAACGCCACATGAGAGCCGTAGCAGTCAGCGCATTCGGTGAACCGCCGCAGCTCATGGATCTGCCGCAGCCCGAACCAGGGCCGGGCGAGGTCCTGGTACGGCTGGCCGCCGCCGGACTCAACCCCGTCGACTGGAAGCTCGCCGACGGCGAGTTCGGCAGCGCCGTTCAGGCACTCTTCCCGCTGGTCCTGGGGTCGGACGGAGCCGGTGAGGTGCTGGCGGTGGGGACCGGGGTACGGCGGTTCACCGTCGGGGACTCGGTGTTCGGCCAGTTCCAGCGACCGGAGCGGGGCGGCGGCTCGTACTGCGAGGTGGCGGTCGCCGATGAGCAGAAGATCGCGCATGCCGCCCGCAGCGTCACCTATGCGAGCTCCGCCGCCGTGCCGACGGCCGGGATGACGGCGTACAACCTGGTCGAGGAGACCCGCATCAGCGAGGGCCGGCGGGTGCTGATCGTCGGCGCCACCGGCGGGGTCGGGACCTTCGCCACCCAGCTGGCCGCTGGCCGCGGCGCCGAGGTGCTCGCCACCGCCCGTCCGGCGATGGCCGAGCTGATGCGGAATCTGGGCGCCGCCGAAACCTTCGACCACACCGTGGGCCCGGTCGCGGACCAGGTCCTGGCGGCGTACCCCGACGGCGTCGACGTACTGATCGACATGATCAGCAACCCCGACGATTTCATCGAACTGACCAGGACCGTACGGGACGGCGGCACGGCCGTCTCCCTCATCGGGTCGGCCGACGCGGACGTCCTGACCGAGCACAACCTCCGCGGCTTCAACTTCGTCAACCGGCCCTCCCCGCAACTCCTCGAAATCCTCGCCGGGCAGGTCGACGCGGGCCGCCTCACCGTCCTCGTAGGCCGTGAGGTCTCCCTCGAAGAGGCCCCCGACGCGCTCGCGGCAAGCCGGACGGGGCGGGCACAGGGCAAGACGGTCCTCGCGATCTGAGCTGGCCACCGGCTACCGGCTACCGGCCACCGGCCACTGGCCGACCCGGCCGCACGGACACCGACCGGCCGCCTGTCTCCCCTTGGCGGCCGGCCGTTTCACGTGAAACATCGCGCCTCGGCCTGGGCTTTACCCGCCCGTCCCGAAAACGGGTGGCCGCGCCGGCCCCCCACGCGGCACCCTGCCGCCAATGCTCCGCCACATACGCGCCGACCACGACGCCCGCACCCTCACCGTCTACCAGGCCTACGCCCCCGCCGTGGCCGAAGCGGCACTGCAAGCGGGCCGCTTCGTGCCGCCCTTCTCCTTCCGCCGCATGACCTGGATCAAGCCGTCGTTCCGCTGGCTGATGCACCGCAGCAACTGGGCCCAGAAGCCCGGCCAGCAGCGCATTCTTGCGGTACGTATCACCCGGTACGGCTGGGAAGAAGCCCTCTCGCGTGCGGTGTTGACGACCTCGGAGCCCTCCGCCGTCGCCGTCGCCGCCGTCCACGTCCAATGGGACCCCGAACGCTCCCTGCGCGGTGCGCCCCTCAACCACTACAGCATCCAGGTAGGCATCGGCCGCGACCTGATCCGCACCTACGCCGACGAGTGGGTGGTCGGCCTCACCGACCTCACCGACCGGGTACGCAAGATCGCCACCCTGCTGCAGAGCGGCCGGGCCGCGCAGGCCCAGCGGTTGCTGCCCCCGGAACGGCCGTACGAGGTACCGCGGGCGATCGCCGAGCGGCTGGGCATCGACGGCTGAGCGTCCGGCAGACTCGGCCAGCCTCAAGGTGTGGATGCGCCGTTCGCTCAGGCCTGTTGGCCTTCGCCGCGCCAGTGTTCCAAGGTCGGGTCCCGCCGTGAGTCGTACGCCCCGGTCCCCCGGCAGTGCCTGCACTCGCCGGCCCGGTGCACGGTCTCGGCAGGACCCTGGAACGGGCACACGCCGGGCGAGTAGGCCAGCGCCCGGGTCGCGTATCCGGTGCCTTGGCACCACTGGCAGTTCATGCTGACAGCCTAGACGTCAGCCGTTACGGCCCCGCGTCATCCGTCGCGGAGCCGCCCGCCCCGGCTCTCCGCGATCCGCAGTACGTCGGTGAGCGGGCTGGTGAGGCAGCTGGGCAGATGCATCAACTCATCGGCGATGGACCGGTATTGGGTGAGCACTCAGCGAGGTGACAGCCGCCGCGCCGCCCGCACCGCAGGCGGACCGATCGCGGCGACCGCGGCCGTCGCCAGGGCCGCGCCGATGGCCAGCCACACCCCGTCCCGCAACGAACCGGTGAGCGTGTCCGCGTACGCCGAGGCGGCCGGGCGGGGGATCACTGCGGGGAGGCCGTCCAGGGCGCGGGCCCGCAACAGGTCAAGGGCCGCCGCGAGCAGGGCGGCCGTGGCGGCACAGCCCACCCCGGCGCAGATCAGGGCCCGACGGCGGCGCCGGGCCAGGAGGAATCCGGCCAGCAGGCACACCGCGGCGGCCGACGGGAGCAGGGGGGCGGCGGTACGGACGGCCCGGTAGGCGAGGCGGGCGCGGGGGACGTCGGGGGAGCGCAGGAGGACGACCTCGGCGCCCATGCGGGGGATGCGGTGGGCGATGTCGATGCCCAGGCCGTTGCCGGCGAGCTGGTGGCGGACGCGGTCGAGGACCGGGGTGAGGTCGAGGGTCACCGGGGCGTCGCCGGAGGCGGTGAGGCTGTCGTCCAGCGCCCGGTGGGCGGCGCGGTGGACGCCGGTCCAGACCTCGGGGAAGGAACGCCCGGTCACAACCTGGCGGACCTGCTTGTCGACGAATTCGCGCAGACCGCGGGTGAAGCGCTTCAGCAGCGCGGCCCGTTCGGCGCGGGGGATGGCCTTCAGGAGGCCGTCGAGGCGGATGTGGGTCATCACCCCGTTGGTGACGTCGTGGACGATGGCGTCCTGGACGGTGTGGTTCGCGGCGAGGGGCGCGACGGTGGCCACGTACCGGTCGGTGTCGGTCAGTTCGCTGCGCG
The DNA here is from genome assembly GCF_001294335.1 of Streptomyces chattanoogensis. Taxonomy (GTDB): domain Bacteria; phylum Actinomycetota; class Actinomycetes; order Streptomycetales; family Streptomycetaceae; genus Streptomyces; species Streptomyces chattanoogensis. Next base: position 79,365 of record NZ_LGKG01000143.1, read on the forward strand.
CCCATACGGTGGCCAGGCTGAGGGGCAGGAGCAGGCTGCCGATGAGCAGCAGCGCGCAGGCGCCCAGCGCGCGAACGGGCTGTCGCCGGGGCGGTTCGGGCAGGCGTTCCGCCTCCCTCATCCGGCCGCGGAGGCGTACGGGTGCGCTCGCTGACATCGCGTCCGGTCCTTCCTGGTGGGAGGGACATGGCCAGATGTCCAGGCAATGCCGGGCGGGCGGCGGGCGCGAGCCGGGGCGGTGCCAATGGGGGACGCGATAGGCCAGGCGGGGCGGCGTCGGACGCCCGGGGACGGCCGGACTGAGGGCAGGCGGCGAGCGCGTGCGGCGGCGCGCAGGATCGCCGACCCGCACTGCCCGACCGCCCTGAGGGCCGAACAACCTAGTGGTCGTGTGGCCCCGGCCGGTGGACCGGGCCGTGGGCGTCCGCGCAGTGGTCGGCGGCAGAGGGTTCGGGGGCGGGGCCGGGGCTGAGGGTCAGGACTTCGGGGGCGGCGGCTTCCTCGCCCACGTGGTCGACCTGCAAGGTGGCGTGGGTGATGCCGTACTGCGTGCTGAGGAGTGCCTGGAGGCGGCGGCGGACCTTGTGGCAGTCACCGCCGGGGGCCACCAGGATGTGCGCGGAGAGGGCCGGCTGGCCGGAGGTGATCTGCCAGATATGCAGGTCGTGGATCTCGACGACCTGGTCCTCTGCCACCAGGTGGTCGCCCAGTGCGTCCGGGTCGACGCCGGCCGGAGCGGCCTCCATGAAGATCCGGCCGGACTCGCGGACCAGGCCCGTACCGGCCTTCAGCATCAGTGCGACGACGATGAGAGTGGCGATCGCATCGGCCCGCTGGAAGCCGGTGGTCAGCACGATCAGGCCGGAGACGGCGGTCGCGACGAAGCCGAAGAGGTCGGTGAGGATGTGCTGGTAGGCGCCCTCGATGTTGAGGCTGGAGCGGTTCGCCCGGGAGAGGAACCAGGTGCAGACGAGGTTGATCACGATGCCGGAGAGGGCCGTGACGAGGACGAGCCCGCCGGTCACCTCGGGCGGTGAGATCAGCCGCTGCACGGCCTCGTAGCCGAGCCAGGCCGACAGGAGCAGCAGGGTGATGCCGTTGGCCTGGGCGGAGAGGATCTCGGCGCGCTTGAGGCCGTAGGTGTAGCCGCCGCGCGCGGGCCGGGCGGCCAGCCGCATCGCGATCAGGGCCAGGATGATGGAGACCGCGTCGGTGAGCATGTGCGCGGCGTCCGAGATCAGGGCCAGGGACCGGGCCAGCACGCCGATGACGACCTCGACCGCCATGTACGCGGTCAGGAGCAGAAGCGCGGCGCGCAGCCAGCGGCGGTCGGCGTCCGGGGCGACACCGTGCGAGTGGCCATGGGAGTGGCCGCCCGGGTGGTTGTGGGCGTGCTCGGTCATGGCGCGCTCCTTCCTGGGTCGTCGATGCGAAGCAAACCGCACTTCGGCGGGAGATCCAAAGGCTGCACCGGTGACCGTTGTCATTACCGTCGAACGGCGTATCGTGCCTGGTCAGAGCGGTGTGGGGGAGAGGTGGCGCAGGGGGCGGAAACGGAGCGTGGACAGTGGCTTCCGTGCTGCCGAGGTCTTGATGCGGGTGCACCGGAGAGACGATCTTGGTCGTGCGGACGGCCGCGATGCCCTGGCTCCGTCCCGTACACCTACTGAGGAGAGTCGTGCCCGTGAACCTCCACGCGCCGCAGGCGCCGGACATCCTGTCGCCGGAATTCGCCGCAGACCCGTATTCCGCCTATCGCGTGCTGCGCGACGACTTTCCGCTGCTGCACCACGAGCCCACCCAGAGCTACATCATCTCGCGGTACGAAGACGTCGAACGGGCTTTCAAGGACCCGGTGTTCACGACGGACAACTACGACTGGCAGCTGGAGCCGGTGCACGGCCGGACCATTCTGCAGATGAGCGGGCGCGAGCACGCGGTGCGCCGGGCGCTGGTCGCGCCGGCCTTCCGCGGCAACACCCTGGAGCAGTCGTTCCTTCTGGTGATCGAGCGCAACGCCCGTCACCTCATCGATGCGTTCCGGGAGGCGGGGAGCGTCGACCTGGTGGCGGAGTTCGCGACGCGCTTCCCGGTCGGTGTCATCGTCGACATGCTGGGGCTCGACCGGGCCGATCACGAGCGTTTTCACCGCTGGTACACGGCGATCGTCGGTTTCCTCGGCAATCTCGCCCAGGATCCGGACGTGGCCGAGGCCGGACTCCGGACGCGGGACGAATTCGCCGCGTATCTGCTGCCCGTCATCCGCGAGCGCCGCGACAATCTCGGTGACGATCTGCTGTCCACCCTCTGTGCCGCGGAGATCGACGGAACGCGGATGAGCGACGAGGACATCAAGGCGTTCTGCAGCCTGCTGCTGACGGCCGGCGGGGAGACCACCGACAAGGCGATATCCAGTCTGATGCACAACCTGCTGCGGCACCCCGAGCAGCTGGCCGCGGTGCGAGCCGACCACTCGCTGATCGCGCCGGCGTTCGCGGAGACGCTGCGCTACACCCCGCCGGTGCACATGATCATGCGGCAGGTCGCGGAGGACGTCGCCATCGGCGGCGGCGAGATTCCCCAGGGTTCCACCGTCACCTGCCTGATCGGCTCGGCCGGGCGCGATGAGCGGCGCTACGCCGACCCGGACACCTTCGACATCCACCGCGCGGACCTGTCCGCCACCACCGCCTTCTCGGCCGCCGCGGACCATCTCTCGTTCGCCCTCGGCCGGCATTTCTGTGTCGGCGCGCTGCTGGCGAAGGCGGAGGTCGAGGTGGGAGTGGCCCAGCTGCTGGAGGCGCTTCCGGACGTGGCACTGGCGCCGGGGGCGGAGCCGCGGGAGCAGGGGGTGTTCACACGGGGGCTGGATGAGCTGCCGGTGCGGTTCACGCCGGCGGGTGCGGGAGGGTAACTGGCGTTCCAGGAACGGTGTTTCACGTGAAACACGGGCAGGGGCGATGTTTCACGTGAAACGGGATCAGGGCCGGTGTTTCATGTGAAACACCGGCCCGCATGTCATCCGTACACCGCGCCCGGTGCCCCCATCGCCGGAATCGGCGTGTACGCGGGAGTGAACTCGACCGGCAGGCCGACCAGTCCGCGCATCCACACCGACGCATGCCAGACCAGATCCTCGGCCGGAACCGCCAGCACCACATCCGGCAGCCGGTCGAGCAGCACCTCCACCGCCGCTTTGGCGATCACCTCGGCGATCTCGGGAGCGGGGTAGGGGCAGGCGTGTTCGCCGTGGCTGAAGGACATATGGGCCTGGTTGCCGTCGGAGCCCGCCTCGCCGGTGTCGGGGCGTACCTGGGGGTCGGTGTTGGCGGCGGCCAGCCCCAGGATCAGCAGATCTCCGGTACGGATCCGGCGGCCGCCGAGTTGGGTGTCGCGCACCGCCCAGCGGCCGATGAAGTTCTGCGTCGGGGTGTCGTGCCAGAGCACCTCGTTGAGGGCCTGGCCGACGCTGCGGCGTCCGCCGGAGAGGCTGACCGCGAAGCGGTCGTCGGTCAGCATCAGCCGCAGGGTGTTGCCGATCCAGTTGGCGGTCGGCTGCTGGGCGGCGGCCATCACCACCAGCAGGTCGGTGATGACCTCCTCCCCGGTCAGGCCCGCCCGATGGGCCAGCAGCCGGGACGGCACATCGGCGCCCGGCCGTGCCTGCTTGGCCTTGACCAGCCGCTGTATGCGCGCGGCGACCCGCTGATGCGCGGCGATCGCACCCTCGTCCTCGTTCAGCGAGGCGGCGATGTCGGCGGCCAGCTCGGGGACCTCGGTGTGCGGGAAGCCGAACAGCTCGGCGATGACCAGCAGCGGCAGCCGGGCCGCGTAGTGGACCATCAGATCCGTCTCGCCGGAACCGGCGAACGCGTCGATCAGCCCGTCCGCCAGCCGTTCGCAGATCTGCTGCAGTTCGAACTGGTCGATCGCGGTGAGCGCATCGCTGATCGCCCCGGCCCGGCGGCGGTGCTCCGGGCCCTCGGCGAACATCACCGACGGCTGGTACCCGACGAAGGGCAGCAGCGGCCAGCCCTTGGGGATGGTGTCCCAGGCGTGCCAGCGCCGCGAGTCGCGGGCGAACAGCTCCGGGTTGCTGGTGACCTGGTGCAGTTCGCGGTAGCCCAGGACGAACCAGCCGGGGATGTCGCCGTCGAGGAGGACCGGCGCGACCGTCCCGTGCTGTGTGCGCATCTCGCGGTAGAGCCGGGCCGGGTCGCTGAGGCCGGCGCCGTAGAGCCGTACGGCGTCCGTGGCGGCCGTACCGGCCCGCACCGGGCAGCCGCCGGCCGGAGGGTGCTGCTGCTCGGTCACGGTGCGCTCTCCGCGGTCTCCTGGGCGGATACGGGCTCCTGGAAGGACACGGGCTCCTGCGTGGATCCGGCCGCTTGCGTGGACAGGGCGTAGAGGTGATCGACCAGGGCGATCAGCACGGCCTTGCTGGACTCGCGCTCGCGCGCGTCGCACGAGATCAGCGGTACCTCGGGGGAGAGGTCGAGCGCATCGCGGATCTGCTCCAGGGTGTGGGGCTCCCCGCCGAAGTCGTTGTGCGCGACGATGAACGGCATCCCGTGCGCCTCGAGCCGGTCGATGGCGTACCAGGAGTCGTCCAGCCGGCGGGTGTCGACCAGGACGACCGCGCCCAGCGTGCCGGAGAACAGACGGTCCCACAGGAACCAGAAGCGTTCCTGGCCGGGTGCGCCGAACAGATACAGCACGGCGCTGTCGTTGATGCTGATCCGGCCGAAGTCGAAGGCGACGGTGGTGGTCGACTTGCCCTCGACGCCCGTCGGGTCGTCGACGCCGACGCCCGCCCGCGTCATCGTCTCCTCGGTGTTCAGCGGCCGGATCTCGCTCACCGAGCGGACCATGGTGGTCTTGCCGACGCCGAAGCCGCCGACGATGACGATCTTCAGGCCGTTGTCGGCGGTGGCGCTCAGCGGAATGCGGTCGGCGTCGGTGCCGGCCGCGGTCCCAGAGGCCGGGGCAGTGGCGTTCCCGGCGGCGTTCTCAGAGGCGGTGGAGTGCATCGAGCACCTCCTTCAGCAGGTCGGCGGCGGGGAGTTGGGCGGTTGCGGGGGTGCGCGGATGGCGGGCGGTGACCTGGCCGCGGTCGAGCAGATCGGACAGCAGGATCCGGACCACGCTGACCGGCATCCGCAGCTCCGCCGCCACCTCCACGACGGCCAGCGGGCGACGGCACATGGTCAGGATCCGGGCATGCTCGGACTGCATGCCCGGGGTCGGGTCGCATTCGCTGACGATGAGGGTCACCAGGTCGAGCGTCCGGTCGTCGGCGGACCGGCTGCGGCCGCCGGTCACGGTGTAGAGCCGGTCCGGATCATCGTCAGGACCGAGCCGTTTCATGCGGGTTGACCGCCCTCGCCGCGCGGGGCGGCCTGCAGATACTCGCCGATCTGCTCCACCAGCTCGTTCATGTTGAAGCCGATCAGGCCGACGTCGGCGTCCTCGACGGCGATCAGCGCCAGATGGGCCCCGTTCCCGGCTTCCACGATGAACAGCAGACCGCCGTGGAACTCCGTCATCGCCTGCCGCACGCCGCCCGTACCGTCCCCGAACTCCACGGACGCGCCGTGCGACAGGCTCTGGATCCCGGAGGCGATGGCGGCCAGCTGATCGGCCTGATCGACGGTCAGTTCCTTGGAGTGGCAGAGCTTGAGCCCGTCCCGGGAGAGGACCAGCGCATGCCGGGCACCCGGGGTCTTCTGGAGCAGGTTCTCCAGCATCCAGTCGAGGCTGCGGTCGGTGGTGTTCATCGGGTCTCGTCCTCCGGACGTGCTGGAGAGGGTGCGGGGGGTGACGCGGGTGGGCCGTCGGTACGGGTGTCCGGGGCGGCGTCGGTACGGGTGCCGTCGGCGGCGTCCGTGGCGGGTGTGCCCTGGACGGCCTTGCGGAAGGCGCGGAACCGTGCCGCCGACTCCTCACGGGAGCGGGTGGGCCGCGCGGTCTCGCCGCCAACGGCTGCCCGGCCGTGTGCCGGACCCGTACCCATGGGGGCGGCGGCCAGGGTCTGGCCACGGCGGCGCTTGGGGAGGCCGCTTTCGCCGAACTCGGTGGGCGGGGCGGGCCGGTCCTGGGAGGCGGGTTCGGGCTGAGCGGCCGGCTCGGGCTCGGGCTCCCGCGCGGCCGGTGCCTTGGACGCGCCGGACGGCGAGGTGCGCCTGGGCAGGGGAGCCGGGGCGTCGGACCGGGGCGTGGCCTCGGGCTCGGCCGCGGGCCGGGCCTCCGCCCGGGGCTGCGGCTCGGCGTCCGGGGCCTGCCGGGGAGCCGGGACCGAGGGCCGCGGAGCCGTCACGACGGTGTCGGCGATCGGCGGCTGCTCCGCCCGCTGGGCCGGCGGCCGAGGCTGCGTCACCAACTGCTGCGGAATCAGCACCACCACACCCGTGCCGCCCCGCGCCGACGGCCTGAAGGACACATTCAGCCCGTGCTTACGCGCCAGACAGCCCACCACCGCGAGCCCCAGCCGCGTGCCGGACAGCGACATCAGATCCAGTGTGGCCGCGGACACCGACTGCTGGGCGCGCTGCAGCGCGGCCTCGCTCATCACCAGTCCGCTGTCCTCGACGCTGACCACGACCCCGGCCTGCGCCTCCTCCACGTACACATGCACGGGCGACAGCGGCGGCGAGAACGACGTGGCGTTGTCCATGATCTCGGCCAGTGCATGCATGATGCCCTCGGCCGCATGCCCGGCGATCGCGGCCTCGCTGCTGTTGTGCAGCTGGATACGGCGGTAGGCGCTGATCCGCCCCATCGCACCGCGCAGAATGCTCTCCATCGCGATCGGCTTGTTCCAGCGACGCCCGGAACGGGCCCCGGTCAGTACGGCGATGCTGTCCGCCAGCCGTCCCGCCTGTGCCGTCGTATGGTCCAGCTTCATCAGATCGCCGAGCACTTCCTCGCCGTGCCGGTCCTCCATCTCCCGCAGGTCCGCGAGCATTCCGGTGGCGAGCGCCTGTACGCGGCCGGCCGCGTTGGCGCACGCGGACATCGCCGCGGCCCGCATCCGCTCACCGCGCCCGACCTCCTCGGCCAGCGTCCGCATGATCCGCTGATGCGCTCCGGCCGTGGGGGTGGCCGTACGGCTGAGCGCGGTGTCGACCGAGGCTCCGTCCCGCAGCTGCACGACCAGCGCGGGGAGCGTCTCATCGGCCAGCCGCTCGGCCTCGGCCTTGATGTCCCCGATCCGCGACCGGTAGTGGCGTGCGAGCCGTGCCTGGAACACCGCGGTGGCCACGGCGGCGCCGAGCAGCACCGCACCGGCTCCGCCGGCGCAGGCGAGCTCCATCCGTACGGACCGCGGCGCGAGCACCACCGCCCACGCGCACAGTCCACCGGTCACCACGAGAGTGGCCGCCAGGGCGCGCAGCGCCGCTCCCAGCGGCGGGCGCTCTGCCTGACGGCGGGAGGGTATCCGTGCTGACATCAAACAGGTCCTCGTGAGCGACGGCGGCGGGCGGTGCGGGGTCGTGCATTGTGTCGGGACGACCGGCGGGAGCGAAACCCCTGAGGGGGTCGGCGCAGGTATCCGCAGGTGTCGGTGGGGCTCCGGGACGGCTGTGGGTACGTCTGTGGGTACGGCGAAGGAATGATCGAAGATCGTCCAGGCACTTTAGCCGGTCGCCGGAATCCGGCAACTTCCGTATCAGCCTCCGGCGTTGGCTCCCCATTCGCGCAGGTCATCCCGGCTTCGCCGATATCCGCCGCCTTCTGGATGCCGAGTGTGAGCCAGGTGTGAAACGGGTGTGATCCGGGTGTGAAACGGCGTCAGGGGGTGGCGGCCACCGGGTGCAGCGCCGCATACGCAAGCGGCGCCGACGGGTCGACCGACACGTCCAGCGGTGCGGGAGCGGCCCCGGCCCGTACCAGCAGATCGCCGACCGCCGCGATCATCGCCCCGTTGTCCGTGCACAGCCGCAGCGGAGGCACCCGCAGGCTGATCCCGGCCGTCGCGCAGCGCTCCTCGGCGAGCGACCGCACCCGCGAATTGGCGGCTACCCCGCCGACCACGACGAGGGTGCCGACGCCGTGCTCGGTACAGGCGGCCACCGCCTTGCGCGTGAGGACATCCGCCACCGCCTCCTGGAACGAGGCCGCACCGTCGGCGAGCGGGAGGGGGTGGCCCGCGGCACGGTGACGCTCCGTCCACCGGGCCGCCGCCGTCTTCAGGCCCGAGAAGGAGAAGGTGAAACGGTTGCCGGGCGGTCCCGTGGTCAGCGGGCGGGGAAAGGGGACAGCGCGCGGATCCCCCTCGCGCGCTGTCCGGTCAATGGCCGGGCCGCCGGGGTACGGCAGCCCGAAGACCCGGGCGGCCTTGTCGAAGCACTCGCCGGCGGCATCGTCGAGGGTGTCGCCGAGGTGCACGATCGGGTCGCGCGCCAGGTCACGTACGAGGAGGAGGGAGGTGTGGCCGCCGGAGACGATGAGGACGACGGACGGGTCGGGGAGCGGGCCGTGCTCGAGAGTGTCGGCCGCGACATGCCCCGCCAGGTGGTGCACCCCGTACAGCGGCACCCCCAGCGCATACGCCAGCCCCTTGGCCCCTGCCAGCCCCACCTGGAGCGCCCCGGACAGCCCCGGCCCCGTCGTCACCGCCACCGCCCCGATGTCCCCGGCCCGCAACCCCGCATCGGCCAGTGCCTCGCGGACGACCGGGGTGAGGGCGTGCACATGGGCCCGTGCCGCGATCTCCGGGACCACACCGCCGAACCGGGCGTGCTCGTCCATGCTCGACGCCAGCGCGTGGCCGAGCAGCCGGCCGTCGCGCACCAGCCCCGCCCCCGTCTCGTCGCAGGACGTTTCGATCCCCAGCACCACTGGCGAGCCCAACGAGCCCTCCCCTTCCTTCCTTTGGGTCCTTCCCTCCCGGCTTATTCCATCTATGCCGTAATTGCAAAGTATATGCAACAAGGTGAACGGCACAGGATGCGGCAAGGGGATGGGGGCGCCCGGGCGCCCGGGGCTCGCCCCCGGGGCCGGCTCGTACCCACCGGTCAGTAGAGTTCGGCTCCCACCCCCGTCCCGAACCCGAGGTACCGGCAGTGACCCCCGCACCACCCCTCTCCGTAGTCGGCATCGGGGCCGACGGCTGGGACGGTCTGCCGGCCGCCTCCCAGCGGGTCCTGCGCGCGGCCGAGGTGCTGATCGGCGGGGCGCGGCAGCTGGCGTTGCTGCCCGCCGAGTGTGCGGGGGAGCGGGTGCCGTGGCCGTCGCCGCTGCGGCCGGCCGTTCCCGGGCTGCTCGCCGCGCACGCCGGACGCCGTATCGCCGTACTGGCCAGCGGCGACCCGATGTTCTACGGGATCGGGCGGACGCTGGGCGAGGTGACGGGGGCTCCCCTCGAGGTCCTGCCGCATCCGTCCTCCGTCTCGTACGCCTGCGCGCGGCTCGGCTGGCCGGTGGAGGAGGCCGAGGTCGTCACGCTGGTCGGGCGGCCCGCCGAGAATCTGGCCGGTGCGCTGTACGACGGGCGGCGGCTGCTGGTGCTGTCCGCGGGCGCCGGCACCCCGTCCCAGGTCGCCGGCCTGCTGCGCGACCACGGCTTCGGCCCGACCCGTATGCGGATCCTCGAACAGCTCGGCGGCGACCGCGAACGGGTCGCCGAGGGCACGGCCGCCACCTGGGACCGGATGCCCGAGGCCGACCCCCTCCACGTCATTGCGCTCGACTGCGTCCGCGAACCCGGCGCCCGCCGGCTCGCCCTCGTCCCCGGCCTCCCCGACGACGCCTACGAGCACGACGGCCAGCTGACCAAACGCCATGTCCGCGCCGCCACCCTCGCCGCGCTCGGCCCCGCGCCCGGCGAACTCCTCTGGGATGTCGGCGGCGGCTCCGGCTCCATCGCCATCGAGTGGCTGCGCGCACACCGCAGCTGTCGCGCCGTCAGCGTCGAGCGCGATGCCGTACGGGCCGAGCGGATCGGCCGTAACGCGCACTCGCTGGGCGTACCGGGGCTGCGCGTCGTCACCGGGCCCGCGCCGGACGCACTGGAGGGGCTGCCGACGCCGGACGCGGTGTTCATCGGCGGCGGACTGACAGCCCCCGGGCTGCTGGACGCCTGCTGGGCGGCGCTGCCGCCGGGCGGCCGGATCGTCGCCAACACCGTGACGCTCGAGTCCGAGGCCCTGCTCGCCGACCGGTACCGTCGCCACGGCGGCGAACTCGTCCGCCTCGCCGTCGCCCACGCCGTCCCGGTCGGCGGCTTCACGGGCTGGCGGCAGGCGATGCCGGTGACCCAGTGGGCGGCCGTCAAACCGGCCGGTAGCGAGGCGGGGCGTTGTTTCACGTGAAACGACGCCGCACACCATCCGCAGAGCATCTGGAGAACGAGGAACGATGACCGTCCACTTCATCGGCGCAGGCCCCGGCGCCGCCGACCTGATCACCGTGCGTGGCGCCCGTACCCTCGCCTCCTGCGGGGTCTGCCTGTACGCGGGCAGCCTGGTGCCGCGCGAGCTGCTGGCCGAATGCCCGCCCGGCGCCCGGCTCGTCGACACCGCGCAGATGGACCTCGACGCCATCACCGCCGAACTCGTCCGCGCCCATGAGGAGGGTCATGACGTCGCCCGGCTGCACTCCGGCGACCCGTCCGTCTTCAGCGCCGTCGCCGAGCAGATGCGCCGTCTGGACGCGGCCGGAGTGCCGTACGAGGTCGTGCCCGGCGTGCCGGCGTTCGCCGCCGCGGCCGCCGCCCTCAAGCGCGAACTGACCGTTCCCACCGTCGGCCAGACCGTCATCCTCACCCGCGTCGCCCAGCGCGCCACCCCCATGCCCGAAGGCGAGGACCTCGCCACCCTGGGGCGCAGCGGCGCGCTGCTGGTCCTCCACCTGGCCGCCATGTACGTCGACCGGGTCGTCGCCGAACTCCTCCCGCACTACGGCCCCGACTGCCCTGCCGCCGTCGTCGCGATGGCCTCCCGCCCCGACGAACTCGTGCTGCGCGGCACCCTTGCCGACATCGCCGGCCAGGTGAAGGCGGCGGGGGTGGTCCGTACGGCCGTCATCATGGTCGGCCGCACGCTGGGGGCCGAGCAGTTCCGGGACAGCCATCTGTATTCGGCGGAACGGGAGCGGCCGCACGCGGCCTGCGAGGCGCCGGGATCGGCAGCTGCGCCTGGTGTCTCAGATACTCCGTGACGTTTCGGTCTGAGCGGGCCTGACCGACTCGAGAAGGTCCACGCAGCGGCCGAGGAGAGCGATGATCGACGCGCGCTCCTCCTCGGTGAACTCTTCCGCCAGGGCGCGTTCGACCCGGATCGCCCGGGCGTCCGCGTCGGCCATGACCGCCTTGCCCTCTTCCGTCAGGCGGATCTCCAGCACGTTCTTGTGCCATTCGTGCGGCGTGCGCTCGATCAGCCCGCGCTCCTGAAGCTTCTTCAGCACGGTGTTCATGGTCGGGGGCGTGACCCTGCACGCCCTCGCCAGCCCGGCTGCCGAGATTCCGGGCCGCTCCGAGAGGAACAGCAGCGCCGCGTATTGCGGGACGGTCAGGCCGACCGGCTTGAGCACGGCGTGCTTGGTCGCGTTGAGGGCCTGCTCGGCGCGCTTGAGGTGCGAGCCGAGGCGCTCGGCGGCGGGCATGGACGTCATCCACGCATCGTAACGAGCGGGTAGACATAAGAACGTTGACGAGCATTAGAGTTCTAACTACTATTCGAGTTCGATTAATCGTGTGGGAGCAAACGAAGCAGTTGGACCAGTAGAGAGGCACCATGTCCCGATCTCTTCGCCGCCCCGTGGCCGCAGCCCTGGCCCTGGCCGCCGTTCTGCCGCTGGCCGCCACGGCTAAGGCGGTCGCCCCTGCGGCCCCATTGACCGCGAGCGCCGCGCAGGCCCGGATACACGCCGCCTATGACCTACCGGACGACCGGGCGTACCCGGAAGGCATCGCCGAGGACCCCCGGACCGGTGACCTCTACGTGGGTTCGTACAGCACCGGGGCGGTCTACCGGATCACCCCCGGCCACCGCGCCGCGCGGGTCTTTCTGCCCGCCGGTACGGACGGGCGGGCCACCGCCAACGGTCTGAAGGTGGACCGCGCCGGGCGGCTGTGGGTCACCGACTCCACGGCGGGCGTCGCCGTGTACGACATCCGCGACCGCCGGCTGCTCGCCCGCTTCGACATCACCGGCGGGGAGAAGTCCTTCGTCAACGACCTCGCCATCGCCCCGGACGGCAGCGCCTACCTCACCGACAGCGCACGTGCCGTGATCTACCGCGTCACCCCGCAGCAGCTGGCGCGCGCCACGGCGGCCGGCGGGCGCGGCACGCTCACCCCCCGCTTCGATCTGGCCGGCGCGCTGGCGCCGCACGCGCCCGACACCTACACCCTCAACGGCATCGTCGCCGACCCCTCGGGCCGTTTTCTTCTCACCGTCGACATGACCGCCGGTGACCTCTACCGCGTCGACCTCGCCTCCGGGGAGATCCGCCGGGTCGCCCTGAGCGGCGGCGACATGGCCGCGGCCGACGGTCTCGAGATCCGGCACGGCACGCTCTGGGCGGCCCACAACACCCGCAATGCGGTGAGCCGTTGGCGGCTGTCCGCCGACGGCACCAGGGCACGCAGGGAGCGCCAGGTCGCCGATACCTCGCTCCAGATCCCCACGACCCTGGTCCGCCAGCGCGGGCGGCTGCTCGTGGTCCGCTCGCAGTTCGACAAGGGCGGTCCGATGGGGCCCGGCACGCCGCAGACGCCGTTCTCCGTCGCGGCGGTGGACGGGATCTGAGGGGACGGGGCGCGGGCACTCCCGTCGGGCGGTGGTCGTCGGGCCGGGGAGGCCGTGGGGTCCGGAGGTCGTCGGGTCGGGCGGTCGTCGGGTCGGGCGGTCCTCGGGTCGGGCGGTCGTCGGGGGTGCCTACGCCCCCGCCCTTACGGTGTGCCCGGCCCCCGCGGCGCCGTCCGCCCCACCACCATCCCCGCCCGGTCGATGCAGATGACATCGACGGCCACCGGGGCGCCGCGCAGCACCGCCAGCGCCTCGTCCCGGGCCGTGGCCGCCACCAGGTCGCCGAGCGGCACTCCCGCCGCCTCGCACAACCGCAGCGCCGCCAGCCCGGTGTTGGCCTCGGCGACCGCGCCCGCCAGCTCCTCCCCCGCGCCCCCCGCCCGGGCCAGCTCCGCCAGGAACCCCTTGTCCACCTGCGACCGCGCGGAATGCAGATCCAGATGCCCGGCGGCCAGCTTGGACAGCTTGGCGAAACCGCCGCAGATCGTGAGCCGGTCGACCGGATGCCGCCGGATGTACTTCAGCACCGCCCCCGCGAAATCCCCCATGTCCAGCAGCGCGTCCTCGGGCAGGTGATGCAGCGCGACCGCGACCTTCTCCGACGTCGAGCCCGTACATCCCGCCACATGCCGCCGTCCCGCCGCACGCGCCACATCCACCCCGCGCCGGATGGAGTCGATCCAGGCGGAGCAGGAGTACGGGACGACGATCCCGGTGGTCCCGAGGATGGACAGCCCGCCCAGGATCCCCAGCCGGGGGTTCCACGTGCTGCGCGCGATCTCCTCCCCGTGATCGACCGAGATCTCCACCTCGACGTCGGCCGCCACCGCCCCGTGCCGGGTCGCCACCGCCGTCAGATGCTCCCGCATCATCTGCCGCGGTACGGGATTGATCGCGGGCTCGCCGACCTCCAGCGGAAGCCCGGGGCGAGTGACGGTCCCGACCCCCGGCCCCGCCTTGAAGACGACCCCCGACCCGGCCGGCAATGCCCGTACCGTGGCCCGCACCAGCGCCCCGTGCGTCACATCCGGATCATCCCCCGCATCCTTCACCACCCCGGCCATGGCGCCGGCCCGGTCGGCCGACCACTCCTCGACCGCGAGCGCAAAGGACGGCGTCTGCCCCTTGGGCAGCGTGATCGTCACCGGATCCGGGAACTCGCCGCTCAGCAGCGCCGTGTACGCGGCCGTACTCGCCGCCGTCGCACAGGCACCGGTCGTCCAGCCGTGCCGCAGCCCCGTATGCGCGAGCTGTGCCGCCCGGCCACCGCGCCCCGTACCCTTCGACTGCGCTTCAGCCACGGAGGAAACCGCCACTCATGTCCCACGCATCCCGCCACGTCCTGATCCTCGGCGGCACGACGGAGGCCCGCCGCCTTGCCGCCGACCTGGCGGCGGAGCCGGGCCTGCGCGTGACGACCTCGCTGGCGGGCCGGGTGGCCGCGCCCCGCCTGCCCGACTCCGAGGTCCGCATCGGCGGGTTCGGCGGCCCCGAGGGCCTTGCCCGCTGGCTGCGCGAGCACGCGGTGGACGCGCTCATCGACGCCACCCATCCTTTCGCCGGCACGATCAGTCACAACGCGGCCGAGGCCGCTGCCACCGCCCATGTTCCCCTGCTGGCCCTCCGCCGTCCCGGCTGGGTACCGGCACCGGGGGACGACTGGCACCCGGTCGCCTCCCTCGACGCGGCCGCCGCCCTCCTCCCCACCCTCCCCGGCACCCGCATCTTCCTCACCACCGGCCGCATGGGCCTGGCCCACTTCGCCCACCTCACCGACCTCTGGTTCCTCGTCCGCTCCGTGGACGCCCCCGAGCCCCCGCACCCGCCCCGGATGACCACCGTCCTGGACCGCGGCCCCTTCACCCTGGAGGGCGAACGGGACCTGCTGCGCAAGCACCGCATCGACATCCTGGTGACGAAGGACAGCGGGGCCGCGGCCACCGCCCCCAAACTGACGGCCGCCCGGGAAGCGGGCATCCCGGTGGTGGTGGTGAGCCGCCCGCCGACGCCGGAGGGGGTACCGGAGGTGGCGGATCCTGAGGACGCGGTGAATTGGCTGCGGGGTCATGCGATGAGGTGACGTGACCCCGGAGCCTGCGGCCTACGGCTCACTCCACCACCCAGCGTCTGACGCACGACGACCCGACCGAAGGAAACAGGGCCAGGTCGTGCGTTACACCCAGTTCGGCAGAGGCCAACCTGCGGGTGAGCGAGCTGAGCCTCGGCGAGCTGCTCGAAGGCCCCAGGGACGGCTTCCAACCTGCTGGAGCGCACCTCCGAGCGCGAACTGCTCCCGCAGGCCCGCGCCTCAGCTGACGCAATTGGCCGAGGGCACGAGCAATGACCGCCCCATCTGGCCAGAATCGCCGGGTCCTGAGAACTATTCCCCCCCCAGCCCGCGGCCCGTCCGACCGGTGCCGCGAGCCTGAGCTGCTGACGCCACCGCCAGTGTCGACGGATCGGGACGCGGAGCTTGCCGCGTTCCATCAGATCGGTGATGGACGTTGAGCCGGCACGGAGAAGAGCGGTTCTGGCGCCCGATCGCCGCCGATCGGGTTCAGGACCCTTAAGGCCTCGACCACACCCGCGAGTTCCAGCCCCGTGTGTTCCCCGCAAGCCCGAATCAGCTTGCGACGCGGGCTACTTCGTCTCCTTTGTGGGGATAGGGCTGGCTGGATCTTTACGCCCTTGCCTGTAGCCATCAGCGTATGCTGAACGGTCGTCAAACTCTGCGGGGAGCTCCGATAGCGCACACGGCCATCGGATTTCTGCTGAAAGGGTTTGACGCCTCGGTATGCGTGCCGAGTGAAAACGGGGAAAACGGGGGAGAGTTTTGTTTGACTTTGACGTTAAAGCTGACCCTAAGTTGCTTCGCGATGCCGCTGTTCATGGTGAGCAGATACAGGCCGGGGTCGCAAATGCCGTAGGCAATCTGAATGCGCAGCATCAGGGTGTGCCGGGGCAGATGGAAGGGTTTGAATTCGACCGGGTGTTGTTGAGGGTCCTTCGCTCTTGGCAGGACAGGCTCAGTGACGTGCGGAAAGAATGTGCAGAGGTATCTCAGTCCCTCAGGCTGACCGCGGACGAATACGAGAAGACTGACGAGGCAAACGCCCAGTCATTCAAGCAGCAAGGCGCAAGCGCACCTGTGGTCCGTCCTGCGTCGCTGAATTCCGCCCGCCACGACAGCCCCTTTGGATGATGCCTGATGGACATGACTGTGCAGCAGCTGGCAGATCTCAATGTGTCCGCTCTGGAAAGCGCCAAGGAGGAATGGGCGCGGATCTCATCGAGCCTCGAGGGCTACGGCGACCGAGTGGACATCCATATGCGCCGGACCGTGGGCAACTGGACGGGAGACGCGGCCGTCAAGGCGCACTCGCGTATGGAGAGACTGCGCAACAACTTCCAGTTCGGGGCTCAAGAATGTGCGCTTGTTCGAGCCGCCATCGACGCCTTTATTGAGGAAATCCAGGGATCGCAGCGGAAGATGCAGGATGTTCTGGACGTGGCCAAGCGGACAGGGTTCCTGGTGACCCCTATGGGGGAGCTTGTCGATCCCGCTGGCGCGGAACCTCCGGGCGGTGAAGACCCCGAGGCGGCGCGGAAGAGGGATGAGAGGAGGGAAGAACTCCAACGGTTCATTTTCGCCGTCCTGGGTCAAGCTGTGGAGACAGACGCAAAATATGGACAAATTCTGTCGCAACTTATGGCCGAGCGAGGGCTGAAAGTTGACGGTCTGGAGTCGCAACGGGACGCGAATATTATTTCCAAGGTCGCGGCTCCTGGTCTCAGGCTGGACTCGGTTCCCGAGAAGGGCACGGACCCGGCAAATGTCCGTGACTGGTGGAAGGGGATGAGTGAGGAAGAGCGGCAGGAGCAGCTGGCCCTGCATCCGGACCTCATCGGAAATCTCGACGGGATACCTGCAAGGACTCGCGACAAGGCAAATCGCGTTAACCTCGATCGGCTGATCGATATGTACCCGGAGCCGGTCCCGGACGATGTGGAAGAGCGGCACGAGGGGTTCAAGAAGATCAGGAATCGCCTGATCATGGATGCCGAGGAGGAGCCGGAACCGCTGCTGCTCGGCATTGGGCCAGAGGGGCAAGGGCGGGCCATCCTGTCGTACGGGGACCCCGACACGGCGGACAATGTCGCTGCCTATGTGCCTGGCCTTAACACCCAACTCGGGGATGTGGGTGGAGACGATGGGGATCGTGCCAGGGATGTCTGGAAGTCCGCGCAAAAGGCCGATGGGGGTGGCCATAAAACGGCCTCGATTGTCTGGCTTGGCTACGATGCTCCGCAGGCGTTTTCGGATAGCGACGCCGGCACTGACGCGTCTGTTGCGGAAGAGGAACGTGGAAGGCGGGGCGGACGGGACTTCGGGAGGTTTCTCGATGGAATACAGGCGACTCACCAGGGGGAGCGGCCGCATGTCACGGCGATCGGCCACAGTTACGGGTCTTTCACCCTGGGGCAGGCGGCTCAGCGTGAAGGGGGAATTCCTGCGGACGACATCATCCTTGTGGGCAGTCCTGGGACCGGAGCGCAGAGGGCAGAGGACCTCGGGGTCAGCCCAGATCATGTATGGGCTGGGGCGGCCGACAGCGACGCGGTGACTCATGCGCCGTCCGACGCGGAAAAGATCTTCGGCATCTGGGGTCATATGACTGATCCACATGAGCTGCATTTCGGCCAGGATCCGGCCAGTGAGGATTTTGGCGGACGTAGGTTCGCTGTGAATCCCGGATGGAATCCATCGTCTCACTCCGATTACTTCGACCGCAATAGTGAATCGCTGAGAAACATGGGCAAGATTGTTAGTGGTCGGCCGGGCGAGGTAACTACCGAAGAGAGGCGATGAGTGAGTATGAAGAGTCGACGGATGCTCCTTATATGCGCTACTGGCGCTATCTTTGCATCTTCTGGCTTTCTTGCCGGTTGCTCCACACCGTCCATGGGGGTAGGCGAGGCGGTCAAGAAGATAGACACGGCTCTGGACGACACCTTCGCCGCGGTGAGCCCTCCCCTCAAATGGCGCAAAGGGCCGGCCGGCATGTCACAGCACAGGAATTTGCTGAACGAGGAGAATGGGGAAGTTACAGTCTCCAGGGATTGCTATGTGCGGACCAAGGTGTCGAAGTCGAAGATCGCGGCGCTCGCCGAGGACGTTGAAAAGCATTGGAAGGCGAAGGGGTACGAGCTCGAGTCTCGGAACCGCAAGATGCCTTCGTTCAGATACAGTACGCCCGAAGGTGTTTCGGTCGTGTTCGATGTGGGCGGCGATCTCGTGACTATTTCGGCTTCAATTTCGGATACCAAATCTCCGGGCCGCAGCGGTGACATCGACAAGGGTGATTTCCCCCACGGCCTCAAGGACATCGCACCCGACGTACGCGACCCCTACTGGTCCAAGTAGCGAACGCCGTGAGCGCCGGGCGGGGCCCGGGGGAATTCCGAATTCTCCTGGGCCGCGTGCGCGTGGGGGTCGGATCAGGCGCAGAGCTTGTCGGCCACTGTTTGTCGTGCCAGGAGCGCTCCCCGGATACGGCCGGCGTTCCTGCACTTCAACTACGTCAACTACTTCAACGGGATCACGGCCGACCCGGCGGCGGCCCCACCCGATAGACGGGGCCGCTCGTCCCTCACCCCTCCGGATACCTCCGCGGCGTCCACACGACCTCCGTGCCGTCGTCGCGGCGTACCGCCTGGGTCTGTGACGACCCGACCAGCAGGATCGTGCGCATGTCGACCTGGGCCGGGTCCAGGTCGGTGAGGCGGACCGTGCGGACGGATTCCTCGGGGCCGCCCACGTCGCGGGCCAGGACGACCGGGGTGTCGGGGGCGCGGTGCTCGAGGAGTAGTTCGCGGGCCTTGGCGACCTGCCAGGTGCGGGAGCGGGAGCCGGGGTTGTAGAGGGCCAGGACCAGGTCGGCGGCCACCGCGGAGCGGAGGCGGTCGGCGATGACTTCCCAGGGCTTGAGGCGGTCGGAGAGGGAGATGACCGCGTAGTCGTGGCCGAGGGGGGCGCCGGCGCGGGCTGCTGCGGCGTTGGCGGCGGTGACGCCGGGGAGGACGCGGACGGGGACGGAGCGGTACGGGTCCGACGAGGCGACCTCCAGTACGGCCGTCGCCATGGCGAAGATGCCGGGGTCGCCGCCGGAGACGACGGCTACCCGGCGGCCGCGGCGGGCCAGGTCCAGGGCGAGTTCGGCGCGTTCGGACTCGACCTTGTTGTCGGAGGCGTGGCGGCGCTGGCCGGGGCGGGAAGGGACCCGGGCGAGGTAGGTGGTGTAGCCGACCAGGTCGTCGGCGGCGGCCAGGGCGCCGCGGGACTCGGGGGTCAGCCAGAGGGGGCCGGCCGGGCCGGTGCCCACCACCACGACCTCCCCGAGGGCGGGCGCGTCTTCCGCAGGCGCCGGAGGGTTCGCGATGCGGCTGGGGACGACGGCGACGGAGAAGTAGGGGACGGTGTCGGAGTCGATGGAGGAGAGGGTGTCGGTGCGTTCGCCGGGCATGGTGGCGCGTTCGACGTAGCACGCCTCCGGGAGACGGCCGGAGCGTTCCATGGCGCGGCGTACGGCCGGGAAGGTACGGCCCAGCTTCATGACGACGGCGGCGTCGGTGGCGGCCAGACGGGCCGTCAGTTCCTCTTCGGGCAGCGTGCCAGGAAGGATCGTCAGGACCTCGTCGGCCTCGGCGAGGGGCTTGCCCAGGCGGGCCGCGGCGGCGCTGATCGAGGTGACGCCGGGGATGACCTCGGTGGGGTAGCGGTGAGCCAGCCGTTTGTGCATGTGCTGGTAGGAGCCGTAGAAGAGCGGGTCGCCCTCGGAGATGACGGCGACGGTGCGGCCGGCGTCCAGGTGGGCGGCGAGGCGCGCTGCCGCGGATTCGTAGAACTCGTCCAGCGCGCCGCGGTAGCCGCCGGGGTGGTCCGTCGACTCGGTGGTGACCGGGTAGACGAGCGCCTCTTCGATGTGGTCGGGGCGGAGGTGCTCGGCGGCGATGGAACGCGCGATGGACCGTCCGTGCCGGGCGCTGTGGTACGCCACCACATCGGCCTCGGCGATGACCTGTACGGCGCGTACGGTCATCAGCGACGGGTCGCCGGGGCCCAGTCCCACCCCGTACAGACGGCCGGTGGCACGGGCGTTGGCCTGCTGCTCGCTCACGCTTATTCTTCCTCGCTCGCTATGGCGTTGATGGCGGCCGCGGTCATGGCGCTGCCGCCGCGCCGCCCGCGCACCACGATGTGGTCCAGCTTCGACGGGTGGGCGATCAGCGCGTCCTTGGACTCGGCCGCGCCGATGAAGCCGACGGGTATCCCGATGACGGCGGCCGGGCGGGGCGCGCCCTCCTCGATCATCTCCAGGAGGCGGAAGAGGGAGGTGGGGGCGTTGCCGATCGCGATCACCGCGCCCGCCATGCGGTCGCGCCACAGTTCCATGGCGGCGGCGCTGCGGGTGGTGCCCATCCGGGCGGCCAGGTCCGGGACGGACGGGTCGGTGAGGGTGCACAGGACGTCGTTGTCCGCGGGCAGCCGCTTACGGGTCACGCCGCTGGCCACCATGTTGGCGTCGCAGAGGATCGGGGCGCCGGCGCGCAGGGCGGCGCGGGCGCTCTTCACGACCTCCGGGGTGTAGGCGAGATCGCGTACGAGGTCGACCATGCCGCAGGCGTGAATCATCCGGACCGCGACCTGGCTGACATCGGCGGGCAGCCCCGCGAGGTCCGCCTCGGCGCGGATGGTGGCGAAGGACTGGCGGTAGATCTCCGCGCCGTCCTTCTCGTAGTCGAATACGGTCACGGTCACGGTGCCTTCGGGGTGGTGGGGACGCTGTCTCTTATACACATCTGAGG
>NZ_LGKG01000144.1 GCF_001294335.1 Streptomyces chattanoogensis
CGCGCTGGCCTACCTGTCCCATGAGTACCTCGGCAACGCCTTCGGCACCGTCTACGACATCTCCACCATCGCCATCCTCTGGTTCGCCGGCGCCTCCGCCATGGCCGGCCTGCTGAACCTGATGCCGCAGTACCTGCCGCGCTACGGCATGGCCCCCCACTGGGCACGCGCGGTCCGCCCCATGGTGCTGGTCTTCACCCTCGTCGCCTTCCTCGTCACCTGGATCTTCGACGCCGATGTCGACGCCCAGGGCGGTGCCTACGCCACCGGTGTGCTCGTCCTGATGAGCTCGGCCGCGATCGCCGTGACCATCGCCGCCCGCCGCGCCCGCCAGCGCGGCTGGACCCTCGGCTTCGCCATCATCTCCCTGATCTTCCTCTACGTCACCGTCGCCAACGCCATCGAACGTCCCGACGGTGTGAAGATCGGTGCCTGCTTCATCGCCGGCATCATCCTCGTCTCGTTCCTCTCCCGCCTCGCCCGCGCCTTCGAGCTGCGGGTGACCAGCGTCGTGCTCGACGACATGGCCGAGCGCTTCATCCGCGACATCTCCCACCGCAAGATCCGCTTCATCGCGAACGAGCCCGACCAGCGGGACGTGGCCGAATACCGCGACAAGATTCAGCAGATCCGTACCGACAACGACGTCCCCGCCGCCGACGACGTCATCTTCGTCGAGGTCACCGTCGGCGACCCCTCCGAGTTCGAGAGCGAGCTGCGGGTCCGCGGCGAGGTCCTGCACGGCCGCTACCGCGTCCTGTGCCTGGAGAGCTCCACCATCTCCAACGCCCTCGCCGCCTTCCTGCTGCACGTACGCGATACGACGGGACAGCGGCCGCACATCTACTTCGAATGGACCGAAGGCAACCCCTTCGCCCAGTTCCTCCGCTTCTTCCTCTTCGGCCAGGGTGAAGTCGCCCCCGTCACCCGCGAGGTCCTCCGCGAGGCCGAACCCGATCCCACCCGCCGCCCCCGCGTCCACGTCGGCTGACGGCGCACACAGCGCCGTCACGTCAAGAAAGCGTTAAAGATGGCGGGCCCTGTGTCAGGGAAATGACAGGAGAGGCGGCGCCCTCGCGCCTCCTGCCTAGTGTCGGCGGCATGGGACGGCGAACCGCTCCCGCCGCGGCATCGCACGCCGGACGGCCGGACACAGCCGTCGACCGCCACTGGCGCGCGGATGTGCGACGCGCCGTGCACTACACCCTGGCGTTCGTCGGCCTGCTCATGATGCTCGACTGGGGCGAGGGCAGCCTCACGCTGCCCCGCGCCGCGCTCTGGGCCGTTCTCGGCGTCGGCGTCCTCGCTGTCTTCCTGCCGTCACGCGTGACCGCGGGCGACGGGTGGCTGGCGGTACGCGGCCTCGTGCGCGAACGCCGGGTGCGTATCGACGCGCTGGTCTCCGTGCGGCGGTCCGGCGGAATCGCCGCGCACCTCGTGCTGCGGGATACGCACGGGCGCTGGCTGGAACTGGATCCTCGTGTCCTGGAAGCCAATCCGCTGATCTGGCACCTGCTCGATGCCGGCGCCCGTCGCTCGCTGGCGAGCGGAACGTTGCGCCACGGCACGCAGGTGCTACAGGAGTTGACGGACCGGATCGACGGGCAGGAAGCGCGGGCGGTGCTCACAGCTTCCGGTCTGTTGTGAGCGCTAGGGTGCGCGCACGAGGCGGGCAGGCAGGTGCGGCACACGGGGGACAGGGACATGTGGCGGCACACCAGAACCACGGCTGCCGGGGAAGTGTCGCCGAGCTGCATGCGCTCTGCGATCGGCGCACTCCTCGCACTCGGCGTCACCGCCCTGGCGGGCCTGCCGCTGCGCATGCCGCTGAACGACTTGAGCTACACGACCACAGATCCCTCGCCTTCCCCACACAGGCACTCATCCTCGAAAACCTGCAGCAGATCGACGGTAGCCGTGCCTGGCCCGCATGCCGCGGCACGCACCAGCATCCGATGAGCCTTGCATCGGATGGCGAAGGGGGCTGGCCGTACTGGCGCTGCCCCCCGACCCGTCCTGCCGACGGCCGGTCGGGCAGCATCCCGGGCCGGGGTGACAGACACGTGCGGGGAGCCGGCGCCCAGGTCGGAGTCCGTCACAAGGCGTTAAGACTGTGGCAGTAACCCGACAACACCCCGTAGATTTCCTTGCGGAGTGCCGGGAAGTCTGGTCGGCGGCGGTTCAGGTATAGCCGAAGCCATCGAGAGACGAGTACGTGACCGACCTTACTGCCCTCCTTCTTCTCGTCGTGTTCGCCACTTTGGTGGCCACGGGCGCCCGTCACTGGCGCATTCCCGCCCCCTCGCTCCTGGTCGTCGGCGGCCTGCTCATCGGGCTGCTGCCGTGGGCTCCGGATGTCCAGGTGACGCCCGAAATCATCAGCGTGGTCGTGCTGCCGCCGCTGCTGTACGCATCCGCCGAGGAGATCCCGTGGCGCGAACTGCGCGTGGTGTGGCGGCCCGTGACCGTCCTCGCCTTCGGCCTCGTACTGGCCACCGCAGCAGCCGTCGGCGCCGTGGCCTCCGCAGTCACCCCCCTCAACACCACCATGGCCTTCGTCCTGGGCGCGGTGCTGGCCAGCACCGATCCGGTGGCAGTCACCGCCTTGGGACGCAAGATCGCGCTGCCGCCACGCATCCAGGTGCTCGTGCAGTCCGAAAGCCTCTTCAACGACGCCACCAGCCTTGTACTCTTCAAGGTCGCGGCGGGCACCGCGGTAGCGGCGCATGCGGTGACGTTGCCCGCGGCCGGCGGTCAGTTCCTGGTGCTGGGCGGCGGCGGAGCGCTGATCGGCGGCGGCGTCGCGGGTGCGGTGGCGCTGATCCGGCGGCGGACCGAGGACCCGATACTGGAGACGGTGATCGCCCTGGTCACGCCGTACGCCGCCTACATACTGGCCGAGGACCTGCACACCTCCGGCGTCACCGCGGTCGTGGTCGCGGGCGTGGTGCTCGGCAGCACCGGCCACAAGCTCACCAACGCCACCAACCGGCTCCAGGTGCACGCCGTCTACGGCACCGTGGTCTTCCTGCTGGAGAGCGTCGTCTTCGCCCTCATAGGACTCGAACTACCGGCACTTGTACGGCAGTTGGCCTCCGACGAGCACGGCTGGCCGCTCGGTGTGCTCGCGGTGGCCGCCACCGTGATCTCCGTACGGCTCCTCGGAGTCGTCCCCCTCTCCGCCGTCATGCAGCGCCGTCGCGGCAACGGCGCGGTCACCTGGCGCATCCCCGCGGTGGTCTCCTGGGCCGGCACCCGGGGCGTGATGCCACTGGCCGCCGCCCTGTCCATCCCCCTGACGGCCGACGACGGCAGCCCACTGCCGCACCGCCCGCTGATCCTGGTCCTCACCACCGGCGTCGTCGTCTTCACCCTCGTCCTGCAGGGCTTCACCCTCGCCCCGGTGGTCCGCTGGTCCAAGATCGCACTGGAACCGGAGCACACCGCCCGCGAAGAGGCCCGCGCCCGCGCCGGCCTCGCCAAGGCCGGGCTGGACCGCCTGGACGAGCTGGAGGCCGCCGAGGCCGCACCTGTCACCCTCATCGATCAGCTGCGCCGCGGGCTGCTGGCCCGCCTTGACCAGGCCGACGCCGACCAGGACGACGACACGGCGCCCTCCTCCTCGTCCTCCGCCCCCGGCTACCGGGAACTCCGCCGCACCGTGATAGCCGCCGAAACCGCCACACTCCAATGCCTGTACGCGGACAACCACATCAGCGACCTCACCCGGCGCCGACTGCAACGCAAACTGGATCTCGAAGACGCCGGACTCGGCGACGAGTGACTCAAGCGAGTACGGCACCGATCCCAGAAGACAACCTCAAAACCGGTCCGGGAACTTGACGCCGACCACCAGAAGCCCAACAAGTGACACCGCCACCAGCAGCCCCACGATCCGCTCCACGCTCACGACACCACCGCCGACATCATCGCCCCGCACATCACGGACCTCCTCAGTGCTCCGCACAGCCCGACCGACCGACTCCACCGTGTAGGCCGAGGCGATGCCACACGAACACCGACGCCGGTTCCCTGACGGAATTCGTACGGCGTCTGTGCTCGGCTGAAGGACACCTGTGGCGGCCGCGTGGCCCTGGGGCCCGGACCCGATCAGGACCCTTCTCTTCTTCCTGCTCGCACCCACGCTCCTGCTCGCCGGAGCACTCGGAGCCATGGGATGGTCCTGGTGGCAGCGGCTGCTTGCGGGAATGAGCGGACTCGCTCTGATCGCCTATGTAGTACTGGTCTTTCTCGGACTCCGGCGACTCCGCGGTAAGGGGAATGCCCGCTCGTTGTCGCCGGAGATTGACGACAAGTAAGAAGTCGCGCAGATAGGGGGGCGGGTGGGGCCAGCCGACCGTGCTCACGGATTCGCAGATCTCAGACGCACCCGGGCCCCGGATGTCACTTTGGCATCCCGGCGTTGACCTCAACCAAGGTTCAGTTCCTAGCGTTCTGATCATGACTCAGCGCCACGTACTGCTGTTCCCGGACGCCCTCGCAAGCGAGCTGGCACAGCACATCCTCAGCTCCCTTCCCTACTCCGTCGAGCCGGTCACCGGCGAGGTGACCGACCCGGACAGGCTGGCAGCCCGCCTGAACGAGCTCGGCGGCGTGCGGGCCGCATTCCTGACCTGGCCCTACGACCGTGCGGCCGGTCGCTTCACCGCTCCCCAGAACGCGCCGGCCGTCGTGGAGGCCCTGGCCGAGCACTCCGGGCGGATTGTGCTCAGCTCGTCGCACGGCCTGCGTGAGGGCGCCCCCGCCACCACCCACAACGCCTCCCACGCGGACTTCCACCGCGCACTGGAGGATCGGGTGCGCGGCTCGGGGGTGCCCTGGACAATCCTGCGCCCGTGCATGCCAGCTCATATGACGTTGCGCTGGGCCGAGGCGATTCGCTCCGAAGGCGTCGTACGCGGCCCATATGCCAAGGCTGCCCGGCCACTGATCGACGACCGCGACGTCGCCGAGGCCGTCGTCCATACACTCCTGGACGACGGCCATGACGGGGCCTCGTACTTCCTGACGGGCTCCGAGCCTCTGACGCACGAGCAGCGAGCGGAGACGATCGGCGCGGTGATCGGCCGCCCGGTGCGCTACGAGGAGACCCCGCTGGAGGAGGCCCGGCGGATGATGCTCCGCACATGGCCGCACGAGCTGGCTGACGCTGTGCTCGCCACCATGGCCTTGCAGGTCACCGAGCCCGAGCTTCCCTCGCCGGACCTCGAACACATCACGGGATACCCACCCCGTCCGTTCCGCGCCTGGGTGGCGGACCACGCCGACGCGTTCCGCTAAGAAGTCGCTCAGCTAGGTGTCGGTCATGGCCGACGGCAGGGGCGTGTGTCCCAGCGGTGGGTGGTCCAGGCTCGGCGGATGAGATTGCGGACGGTGATGATCGTGTCGGTGAGGTCGAAGTAGGCTTCGATGACGTTGATCCGGCGTTCGTAGCAGCGTACGAGTCGGTGAAAGGCGTTCTGCCAGGCGTGGGTGCGCTCGATGTGCCACCGCTGGGTGGCCTGGACTGGCGCCTTGGTCCCCTTGCGGGCGATCCGACCATCTGGTCGAGGACGAGACCGACGATGCGGTCGTAGGCGTCGAGCGCGATCTGCTTCAGCCCGGCGAACAGCCCCAGCAGTATCCACTCGTCGCGGCGGTTGCGGATGGTGGTGGCCGAGCAAGCGGAGTCCGCGATCGCCTCGTAGGAGCAGCCGAAGCGAAGGACTTGCAGCAGCTTGTCGAAGACGGTCCGGTCGCTGATCCGGCGTCGGTGACAACCCAACGGATGGGCCGGATCGAACTCGGATCGCTGCGGCAGCGGGGCGGCGAATTGCTCCCATAGGGGTTCGGTCAGCCATGACGGCAGCGCAGGCACAGGTCTACCCGATGATCACAGAGCGTGGCAACTCCATGATCACAGAATCCGTACCTGTCCCATCTGCTGGCTGGCCCCACCCGCCCCCCTGTCTGCTCGACCTCTAAGTTCCCTTGCGGATGACCAGGAGGTGCTGACCAGTGGCCCGCTACGGAATTCGACTCGGTTTTACGCACCCCAGGGAGACCTACGGAAGCTCACCGGAGAGTGCGACCTTCCCGCCGCGGTCACCTCATAACGGTGGCCCGGCTCCCGAGACGGTCGGGCAGGCGACCAAGAAGCCGACGCCGCTCACGTACGCGGGTCTGCCGGATGCGGCTGCACCCCCGTCATCAGGAAGTCCAGACCCCGCCGGGTCGATGCCACCACGACCCGGTCACCGGCGCGCAGGGTCCGGCCGTGCGACGGGCGCCAGTCGAACCCCGGCCGGTCGAGGCGGAGCCCGCCGCCGAGCGTGTCGGACGGGCCCGATGATTGCGGTGTGGTCGCCGGGCCGACGGCCAGGACGCGCCATTCGTTCTCGCGGAAGGCCTGGTGGATGGACCGTCCCTCCAGCTCCGGGTGTCCGGCGACATCGACGGTGGTGAAGAGGAGCGAGCCGCGCTCGACCGGCATGATGCCCAGCACATGACGGCCCATCATGGCGGCGGCGAAGGCGGGTGCGGCCATCGCGGAGACGCTGCGGCTGCGGGTGGTGGCGTCGGGGTAGGAGGCGCGCATCGTGCGGGAGACGGTGGCGGCGAAGTCGTCGTCGTAGAGCCGCATCACCACCCGCACCCGGGGGTTGCTCTCGCGTGCCGCCATCACGATGTCGAGGTTCTCGCCGTCGTCGCGGGTGAGCACCAGCAACGACTTGCTCTGCCGGATGCGCGCCCGGTCGAGGACACCGGGGGCGCCGGCGTCCTCGAGAAGCAGGGGGACGTCGAGTTCCCGGGCGAGGGCGACGCCGCGGGCCTGCGGATCGCGTTCTATGACCACCACGCGGTGCTCGGTGGTGCGCAGTTGGGCGAGCACTCGGGTGCCGATCTTGCCGAGCCCGACGAGCACGATGTGGTCGGCCAGGTCCTCGGCGGGCGGATGCCCTACGGAGGCTTTCCGGAAGGCCTCGGTGGCGTTCATGGTGGCGGCCACGACGAGCGGCAGTACGGCCAGGCCGACGAATCCGGCGATGAGCTGGAGCACCCGGCGGGCCGGGGACTCGTCCGTCGCCGGGTCACCCATGGTGAAGATGTCCAGCAGCGGCAGATACACCGACTTCCACAGCGGCCCGGGCTCGGCCAGCACGGTGGCCACGGCCAGAATCGCCACGATCGCGGCCAGCGCACCGAAGACGGCGATGATCTCGCGGGACAGGAACACCGTCCACGGCAGATGCGCCAGCCGATCGCGCAGCCAGGCACCATAACTGCGCCGGTCGCGCTGCGGCGCCTCGGGAGGATGATGGTGGGTCACCTCCTCCAGCATCAGCCGGCCGTGGGTGAACTGCCGGTGGTAGGCGGTGAACGTGTCGGGCAGCAGCTGAGTGCCCTCCTCCCCCGGCGTCTCAGGACTGTCCTCACTGGCCGGGTCGTCCTGATGAGCGCCGGACAGTACGGCAAGCGTGGCCAGGTCGGCGGAGCGGAGCGGGGTGCGGGCGGGGCGGACCACGCCGCGGAAGACCTGGCCCTCCACCTGGAGCGTGTGCCCCTGACCCACCGCGGCGGCCGAAACCAGCTCGGGCACCGCGGTATCGGTGTCGGACAGCACGGTGGTGGACATGTCCAGCACCGTGTCTTCGGTCCGCCCCAGCGCCAACACCGCACGGTCCAGAAGCCGTTCGAGATGCTTACCGCGCTCCCGGTTGTACATCCGGATGACCAGGCGGATCGTCGGGTTGAGGGTACGGGCCAGCAGCGCGGCGGTGACATTGACCTGGTCGTCGCGGTAGGTGAGCGCGAGTGCGGCCGCCTGCTCCACGCCCGCGGCGCGCAGCGTCTGCTCGTCCGGACGGGCGGCCACGAGCAGCTCCACCGGCGACTGCGGATCGCGGTGCAGCGCGGCGATCTCCGGCGCATGTCCCTCGCGCCGCGAGGGCAGCACGACGGTGACCGCCTCACCGCACACCGCGTCCAGCGTCACCGCGAGCCGGTGCGCGAGCCCGTCGTCACCGCAGATCACCATGTGCTGGGAGCGCTGCCCAAACGGCATATGCAGGTGGAGAGTTGACGTCACGTCGTCAAGATTGCCGGGGCGGGGCGCGCGGTTCCGGTGCGCACAACAGTTCGGCGTCAAAGTTGCGTAAGGAGGGGCCCGCGGGTCTCTCAAACGGTCAGCGGCCGGCATCCGACGGACCATGGGGCGGAGCGACGCCCTCACCGGGGCCCTGACTTCGTGCGTCTCGGCAAGCCAACTGCCTCTTCGACCCGGCCGCTGGAACACGACACCCTTCGGCTGGAGACCAGCGTGCCAGGGGTGTTCGCGGCCGGCGACGTACGGGCCCGGCCGATCAAGCGGGTGGCTCGGGGCCTGGGCGAGCGCAATGACGGTGGCGCTCGTCCACCGCTGCCGGGCGGCAGGCCGAGGCGGCCGGCCGGAGCGGGACCGGTGAACAACGAGCAGGCCGCCACCACGCGATCTCGTTCCCTCACCCGAATATGTCCTTCACTCGAATACGTCCTTCCCCTTTGTCACCATGGTTGCCGCGGGCCGGG
Source organism: Streptomyces chattanoogensis (assembly GCF_001294335.1). GTDB lineage: Bacteria > Actinomycetota > Actinomycetes > Streptomycetales > Streptomycetaceae > Streptomyces > Streptomyces chattanoogensis. The sequence goes on from NZ_LGKG01000144.1 coordinate 8,569, forward strand.
GGCTCTTTACGCCGTCTCAGCCGGCCTCGTCTGCCAACCGCCGCAGGCAGACCGCGCGTCGGCGCTGGATCAGCAGGAGACCCGCCACCGGTCCTCCCACGGCGGCGGCACAGCACATGCCGAACAGGGGCCCGCCGTCGTAGCCGACCCCCGCGACGATCAGGCATACGGCGAGGAAGCCGAGCCCGAAGCCGTACATCCCCGGTCCGTGCACGGCCGGCTGCCACAGCGCATACGGCCCCACTGCTCGCAACGGGCGGGCATCCGGGAGTGGCAGGTCCACCGGCTCGCCCTGACGCGCGTCCGCAGCACTTCCCGGGGGAGTCACTCCGTAGACATACCGGTCGTCGTCGAGGACGAGCAGGGAATCGACGCACCAGTCCGGCGGATCCTCCGCCTTCGGTGCCCAGTAGAGCCACCCTGCCCGCCCTTCGAGGGCTGCGGCGAGGGCTTGCGGGTCGAGGCACCGGTCGATGTACAGGTCACGGCGGCCTTCGGGGGACGAGAGGCGCAGGGCGGGGGACAGCTCGGTCCGGGGGCCTTGTGAGGGCTTCTTGGGATCGGGTGCCGTGCGGCATTGTCCAGCGGTTGCACCCGCGATATGGACGCGCAGCCTGCGCCCTGGTGCGTCGCCGAGCACAGACTCGGGAGTCATCGGTTCCGACTTGCCCTTTGCGCTGATGAGGAAGACGGCGAGGGGGACGACGCTGAAAAGTGCCAGACCCCCCATCTCGCCCGGTGAAGTCGGGCCTCCCAGGAGGGAGGCGAGCTGCAGACGGTTGGTCAGGATGATTCCCAGGGACGGGGCATCCGGGGCGTAGAGTCCGCCCGTCAGCCGGTGACCGCTGGTCAGCCGGTCGGATGTGGTCACCGTCCCTTTCAGGCGCAGTGCCTTGCCGTCCTTGCCGTCTCCCGGGGCCTCGACGGTGACAAGGGATCTGTACGTCGTGCCGGTCTTGGACTGATTCCGGTACGAGTGATGGATCTTCATGATCGTGACGGGGGCGAAGCGGTAGTGGTGGCGGGTGATGGCGGCCAGTTGGGGGGTGTTGTCCGATGCCGAGAAAATCAGCAGCGCAAAAGGGATGAACAGGGTGAAGCCCGCGAGGGCCGCGTACAGGTTGCGCATCGATGGCCACCATCGTCGGCCCGCCTTCAGCCCGAGCGCCGGGGGTACGTCCCTTCCCAGCCGGGACCGCCACCGCCCGGTCGCCCGCAGCCACCACGCCAGGAACGCCACTGCGGAGAACCCCAGACAGGCCAGCAGATCCCAGCGCGGATACGGCGCGACTTTCCGTACCAGCAAACAGATCAGGAACGCCGCGGCACCGGCCCATGCCAGGACCGGCGCCACAGCTGTTCCAAGGTCCCGCTCTCTCACCCGAAAACGTCCTTTACTGACCCCTTCTTCGGGCCCTGTGGCGCGTCGGCAGCCTTGCTCTCCGTCTCGTCCTCCCCAGGGGGAAACATGGCCTGGTGCAGTTCGTAGCCGACAGCTCCGGCGCCGCCATAGGCGCCTCCCTGGGCAATACCCTCAATCGCGAAGTGCGGGCCCTCCCGGCCGGGTGGCAGCTGTGTGTTCGCACCGTGTACGGCGGCACCTCCCGCGGCGCCGCCGGCCCCGTTGACCATTCCGTCCCAGACCATGTCGCCCGGTGAGACGTCGTTCAACGGATCGTTGTCGTAGTTCTTCGCCACGTCGACGGCGAACCCGCCGGTCACGCTTCCCACGGCGCCGCCCACGACATCACCGCCCAGTGTGCCCGCTGTGCCGCCTATTTTGCGGGCGGCGGCGAGCCCAGGGCCGGTACCGGCCAGGGCCGAGAGCCCGCCTTGCCACGTCGCGTCCCACAGGTTGGTTTCCTGTCCGGTGGCGACGTTGGTGATGACGGTACCGCCGGTATTGCTGGCCCAGTTCACCAGGACGTTCTTCAAAAAGCGGTGCTTCGCCAGCTGCTGGATCCCCTTGAAAAGTCTGCCGGCCTTCGCCAGAAGAGTGCCCAGAGTTTTCGCGAGCTTGGCGGCCTTCGTGGCGAGCTGGGCGGCTCGGGCGGCCCCCGCGGCCGCCGAGAATCCCATAGTCAGAAATGACATGCCGACCGAGACGCCGATGGAGATACCGATCTCCAGGTAGATCTTGTGGATCTCGTCGTTGATCTCCTCGATGGCGTCCGCCGCGTCGTCGAGACCCTTTGCCGCCTGCGGCAATTGCGGCAGGGTTTTCTCCATCCCCGCGTTGAGGTTTTTCCAGTGTTCCGCGAAGGAGTCGGCCGCCGGGCCCCGCCAGCCGGAATCCAGGGTCCGCTGTACATCGCGGTCCAGCGCCTGGAACATGGACTGGAGGTTGTCGTGGAGGTCCCGCCAGCCCTTGGCGGCCGAGCGGAGGGTGTCCGGATCGCCGCCGGGATTGATGATCTCCAGGCCGGCCTCGAAGACCTGCTCCGCTACGGACTCGTCACCGCTCATGCGTGACGCCCCTGGTCAAAACCGGTCGACAGGGACTCGTCCGTCACCGTGGCGTTCTGCTGGACCTGGCGCAGTCCCTGGCTGAGCTGATCGAGGTGCTTCCGCAGTTCGTTCAGCGTGTCCACCATGTCGGTGGACATCTCGATGTATGCGGAGGTGACCTCCTCGGATTCGGTGAGGACGCCGAATCCGTCATGAATGACCTCGGCATCGGTCTTCCCCTGGAATTCCTTGATATAGCTCTCCAGGTCCGACCCATGGCTCTCGAAACTCTTCGACAGCCTGGAGAGAGCCGCCGCATCCACTAACGACTCGTTTTTTGACATGAGTCACCCCTTATCACTCCCGAAATGACCGACGGCATGGCGCGGGCGTGGCGCCGACATGGTGGTGAGGAACCGTCGTGCTGATCGAGCTTAAGGAGTGATGATCACCGCAAGTCTGGCCGGAAGTTTTCTTGTCGCGTTCTTGTTGGGCTCTTTATGCAGGGGGTTGAGGGGCGCGGCAGGGCTGGTGGCTTCGCCGTCCCGCTTGTCGCGTACTTGCGCGCTCGGGCATCCATCGGCCGGACTCCCCTGCATTTACGGGCGGCCGCGTGGCAGGAATCTGATGGCTCAACCCGGCGGATCCCTGAGCGACGACGCCGCCATGGTCGCCCTTGAGCGCCTTCCGGCCGCGGGGACATGAGGAGATGCGGAATGTCCGCTCCCGAAGCGGAATGCCCCGGACAGGTTCCGGTGGCGTCGCAGGCAGGTCACCGGCTGAGATCCACTGTTCGGGGGGCCGGGGCACATGTCACCGAGGAGAGCCTGATGTCCCGCACCCGCTTCGCCGTGCCGGCCGGCGCCGGGTGTGTGGGGCGACGCTGAAAATGCCGACGGGACCGGCCCTGAAGGTGCCGATCACCGAGAACAAGATCGCCCCACGGGGGTGGTCCCAGCGGGGCGTTTGTCGGCGAGGTGTCGCGGTCGTCGGCAAGGTGCCGAGGTGCAATCAGCCGAACTTCATGCCGAAGTACGGGTCGGGTTCGCCTGTGTAGGGGTCGACGCCGGACTCCCATCGTCGTCGTTCCTCGCGCCAGTGGACAAAGTGCGGAGAGGGCTCTCCCCAGAGGGAGGCGTCGCTGAGCGGGCACTCGTCGAAGCCCTTGGTGAACAGGCGTCGAAGGAACTCCGTCATTCCGCAGTCGTAGATTTTCCAGTGGGGCCGGCCGTGCCGTTCCCACACGACAACGGGCCACTTGTTGGGGTCGTGGTCAACGGTCAGCCAGCCGAGGATGTCGGCTCCGCAGCTGACGCCCCAAGCGACGACGGAATCAGGTCCGGCATCGACCTCGTCCGGTCCTCCTTCGGACTCCCACATGTGCCGCATGTTGGCTGTCTCGGCCGCCATGCCCCCAAGGTCAGGACTGTCGGCCGGCTGCGTGCTCGCTTCGGGCGGCACAACGCTCAACGCGCCGTCGATGCCGCCGGCTCCGTAGGTGCTCATGAAGGCGATGTAGTCGGAGGGGAAGCCGACTCCCCAAGCCCGCTGAATCGCATCCCAGTCCACCTGCTCATCGGCCCCGTCATGGGGCGGCATCACCACCGTGAGTGCGGCGAGCATCGTTCCTTGAGACGGCATGTCCCCTCCAGTGTTGTGCATCGGCGGGTGCACGGTATCCGGCGCCACCGACATCGAGTTTCGAGGGTGTGGAATGTCAGTCGAGGACTTCGGCGACGGTGGACTGGGCGGCTTTCTCGCCGACGAGGGACTTGCCGGCAGCGAAGGTGGGCGACGAGGGGTTGCAGGCAGAGGTTGTTGACCGCGCAGGGGAAGCCGCGCGATGTGGTGTGGAGGAGGGCGACAGCGTCGTCGGTGAAGAGCTGGTTGCTGCGGCCGCCGAGGCCGAGGTGGTGCTTGATGTGGCTCGCGGTCCCGGTGAACGTCATGCCCGCCCCGCGGCCCGGCCCGCCGGGCATGGTGCGGCGCAGGGCGGTCCGCTGCGCGGCTACGTCTGCCTCGGCGCCGCTACCGCTGCGGCCCTCATCATCGGGCTCCGCTGGGGCTGAGCACGCCAGTTGGCCACTCCCGCCCAGGGTTGGCGGGTAGCGATGCAATCGCCCTGTCAGGCGTCAAACCGGTGGCGGGAGGTCTCGATGTGGCCGAGGTACCGGTGGGTCCAGTCGCACAGTCCGTCGATCGTCACCCGCAGGGCCTGGCCCGGCTCGGTGAGGGCATAGTCGACCCGTGGCGGCACGACGGGGTGCACCGTCCGCTCGACAAGACCGTTGCGCTCCAGCATGCGCAGATTCTGGGTGAGCATCTTGTGGCTGATGCCCTCGATCTCGTTCCGCAGCTCGCTGAAGCGCAAGGTGCGCTCCCCCAGGGCCTCGATGATCAGGAGCGCCCACTTGTTGGCGACGTCCGAGAAGATCTCCCGCGCCAGAGAGTCCGCACGCCTCAGGTCCGCGTCCTCGGGCGAGCCGCTGAACTGCTTGGTTCCCACCAGGTTCCCCAGTCACTGAAAAGTGCGTTCTTCCATGCCAGCGGCCACTCTCCTACGGTTTCCAAGTAACCACAAGAGACCAAGAGGCGTCTTGGTCCGGTGGCAGCGAGCCCACGGGCTCCCGACAAGGAGGCAGGCAACATGGCCATCACCCTGGTGAACCCCACAGGATTGCCCGAGATCGACGTCTACCGGCAGGTGTCGATCGCATCCGGGTCGAAACTGGTCTTCGTCGCCGGGCAGGTCGCCTGGGATGCCGGCGGGGTCACGGTCGGCGAAGGCGACCTCGCCACGCAGGTCGAGCAGTGCTACCTCAACATCGCCACCGCCCTGGCCGAGGCCGGGGGTTCCTTCGACGACGTGGCGAAGCTGACCGTCCACGTCGTCGACTGGACCCCCGACAAGATGCCTCCGCTCTTGGAGGGGATATCCCGGGCGGCCGCGAAGCTGGGGGTCACCCCGGTCCCGCCAGCCACGCTGCTGGGCGTAGCGGCACTGGACGTACCCGACCATCTGGTCGAGATCGAAGCCATCGCAGTCCTCGACTGAACAGATGCTCTTCGCCCATCGAGCACCGAAGTGGCCAGAGCGCGCCCAGTCGCATCCACACGTGATCGACCGAACAAGTCCTCACGCAGTCAGGTGGATCGGTCCTGATGGCACGGGGCGGCAGTTGAACATCCTGCGCGGCGTGGGGCATCGTCGTGCATCGTGGTGGGCGAGCCCTGGGATCGTCTGGAGCGGCTACTGAACGAGCCGTACCAACCGGTGCGGCGCTTGTCACGTCACGGCGGCTCGCTGCGTCTGCGGTGAAGCAGACAATCAGCCTTCACCCCGACGCTTGCGGTGGGGCCGGCGTGGGCGGACGAGGCTGTCGAGGCCGCCCACGGCCACACGGATGTGAGCCGGTCCCTGCCGGTTCCCACCCGCGCACCACCAGGAGGGCTGCCCGTCCGCCTCACGCGGATGCATGCCGAGGCCGTGCTCGCCACACAGAGGCCACGCCTGCCAGACACACTCGGTGACAGTCTCCTGCGCGGCGTCGGCGACGGCCATCAGGGCGAGGACAGGGTCGTCCGCCGAATCCGGCTCCAAGACATTGCCGTGCCACTCACCGTTGGCCAGGGCCATGTAGACGTTCTCGGGCTCGCCCTCGTTGCACGGGGGAAGTCCCATCAGTTGCAGAAGCCCCTGATCCGGCAAGGTCACCGCAAGATCCCGGTTGACAAGGGCGAGAGCCTCGTCCCACAGCGGATACTCGCCCAGCAGAACCCGACGGGGCTCGGGGAGATCGAAGAAAGCGCTCTTGGGGCCCTCCTGCACGGCGGGCGAACGGAACAGCCGTGCGCCTCGTCGTTGGACGTCATCTCAATGGGCGAGGTGTTTGGGGAGAAGCGGTGCTGCGCCGACGGCGAAGAGCGCGAATGCCGTCAGTCGTTTGCAGGCCGGTCCGAGCAAGGGAGTTGGTGTGCTGGAGGCCCGTGGGCCGCGTAGCAACCGGCGGCGGTGTCGGCCGGAGAACGCCAGCCACCACGAACGCCGAATGCACCTCCTGGCGTCAGTGGGCTCCGTAGGCTCGGGCAAGTCCGCCCACAGCGGCGGCCATGACCTGGTCGAGACGACGGCCTCGAGGCCGTCCGTCGTCCCCGACGGTGGTCGCGGTGGACTCGACTGCCCGCACCGCCTCCGGAGGGACGTTCTCGGGCGGGCCCGCCTAGTTGGTGTACAGCCGGTCATGGAAGGGGGCGCAGCAACCACCAGCGTTCCCAGGGATGACCCTTGCGTCGATTGCCATCAGCGATGCCGTAAGCACGCAGCGCCACCGGCAATACCCGTGAGCGCACGGGCCGGCGTGCGCCGTGCACTGTATCGCCGCAATCTGGACGCATGACCTATCGATGCGCGACGAAGGGTGACCCATGAAGTTCGCAGTCATCGGCGGTACCGGTCGGATCGGGTCGCAGGTCGTGAAAAAGCTGAACGCCGCCGGGCACGAGGCCGTGCCGCACTCGCCGTCCACGGGTGTCGACGTGATCACCGGCCAGGGCCTGGAGGAGGCGGTGGCCGGAGCCGACACTGTCGTCAATCTGACGAATTCCCCGACCTTCGACGATGCCTCTCCCGCCTTCTTCCAGACCTCGATGGACAACCTCCTGGCCGCCGGCCACAAGGCCGGGGTGGGGCACTTCGTCATCCTCTCGATCGTCGGCACTGACCAGGTGCCCGACCTCGCCTACTACCGCGCCAAAGCCTTGCAGGAAGACATCCTCAAGGCCGGACCGATCCCCTATTCGATCGTCCGCGCCACCCAGTTCATGGAGTTCATCGACGCCATCATGTCCATGTCCACCGAGGGCGACACCGTCCGCCTGCCCACCACCCCAATCCAGCCGATCGCCGCCCAGGACGTCTCCGACACCGTCGCCGAAGTCGCCGCCGGTACGCCTCTGGACGGAACCCTCAACGTCGGCGGGCCCGACGTCCATCCCCTCGACGAACTCGGCCGGATCACCCTGAACGCCCGACCCGACGGCCGCACGGTCGTGACCGATGACACCGCCGGCATGTTCGCCGCCGTCGACGGCGATGTGCTCACCACCAAGGGCGACGCACGCATCGCCCCCACCCACTACACCGACTGGCTCACCTGACCCGGCCGGCCCACGCCGGCCCGGGGATTCACGGAACTGCGGACAGAGCCGTTCCGAGGTGGCGGGCCGCGGGGGCGCGGGGGTCTCCTTCACCCCCTGTCCGGTGTGGGGGGGCGGTGTGAAGAGCGCGGCACAAGGAGCACGAGACGGCCGTTGGTGGCTCAGCTGTAGACCTTCACACAAGACATGCATTTCTCACGATCTCTTCGTGACACTCATGACTGGTTCACGCTTCCGCGACGTGACAACGTCGTGACGTCACCGGCCGAGGGAGTGGGATGAACAAGGGATACGCGGTCTTCTGTGACGCTGACCGGCAGTTCTACGACGCTCCGCACCGGTTGCCCACGGACACCCAAGGCCGCGGCGCCCAGTATCGGGTACTGAGCCGGGAGTTGCCGGCCGGGTGGCAGCGTCACCGCTCGGGTGACTGGCTGGCGTTCCGGCCGCTCGACCGTGAACTGCCCCGTCAGGGCTGGAAGATCCACGTGTCGGCCGGTCTCGACAACGCCGAGCGGGTGCTCACGACGGTCTGGGAGTACTGCGTACCGCGCTCGGTGGCCTTCAAGTGCATGCCGAGCCGGTACCTGCTGCACATGCGCAACGCCAAGTACACCGACCGGGGCGCGAGCGGAAAGTTCATCACGGTCTATCCGGCCGATGAGGAGCAGTGCCGCGTCATCGCCGAGGAGTTGGATGTTCTGTTGGCCGGTGAGCCCGGTCCGTACATCCTCAGTGATCTGCGGTGGGGCGCCGGGCCGGTGTATGTGCGCTACGGCAGTTTCACCGAGCGGCACTGCTACGACGAGAAGGGCGAGCTGTGCCCCGCTGTCGAGGACGACCGGAACCAGCTGGTTCCCGATCGCCGGGATCCCGCGTTCCGGGTTCCGGAGTGGGTCTCGCTCCCGGAGTTCCTCAAGCCGCATCTGGAGGCGCGCTCCGCCACCACGGTCGCCGACCTCCCGTACGCCATCGAGCGGGCGTTGCACTTCTCCAACGGCGGCGGCGTCTACGTCGGTCGGGACCTGCGGACGCAGCGGCAGGTGGTGCTGAAGGAGGCACGTCCCTACGCGGGCCTGTCCGCGGACGAGGCGGACGCGGTGACCCGACTGGCGCGCGAACGGGACGCCCTGCGGCGGTTGTCCGGGCTGGGGTGTGCTCCCGAGGTGGTGGACTGGTTCACGCTCGGCGAGCACACCTTCCTGGTGCTGGAGTACGTCGAGGGGCGTCCGCTCAACAGCTTCTTCGCCCATCGGCATCCCCTGATCGAGTCCGATCCGAGTCCCCAGCGGCTGGCCGAATACACCCAGTGGGCATTACGCGTCCACCGACTGGTGGAGGAGGCCGTCGAGGCGATCCACGCCCGGGGCGTGGTCTTCAACGACCTCCATCTGTTCAACATCATGCTCTCCGAGGACGAATCCTCGGTGGTGCTGCTGGACTTCGAGGCCGCCTCTGTCGATGATCCGGGCAGCCGGCAGGTGATCGCCAACCCAGGATTCGTGGCGCCCGCCGACCGCCGTGGCCCCGACGTCGACCGCTATGCGTTGGCCTGTCTGCGGCTGGCCCTGTTCCTTCCGCTGACCAGCTTGTTCGCTGTGGACCGGGCCAAGGCCCGGCATCTCGCACAGATCGCCGCCGAGCAGTTTCCGGTTCCCGTCGAGTTCCTCGATGCGGCGGTCGACGAGATTCTGCGGGGGTATCGCAGCCCCGGCGGCGCGGCCGGGCCGGAGGCCCCTGCCCGATCCGTGACGCCATCCGTGACGCCATCCGTGACGCGATCCGCAGTGCGGCCCCTGGCGGGATCCGTAGGGGGATCCGTGCCGGAGGCGCTGCAACGGTCCTCCGCCGACGAGCACGGGGGCGGGGACGGGCACGGGGGCGCATACCTGCCGGTTTCGCTTGCCGACTGGCCGCGTAGCCGGGACTCCGCGGTCCGCGCCGTGCTTGCCTCCGCAACCCCGGAGCGTGAGGACCGCTACTTTCCCGGCGATATCAGCCAGTTCGCCATCACGGGCGGCGGCAGCTGTTTCGCGTACGGTGCGGCCGGCGTGCTGTACGCCCTCGACGCGACCGGCGCCGAGCGATGTCCGCAGGCGGAGGAGTGGTTGCTGCAGCGGACGAAGGCCCCCGCGTCGGGCAGTCCCGTGGGCTTCTATGACGGCCTCTCCGGCGTCGCGTGGGTCCTCGACCGGCTCGGGCACCGCGCACGGGCCCTGGACCTGGTCGACCTGGTGACGGCGCAGAGCTGGCAGGACATCGGACCCGATCTGCACGGCGGACTGGCGGGTGTGGGACTGGCGCTGGACGAGCTGGCCGAATCCACCGGTGCCTCCGGATTACGGGAACAGGCGCTGCGCTGCGCCGAGTTGGTCGCCCATCGGCTGGGTCGGGCGGTGGCCGGGGAGGGGTCTGCCGGGTCGCCGGCCCGTCGGGCCGGGCTGCTGCACGGCGACAGCGGGGCCGCACTGCTCTTCCTCCGGTTGTACGAACGCACCCTGGACGACGCGCTGTTGGACCTGGCCGGCGAGGCCCTGCGCCATGACCTGGCGCGCTGCGTACGGAGCGCGGGCGGAACCCTCCAGGTCGACGAAGGCTGGCGGACCATGCCCTACCTCGGCGCCGGCAGCGTGGGCATCGGGATGGTGCTGGACGACTACCTCGCCCATCGGCACGATGACGGGTTCGCGGCGGCACGGGGCGAGATCGTGCAGGCGGCGCAGGCCAAGTTCTATGCCCAGCCGGGCCTGTTCCGCGGTGCCGCCGGCATGGTGCTGTATCTGAGCCGGACCACCGCCCCGGGACCGGGTACCTGCGCCGCGGACCTGCGCCGCCAGATCGACTCCCTCTCCTGGGGCGCCGTCCCCTACCAAGGGCATCTGGCCTTCGCCGGGGAGCAGATGATGCGCCTCTCGATGGACCTGAGCACCGGCACGGCCGGATGCCTGCTCGCCCTGGGCAGCGCGCTGCACGAGACACCCGTGCACCTGCCCTTCCTCCCGCCGCTCCGGCGGCCCTGAAGCCGGCCCCAGCAGGGGCCGATCAAGAAAGTCACCCCGTCCCCATAACGAAAGGAACGATCATGACGCTTCTCGACCTGCAGACGATGGAGACGCCCAAGGCCGAGGCCACCGATGAGCTGTGCCACGGCAGCCGCGCGAGCCTGCTGCTGTGCGGCGACAGCAGCCTGAGCGTCACCACCTGTAACTGACTGCCGATCGTCGCGGGGCACCAGATCCCCTGGTGACGAGGTAAGGCGGGTTCCGGGCACCAGTTGCCCGGAACCCGCCCACCCGTATGGAGCCCGTCCTGCAGGTGTCCGCCCACATGGTGCCCACCACCCGCACGGCCACGTCCCCTGCATACGCCGTGCATACGCCCTGCATACGTCCGAAGGAGTTCCGGTCCTCACATGCTCCCTCGCACATCCCCCACGCCCAGGCCCTCCTCGCCGGCGCGGCGACCGGCCGCCGGTCAGCGGCAGGGCTGCGATGCCGGGCAGCGGCCGCACTCCGGTGCAGGGGCCGTCCTGGCCGGTGCGCTCCGGCACAGCCGGGTACGCACCGTGGCCGTGTGCCTCTTCGGTACCGCCTCCGCCGCCACGGCCGTCGCGCTGCCTGCCGTACTCGGCCACACCCTCGACCTCGTGCTCGGCTCCGTGCCCGGAGTGGGCACCGCTCTCGCGCTGAGTGCCGTCCTGCTGGTGGCGGAGGTGGTGTTGGACGCCCTGGTGGCGCTCACCGGCGGCGCCACCACCGCCCGCAGCACCGCCTGGTTGCGCCGGCGCGGTATCGACCATTTGCTGTCGCTCCCCCCGCATCGCGCCACGGATCGCTTCACGACCGGCGATCTGGTGAACCGCCTGACGGGCAATGCCGCCGAGGCCGGATCCGCGCCCACCACCGCCGCCGGCGGCCTGGCCGCGCTGCTCACGCCGGCCGGGGCCCTGGTCGCCCTGGCAGTCACCGACATCTGGCTGGCGGCCGTCTTCCTGGCCGGACTTCCCCTCCTGACCCTTGTGCTGCGGACCTTTGCCCGGGGTTCCTCCGACAGCGTCCGGCGCTATCAGCGCGTACAGGGGGAGATCGCCTCCCGGCTCGTGGAAGCCCTGGGCGGGGCCCGGACGATTGCCGCCGCGGGAACCACAGGCCGGGAGCGCGCCCGCATCCTCGCCCCACTGCCCGAACTCGGCGCGCAAGGCCGCCTCATGTGGCAGGTCTATGGTCGGGCGGTGGTCGGCAGCAGCATTCTGGTGCCGATGCTGACCACCGCCGTTCTCGCGGTGGGCGGTCTCCGGCTCGCCCACGGCGCCCTGACCGTCGGTGGTCTGCTGGCGGCCTCCCGGTACGCGTCTCTCACCGCGGGCCTTGGCGGGGTGATCGGCCAGCTCAACGCCTTGGTGCGAAGCCGGTCCGCAGCCCGGCGCATCGACGATCTGCTCGCCCTGCCCCCGGCGGGGCACGGCTCCCGGCTGCTGCCCGCCGACGGCCGCGGGCGGCTCGAACTGCGGGGGGTCACCGTCGCCCGCGACGGCGTGCCCGTGCTGCGCAATGTGGACCTGCTCGTGCCCGGGGGAACCACCATGGCGGTGGTCGGGCACTCCGGGTCCGGCAAGTCCCTGCTGGCCGCTGTCGCGGGGCGGCTCACCGATCCCGACGCCGGGGCGGTGCTGCTGGACGGGGTGCCGCTCGATCAGGCCGATCCGGTGCAGCTGCGCCGGGAGGTCGGCTATGCCTTCGAACGGCCGGCGCTCTTCGGCGACACCGTCGGCGCGGCCATTGCGTTCGGGCCGGAAGCAGCTCCGGCACACGGCGTCGAGGCCGCGGCCCGGGCGGCCGGCGCCGACCCGTTCGTACGGCTGCTGCCGCGCGGCTACGCGACACCGCTGGCCGACTCGCCGCTCTCCGGGGGCGAGCTCCAGCGCCTGGGTGTGGCACGGGCCTTTGCCCACGCCGGCCGCCTGCTGATCCTCGACGACGCCACCGCCAGCCTGGACACCGTCACCGAACACCACGTCAGCCGGGCGCTCCTGGAGGACGTACGGCCGGGCACCCGACTGCTGATCACCCACCGGCTCTCCTCCGCCGCCCGCGCCGATCTCGTCGCCTGGCTGGAGCATGGCCGGATACGGGCGGTCGCGCCGCACGATCAGCTGTGGCAGGACGCCGACTACCGTGCGGTCTTCTCCCCCACCGCCCCGGCCCCGGGGGCCGCCTCATGACCGCGGCGACGATCCGGCTGCTGCCGCGAGCGCTCCGCTTCCTGCGGGCCCGCACGCAGGTGCTGCTGCTCTTGGGCGGCTGGTCCCTGCTGGAGTCCGCGCACACCTTCGTCAGCGGCTACGGCGTGGCCAAGGCCCTGGACGACGGCTTTCTGGCCGGCCACACCGGCACCGGACTGGGCTGGCTGGCAGTTGCCGCGGCGGCCATCGTCATCAGCGGGGCGGCCGGCCGAGGTGTCTTCCGCGGGCTCGCTGACCTGGTCGAACCGCTGCGTGACGTCCTGGTGCGTACCGTGGTGACACGGGCGCTGGGCCAGGCGGTCGCCGATCCGGCCCGCGCCGTGGACACGGCGGTGGTCTCGCGGCTGACCAACCAGACGGAACTCGCGCGGGACAGCTTCGCCGGACTCGTCCTGGTGGCCCGTTCCTTCGTCTTCACCGCGGCAGGGGCGCTGCTCGGACTGGTCTCCCTGGCTCCCCAGCTGCTGCTGATCGTGCTGCCGCCGCTCATCGCCGGACTGCTGCTGTTCCTGGCCACCCTGGCCCCCATGGCACGTCATCAGCGCGCCTTCCTGCGCGCCGACGAGACGCTGTCGGCCCACTTCGGTGCCGTTGCAGCCGGGCTGCGCGACATCGCCGCCTGCGGGGCACGCCCCACCGTCGCGGCACGCGCATACGGCCTCATCGAGGCCGAGGCACGGGCGGCCCGGCGCCTCGCGGGCTGGGCCGCCGCCCGCTGTCTCGCACTCGGTGTGGCCGGTCAACTGCCGGTCCTTCTGCTGCTCCTCAGCGCGCCCTGGCTGCTGCGGCAACACCTCACCGCGGGAACCGTGCTCGGTGCCCTGACGTACCTGACGCAGGCACTGCTGCCGGCCCTGCACACCCTGATGAACGCGCTCGGCTCCGCCGGTACCCGGCTCCTGGTCGTACTGGATCGGCTCACCGGGGGACGGAGGCGAGCACCGCTGGATGGAGGGTCGGTTGAAGATGCCCACGCCCACGATGCATCTCGCTCCGTCCCCGCCCCCGTCCCCGTCGCTGTCCCCGTCGCTGTCCCTGTGTCTGTCTCCGTCCCTGCCCTCATCTCCCGAAGCGTCAACTCCAGTGCTGGCACGGCCGACTCAGTGTCCGGCCAGGCCGACTCCGCGTCCGGCAGCGACGCCTCGCTGTCCCAGGCTGACACCGCCACCCATCCGACTGGCCCCCGGGTCGAACTACGGTCGATAACCTTCGCCTACGGCCCGGGCGCACAACCGGTCCTGCACGACCTCGATCTCGTCGTCGAACCGGGCGAGCACCTCGCCGTCGTCGGTCCGAGCGGCATCGGCAAGTCCACACTGGCCGGCCTCCTCGCCGGACTCCTGGCCCCCACCGCCGGAGCGGTACGAGTGAACGGCCGGCCGCCGACCGTGCACGCTTCCGACCCCCATACCGGTCCCGGCCTCGTCCCCGATCCGGATCCCGATCCCGATCCCGATCCGTCCCGGCTGAGGGTCCTGATCCCCCAGCAGGCATACGTCTTCTCCGGATCGGTGCGTGACAACCTGCTCTATCTCTGCCCTGACGGCGCGTGCGATGCCGCCGTGGCAGCGGCATCGCACGCCGTGGGCCTGAGCTCGTTGGTGTCCCGGCTGGGTGGTCTGGATGCACGGATCGACCCGGCGGCGCTGTCCCAGGGCGAACGCCAGCTGATCGCACTTGGCCGGGCCCACCTCTCGCCGGCACCGCTGCTCCTCCTCGACGAGGCCACCTGCCACCTCGACCCCGCGGCCGAGCAGCGCGCCGAGCAGGCCTTCGCCGACCGGCCCGGCACACTCATCGTCATCGCCCACCGGATCACTTCGGCCCAACGCGCCGATCGTGTCCTGGTAATGGATGGCATCCGAGCCACGGTCGGCAGCCACACCGAACTGCTGGGGCGCTCGGCCCTCTACCGCGAGCTCGCCGGCAACTGGCAACCGGAATCCGGCGAACGGAGCCGGTGACGGCCTACACCCAGCCGGCCCCCTGCGATATGCGAATCGCATCGACCCGGTTTCGGGCGCCGGTCTTGCGGTTGATGGCAGCCATGTAATTACGTACCGTTCCGCTGCTGAGATGCAGTTCGCGTGCGATCTCCGGAACTGACGCGCCGCCCGCGGCGAGCGACAGCACACTCAACTCCCTCGCGGTCAGCGGCATATCGGCGGCCTGGAGAAAGTCCAGCGTCAGCGTGTGGTCGACGTAACGCTGTCCCTCCGCGACCAGGTTTATGGCATGCCGTAACCGGGCCGGCGGCGCGTCCTTGTCCACAAACCCACGCGCCTTCGCGGCGACGGCACGCCGGAGGGTGCCGGGACGGCAAGCACTTGCGAGCACGAGCAACTCACAGCCCGGCCCCCCGGGATGGTCCATAGCCTGCACCGATCCGGCGTAGTCGCCATCCACCACACACACCTGGGGCCGGAAGGAAGCCGCCTTGCCGGGGGCGCTCGTCCAGCAGGCCGCGATCGCGTCGATGTCCTCCTCGCCTCGTAGCAAAGCAGCGAGCCCTGATCGCACCAGCCGTGTCTCATGAACCACCAAGACCCGGATCACACTCGCCCCTTCGTTCGGCCATGCAGTTTGCACTGCTGAATTGTCACGGCCCCGGATTTCCGCCAGAAAGAGCTTCGAAGGAATTGACCAGAAAACGCACACCTCTGCCGTGCTGACACTCCGTTCATTACCAGCGGGAATAGCAAGAGTCCACAACTCCTCACACCTTCCATCGATGACGGCCACGCCCTCCACCACAGCCGACGGTCCCCTACGCACGGAACTCGCCGGAACACGCCGCCGGCCACACCCAACGCCCCGCCTCATGTCCGAAAGCAGAATCAGAGGAACTTCACACATCGCCCATGCCGAGGCCGAAGGCGGCACGTCCCAGGAGACAGTCACTTCCCGCCACACTGGACCCGGCCGCACGCCGTGTTCACCTCGACCTCGGATGCAGATGTGACGGTTGCGCCGCATGTGACGCGGCTGAATCGACCTGCACGTTGCGCACGGCTTACGGGACAACCGACCCCCACCGGATGGTGTCGTCGGCGTCCGTGAAGGCGGTGTTGGCCTGGCAGCTGCGTCGCAGCAGGGGCCGGATGCCCTCGACGGGGTTGAGGTCCGGGTCACAGGGCGGCAGGTGGCACGCTGGGACTGCGCGTAGGCCGCGAGGCGGGAGTAGCGGCGGGCACGCTGCGGATCGCACTACCTCCATCTGGGGTCGATGTGGACGGGCCTAACGAAGAGCCCGGACCGAGCCCCGTGGGCATGGGCGTCGTTCATTCCGCCTTCCGTGTGGAGGGTGCGGGCGTGCCCTTGCGCCGGGGCGCCATAGCGCCGAAGTAGCGAAGAGCGAGGTGGCGGATGTGGACAGGTGGGCATGGCCAAATGCTGGGAGCTGCTGAATGGATGGAACCTTTTCGTTGGTCCTGCTCCTGCTGTTCCTGTGGGCCCTGTGCTCGCAGAGGATGGAGCGTGTCGAACTCACCGCTCCGGCAGCGTTCGTGCTGCTGGGCCTCTTGCTGGGCAAAGGGATGGGCCCACTGGACCTGGCTCCCTCGCTCGGCTGGGTCAAGGTGCTCGCGGAAGTCACGCTGGTCTGGGTTCTCTTTATTGATGCCGCACGGCTGTCCTTCCGGTCCCTACGGACCGAACTCGGCCTGTATGGGCGGCTTCTTGGGGTCGGACTGCCGATGTGCATCGGGTTCGGCACACTGTTGGCGTCCGGGCTGCTTCCCGGAGTGTCGGGGTGGGCGGCTCTGTATGTAGGGGCTGCGCTCGCTCCGACGGATGCCGCGCTCGGTGCCACGATGATGGTCAATCCGGTCGTGCCCGCGCGGATCCGCCGACTGATCAATGTGGAGAGCGGCCTCAACGACGGCTTCGCCACCCCCTTCGTGGTGCTTGCCCTTGCCGGTGTCACCGCGGCCGAGAGCACCTCAGGCTCGCACCACTCCGGCCATGCCGTCATGGAACTCCTCATCGGCCTGGCCTACGGCACCGTGCTCGGGCTGGCGGCCGGATGGCTGCTCCGCTCCGCTCTGCGCAGGGGCTGGGCGACCGAGGACTTCGCCGGGGCGGGTGTCCTGGCGCTGTCTCTCCTCGCGTATACCTCCGCCATCGCTATCGGCGGCAACGGCTTCGTCGCCGCCTTCGTCGCGGGGCTGGCCTTCGGATCGGCGCACGGCGCCCCCCAGCGCGTGCTGCGGTACGTCGATCAGACCGCATCCCTGCTCTCCGTACTGGTGTGGCTCCTCTTCGGCGCTGTCCTCGTCCCGGCCGCCTTCGACTTCCTCACCTGGCAAGCAGCGGTCTACGCGGCACTGAGCCTGACGGCGGTGCGCATGGTGCCGGTGGCCCTGTCCCTGATCGGGAGCGGTCTGGACACAAGAACAGTCCTGTTCGTGGGCTGGTTCGGCCCGCGCGGGCTGGCATCGATCATCTTCGGGCTGCTGGCGCTCGAGGAACTCGCCCCGTCCGCCGCCCGCACGGTCATTCCAGTAGTGGCCTGCACCGTCCTGCTCAGCGTCCTCGCACATGGCCTCACCTCCGACCCTCTTGCCCGGCGCTACGGAAGAGCCGCGGGTGCGGGTCCGGTCGGCCCAGCCGTGCACGACCTGCCCGTACGAGGGATGGCGGGGGGCATCGCCGGGCGCCGTGCTCGGCGGTGAGGCGGTCGACGTACAGCAGTCGCAGGTGGCTGGAACAAGTATCCGTACACGGCTTCGCTACGGTTCCCCTCCGTCGTCGCCCTGCAGCCGGACATCGGCGCAATGGTCGCCGCTCACCCGACTGTTCACCTGCACGCTGCTACCGAGATCAGCATCCGACCAGGTCGGTACGCCCATAAACACCCGGCTGTTGGCAGTGCCCTCGTTCTGCCCGGGTGACGCGCTCGGCTCCGGCTCATGCGGTCATGTCTTCGTAGGTCAGCGCTCGCTGTCTCCCCGAGCGTGGAATGCGGCGGGCTGTCCATCCCGACCGGCCGAGGGTGGCAGCCGGTCGCAGAGGAGGCGCACGAGGATGAGGTACTCACTGGGGACTTCGATGTATCCCGCCTCGATCAGGTACTCGCCCAGGGGGAGGTCGATGCGCAGGTGTTCCTCCGTGGCGATCTCGGTGGACTCGTAGACAGAGTCAAAGAGGACGACCGGCTCATTGATGGTCCAGGTGGGGCCCGATTCCCATTCCACGTGGGGCAGAAGGTCGGCGACGAGGGCGGGGAGGTCCGCGTCGTCTTTATCGCCGGCGACCTCTCTGACCAGGACGTTGTGCTGGGGAAGGAACGTGGTGCGGGCCGGCATGTCGCCCAGGACGAGCGCCTGCGCGCCTCCGACATCGATGAGTCCCACGTAGCCGTCGACCTCGCAGGCGCGTCCGTAGTCGCCTTCGTCGTCGGGGTAGGTGCGCGGGGCGCCGCCCCAGTGGTGGCAGACAGACTGGGGAATGAGGATCAGAGGGCCGCCGGCCGAGGTCACCCAGGTGATTTCGCTGTTCATAGTGCTTCCTTGCCGTTCCAAGCCCCGGCATCACGCCAAGCGCCACTGTCGAGCCCTGCGATCCAGCCTCCGACTGCTGCACCTGGTCGCCCGTCCGTATGCCGCAGGCTGAGGAGCGAGGTCGGCGTAGCGACTTTGGGCCGGGAGCTGCTTCGGCGGTGCCGAGGTCGGCCGCACCTATCCACACCGGCGGTAAAGGGCACCATCATCGAGACCGGCACCGACTCCTACCGGCTCGCCGGCACCCGAGCCCGCGCCGAAGCGCACACTGCTACCGGATGACACGAACGGCGCCTGCCGGACCGCCGTCCACCAGGGAGGACGGCGGGCGATCCCGTATCGACCGGCCCGGCAGCTGCGGTACTCATCGCCTGCCTTCGGCCAACACGGCAGCGAGGAGGCCCGGGAAGCGGGCGTCGAGATCGGCGCGACGCAGGGCCATCACACGAGCCTTTCCGATCCGACGGGTCTGGGTGATTCCGGCTTCGCGCAGGATCCGCCAGTGATTGGACAGCGTCGATCTGGGCACGTCCACGCCGTCCGGGCTGCATGCGCTCTCACCGTCCTCGGCCATCCGGCGGACCAGTGCCAGCCGAACCGGATCGCCCAGGGCATGGAGCACCACAGCCAGGTCCTGGTCCTCGTGGCCACGCTGTTCCACTGGCCCTCCTCGTCGTCGCCCGTGTGACACCCGTAGTATGCAGTTCACTTCAACGTTTCGGGAAAACCGAAATGATCTAGGAGATGACCATGACGGTGCTCGCCACCCTTGCCCGCGTCTACGTCGACGACCTGGACGTGGCATTGCCGACCTTCGTCGAGCTGACCGGGGAGCAGCCACGACTGCGGTTCACCTACCGCGGCCTGAACCTCGCGAGCATCGGCGGCTATCTGCTTCTGGCAGGTTCAGAGGAAGCCCTCGCCCCTTACCGCGGCACCCACGCCACCGCGATCGTCGAGTCCATCGATCAGGTCCTGCGCCTCACCGAGCAACACGGCGGAGAAATCCTCGACGGTCCCAACGAGGTGCCCACCGGCCGAAACCTGACCGTGAGGCACCCCGGAGGCGCGACCATCGAGTACGTGCAGTTCCACGCAACCGCACGGTCAGCCTTCGCATGAGCCAAGCAGCGCCCTTGCCCCACAACCACGAGTAAGAGTGCGTACGCCCCAGAACGTACCCGCTGTGTGGTGCTGCGACGACATGCTGGCGACGACTCCGGCAAGGAACGTCAAGAACGGCAGCCGTGCCGGGCGGCGTACGTGAACTTCTGGCGGTCAGACCCTGTGTACGTCCTATCGGGTTGCTACGGCGCGAACGCGCACACGGCTCCCCGGACGACGACGGTCCGAGCCGTCACCAGTCAAGGCAGCGTCCAGAACCGGACCGTGACGAGGTAGAAGACGACGGCCCAGAAGGCCATCACCGCCGCGACGACACCGAGGCCACAAAGGTTGTTCCTTGCCGCCGGTTCGTCCGGCGCCGGCCGCAGCCACCGCCCGAGCAGCGGGTTCACGTAGTACGGCATGGTCAGGAAGCTCATGAGGAAACTCGACAGCAGGTTGCCCACAAGCAGGCCGATCCACAGCGGCATGTGCAGCGGGGACAGCGCGAGTGTCAAGAGCACGACCGTCGGGTACAGGCCGACCCAGATCGCCAGGGAGGTGCGGGTCTCGGAGGGCGGCGGCGGTGCCTCCTTGCCGTTGCCCTCGAAGGCGAACCAGCTGCCGAACGAGTTGTCGATCGTCCGCAGTGTGAAGTCGCTGAACTTCTCGCCCTCGGCCAGGATCTTCTGCCGTTCGGGCGATGTCAGCCAGGCATCGAGATGCTCGGCGCTGTCGTAGCGGTACAGCGTGGTCCATTCCTCCTGAAGCCCCTCGATGGGACGGAAGAGCTCGGTCCCGCGAAAGCCCTCGAACCTGCTCTCCTCCTGGACCATGTGGTGCTGCCAGGCGAGGAAATCGTCGACCTGGTTCGGGTGGACGCGGTGGGTGACCACCACGGTGACCAGCGGATCCAGTGACTGGGTGCCGCTGCTGACCACCTGCTGGGTCGCCGGACCCTCGAAGTACTTGGCGCCGACGTCGAGATACGTCTGCCTGGTCGCGCTGTTGATCCACGCCTGCAGGTGCGCCACCGAGTCGAACCGGTACACAACGACCCAGTCGGGTTGCAGCGGTGTCGGCGGGGAGATCTCGGCGCCGAGGAAACCGGGGTAGTAGGCGGCCGCGCCGTTGAGGTCCTCCTGCCACGCCTCGAACTCCCGCTCCTTCCCCGGCAGGACCTTCTGACCGATGATCGCCGTCGCCGCGGCGGCTACGTTCTTTGCGGTGTTCATAGTGGCTCAACCTGTCGACACCGACTGCTCCGAGGGGAGCCGGCCGTAGATGCGTTCTGGAGTCAGCGGCAACGCACGGTAGCGGACGCCTGCGGCGTCCTGCACCGCGTTCGCGAGCGCGGGGGCCACCGGGTTGATACAGCATTCCGCCATCCCCTTCGCCCGCATGGGCCCCACCGAATCCGCCGAGCCCACCAGGAGCACCTCGGTGCGGGGGATGTCGGCGTAGGTGGGGATGCGGTAGTTGCGGAAGTTCGGGTTGACCATGACGCCGTGGTCGTCGACGTGATGGTTCTCGGTCAGCGCGAAGCCGATTCCCTGGGCGACGCCGCCCTCTATCTGTCCCCGGACCTGCGCCGGGTTGATGATCACCCCGGCGTCCGCCGCCTGCACGCTGTACAGGATCCGTACCTCACCCGTCACGCGGTGCACGGCGACCCGGAACCCCTGTGTATTGGACGTGATGCTCCGGGGCGAGCCATATGCCTTGCGTGCGGCGGTGAAGCGGATCCCACGCCTCCGGGCGAGCGCGACGAGTTCGGCCAGCGACACCCGGCGGTCCCCGCAGACGACACCGTCGTCGTCCATCGTGCACATCACGACATGGATGCCCGTGTGCGCCGCGGCGAAGTGCAGGATGCGGTCGCGCACGGCATTGGCCGCCCGCAGGACCGCGTTGCCCGCCACGAAGAGACCCGCACTCGCGAAGGCACCGGTGTCGAATCCCGTGCGGTCGGTGTCGGACTGCACCAGACGGATCCGCGACGGCGTCGTGCCCAGCTGGTTGGCTGCGATCTGGACATGGGCCGTGGAGGTCCCCTCCCCGAACTCGGGGGTTCCGACGGCCAGTTCGTAGATGAGGTCGTCGCCGAGGGTGACCCAGGCCTCGGAGAGGTGTTCCGTCGGGGGCGCGGTCTCGTGCAGGGAACTCGCCACACCGGCTCCGACGAGCCAGTCAGGGCCGGGGGGCGACTGGTCGGCCGTACGGGCCAGGGCGTCGCCCACCAGGTCGATGCACTTGGCCAGTCCGTCCTCGGTGAAGATCACGTCGTCGGGGCCGTCGTGCGTGGCGACCAGAGGCTCACCCGGCCGCACGATGTTGCGTCGGCGAAGTTCCAGCGGGTCGAGGTGCAGGGCGCGGGCCAGTTCGTCCATCGCCGATTCCGCGGCGAACGCCGGCTGCGTCATCCCGTAGCCGCGCAGCGCCCCGCTCGGCACGGTGTTGGTGTAGACGGAGTAGGCGTCGTATTTCTTGTTGGGGCAGCGGTAGATCATGACGGCGGCTCCGCCCGCGTACAGCGTTTCGCCGCCGTGGTTGCCGTAGGCGCCCGTGTTCGACACATTGCGTACCTGGAACGCGGTGAGCGTTCCGTCGGCCTTCGCGCCGAGCTTGACCGTCAGGGTCATCGGATGCCGTGGCGAGGCCGTGGTGAACTCCTCCTCACGGGTGTACTCGAGGCAGGTGGGGCGACCGGTGTCCAGGGTGGCGAGCGCGACCAGGTCCTCCGCGATCACCTCCTGCTTGCCGCCGAATCCGCCGCCCACGCGTTTGCAGAACACCCTCAGCTGGTCGGGGCGCAGCGCGAACAGGTACTCCAGTTTGACCTTCGCGATCGACGGTGACTGCGAACTGGTGCGGACGTTCAGCCGGCCATCCTCCATCCAGGCGATCGAGCCGTGGGTCTCCAGATGCGCGTGCTGCACCCGCGGCGAGAAGTACGTGCCTTCGTGGATCACGTCGGCCGCGGCGAATCCCGCGTCGACGTCGCCCATGTGCGAGTGGAGGTCGATGAGGATGTTGTGGACGGGGTCGCGGACGAACGGATCGTCGGAGCCGTGAAGTTGGGGTGCGCCGTCGGCCATCGCCGCCTCCGGATCGAACACCGCCGGCAGCACCTCGTACTCGACCACGAGAAGCCGGCAGCCCTCCTCGGCCGCCCCGACCGTGTCGGCCAGGACCGCGGCGACGCGCTGGCCGGCGAAGCGGACCGTGTCGTCGAGGATGTAGGTGTCCTGCGGGTCGACCAGGTGGTCGGTGTGGATCGCCGTGGTGAAGCGTCTGCGGGGTACGTCTTCCCAGGTGTAGACCCGGTGCACGCCGGGCACCGCGAGGGCGGCGCTCTTGTCGATCGAGAGGATCCGGGCGTGCGCATGGGGTGAGTGCAGCACCTTGAGGTGCTGCATGCCGTCGATATGCGTGTCCATGGTGAACTCGGCGTGACCCGTCACCACGTCGTGGCCCGCGGGTGCGCCCACGCTCGTCCCGACGGCCCTGCCCGGTGCTGCCGTCTCCACCGCGCTGACGCCCTTCACGGCGTCCTCGATCGCCCGGTATCCGGTGCAGCGGCAGAGGTTACCCTTCAGCGCCCGTGGCAGGTCCGCCTTCTGCTCCTCGGTGAAGGTCGCCGACGTCATGATCATCCCTGCGGTGCAGAATCCGCACTGGAACCCCGGGGCGTCCTCGAACTGCCGCTGCACGGGATGCGGGGCGCCGGGCCGTCCGAGGCCCTCGATCGTGGTCACCTCCCTGCCGTCCGCGCGGAACGCGGGGGTGATGCAGCTGTGTACCGGCGTGCCGTCCAGCCACACCGTGCAGGCGCCGCAGTCGCCCGCGTCGCAGCCCTTCTTGACGCCGAAGTGGCCGAGTTCGCGCAGGAACGTGCGCAGACACTGACCGGGGGCCGGTTCCCGGTCGAATTCCCTGCCGTTCACGAGGTAGCTCACGACGGGTCCCCAGCCGTGAGTTCGCGGCAGATCTCTTCGGCGAAGTGCCGTGTCAGATGCCGACGGTGGTCGGGGGTGCCGTTGGGATCGGCGAACCATACGTCGGCCGGGATGGCGTCGATGCTCTGCCGCAGGGTTCGGGCATCGGGCAGGGAGTCGAAGGCGATGCGGACCGGCCGGGTGGTGCCGGCGGTGAGGGTGAGCAACAGGTCACTCGCTCCCCGCCGTTGGGTGCCGACGAGGAACACCGTCGAACGGCCGAGCCGGGTCAGCGTGAAGCGACGGTCCGCGGTGCGTTTGCGCAGCGCGTGCTCCGGAATGGTGATGCGCCGAAGGATCTCCCCGGGGGCGAGGACGTTGCGGTGGTCGCCCGTGACGAAATCGAGGGCGTCGACGAAGCGTACGGAGCCATCGGGCGCCCACAGTTCGTACTGCGCCTCCAACGCAACCGTCAACGTGACCATCGGGCCGGCGGGCAAGGACATGCAGATGTTTCCGCCGACGGTCGCCGCGTTCCAGACCTTGAACGAGGACAGGAATGCCTCACAGCTTTTCCGGAAGAGCGTCCCGGCGGTCCAGCCCTCCGGCCACGGGAAGGCGTACAGGTCGCGAATGGTGCAGGTGGCGCTGATCTCCAGGCCCTCACCCGTCGGAACAAGAGGCTCCCAGTGCAACGCCGTCAGGTCGATCAGCCGTCGCAGGTCCGGCTGCTCCGTGGAATAGAGCCAGGTTCCGCCCGCGAGCCAGGCATCACCCTCGTGCCAGTCCATGCCTGGCCGCTCGGACGGTCGCCGGATGACTTCGGTGATGGTGTTGAGGTCCATGAAACCGACCTACGGGAGAACGCACCTACGGAAGACGACTGCCCCGTGGCACTGTTGGTTTGGGATTCCCGCCGATTGAGCACATGCCGACCGCCGTGCCGCACCGTTCGGCGCGGCTGAGCCGCGAGGGACCGACGGGTACAGACGGGTACAGAAACTTTTGTTCCAGCCTATCGCAGCGTGCGGAGGAGGATCCGACCGAGCGCGACGGAAAGTAGTCAAGGCACCCCGGACCGTCATGCCGGCGTCCACCGGGCGGCCCAGACCCGGGTCGACGCTGCTGCCACTCCTTCCGGTGCGGGCGGCGCGGATGCGGTCCTCGGCTCTGGTGCGTCGGCGGTGGCGGAGTTCAAGGTCGGCGGGCTGCCGCCTTGGGTGTTGGTGGCGAAGCAGGTGATGCGATGGCCGTCAACGTCGGTGATCCACAACTGAGCGCCAGGGGGCGGTAGTTTCTTGCGCAGGATGACAGGCATGTCCTTGGGCCGGCCAGACAGGTCGAGCATGCCGGTAATCTCGCAGGCCCAGGCGCCGTCGCGGACTTGGCCGTCGGCGTCGTGGACCGCGCGGCGGCGGTGGCCGGTGCCTGGCGGGTGTGAGCGCTCGTCGATCGAGCATGAGGGCGCATGTGGCCGCCGCGCACCATCTGATTCACCGTCACCATGCTCTCCCCTCGTTCCGTCAACGGGAAGCAGGAGTCGCGTGGCGCAAGTCCCAGATGCAGCTGGCCCGAGGTTGGGTTCATCGCCACGGGGTCGCCGCACTTGGACGCGGACGGAACCGACGCGCGGAAACGCGCACATACGGCGATGAGTGCCGGCCCCGCCGGCCAGGCATCACGGCTTGATCGTCAACACCTGGTTCACCGGACGCCGCGGGGTCCTGGGCCCCTGTGGGCCGTACCCAAGGCGCAGGATCATGTGCACATAGCCGGTGCCGGACTGCGGGTCGCGAAGGAGCCATCGCAGGTCCGGCCATTCGACGGGCTGCGTCGCGAAGGAGCTGGCGAGACCCTCAAGGGTGGCCAGGAGCAGGACGCGCTGCAATGCCTGGCCGGCGCGTAGCCAGTCGGCCGCGGTATCGCCCACGGTGCTGAGCGACGCCAGTTGGGGTTGCTTCTCGAAGTCGGCGTAGGCGCGGTCGGGCACCGTGCCCCGGCCGGCGAAGTCCCTGACGGGAGTCGAGCCGGTGCGCTTCCGGGGTCCGAAGGCGTTCTCTGGGACGCCGTCGTCGACGGCTGGTTCGGCAGCGGTGTGGTGGGTCCATCGGCGCTGTTCGGCGTCGCGGCCGTCGTCCATCCGGTTGTAGCCCTCGGCATGCATGATCAGGTCCAGCACGGTCTCGCGGTGCGCGGTGGTGAGGAAGCTCAGCTGTGCCCCTTCTCGGGCCGCGGCCTCGGTGAGAGTGGCGCGGATGTTTTCCGGGATCTGGCGTTCCGTGAAGGGGGAGCGGCTGGTGTGACGGTTGCGCACAGCGGGATGGAGGCCGGGGAGGGACTCGTCCCTGTGCGCATGAGGGGCGTCCAGCCGCACGGCGGCCAGGAGCGCCGGGGCGTGCGGGTCGGGGAGGAGGGTCGTTGAGGTGCGGTGGCCTGCGTGGGATGCGGCCACTCGCAGGTTCAGCAGCGCGGCTCCGCAGCCCAGGTGCAGGCCTCGCGTCGTGGGGTCGGCGTGTGGCATCGCGCGCTCGAGGTCGGCGGAGAGGGTGAACGTACGGCTGCCGCGGGCGTAGCTGAAATGCCAGGGCTGGGCGTTGTGCATGGACGGCGCGGTGACAGCGTCGGCAACGAGGGTCTTCACCAGCGTGTCGTCGAGGGTCTGGGTGAACACCGGGGCCTCCCGGATGGGGCGGACGGTGGATATCGCGGGCGGTGGGTATCGGTGGGCTTCTTCAGCGTGGTGGGGCCGCTCTGGCCGCGTCAGGGGCCATAGGTCCCTCGCCACAGGCCACTCGGGCCTTTCCGGGCCGGCCGGTCGGCAGATGGGGCCGAGTGACTCATGTCGGGACCGCCGCCGTTCCGACCACGCTGGGGAAGCGGGGGCAATGAGCCGTCTCTCGTGGCGAAAGGAGCCGGAGATGGAGCACCGCACGATAGGTGAGCTCATGACGAGGAAGGTTGTGAGCGTCCAGCTCGATACGCCGTTCAAGGACATCGCGCAGATCCTCGCCGACAACGCGGTGAGCGCGGTGCCGGTGCTCGACAGCCTCGGCAGACCGGCCGGCGTCGTCTCGGAGGCCGACCTGCTGCGGAAGGCGGCTGACCGGTCCGACCTCTCGGGCAGGACACCCTTGCCGCACCTCGAGGCCTGGGAGCAGGCTCGGGCAGAGGGCCGCAGCGCCGGCGAGCTCATGTCCGCTCCGGCGGTGTGTGCCCATCCGGAATGGACCGTGGTGGAGGCGGCGCGTCTGATGGAGATACAGCAGGTCAAGCGTCTGCCTGTGGTCGATGAGACAGACATGCTGTTGGGCATTGTCAGTCGCAGCGATCTGCTGCGGGTCTTCCTGCGCAAGGACGAGGCGATTCGTGAGGAGATATCCAAGGAAGTCATCGGGCGCACTGCGCGTCTTGGTGCGTCGGGCGTGACCGCTGACGTCGTGCAGGGCCAGGTCGCACTGCACGGTTTGGTGGCGGACCCCCTTCTGATTCCCGTGCTCACGCGCATGTGCGCCAGTGTCGACGGTGTCGTCTCGGTCTCCGAGGACCTGAAACCGGCGGTGGCCGGCGGCTCGGCCGGCTGAGTCGGCGGGAGCGGAGCACATCCATGAAGGAGCTCGCACGGTCGGATTGGAGGGCACCCTCCAGTCCCTGTCTGCGGTGCTGGGGCAGCGCGGAGGCGGCGTCGGCGAACTCCCGTGCGGCGCATGGTGTGGTACGCCTCGTCCATAGCGCCGTCCGCTTGGACGGTGATGGCCGGCGCCGTCATCACGTCGCTGACCGGAGCGGTCGCACTCGCCGCCGCCGCGAGCCCGCGTGCCCTCAAGGCACCGTCAAGTCCCGTTCCCTGACGACCCGTTGGATCGTCCGGCCGGACACCACGACGACGCACCCGACGGTGCACTCCCGCAGCCGGACCTGCGTTCACGCCGGCTGCGGCACGACCGCCACGGGGCACTCCGCATGGTGCAGAGCGGTGTGCGCCACACGACCCAGTTGAAGCACCAGGTGACTGTCCCGGCGTTGCGCTCCGAGCACCAGGAGATCGGCGGCGGCGGAGCGTCGCGTCAGTACCTTGTGGGCCGGGCCCTCAGCCGTGACGCGCCGTACCCGCACCGTCGGATACTCGCCGGCCGTCTCCTCCAGCGCCTCGTCCAGCACGGCCGATGCCCACTCCTCGTGGTAGCGCTCCGGAGATCCGGCGACCATCGGGTGGTCGGCGGTGTCGTGCGCGGGGCAGCGCCAGGCGCGGACGGCGTCGAGGGTGGAGCGACGGGCTGCCGCTTCCCGGAAGGCGAACCGGACGGCTTCGGAGCCTTTGGCCGAGTCGCCGACACCAAGGAGGACACGCTCATGTGTCCCGGCGAGCCCCGCCCTGTCTCCGCGTACGACGATCACGGGGCACCGCGCCCGGGCTGCGACGGCCAGTCCGACCGATCCCAGCAACAGGCCGGCGAACGCGCCGCGGCCGCACGAGCCGACGATCACTGCGGACGCGTAGTCGGCTTCGCGCAGCAGCACGGTTTCCGGGTCGTCCCCCAGGATCTGCGTGGAGACGTCGATGTCGGCGTTGCGCTGGTTGGCGCGTTCGACCGCGGCCCCGACGATGTTGTCTGCGCGTACCTCCCTGGCAGGGCGCTTCAGGCTCATCCCGAGCGCCGCGTCCTCATAGCGCTCCCATCGGGAGGCGTGTACCAGACGCAGCGGCAGTGTGTGGAGGCCGGCCTCGTCGACCGCCCAGTCGAGCGCCAGGAAACCGGCATCCGATCCGTCCACACCGACGACCAGGGGGTACACCATCGTCCCCACCGCCTTTCCCGCACCAGCGAAGAAGTGCCCCTCCCCTCACCGTTGCATCGGCAGCCGTCGGGGAGCAGGGCCGGGTGGAGTCGGACGGGTGGGTCGCTCGGCTCTCCGGTAAGCGGCCGTCGCGGCACTCAGCGTCCCGAGCATGTACGGGGTGTGTCGCCCGGCTGCCTTCATGAGGGTGCCCGCATGGTGCTTGCCCCGGGCCCGCCTATATCGGCCAGACGCAGCCGAGTGGCCTGGAGGCGGCGTGCCACCACGTCGAGGACGCGCCGGGTCACTGCCAGTCCCAGGCTCGGGTCCGCCTCGCACAGCGCGCGTACCGCCGTCGCATCGAATTCGTATGCCCGGACCGGGGTGAAGGCCTCCGCACCCATGCGCCAGGCATACGGCGGCACCAGCCATGACCAGCCCACCAGGTCACCATGGCCCAGCATGTCGACAACCACTGACCGCCCGCCCGCTACCTGGACGTCGAGGTTCACCGAACCGGTGCGGATGATCCAGAACCGGTCGGCGAGCCCGTGTTCCTCAAAGAGTCGCGTCCCTGCCGGGAACGACACCTCATGGGCGAGCTGCATCAGGCGTTCGCGCCCGTCGACGGGAAGCGCAGTGAGCAGTGGCGTGGTGGTCATGACGGCTTCTCCCAGATCTCCGCCGGCGACGTGTGGCCGCCGGCTTTGCACATGCCGGTCAGCACCAGAGTGCGCACGCGGCCGGTGTTCGGTGCAGGGGCTGTTCTGCGCGGTGTGGTGGGCCGAAGGGCCCACCACAGGGGAGTTCATCGGCATTCATCGGCCAGCAGCCGCACTGCCGCCACCACACTCGCGTCGGCGGGGACGATGTCACCCTCGGCGAGGAGAATCAGATCGCCGGGTACGGCGTCCGATGCCGCCACCGAGCGGTCCCGCCGCCGCGCAGGACTCTGGCCGCGGGGGCGCTCATCGCGGAGAGTGCCGCCACCGCATGCTCCGCTTTGACCTCCTGGATGTATCCGGCCGTGGTGTTGACCGTGATGACCAGAAGAGTGACGGCCGCGTCGGCCAGGTCCCCGGTGGCAAGGGTCAGTGCGGCCGCGGTCAGGAGCACCAAGATCAGCGGATCACGGATCTGCCGCCGGACCCGACGCCACCACGGTGTCGGCGGGCGTGCTGCGATCACATTCGGACCGTGCACGGCAAGGCGTCGCGCCGCTTCGTGATCGGAGAGCCCCGAGGTGGCATCCGGTTCTGCTCTCTGCTGCTCGGCAGGCACGGTCGGCCTCCGGGGGTGCGCGGCGGGGCGGCGACCAGGTTGTGGCCCAGGGGTCCGTCAGCGGCCGGGCTCGCCAAAAATCAACCCCTGCTCTCAGTGGTCGCGTCCCCGCACGACGACAACCGGGCGGGGCGCGTGCTGGGTGCAGTGCCGGCCGACCGATCCCAGGAGGGCCCCGCTGAACCCACCGTGTCCCCGGCTGCCGACGACGAGCAGGCCGGCGTCACGGGCCGCGTCCAGCAGCACCGCGGACCATGAAGGCACATCGGAGATCTGCTCGTGGTCGAGAGTCCGACCACGGGTGCCACTCGGCGGGACGGGGAAATCATCGGACTGCACCACGAGGACGGCTCTCCGCCCTATGACGTGCGCTGGTCGGACACCCACCACATATCAGTCGTCTTTCCTGGGCCCGACGCGCACATCCGGCATCTTGAGCACCCCACCGGGACGGCGACGCCCGGCCCCGCCCGGACGAAGGCCGGCAGGAGGAGAGCCGGCACCGCCTGACTTCTGCTCCTCGCCGGAAGGCTGACTGGGACGTCCTGCAGGCCGTCGGGTTCGGCCGGTGTGCTGTACGTCGGGACGAACGAGCGGCCCGCGCGGGTCACTTCGACGACACGGATCTCGCCGTCGACGTCGCATTCCGACAACCGCCTCCGTGGAGATACGGCGGAAGCGGAGAGCGTACGAGGAGCGATTCCCCAGGGCGAGTTGCAAGGCGCCGATATCCCGGGGGCGTTCCACTGCGCGCGGCAGTTCGTGCGGCCGCAATATGCGCGTCGCCGCGCCACCTCCTGGGCAGTGTGGCCTCCTGGCGGGGTGACCAGCGCCATGCGGAGACCGAAGGGCCCGAACCGGGCCGGGACCTTGGCCTCGGTCACGGCGAGCACACCCGGGTGAGCGGCACGTCAGCGCACCACGTGTCCCCCGGTAGGGCCCGCTCGGCCCATGGGTTTGCTCCTGGGCTGCCACGATGCTGGGAACGAGGAAGTTTGCACGCGTCGCCCCCCCCGCGAGGAGGTACGTCATGGCTGGCTCTGTTGTCGTAGGACTGGACGGAACCGGGAACAGCGTGCCGGCAGTGCGCTGGGGTGCCGCAGAGGCAGAAGCCCGAGGGATCCCGCTTCACCTTCTGCATTCATGGGTTTCCCAGCCGCTGAACGTCCCCATTGCTCAGGAGGCCGCCGACAGGAAACGGTGTGGGTCCGAGGTGCTCGGGAAAGCCGAAGCGATGGCGCTTGAGCTGTATCCGGGAATCTCCGTGACCACCGAGCAGGTCTCGGAGCAGGCGGTGGACGCACTGGTGGCCCGAAGCGGGCAGGCCGGGCTCATGATTCTCGGATCGCGCGGGCATGGCTCAATCGCCGGTTTCCTGCTCGGCTCGGTCAGTCTGAACGTCCTGGGGCACGCGAAGTGCCCGGTGGTCACTGTGCGCGAGGAGGAGACCGCCGCCTACAAACGGCCCGAGATCGTGGTCGGCGTCCAGGATCCGGGCACACACGGTGAGGCGGTGCTGGGCTTCGCGTTCGCGGCCGCCGATGCCCACCATGTGCGCGTGCGCGCCGTACGGGCCTGGGAACCGCCTGCGACCGTGGGATTCGTGCCCACCGCCCCCACGTCGAACGGACAAGAGTCCGCAGTCGGAGAAGAGAAGGTACTTGCCGACGCCCTGGCGCCCTGGCGGGCGAAGTTCCCCGGTGTGGATGTCGTCGAGCAGGTGGAGCGGGGCAGAATTGCACCCGTGCTGCTGAGGGCCTGCTCGCAGGCAGGCCTGCTGGTCGTCGGGCGTCGTATGCATCGCGTGCCGATGCTTCTCGGGCCGGTCGTCTTCGCCGTTCTCCACCATGCCGGCTGCCCGGTCGCGGTGGTGCCGCGGAGCTGAGTTCCCCTCAAGTTGCTCGTCTACGCCGTCGAGGCCGCCGACACGAGCCCGGGCACCGGGCTGTCCCAGCGACTGATCCGGGTCGCCTGTATGTCCGGGCTTGCCGCTCCCCGGCCATGCCCTCAGTCGTGCGGGACCACGGCCACAGGGCAGGTCACGTGGTGGATCGCGGCGTGCGCAACAGGGCCGACGCGCGGCGCGAGGAACGGGCGGTGCCGCCTGCGGCCGACTGCCAGAAGTGCCGCCCCGGAGACTGTCTGCACCATGGCCCGGGTCGGGCTTTCCGGCAACACGGTCAGCTGTACCGGCACGTCAGGGAATCGTTCCCGCCACGGAAGTACGGCCTCCCGCAGCTCGCCTTCCGCCTCCTTGGTGACTTCTTCTGCGACTTCCGGCTCGATCCCCCAAGGCACGTAGGCGTGGACAGGGAGCCCACGCCCGTGCACGGCCTGCAGCGGAATTCCACGGCTCGCCGCGGCGTCGAAGGCGAAGGCAAGCAGGGGTTCGCAGGGCCCGTTCAGGCTCACGCCGACGACGACCCGCGGCTCCGGAACCTGTGGCGCAGACCGCGGTGGTTCCGCACGACTCTCCCCTCGGACGAGGACGACCGGCCCTTCTGCCCGGCCCACGACGTCCAGACTGACATCTCCGAGTGCATAGCTTTCCCACGGCGCGAGAGCTCGTGACCCGAGCACGACCATCCGTGACTCGTCCGCCGCGCGCAGCAGTGCCGACTCGGCCTCGGATCCCACCAGGTCTTCCATGATCTGCAGATGCGGATGGCGTTCACGTACCTCGAGGGCGGCCTGGTTCACGATCTGCCGTGCGCGGGCGTTCTGGTCGCGCTCGGGGGGTGTGTCCGGCGCCTCGGCAGCCAGCAGGATCCAGGCATGGAGAAGTCGCAGCACTGCATTCCGCCGGTCCGCCTCGTCGGCTGCCCATTGTGCAGCCGCCAGACTCTCCGTTGAGCCGTCGAGACCCACCGTGATCAATTCCGGCTCCATGACTTTCCTTCTTTCGGGGAACGGAGAAAGGCGGAGGGTGTTCCGCCGACGGTGGAATGCGGTGGAATTCAGAATTCTGCTTGCTTTTCGGACGCTCTGCACGCTCGACACGATGGGTGGACGTCACCCGATATCGAGCCTGCTGGACGCTCCCTCCTCCGATCAATGAGCCGGTGGGCGCGGCCACGGGGCCGAACGGCCCACTGTTCGCCCGTTCCCTCGCCTCACTTCGAAGTGCTCGTCGTCCCGCGGTAGCTACCGTGGAAGGTGTGGCCGCGCCCCGGGCGGCCACCGCGGAGGGTGTCGTGGCTGACGAGAGAGCTGGCCGAGACGACGTCACACGCTCGCAGCGGAGCGCGCTGCCGGATGACCTGCAGGAGGGCCTCCAGGCGGTGGAACAGGGCACTGGCAGACCGGCCCGTCTCCTGCTCGAAGCCGTGCTGGACGTGGGACGGGGGCTGGAGCTGTCGCAGGTGCTGCGCAGCATCGTCGAGGCCGCTGTCGTCCTGGTGGACGCCGAGTACGGGGCGCTCGGGGTGATCGGGGAGGACTTCCAACTCACCCAATTCCTGACCGCCGGGATCTCCGAGGAGGAGGCCGAGGCCATCGGTCACCTCCCGGCCGGGCACGGGATTCTGGGTGAGCTGATCCGCCATCCGGTACCGCTACGCCTGACCGAAATGAGTGAGCACCCTGCGTCATACGGATTGCCGCCGCATCACCCGCCGATGCACTCGTTCCTCGGTGTGCCGATCCGGATCAGCGACGAGGTCTTCGGCAATCTCTACCTCACTGAGAAACGGGGCGGCAGGGAATTCGATGCCGAGGACGAGACCGTACTGTCGACGCTGGCGGTGGCCGCCGGTGTGGCCATCGAGCATGCCCGTCTGTACGAAGAAGCTCGCTACCGGCAACAGTGGTTGGAGGCCAACGGTGAAATCGTCGCCGGTCTGCTGCCCGGTGCGGGCGAGACCGACGTCCTCACCATGATTGTCGGCCATGCTGTGCGTATTCTCTCCGCCGATCTCGGCGTGCTGGCGCTGCCCATCGACGGCGACAGCTTGAGTATGGCGCTCGCCGTGGGCGTGGATGCCGAGGCGCACCACGGCCTGGTCCTGCCCCGCCAGGGATCGTTCGTCGGGGCGGCTCTCGACATGCGGGGTCCCTTGATCAGCCTTGATGTCGAGCACGACCCCAGAATCACCGTCGGCCCGCCCCGCTGGGCAGGACTGGGGCCCGCGGTCGCCGTACCGATGATTACCGGCGAGCGGGTGCGCGGTGTGCTGTTGCTGGCCCGGCTCCACGGCCGCGCTCCGTTCACCGAGCCGGAGACCGCGCCGCTGCTGACGTTCGCAGGTCAAGGGGCCCTCGCCATGGAGATGGCCGACCAACGCCAAGACGCCGAACAGCTGGCTCTGCTCAAGGACCATGAGCGCATCGCGCGTGACCTGCACGATCTGGCCATTCAACGGCTCTTCGCCACCGGCATGACGCTGCAGAGCGCACTGCGTTTTGTCGATCATCCCCAGGCCAGTGAACGCCTGCTCCGGGCGGTGGACGATCTGGATGAGACGATCAAAATCATCCGGTCCACCATCTTCGGCCTCCGCGCCCACGGCTCCGGCCGGGCCGCGCAGGGCCTGCGGTCCCGCACGGTCACTGCGGTGGAACAGGCGGCCCGCACGCTGGGGTTCACACCGTCCCTGCGCATGGAGGGCCTCCTCGACACGGATGTGCCGGCGGAGATCGCCGACCATGTGCTGGCCGTGCTCGGCGAGGCGCTGTCCAATACCGCGCGGCATGCTCACGCCAGTGCGGCAGATGTGTCCTTGACCGTCCGCGACCGGGCGGTGACGGTGACGGTCGAGGACAACGGCGAGGGCGTCCCGCGAGACGGTCGGCGCAGCGGTTTGAACAACCTGGCCAAACGTGCGGAGAGCATGGGGGGCGAGATGGCTGTCGACGCGCCCTCGGCAGGTGGCACCCGCCTGGTGTGGCGTGTACCCCTGCCCGCGGAGTGACGCGCGCACGCGCCGCACGCCTCAGCCGTGGTGCCGGCCGGCCGCCCCGTCCGGCGCCGAGGTTGCCCGGCTGGCGAGGACGGCCGCCTGGATACGCCGCTCCACGCCGAGTTTGGCCAGCAGGCGAGAGATGTGGTTCTTGATCGTCTTCTCGGAGAGGTAGAGCCGCTTGCCGATCTGGCGGTTGGTCAGCCCTTCGCCGATCAGGCCGAGAATCTCCCGTTCCCGCGGGGAGAGGCTCGACAGCGCGTCCGCCTCCGTCTCCTCGCCGGAGTCCTCACCCCGCAGCGTGTGCATCAGCCGCGCCGTCGTCGCCGGATCCAGCATCGAGCGTCCGGAGGCGACCGTCCGTACCGCGGCGACAAGATCGGCCCCCTTGATCTCCTTGAGCACATAGCCGGCCGCACCCGCCATGATCGCATCGAGCAGCGCATCGTCGTCGTCGAACGAGGTGAGCATCAGACAGGCCAGGCCCGGCATGCGCGAGCGCAGCTCCCGGCACACGGAGACCCCGTCGCCGTCCGGCAGCCGCACATCCAGCACCGCGACATCCGGCCGCAGCGCCGGACCACGGGCGAGCGCATGATTCGCCGTACCGGCATCGCCCACCACCTCGATATCGGGCTCGGCATCGAGGAGGTCCTGCACACCGCGCCGGACCACCTCGTGATCGTCGAGCAGGAACACGCGGATCGGCCGCTGCGGTGAGAACGCGCCTGGGTCGGTCATGGTGCCCTCCGGGCTGAGATACGACGTCGGCCCCGCCTACCCCCATCGTGGATCGTGACGGACGCGGGCGCGAGGGCCGAACGACCCGCGCCTGCCGGACCAGCGCCGGTCGGCCTGTCTCCTGGTGGGCCCGTTCGGCCCCTCACCCGTGCTCATCGGCGGCGTGTGGGCCGCGGGCTATGCAGGCTGTCGGTACGGGGCTTCGTACCGGTGCGTCAGGTGATTGACCACGGCGGTGACGCCGTCTACCTGCCGCGTCATCCGTACCGCGATGGCAACCGCACCGCTGCTGTCGAGGTGTCCGCTGAGGGTCACGACACCGTCATGGACCGCGACGTCCACGCTCTGCGGACTCAGCCACAGGGCACGCACCACGATCTCGTCGATCACTTCGTCGCGGATGTCCACGTCGGGCCGGGCGAAGATCCGTAGCACGTCGCGCCGGGTGACCATGCCGACGAGGCGGGCCTCCTCATCCACCACAGGGAGCCGCTCGACGCCGCTGGTGCTCATGAGGCGGGCCGCACGCACCACAGAGTCGTCCGCCCGGACCGTAAGCGCCGGAGCGGACATCACCGCACCGGCGGTGGGTGTGCCGTCTGCGGCTGTCGCTCGCCGTGCGCGCTTGAGGTCCGTCGCGGAGACGACGCCGATCACCCTGTCCTCGGCATCCACCACGGGCAGGCCGTTGATGTCGTACTCCGCCAGCCACCGCGCCACCTCGTCGGCCGGTGTCCCGCTCAGCGCGCTGACGACCTCATCGGTCATCACGCTCCCGACCCATCGGCGTTTCATCTCGTTCCCGCTCTCAGCTCGTGTCCCCGCCTCATGGGAGACGGCGCAGGTAGGGGGCACGGCCGCGGCGCGGCAGCAGGCGTACCCGGGCATCGACGACGGTGATTCCGTCCGGTCCGGCGATGGCCGGATTGCACTCGGCCTCGGCCGGCTCGGTCCGGCCGTCACCTTCCCGCCACTGCAGAAGGCCGTTGCTGCTGACGTCCCGTTTGTCGCCGAGCGAGACGAAGCGGGACATGCCGATGCCCGGACGGGAGAGGCCGTCGAGGAACGCGATACCCACCCCGCCGGACTGCACGACCACCCCCGCCGTGCTGAGGTGGTTGTCGGCGAGTACGTCGGCGGTGAAGGCCGTGATCCCCTTCTCGCGGGCGGTGTGGACGAGGCGTTCCAGCAGCAGGGTGCCCACGCCTCGGTGGTGGAAGTCGTCGGCGACCGCCAGGGCGGTCTCGGCGGAGCAGGGGTCGTCGAGGGTCTCGTACTCGGCGACGCCCACCAGCCGGTCACCTTGCACGGCGACCAGGGTGCGGTGTCCGGGGGCAGGAGGGCCGCAGAGCCGGTCGGCGGCCTGCCCGCCGGATCGGCGGCCTGCCGCGAAGAATCTGCTGCGCAGGTTGTCGAGGGACATCTCGTCGTAGAGACGGAGCACCCGTCCGCGGTCTTCCGGGCACGCGGGGCGCGACCGGACCGTACTTCCGTCGGCGAGCAGCGCGCAGACCTCGCGCGTACGGGGTGCGGTGTGTGCCATCGCGGCGCCCTTCCTCAAGGACCGGACTCTCACGATGTGCTGTCGTGCCCTTGCCCCACCAGGGCCGTCCGGTGCTGCGGTCGGGGCCGACCGGCCCCGCCACGCAGGCCCCAGCGTGCCGCCGGCCCGGCTGCTGGGACATCGGCGCACTCATCCCTCCGATCCCCGGTGGTGGCGCTCAGAGTTCCGGCCCTGTCGCCTGCGGCCCGGCAGGGGTCGGGACAGTCCCGGTGACGTCGACGGTGACGTCCACGACACCCTCGACCGCCCGCACCAGGCGCGCCGCGACAGCCACGAGCGGCCGGTCGCGGATCGGGCCGCTGAGGGTGACCACCCCATCGGTGACGCCGACCGCCACCTCATCCGAGGATGCGGGGAAGAGCCGGCCGATCTCCGCGCGCACCTCCGCCGCCAGGTCCTCGTCGGAGCGCAGGAACACCTTCAGCAGGTCGGAGCGGCTGACGATGCCCTGCAGCATCCCCGCACTGTCGACCACGGGAAGCCGTTTCACGGACTTGAAGGCCATCGTCCGCGCCGCCTGGGCGAGGGTGTCGCCGGCGTGCGCTGTCAGGGCGGGCGCGCTCATCAGCTCCCCCGCGGTCAGGGCACCGGCCTTGCGGACATCGTCCAGCCGGTGCAGCTGCTCCATGCGGCTGGGATCCGACTCCCGGAACTCTTCCTTCGGCAGCAGATCGGCCTCGGACACCACTCCGATCACCCGGCCCTCCCCGGCGAGCACAGGCAAGGCGCTGACCTTCCACTGCTCCATGGTCTCGACGATCTCCTTGAAGCGGGCTTCCTGGCCGATCGCGACCACGGTCCGAGTCATCACATCGCTGACGGTGTAGGGAGTGTGATGCATGACGCCTCCTCGGCAGGACTGCTCTCGCACGGCCGTGGTGACATCTCCAGCCTGCGGTCACCGGTCCGCAACAGGCAGGGGCCGTCCGGCCCCACCCCGCGCCGATCGGCCGGTTCCTGGGCACGCCACGCGGTCGTCCCCCTCATCCGTGCGCCTGGCACGGGAATGGCGGCCCTCTTCGCATGTACCGCACGCAAGGCCGGAGGCAGCGTCTGTGACTCCAAACGGCCGCGGCCCCTGGGCGCTGCGGCCACGTCCGGATCCGGGCGGTGCGACGGATCAACCCTTGCGTGCCGGCAGCTCAGATATTGCGGCCCACCGACCGCTCAGGCCGTGCGGTCGCCGGGCCGGTCACATCGAACTCCACGTCCACCACGCCCTCGACCGCCCGCACCAGACGTGCGATCACGGGCACGAGGGAGGTGTCCCGGACCCGGCCTCTGAGGGTGACAACCCCGTCGGCGACCGTGACCTGCAGATCCCTGGCCGGTGCCGCGAACAGCGTGCCGACGACGTTCCGGCGGACTTCCTCCGCGAGGTCCTCGTCCGAGCGCAGGAAGACCTTCAGCAGATCGGCGCGGCTGACGATGCCCACCAGCGCCCCGTGCCCGTCCACCACCGGCAGTCGTTTGACGGACTCTCGTGCCATTACCCGCGCCGCCTGCGAGAGCGTGGCATCGGCGCGCACGGTGTGGGCAGGGCTGGTCATCAGCTCCCCCGCCGTGACCGCCTCCGCCCTGTGCACGTCGTCGACCCGCCGCAGCTGCTCCAGACGGTCGGGGTCCGACTCCCGGAATTCCTCCTTCGGCAGCAGATCCGCCTCGGAGACCACGCCGACCACCCGCCCCTCCCCCGCCAGGACCGGCAGCGCGCTGACCTTCCAGCGCTCCATGGTCTCCACGACCTCCTTGAACCGCGCCCCCCGGTCGACCGCAGCCACGGTCTCGGTCATCACATCCCTGACGATGTGCGGAGTGTTCAGCATGGTGCCTCCTCGGTGCACGGACCGGCGTCACGTGGCCGTTGTGACGCCTCCAGCGTGAGATGCGCCGGGCGCAACCGGACAGGGGCCGTCCGGCCCCTTCCCCCTGCCGGTCGGCCGGGTGACCGGCTCCGGTGCCCTGGAGGAGCCAGGCGAACATGCCCACTTCCGTAACCCGGCAGGACGGGCACTGACCCTGCGCGTCACCGGGAAGCGACCCGATCCGCCACGCGTACGGTGTCGTCCGCCCGCATGACGGAACCATCACTCCCTCCTCATCCTCCGCACTGGGCTCACTCAGAGGTGGCGCCCGCGCCTGTGCTGCGGAGGAGTCGGCCTACGCGGCGACCCTCCGGTGGGTTGTTGCCAGCGCCCACACATCACCGACCTGATCAGCGGTCAGCCCGCGTCGGCTTCTGCCCTCCACATGGAGCGGAGTTGCGCGTCGACGGCGCCCGCCTGGCGAAGACCCGCTTGGTAGGCCGGTTCCCAGGCTGCCAGGTCGCCCATGTCCGAGCCGAAAGCGCGCACCGAGGCCGGATCGGGGCCGATGGTCACCACGGTGCCTGCCCCCACGGCCGCCAGCTGCTGGTTGAGTGGCTCCCGGGGAAACAGGTGGGCCATCGGCTCGACCACGACCAGCGTGCGGGCTCCAACGGCGAGATCGGCGTTGGGGCCCGCACGCAGCGCACCGTCCATGTACCGCCGGCCGTCGATGGCAACGGGCGGCGCGGCCCCGGGGAAGGCGCTGCTCGCTGCCACCGCGTGCACCAACGGCACGCCGCTGTCGCGGTCCCACACCACGGGCTCACCGGTGGTTGCGTCCACGGCGGTGATCAGCAGTCGCCGCTCCGGCCACGCGTCCGCACCGATCAAGGCGGCGCGCCCCGCGATCAGCGCCTCCTCGGCCTGGAGGTCGGTGCTGTCGAGCGCGAGCCGGCCGACGCGACGCCTGGCCTCGCCGGGTCCCAGGCTGCGGTCGCCGAGTACGGCGAACACCTCGCCCGTCCGCCGGGGGTCCACCTCGAGCCGGTGAGCCGGCTGGCGGGCCGTCGTCGCGAGCCGCCCCGGGTCCTGGCCGGTGGCGAGTAGCGCTGCGACGATGGCGCCGGCCGACGTCCCGACGATCAGGTCGGCTTCGCCCAGGTCCACGCCATCGCGCCGCAATCCGTGGGCCAGCCCTGCCATCCAGGCGGTGCCGACGTGACTCCCAGGGCCCAGGACGAGTGCTCGGTCGAAGGTGTGCAAGGTGATCTCCCCTCGTTATTGAAACAGTCGTACCATATACTCGCTGATGCTGTTTCAACTCCGAGTCGCTGACAGGAGATCCACCGTGGGGCGACCCGCTGATCCCGCCCGTCGCGAGCGCACGCTGGCGCAGGCGACCGACTATGTGCTGGCGCACGGCTTGGCCGGGCTGAGCCTGCGGCCATTGGCCGCAGCCCTCGACACCAGCCCACGGATGCTGCTCTACGACTTCGGCAGCAAACAGGAGTTGGTCGCTGCGGTCCTCGCCGAGGCCCGTCGCCGAGGTGCGGTGCGCCTGGCCGAGCACCTTCCGCCAAAGACCGGCTCTGTGCAAGAGCGGCTGCAGAGCATCTGGGCGTGGATCAGCGCAGACGAACGTGCGCCGTTCGTCCGGCTGTTCTTCGAGGTGCATGCCGACGGACTGGTTCACCCCGAGACCTATCCCGACCGGGGCGAGGCGATCACGGACTGGTTCGACACGCTCGGCGCCACCTTCCGCGACGTCTCCACCGGTCCCGACGACACCGTCACGCCCACGTTGGTCATGGCCGTTGTCCGGGGTCTGCTGTTCGATCTCACAGCTACCGGCGACCGCCACCGCACCGATCGTGCGCTGGACCGCTTCGCAGAACTCCTGAACCGCTGACCGGTCCTGGCAAGGTTTTGCCAGGGTGGCACCACGCCGGGAAAGGACAGAAGCCGGCCCAATGCCAGGGCCGGGAACACCGCCGAGCCGGAGCGATGCCGCGATCGCATCGGACGGGCCGATGGTCGGTTTCGCCCCAGAGTTGGCGTCTGGTCACGGGCGGCGCTTCGGGCGTTCGTCCCATCGGTGGGTCGTCCATGCCCGACGGATCAGGCTCCGTACCGCGATGACGGTGTCGGTGAGGCCGAAGAAGGCATCGATGACGGAGTCGCGGCGCTCGTAGCAGCGCGCAAGGCGGTGGAAAGCGTTCTGGCTCGGGGATGACCTGCTGGCGCAGGTTGCGGGACTGGACAACGCCGGGGTGTGGCAGCGGTGGCACGAATTGCTGCCGGCTGAGTTGCGGGCGGCCGATCGCCTGGATTTGTCGCGGGCGTGATCGACAGCTCCCGTGCCCGGGCGCTCAAGGGCGGCCCAAATCCGGACGGACTCCGGTCGACCGGGAACGTCCGGGCTCCAGGTACCACGTGGTCTGCAATGCCACCGGCACCCCCGCGGTCGGCGCTGCTGTTCTGGCTGCCGCTTCACCAACTCGAGGCATGGTTGCCGACTGCTACGCTCGCGATCATGCGAACCAGTCATCCGCTCACGCTCGTTGAATGGACGACCCGTAACTCCATCCGTCTCGCTGCCCCCGGTCTCGATGCCCCGGACGACGAACTGGCCGTTCTGAGCCGCCTCGTTGGCGACGCGCGAGTGGTTGCTCTGGGTGAGAACTCCCACCAGGTACGTGAGTTCGGGCTGCTGCGCGAACGGATGCTGCGCTTCCTGGTAAGCGAGTGCGGATTCACGGTCTATGCCGTGGAGTTCGGGGCCGCATCCGGTCGGACCGTCGATGCTTGGGTGCAGGGTGGCGACGGCGACCTCGACGCGTTGTTCATGCCTCGCGCAGACGGCTATC
This sequence comes from Streptomyces chattanoogensis, assembly GCF_001294335.1. Taxonomy (GTDB): domain Bacteria; phylum Actinomycetota; class Actinomycetes; order Streptomycetales; family Streptomycetaceae; genus Streptomyces; species Streptomyces chattanoogensis. The sequence continues at coordinate 49,894 of NZ_LGKG01000144.1, forward strand.
CGGGCCAGTCCGCGGAAGGCCGCGATGCCTTGCGGTGGCTGCGTTCCCACAACGCCACGGCACCGCACCCGGTCCGCTTCGCCGGACTCGACGTCCCGGCGGCCGGCGGTTCGCTGGAGCCCGCGCTGGAGCCGGTCGCCGCCTATCTAGCCGAAGTCGATCCTGGCGCAGTGCGCTATGCCCGTACCGCTCTGGACCTGGCAGAGCCGCTTGCGGGAGGCTCGGGCCTCGTCTCGGCCCACACCCGTCTCACCCTCGGCCCCGGGCCTCAGGACCGGCTCTCGGCAACGCTGGGCCGGCTGCTCAACCGCGTCACGGCCATGCGCGAGATCTACGTCCAACGCAGCGGACGCCAAGCCTACGAACGCGCTCTTTCGGACGTCTGGGCAGCCTGGCGTACTGACCAGATGCAGCGCGCGATGTCCGAACTGCTCAGTGGCGCGCCGGATGCCGCCGATCTGGCCGCCCGCGACCGCTATCTTGCCGACAGTCTGCTGGAACTGCTCGATCGGTCCGGACCCGGCACCCGGATCGTGGTAGCCGCGCACAACGCTCACATTCAGCGCACCGCAAGCCCCGAGGGGAGTCCGCTTCCCTGTATCCCGATGGGGCACGCCGTCGCCCAGGAACTCGGAACCGATTATGTGTCCGTGGCTCTGACCAGCGGCGGCGGCCGGACTGTCCGGAACATGCCCGATCCGGCACACCCCGCTGGGATGTGCCAGTCCGCAGTCGACGCCCCGGAGGCTGCGCCCGACAGCGTAGAGGCACTGTTCTCGGGAGTGCCGGAGGCACCAGCACTGGTGGACGTCAGCGCACTGCGCGCGCACGCACGGCTCCACGGCCTGCCGGAACCCGCCTGCATCCGCATGGACGACGGCTTCCTGCCCGTCCCCGCTCTGGACGCCTACGACGCAGTGGTCAGCGTGCCGCGCACCACGCTCACAGCGGACGTCGGCGATTAGCCTCATCTTCCGCGCCTGATCGATGGGAATGCGGTTCCTTGGTGAGCCGGCGGTAGCAGACGAGGGTGCAGGCGTTGCTGGTGAAGGCGAGGAAGTGCTCGGCTTTGCGTGCGTAGGTTCGTAGCGTTGGTGAGGGCGACGGCAGCCGGCGAGCCAGGCATGGTGCGTTCGATGGTCCAGCGGTGTCGGCCCAGTCGTTGGGAGGTCTCGATGCCCCTGCGGGCGATGCGGTGGGTGATGCCGCGTTTGCGTGACCATCGCCGCAGGTGGTCGTAGCCGTAGCCCTTGCCGCGGTGAAGCTTGCCCGGCCTGCGTCACCGGGCCGAGATGGTTGATGATGCGGTCGGCCGCGGACTCCGAGATGCCGAACAGAGAGCGAGCTGGCGCAGCGTCAAGGTGTGGTGACGACTGTGCCAACGCGAGATCACCCCAACTGCCGCCCGGGGTACGGTCGGCACGTGATCTACCTGATAGGCGGCCCGCCCCGGGTGGGCAAGAGCACCTCGCGTGGATGCACGTGAATTGGTGAGGTCGGGGCCGTCATCTCTGAAGGGCCGCTCCGGCTGCCTCCGCCGCACGGAAGGGTGATGTTGAGAGCCGGCGGGCCAGTAGCCTTCGGCCATGAGTGATCAATTGGCGCCCACCGGGGGCGGCATCAGCCCGGCCAGGGGAACCGCTGGGTATGCCGAGACAGCGGACGCGCTGGCCGTCCAGTACGAGGAAGTCACCTTCGACGAAGTCCACCGCGACGTGCTGCGGCTGATTCCTGCCGAACCCGTCCGCATCCTGGATGTGGGCGCAGGGACCGGGCGCGATGCCGCCGCGTTGGCGGCCCGTGGACACAGCGTCGTCGCTGTCGAGCCGACTGCGGAGCTGCGGACGCATGGACGGCGAATCCATGCAGACAGCGGGATTGATTGGGTCGACGATGTCCTTCCGGACCTGACGTTGAGCCGTCACACGGGGCGGTTCGACGCGGTCTTCGCCACTGCGGTGTGGATGCATCTGGACGCCGAGGAACGCCGGCACGCGATGGCCAGGATCGCCGTGCTGCTGGTGCCTGGCGGCCGGTTCTTCGTCAATCTGCGCCACGGTCCTGTGCCCGATGGCCGCCACATGTTCGACGTGTCCGCCGCTGAGACAGTCGAGCTGGGTGGTGCATACGGCCTGCAGACGGTCCACCGCAGCGAGCGTCCCGATCTTCACGGCCGTGACAACGTCTGGTGGAGCTGTCTGGTGCTTCAGGCGAATGACGCCGACGACTCAGCCATCACCCAACTGAACGCGAACTCCTGAAATCGGTCTTCTGCCTGGACAGTCGTCGAAGGTCATGCCGGTATTGGTGAGGCAGCCGTCGATCAGGTGAGGGCGGTACCGGATCACCTTGAGCCTTTGCTTCACTGCTCGGGTGATCTGGCTGAGCTCGGCGGCGGCCTGGTTGCCGATGCCGCGATCGCCCTTCTCCGGGAACACGTCTCGGATGCCGCGCCGCCGGGCCGAACGACCAGTCCACAGTGCCTGTTAGGCGTACAACTCCCATCGCCACGTGCGATACCTGCGGCGTCGGCAGACCATGCACGCCTTTCCCGAGGGCGGGCGGAGACCGGGGGGGGCAACCGCCGGAGCCAAGGGAGCGCGGGCGGCCGGTCCGCAGGCTTCGACCGCACGATGTACAAGCGCCGCAACGAAGTTGAGCGCACGATCAGCTTCAGCCCGTCGAAGCAGTGGCCCGCGGCGTGGGCTATGGGAACACAGCGAGCGAGAGGCCCCAAGTGTCTGCGGCAGCCGCACGGGCCGCGCTGCTCGCCCGGATCACTTCAGGTTCTCCCACGTCCATGCGGGAGCGGCACCCCCTTCGGGCTCCCGTCCGTATCGAAAGCGTTCCCGGTGATCGCTCATCTCGATGAACTCGTGGAAGTGCCCTGCGGCGGGAAGCAGCGCGATCAGTGCGGCGGCTTCATCGACCGCCCCGGCCTCCCGCAGCCAAGCCAGTGTTTTGGTCACCACTGTCGGGTTGCGGAGGCCGGCGTGGGTGGCGAGGCGCGCAATCAGGGTGGAGGTATGGTCCACCGCTCCGGCTTCCCGCAGCTCATTCAGCGCCCCGGCCCTCCCCGGATGGTCGAGGGCGGCGTAAGTGGCGAAGTCACGGACCAGCAGAGCGGCGAGATCCTCGTCGGCGCCGGCCGCACGCAGGGTGTCCAGCAACAGGGCCACCGGGCCTTGCTTGTCGGCAACGTGGGCGGCGGCCCGCGCTGCCAGAGCGGCGGCCTGCTCCACGTCCCCGGCCGCACGCAGACTGCCCACCAACTTGGCCACGTCGCCCGGGTCGTCGAGTACGACGTGAGCGGCGAGATCACGGGCCAGCAGAGCGGCGACATGCTCGTCCGCCCCGGCCCCACGCAGGGTGTAAAGCAGCGAGGCCACCTTGCCGGGGTGGTCGAGGTCGACCTGGGCGGCGAGGTCACGGGCCAGGAGAGTGGCGACATGGTCGTCGGCCCCGGCCGCACGCAAGCTGCCCAGCAACAAGTCCACGGCGCGCGGGTCGTCGAGGGCGACGTGGGCGGCGGCCCGCGCGGTCAGGGCCTCGGCCTGCTCCACGGCCCCGACCGCCCGCAGGATATGCAGCAACAAGGCGACCCAGCCCGCGTCGTCGAGGGGAACTTGGGCGGCGGCCCGCGAAGCCAGGGCGGCGGCCTGCTCGTCGGCCCCCGCCGCCCGCAGACTGCCCACCAACAAGCCCACCGCGCGCAGGTCGTGCAGGGCCACGTGGGCGGCGGGGTCACGGGCCAGGAGGGCGGAGGCATGCTCGTCTGCCCGGACTGCCTGGAGACTGTCCAGCACCACTGCCACCTCGTCCGGATCGTCGACGGCCACGTGAGCGGCGGCCCGCCCCGCGAGAACCGCGACCTGGTCCACTGCTCCGGCAGCCTGCAGGCTCAGCAGCAGCCTCTCCACCGCGCGCAGGTCGTGGAGAGCGACGTGAGGGGCGGCTCGTGCGGCCAGGGCGGCGGCCTGTTCCACGGCCTCGCTGAGCCTGAGGAAGCCCAGCAACAATCGAACCGAGCCCGGGTCGCCGACGGCGACATGAGCGGCGGGATCACGGGCCAGCAGGGTGGCGACATGCTCGCCGGCCCCCGTTTCCCGCAGCCCGTACAGCAACTCGGCCAGCGCGGCGGGATCATCGAGAGGGACGTGAGCGGCGGCTCGTGCGGCCAGGGCGGCGGCCTGCGCCACTGCCCCGGTTTCCTGCAGCCCGCTCAGCAGATAGGCCAGCGCGCGCGGGTCGTCGAGGGAAACGTGGGCGACGGCCCATTGGGCGGGGCGGTGGTCGGTGGGGAACAGGCCGTGGAGGTGGCGGACGACGGCGTTGGCGGCGCTGGGATTGCCCCGGGTGGTCGCGAGTTTGTGGAGCTGGGCCGCATCCCAGTACAGACCGCGGTCCCATGCGGCATTGCCGAGTGCGGTCAGGTCAGCCGTGTCGGCGTGCCTGGCGGCGGCGGTCCAGAAGTCGATGGGAGGGATCTTGTCGACGCGGTGGCGGCGACCGTACTGGTGGAGGTAATCGGCCAGCTCGTACTGCGGCTCCTGCGCGTGCCCGCCGGACTGCCCGTCGGGCTGCCCGCCGGCCGGGTCGCTCACGGCAGCCGGGTAGCGGGAGCGCTGATTGCGGAGGGGGCTGGTGTTGATGGCGGTGAGGATGCCGGGAATGCCGTCGCACTCCTGGGTGACGTGGTCGAGGGCCCGGGACAGCCAGTCCTTGGGGAGTCGTTTCCCCTCGGTACTGGTGAGGTAGCCGGGGGCGGCATCGGCCAGCCACGCCAGCGGAAGGTGCGGGCCGGCGCCGAGGCGACGGGCGTCCATGGCGGCGTACATCAGGGCTCGGGTGGCCCCCCGGGCCGCGTTGTAGCGGTCCATCAGCACGGGCACCCCGGCCAGATACTGCGTGACGTGACGGTCCTGTGAGCGCTCGGCCGCCTCGGCGAGCCGCGGATCTTCACCGGCTACGGCCATCAGGGCGGCAAGGTCGGTGTCCGTGAACTCGTCCGGCACGTCGATCCGGCGCTCGCGCAGCAGCTCCCGGGCGTGGGCGTGCCGGTCCACGTCGGTTCGCGTGGTCAGCGACTCCCAGTGCTCCGGCCACAAAGTCGCCAGCACCAGTACCGGCCCACGCGCCGGGTCACGCAGCAGGTCCCGCAGCCCCGCAGCGACCTGCTCCCCCACCAGGTCCGGCGCCAGGTAGTGCTGAGCCTCGTTCAGCCACACCACGGTCTTGGGAGCGATGTCGGGCAGCCCGACCAGCACCGCATCAGGGCGGGTGGGTGCGAGGGGATGCCACAGCCGCCAGCTGTCCGGCAGTTTCCTGACCGCTTCCCACAACGCGCGGGTCTTGCCCGTCGAAGAACCGCCGACCAGGACGGTGATACTGCTCCGCCCGGCCGCCGCGGCAGCAACCACCGCGTCCAGCCGCGCGTCGAACTCTCGGGGCACGTATGGCGGCAGGGCCCCCAGCCGATCACGAGCCTCGACAGCATCGAGGGCCGGATCGAGGGCCGGGTGGACCTCCAGGTCGGACAACGCGAGCCAGTCGTCGAACTCGCCGAGCGGCCGCCCCACACCCTTGGCCATCTTGGCAACAACCCATAGGTCACACACCCGCGCGACCAGACCCTGCGCATCCCAGCGGGCGTGACGAGCCAACACCACCGCGACGGAACGCACATCGGCCTGGCTGCCCGGCACCGGCCCGCTGATACAGCGACGCACACTGTCCCCGCTCGGCGCCCCTGGCAGGCTCAGGTCCTCGGCGATGTCCGCGGCGATCGCATCCGCGCTCGGCGTGTCCGCCGCCAGGTACACCTCGTACAGCAGATCCTTCAACTCCCGCAGAGCGCGGGGCCATACCACTCGCGCCCGCTCCATGGCCCGCGGCCTCTTGGCCGGGCCGCCCCCCTTGCCGCGACTCATCGCACCATCATGCCCCCGCCCTGCGTCCCGTATGGGCTGAACAGCCCTGATTACGGTGCCCACTTGCTACTCGCCGCAACTGGGAGTCGATCTTCGCGCGGACTCCAACCTGGACAGCAAGCCGGCCGGCTACCACCCACTGACCACGACCTGTGGAGGTCCCATGCCTCGCAAGCGTCCAACCCGCCGCGAACGCCTGACCCTGGCCCGCGCGATCCTGACCAGTGTCATCGCCGGCACCGCCCGAGCCGCCGCCACCTGGCTCCTCAACTGGCTCGCCTCGTAGCCCCACACCTGGGACCGGCAGGGCAGGGATGTCCCCTGCAGCACACAGGACCTCCCTGCCCGCGGCCGGTCGGGGGGGTGTGTCCGTCCGGGCCGTTCCCGGCACGGAGTGCGCCGGTGCATAGGCTTACATCACGGGATGTCGATCTGGACAGGGAGTGGCGATGCTGAGAGCGGTGTTCGTGCGGACCTTGAAGCCGGGCGTGACCTATGAGCAGTTCAAGGACGCATGGTGGCCCGAGGGCAACGACAAGTACCCGGTACCGGTAAACATCGCGCGCAATACGGCTGATGACCGGCAGGTGGTCACGATTCTCCATCTGGACATGTCCCTGGCCGAGTTCGAGGAACGGCGTGCTTCGCTGACTCGCCCCGACGCGCTCGAGCGGCTTGCCGAGCTCGTGGAGAGTACCGATCTGGTGGGGGTCTTCGAGGACGTCTGCGAGGAGGCGGCTGCGTGACGTCGCTTGCTGCCCAGGCGGGACAGCGAGGCGTCATGTCTGTCCGGTGCCCCTGACCGCCGCCACCCGCAAGCGGTTGAAGAAGACTGCCTGAGGTCACAAGAGCGAGTACCGGCTGCCGATGCGGGCACCGGTCGTACGGCACGCGGGCGTTCCCTCGCGCGGATCGCCCTGGAGGCGCCAACCGGAATCGACTCGTCCATGGCCCCGGTCACCCAGGCCATGAGCCGGGAACCCTACGCGAGCGCGAAAGGCATGTCCTGGATCGTGGACAACGGCTCCTCCCACCAGGTCGGTTGGGGTGTCGTTCCGTGGCCACCGCTGCCGCACTCGGCTCCAGGGGTGACGGCGGCGAAGTACGGCCTGCTGGTGACACCCGTGTCGTGGAGGTGGTTCCACCCGAAGGCGCCTGCGGAGAAGGCCTTGGACGCCTCGATGTCGGCGGTGCCGATTTCGAACCAGGCCATGGGACCTTGTCGTAAGCCATGACCCCACGTTCGTTCGAATCATCGGGCGGACCAGAGAAGATGCCTGCGATGTGGAGTCCGGCCAGGTAGATGGCCTTCTCGGGCAGATGGACCCACTGCGCCCCCGTCCGGAACTTCCAGGCAATCGCATCGATCACCACGCGATGATCGCGCCATCGGCCACCTGACGCAGTAGATGCCGTCGCGGGCCCTCGAAGTATCGAAGTATCGAAGCGTCGCAGCAGCCGCCCCGGCCGGCCGTCGCCCACCGGCGAGTGCCCGGATATCGGGCGGCGCCTGCCATTTTCCGACAAACACCGCTCCGCGTGGGAACTTCCGTTGACGCCGCGCCTGTCTCGATGTGATGGTACGGCCGCCTGGTCATGGACATGCCGTCCTCGGTCATCGGTATGGCGTCCGCCTGCCGTGCCAAGCCCCACCCCGTCGAAGACAGCAGGACGACGACAGGACGCTGCCCGACCCGGCGTTCCACCAGAACCTCCGTCGGCGAACTCGCTACCCCCTCAAGGAGCCATGGTGTTACGAAGACTCGCGGTGGCCGGTGTATCGCTCGCCACCATCCTCGGAACGGCGCTGCTGACCGCAGCACCCACGGCGGCGGCCGCACCGCAGGCGCAACCGGCCACCACCCCACCCGTCGTCGGCAGGGCCGCGGTCGGCGACGCCCCGGACATCGACGTGGCCAAGGTCCAGGCACATCTCACCGAGCTGAACGCCATCGCGACCCGCAACGGCGGCACCCGCAAATCCAGCGGCCAGGGCTACCGGGACTCCGTCGCCTACGTCAAGAACAAGCTCCAGGCGGCCGGCTACACGGTCACCGAGCAGCCCTGCACCTCCGGCTGCTCCAACGGCGCCGGACCCAACCTGATCGCCGAATGGCCCCAGGGTGACGCCGGCACGGTGTACATGTTCGGCTCCCACCTCGACAGCGTCGGGGCCGGCCCCGGCATCAACGACAACGGCTCCGGCTCGGCCGCCCTGCTGGAGACGGCGCTCACCCTCGCGGAGCAGAACCCCGCCATGGCGGCCCGGGTCCGCTTCGGCTGGTGGACGGACGAGGAGCAGGGCCTCAACGGCTCCGACTTCTACGTCAGTTCCCTGTCCGCCACCGAGCGTTCGAAGATCAAGGCGTACTACAACTTCGACATGATCGCCTCGACCAACGGCGGTTACTTCATCAACCACGTCAACTCCGCGGCCGCCCAGCCGATGAAGGCGTACTGGGACTCGCTCAGCCTCCAGCCGGAGGAGAACACCGAGGGCGCCGGCCGCTCCGACGACTACTCCTTCGAACAGGCGGGCATCGCGACCTCCGGGTACGCGATGGGAGCCGGCGCGAGAAAGACCTCCGCGCAGGCGGCCAAATGGGGCGGCACGGCCAATCGCGCCTACGACTCCTGCTACCACCAGTCCTGCGACACCACCAGCAACATCAACAGCACCGGACTGAACCGCAGCGTGGACGGCATCGCCTACACCCTCTGGAAGCTCGCCGTCGCCAACTCCACCCCCGCGAACGACTTCTCCCTGGCCGTCACCCCCGCCACGGGCACCGTCGACCCCGGTGGCACGGCCACCAGCACACTCTCGACGGCGACCACCAAGGGCTCCGCCCAGACCGTGGAACTGTCGGCATCCGGCGCCCCGGCAGGCGTCACCGTCTCCTTCAGCCCCGCCTCGGTGACCTCCGGCGGCAGCTCCACCATGACCGTCGCCACGGCGCCGAGCGCGGCCCCCGGCACCTACCCCCTCACCGTCACCGGCACCGGATCCGTCGCCCACCGCACGACCTTCACCCTGACGGTCAAGGGGACCGGAAGCTGCACCGGCCAACAGCTCCTCACCAACGGAGGGTTCGAGAACGGCACCGCACCGTGGACGGGTGACACCGGCACGATCGGTGCCCACTCGGGCCGGTCCGCCCACAGCGGCAGCCGGTTCGCCTGGCTCGGCGGCTACGGCTCCTCGGCCACCGACTCCCTCAGCCAGTCGGTGACCCTGCCCTCCGGGTGCACCAAAGCCACCTTGACCTACTGGCTGCACATCGACACCGACGAGACCGACCGCGTCGCCTACGACACCTTCGGGGTCAAGGTGGGCAACACCACCCTGACGACCCTCTCCAACACCGACGCCGCGACCGGCTACACCCAGCGCACCCTGGACCTGACCCCCTACATCGGACAGCAGATCACCCTGACCTTCACCGCTACCGAAGACGCCAGCCTCCAGACCAGCTTCGTCATCGACGACGCGGCCCTGCAGACCGGCTGACCCCCGACCACCCGGAGGGGCACGGCACCTGCACACCGCCGCTTGCCCCTCCGGCAGTTTCCACTGACCGTGTGCGGCTCTTTCGCGTCAGGCGGAGGTGCGGGCTGCGGCGAGGTCGAGGGCGATGTCGGTGATCATGCCTTCCTGGCCACCGACCAGCTTGCGGCGACCGACCTCGATGAGGATCGCGCGGGCGTCGATGCCGTAGCGGCGAGCGGCCTTCTCGGCATGGCGCAGGAAGCCGGAGTACGCGCCCGCGTAGCCGAGGGTGAGGGTCTCGCTGTCCACCCGCACCTCGCGGTCCTGGAGGGGGCGTACGACGTCGTCGGCGGCGTCCATCAGGGGGAACAGGTCGCAGCCGTGCTCCCAGCCCGTCAGCTCGACGACCGCGACGAACGCCTCCAGGGGCAGTTGCCCGCTCCGGCTCCCGTCCGGCGAGGGAGGCGTCGACTCGGATGACACCGTTCTCGACGGCGACGACCGAGTTGGCCACGCCCAGCCCGAGGTTTGTGGTGGGCGTGGATGCCCAGCTCGGTGGACGGGTCGAGGACGTCGCGGTAGGCGCGGACGCGGTCGCGTACGCCGTCCATGGTGAGGTGGCCGCCCGAGTCGGTGACGTAGACGCAGTTCGCGCCGTAGGACTCCACCAACCTGGCTTGTCGGGCCAGTTCGGCGGGGTCTGCCATGTGGGACATCATCAGGCAGCCGGACACGTCCATGCCCAGGTCGCGGGCGGCGGTGATGTGCTGGGCGGAGATGTCGGCCTCGGTGCACCGCGTGGGTCACCGCGCCGCAGACGGCCTCGATCCACTCCCAGTCCGTGTGGGCGCCGACGCCGTAGGTGATGCCGGAGCCGGACAGGCCGTCGCCATGGGCCGAGATCGTGCGCCAGCTGCAGACCGAGGGGACGGACATCGCCCCGGAGGACCTGGCACAGGTCCCGCCGTACCTGACCGAGCACATCCGGCGCTTCGGCGAGTACTCCCCCCACGAGCTCGGCGACGAGCCCGACGCGTACGACCCGCGCCTGGACGTCGACTTCACCCCTCTGCGCGGCGACGAGCAAGCGACCGAGGGTTTCTCGCAGGCCGCGTGAGCCCGTGTCCCGAGTCGGCGGCCGTCACATCACCGCTCCACCTGGTCGGGCGTGACCTTCACCTCTCCGTGGGCTCCTGATCGTTGTGTTCTTGCTCCTGCGCCCAGGCGATCGCCCATTCGTCGAGCGGACGAAGGGCATCACGGAGTGCTGTCCCCAGCCGAGTGAGCTCGTAGCCATCGGCCGAGGGCGCGATGATCCCGCTCGATGCGAGTTCGCGGAGCCGCTGGTAGAGGACGCTGGATGACAGCCCTTCGCACCGCGCCAGCAGCGCGCGGGCACCGAGCGGACCCGCACGCAGCTCCCAGAGAATTCGCAGCGCCCACCGACGGCCGAACAGGTCCAGCGCGGCCATGAGGGGACGGCCGGTCGTCGATCCACGAACCGGTGTTCCTGGGCGCGGCGTCGGCATGACCCTCCTTGCGTTTCGTTATTCGAAACACTAGCATCCACCCAGCGTTTCTGATTTCGAAACGAACTCGACGGGAGAGCCGATGTCGCGGATAGCCCTGCTGGAACCGCCGTGCACCGATCAGGCCGGCGCACGGCTCGCGCGCATGATGCCCGGGGACGCCCCGCCGATCGGGCCGTTCCGGATGTTCGCCAGAAACCTCCCGATGGCCGGCGCCATGCACGGGTGGGGTCGCTACGAGTTGGGCGAACAGCTGACGTCTCTGGACGGAGGTCGTCATGCATAGGTCGTTGGTCCTGTATTCCGAGCCCGCCGACCCTGACCACTTCCGCGACTACTACGTGAACAACCACCTTCCGCTGGTCATGAAGTGGCCCGGCCTGCTTGCGTGGCGCTACAGCTTCGACGTGGCGGCGATCGAGGGAGAAGCACCGTACTTCGCGGTCTTCGAAGCCGACTTCGCTGACGCCGCCGCCATGCACGCGGCGCGGGCGTCGCCGCATGGCCAGCGGGTGGCCGCCGATGTCGTCAACTACGCCACCGGCGGTTTGGTCGTCATCCACTATCCGGTGCAGGACGGCACCGGCTGAGGCAGGCCGGTACGCTCCGGGACGCGCGTTCGGTCGGCCGCTTAAGGCCAGGTCCGGCTAGCAGCGGACGCCGTTGGCGGTTGCCGGTTCGTTGAGCGTCAAAGGTGGGCCGATGTCCTGGCGGGATGTCACGGTGGTTGATGCGTGCGTGCGACGCGACGGCCAGGGCGGTAGCCCCACGGCCGTCACCGACGACGACCCGGCGGCGACGGACGCTAACCGGCGTGCGGTCGCCGCTGCGGCCGGCACCTCGCACGCGGCGTTCCTCGGCCCGGGGCGGACGCCGGACGGTGGCCGGCCGGTCCGGTTCTTCACCGCCACCGCCGAACTGTCCGGCTGCGGCCACGGCACCGTTGCCGCGCAGGCCGTCCGGTTGACCCGCACCGCGCTGGGCGAGCTGAACGACCGCCAACACACCGGCGGGCGCACGTTCGACACCCTCGCGATCCGCCGCCCCGCCGGCATCGAGGTGTGGTTCGACCAGGGCCTCGTCGCGCTGCGTCACCCGGCACCGGACGAGCGCGCCGCGATCGTCGCCGCGATCGGGCTCACCGCGGACGATCCGCATCCGACCGACGCGCCACGGATCGCCGCGCCCGGCGCACCACGCATGCTGGTACCGGTCCACGACCGGTCGGCGCTGCTCAGGATCTGCCCACACCTCGGCAGGCTGACAGCGGCGTGCCGGCGGTACGGGCTCCTCGGCTGTTTCGTGTACGTACCGCCGGTGGGCGGCCGACCGGGTGCGGCGCGGATGTTCGCGCCGGCGATCGGTGTCGACGAGGACGTCGCCAACGCCAACAGCACCGGCTGCCTGGCCGCCCACCTGCTCGACACGACAGGGGCGCAGACGGTCGCGATCGAGGTGGAGCAGGGCGACACCCTCGGTCGACCGGCCAGCGTGCTCGCTTCGGCCCGACGCGGGCCGGCGGGCATCACGACCCGGGTCGGCGGGTTAGCGGTGGTCCGCGACGGACACTGAGGCGACGACTGGACCGTCCTCTTCTGCGATCCGCGCATGGGGCTGGGGCTGTCCGCCGCGGTCTCAAAACTCCTGCGTTCTGCAAAGCAGTTCTGAGAGACTTCCCGGGTGGATCTCACGACCGCGCAAGCCGCAAATGCGGTAGAACGGCACGACTGCCCCCAATGCGAGGCTCCGGCCGGGAGCCCGTGCCGCACCCGCGGCGGCAAGACCGCGGCCAAGTACCACACCGCCCGCTTCATCCTCGTCCCCGCGCTCCGCGAGGAACTCGACGTCGCCGTGCCCGACGACCGCGGTCCCGGCCGGGCCTGGGTTCCGGGCCCGCGCATCGAAGCCGCCGAGCCGACGCCGGCCGCGGCCGCGATCCGGATCGGGTACGCCCGCTGCTCCACCGCCCAGCAGGAACTGCAGTCCCAGCTCGACGCCCTCGACCGCGCGAACTGCAAGCGCGTCTTCTCCGAGAAGATCTCCACCCGCGTCAAAGTCCGCCCACAGCTGGAGAAGGCGCTGAAGCTCGCGTACGACCTCCGCGAGGCCGCCCCGGACCAGCCGGTCATCCTCACCGTCCACGAGCTCAAGCACCTCGCGCGCAATGCCGCCGAGCTGATGGCGCTGTCCGGGCAGCTGCAGGCCGCCGGCGTCCAGCTCGAACTCCTCACCGGCCCGCTCACCGGCATCTACGACCCCAACGGCATGGGCGCGATGTTCTTCGCCGTCCTGGCCGCCTCCGCGCAGATCGATCGCAACTACATCCGCGAGAAGACCCTCGAAGGCCAGCAGGCCGCCGCCGCCAAGGGCAACCACGGCGGCCGCCCGAAGGTGATTGACGACGACATGCTCACCTTTGCCGTCGCGCTCGAGGCCAAAGGCACCCCGGTCCCCGAGATCGCCAAGAAGCTCACCATCAAGACCGGCAAGAACGCCGGCAGGAACCCGTCCGTCGCCTCGCTCTACCGCGCGCTCGCCGAGGCCGACTAGACCAAGATCATCCCATGGCCCGTTTGGGCCGTATCTGGGTCACACCCCTAAGACGTCATCTCATTTGGCGAGTCTGCGGTAGCAGATGAGAGTGCAGGCGATGCTGGTGAAGGCGAGGAAGTGCTCGGCCATGCGCTCGTAGCGTCGGTGAAGGCGGCGACAGCCGGCGAGCCACGCCATGGTGCGCTCGATGGTCCAGCGGTGACGGCCCAGCCGCTGGGACGTCTCGACCCCCTTGCGGGCGATGCGGTGCGTGATACCGCGCCCGCGTAACCATCGCCGCAGGTGGGAGTAGTCGTAGCCCTTGTCGGCGTGGAGCTTTCCCGGCCTGCGCCGTCGGCGTCCCCGGCGGGATCGGATCGGCGGTATGCCCTTCACCAGGGGGATCAGGGCCTGACTGTCGTGCAGGTTCGCCCCCGAGATTCCGACGGAGAGAGGCAGACCGGTCCGCTCGGTGATCAAGTGGATCTTCGACCCGTACTTGCCCCGGTCGACAGGATTCGGACCTGTCAGGTCCCCCTTTTCAAGGCCCGCATGTTCACCGAGTCGATCGCGCAGCGGGACCAGTCCAGCCCGCCGCGGGAGCCGAGCTCGTCGAGGACCAGGCGGCGGAGCTTGGCCCACACCCTGGCCTTCGTCCACTCAGCAAATCGCCGATGGGCCGTCGCCCCTGACGGCCCGAACGACGCTGCGGGCAACTGCTGCCAGGTACAGCCTGACGTGGCCACGAACACGATTGCAGCCAGCACCTCCCGGTCACCATGCCGGCGTCGGCCACCGCCCTGAGGTCTCGAGGGAGCCTCCGGGACAACCCGCTGGAACAACTCCCACAATTCGTCCGGCACCAGCCGCTCAACGATCCCCACCACGACCGACAGCCTACCGAACCAGCCAAATGAGATGACGTCTAAGACTCACCCCCCTCTAAGGCTCACCCCCCTTCCCCGAGCGTGATCTTGTAGACAAGGAAGCGACATGATCGACCGCCGCAGCGTCCTCCGAGGCGGAGGCGCCGCCGCTTCGTGCCCGTCACCGGCCACCGCCCCAGCCGCGTGGTACTCGCCTGGCGAGCCGGAGAGCTCGACAAGCTCGTCCTCAGCCTGATCGACATCGCCGGCAACGACACGGGGCCGAGCCAACCCGCCAACCCACCCTGTCCCGGCCGAGCGGCGCTCACGCGCTGCGGGGAGGGGCGGCGCCGCGCTCAGCGCATCCCGGGCACGCTCTGTGCGGTGTCGCGCTCGCCGCCGCCGGAAACATGAGCGCAGTCGTCCCCGGCCGGGACGGGCCGGCGGACGAGACCTCGTCCGGGCAGGTCGACGTAGTCGCAGTCGGCGCCGGCCACCACACGGCGGGGCACCGCGCCGGCCGGGTGGGCGGTGAGATGTGCGGCCACATGCGCCGCACTGGTCCTGATGATGTCGCGGGTCAGCCCGAGGGGCAGCAGCGAACGGGTCTCGGCGATCGCCTCGTCCTCACCGGCCCGCAGCACCACCCGGATGTCAGGTGCCACACCATGGGCGGCGACCGCGACGGCGATGTTGTCCAGCTCATCGGAGCCGACGGCGGCGAGCGCGCACGCCCGCCCCAGGCCCAGCCGCGCCAGAACCGCTCGGTCCCCACCGTGTGCCAGGACCACCGGTATCCCCATCGACCGGGCAAGACGCAGGTTCGGAGCGGTCGGCTCGCGCTCGACCCCGACCACCGGGACCCCCAGCTGACGCAGTGTCTGGCACAGCCGCAGCCCCACCTGTCCCAGCCCCACGACGATGACATGGCCGGCACGGGGCAGCACCCGCGGCCCCAGGACGCCGACCAGCCGCGGCCCGGAAACCCGGTCGACGATGCCCGCGGTCAGCAGCGCTGTGAAACCGACCGTCAACAACATCGCCACCCCGGACAAAATCTCGTACCCGGGATGGCCGGCGTGCGGCGTGGCCGGGCCCACCCCGGCCACGACCCGGGCGGCTTCCAGGAAGGCGGTGCTGACCGGCTTGTGGAACACCCCGGCCAGCCATATCCAGTCCAGGGCCAGTACGGCCAGGATGCCGAACAGACCGATGAGCAGCAGACGGGCGTCCGCGTCATGAGGCTGCAACTGCCCCCGCAGCCGGCCCAGCAGCGCGCGCCGCCGGACCGCCGGAGCGGCCCGCCACGCCGTCTCCACCAGCCGCCCCTCCTGCTGACGGACCGCCACCGCGCCGTGCCCGTCGCCCCAGACAGCCAGCACATCGGGGTCGACGCACAGACCGGCCAGCGTCGGTGCCAAGAGGTCGGCCGGTGAGACCGGCACACAGTCGCGCAGCAGCAACTCGAGCTGCTGCGCCACAGTGCGGTCGAAGACGGTGACCACGATCCGGACGGTGTCGCAGACATGACGTACGGCGAGCGCATGACGCAGCGCGGACAGATCGTCGTCCACCAGGACGGCCACCCCGGCCGGCCGAGCGGCGAGCGCCCGGCGAAGGTCCTGGTCGTCCGGCGCCGCCAGGTGGTCGACCGGGTGTCCGCCCTCCCGCAGAGAGGCACAGACCCGGCGGGCCAGCGTCGTCGCCCCGATCACCACGAATCCGGTATCCCCGCCGCCCGGGCCCTGCGCCAGGTGCGCGCCGGTCTCTTCGACCTGATCCGCGGGCGGAGGGGGCACGGGAGCGTCATCGCCCCGTTCACCTGGCATTCCGTCCCTTGACCAGCGCCCCTTGCCGTCCTCCTGCGAGGTCGGAGGCGGAGCGGTCGTCGGAGCGGTACGGGTCTGTCGGGCGGAGGGAAGGGCGGCCATGGAGTCCCCTTGCGCATCGGTCGGCGGCATGGCCGAACTCACGCTAGAACGCGAGCGTCCTCAGGAATCTGTTCTATGGGCCAAGGCTGCGGCGGTGATGTTGTGCGCGCGTACCATCAGCCGCCGTGCCGCCTGCCGGAAGCCGCATGGAAAGACGAGGTGCCTGGCCGCCCCGGGCGAGCGCTCCCGAACGGCGCTGTCCGCAGGCTCGCTGTCAGATTCCGGCTCCGACCAGATTCCGAGTCCGGCCCACGTCTGGGCGCCGGTCAGGCGGCGGAGGCGGGTGCGACGGAAGCCGAAACTGCGTTTGAGGTGGCTGATACGGGCTTCGACACCAACTCTCCAGCACGTCCCACCACATGTCCTGCCCCCGGCGACCCGCAACACCACCACCGCCCCCGGCCGCCGACGACCCCTCTCGTCTGTCGCGGCCACCGACAACCCGCACCAGCTCTCCCCAAAGGCCAACCGGCGGCAACTTCGAATTCTTCAGGGGCAAGTAGCCAAGGGTTGTCCCGTAACTGATCTTTGGCATGAAGGTGGTTGGTCAAAATTCGATCCCAGGGACCACCGGTGGGAGGCAGAGGCCCCCCTGGTATGTTGCGCCGATGTCAGCGATCAAGAAGTTTCAAGTCACCTTTGACTGCGCAGAACCTGAGCGTCTCGCTCGTTTCTGGTGTGAGGTGTTGGGGTACGTCGTACCGCCGCCACCGGAGGGCTTTGCCACTTGGGACGATTTCAAGTGCTCGCAGCCACCTGAGCAGCGGGATGCATGGTTCGCCTGCAGTGATCCCTCAGGTGTGGGCCCGCGACTGTACTTCCAGCGCGTTCCCGAGGGGAAGGCCGTCAAGAACCGGGTGCATCTTGATGTGCGGGTCGGCACCGGCCTCGTGGGGCAGGAGCGCCTCGCCGCACTGGAGGCCGAATGCGCACGACTGGTCCCGCTCGGCGCGGTACACGTGCAAACGCTGTATGACGGCAATGATGCGTGCATCCCGATGCTGGACATCGAGGGCAACGAGTTCTGTATCGACTGAGCCTTCTCCGAGCCGGAGGGGTGGGGAGCCGCCTTCCTCGGACCTCTCCGGTCCCGTATGGGGCGGGAGTTATCCCGTGAGGGCGAGGTTGTGCAGTCGGGCGATGCCGAGCATCGTGGTGTGAATGCTGTTCGGTCTGGCCGCGTTCGCGGCGGTGCAGGGGCTGTCCAGGACGGGTCCGATGCCGTGATCACACCAGGCACCACGAGATTCACCTCACCCGTGACCAGCAGTTACGGGACAACAACCCTTAGCCGCCCAGCCCTCGTTGCGCGCCGCTCATGGTCCACCATTCGGACGACCGCTGGCCCGCGTCTCTGCACCACCGTGACCAGCGCCAGGCGCCGCGGCGCGCGGCGGCACGTCGACGGTGAAGAGCGGCGTCGTGGACTTCGAGCTGACCGGCACCGAGGAGGACCCGCGCGGGGCGTCCTCCGCGTCCATGTGTCGCTCCGCTGATCAGGGCGTGCGCCGCGGCGGCCGGGCAGCACGCGAAAGCCTCCCGTTGACCGGTGCGGTGAACCGGGCGGCCAGCGGGACGGCCAGAGCGATGAGAGCCACCATCACCGGAACCGGTCCCGTGCCGAAGGATCCGGTCACCGCGCCTGCGACGTCTCGCTCCGGCGTGCTCGTCGGACACACATACCCCTGGGTTGAGCAGGCGGTCAGGACGCCCTGAAGGCCCACTCCCCACGTCCAGACACCGGCCATCAGCCACCCGCCGATCAGGCACGCGGGAACAACGGCCAGCTTCAGGAACCGCGGAATGCGTTGCGCCTGGGGGTCGCCCCGGAACCACTGGGCCCCGACCAGCGTGAGCCAGCCGCACAGCAGCACTGCTGCGGTGGCCACCGCGGCCAGGAACGACGGGGCCAGCGGGGTGCCGGAGAGGCCGTAGCCGGAGACCCTCGTGTAGAGCGCGAGCCAGCTCCCTGCCACTATCCCGCCGGCCACGATCAGGCCGGTGAGCGCCGACCGCCCGAGCCGGGCCAGGGCCGGGCTTCCCGCGTACCACTGGTGGCGCCACAGGGTGAAGCCCACGAACAGGGTCAGCCCCACCCCGACGAGCAGCCCGCAAAGAACCAGTGTGAAGGATCCGTCCCTCGGCCCGTAGAACCGCAGCAGCAGGTCCTGGAGCATGGGCAGCAGCACACCGGCGACGGTCGCGCCGAGGAACACCCGCCCCGGCGAGGAGGCCAGGACGCGTCCCGGTGTCCTGGCCACGTCCAGCCGGTCGATGCCCATGGGGTGGTGGCGAAGCCAGGACCGCAGCCGTGCCGCACCCGTCCCGTCCGCCCTGCCGGTCTCTGCGCCGAGGGCGGCGAGCAACCCCTCCTGGTCGGTCATTCCGGCCTGCAGGTCCGCATGGTGCTCGCGGATCCGCAGGTAGGCGCGGGCGATCAGCTCGCCGAGCAGTGTGAGCAGGAGGGCCCGGGCCAGGGCTACCACCAGATCTCCCGGCGTGGCCCTGCGGTTGAGCAGTTCCAGGGTCATGGCGAAGGCGATGAAGGCCCCGGCGAACAGGTTGGAGGGGCGGAACACCGTCAGCACGTTGTATGTCTGCAGATCCCTGCCGCGCAGATGCGCCAGCTCGTGCCGGACCACGGCCTCGAAGATCCGCCGGCCATGGTCGCCCTTCTCGCGCAGCACCAGCAGTTCCGGGCCGAGCATCAGCAGAGGCCGACGTCGCTGCCCGGTGACGTACGCTCCCGACGTCAGCCGCCGGTCCACCATGACGACCGGCTCCCGGCGCAGCCGGGCTTCCCTGATCAGGCCCGCCACCGCCTCGGCGGCGCCGTGGAACGGAGTCTCGGCCAGCGGCGTGGACCGCCGGTGCCGGCGCCGGCTGGTGTGCAGACCGATCACGATGCCGGGCGTGAGCAGCATCAGAAGGTAGTTGAACGTGCCGCTGACCATCGCGCCGGGGTCCCTCGGACAGTCCAGGGGCGCACCTGTGCACAGCTCCGTCACCGGTGCCTGCAACGTGGCCATCCACAGGGCGAAGAACAGATCCTGGCCCAGGACCGTGACCACCAGCAGGATCAGCATCAATGACATATCGGAGGGGAACGCCTCGATGTCGAGCGAGGCGGAATGTCGCGAAGCAGAGGAGGCATTCACGTTGCCGGCTCCTGATCCCCGCCGGTCCTCAGCAGCGCCAGTTCGCCGACCACAGCATCGGCGAGCACTCCCGCCTGGTCCTCCGGCATCCCCAGCGCCACCGCCTTGGCCTGCACCGACGCGCGTACCCTGCCGAGTTGCTCCGCGCTCAGCGCCTCGACGGCCACCTCCACCTCCTCGGTCTCCGCCCGGCGCCGCATACGCTGCGGCAGCCGGTCGAGCAGAGACCGGGTCAGTCGCATGCTGCGGTTCTTGATCTCCTCGGCGGCGCCGCCCGCAACCGCGGTCAGCGCCCAACCGCTGACCAGTACCCCCACCGGGGTGACGGCCCCCACCATTTCGTCCAGACCACTGCCCAACGGCGTGTCACGCACCCTGGGCGCGCGGGCGCGCGGCCGTGAGAGCAGCGCGAAGGCGGGCAGTTCTTCGGGCGCGACCCTCGCCACCACACGCCGCGCGAACTCATCGCGCGAGACGGTGATGGTGCCGGTCGGTGGGTTCGGTCTCTGCTCGGAGTGTTGCGACACCTCGTCGTCCCCTCACCGCTCAACCCTGCGTGGAGGACAAACTCCTCCAGGATGCCAAAAGTTGTGCACAAAGCTCAGCCAGTTGTGCACAAAGCTCAGCGCAGGGCTCCCCCAGTACGGCACGGGTGGCCCCAGTGGTCCGCGTCGCCGGATCCTGCGCCCCTGGGCGGGCTCGGGCCGGGTGTGTGCCCGTACTTTACGCCGGGGGGCGCCCTTATGGCCTGGGCGCAGAACCAGTCCCGGCGCAAGTCCACCCGGAGCTCCGGCAACGGCCGTAGAACTGTTGCGCCATCGCACGACGCTGACACCTCAACCCCGCGTGGACGAGAGGAACTTCGAGATGCGCCACGAGCGTCCGTCGGTCACCTTCATGCGGCAGAGGAACGCGGCATGCCAGGGACCAGAGACGTAGCGAGGGCGTTGATCCCGCCGTCGAGGGTGCGGCCGCAGGGCGGTGGTACGCAGGACACGCTTGATGAGACGTGCTCGCGGCGATCGTCTACGTACTGGGCAGTGGCCGTGCCGGGCGTGCGCTGGCGCCCTGCTTTGGGATATCCCATCGGACGGGAACGGACTGCCCCTGGCCGTCGGCGTCTCCGCCGCCAACGTCCACGACAGCGAAGGGCCGAAGCCGATGGCGGTCGGCCATCAAACGAGACACGCCCCCACCGCGGCCGGTACTTCAAGCCTCGAAGGCTCCGCGGCAAACACATTGGCGTCCGCATTGCACGCAAGGGCATCGAGTCCAGCGAAGGATCGGGGCGGCGTAGTTGGGTGATCGAGCGGACCGTCTCCTGGCTGGCTGACTGGCTGACTCATCCCCCGCCACGAACGTGATCCCCGGAACTACCTGGCTTAAGAGCCAATGCTGTGACCGGAGTTCACCGGCCCGAGTTGGCCGGCGGCCGCGCGCCTACGCTCAGATCACCACAGCTTTTCCGGTGTGACGTCGTAGGAGCTGCCTCTCCACGACAGCCACACAGCGACCACACCCTCCCGCGGAATCGCTGCCGGGGCACTGCCGGCAGTCCAACGACCGCGTCCACCGAGCCCACGCATCCTCAGCAGCCGCAGCCCCCCGCTCCGATACCTTCACAGATCAGGTGGCGGGGTGCGACCAGGTGTGAATTCCGATCTGGTGGCCGCTGTCAAACACCCGCATCAACTGGCCTGCTGGGATCACCGCATCAGGAGTGCCGGAGCAGTTGCTCTTGTTCAGCCAGACCTCAACGGCCCTGGTGGTGGCGTTCGCGACGTCCAGCTCGGTGGTGCCGGGTACGTCGCTGTCTACCTTGCAGCCATTCTGATCACCGTCCACCTCATTTTGCAGCGGCAGGCCGTCGCTGTTGCGGTCGAGGAAGTCGACCCCCACCAAAGCCTGAGCGGGCCCCGTTGAGATGGCCAGGGTGGTGGCGGTCGCAACAGCCGCGGCCGCGAGGGACAGGATTCGAAGGGGGTTACCATTCATGGCAGGCTTCCTTCCGCAGGGACGAACGCCGCGCAACGCGTCAGCCACCACCACCTACGATCTCAGCGCGACGCGAGCACGAATAGCGGCGCGCGCAGGGTCGCGCGCGGGGAAGGGTGGGCGGTCACAGCCCCAACGCAACACCGCGCGCGCCAATGCACCCCCAAGTCGACGGCGGCCGAAAGCTGCCGCATCAACCCGATCATCACAGGGGAGCATCAGCGCGGCACCAGCACCCAGGGGGGAACACATGGTCTTCACAAGCGAACGCATCGTTACCGCCATCGGCGAAATCCAGCGACAGCTCTTCAACGAGCTACCCGGCAAGCTGGAGAACGCCGTCTCAGGAATGCGTGTCGTCGTCGAATCCACCCTCACCGCGGCACAAAGCGCCCGCGACTCCGCAGCCGCCGCCCACGCCCGCGTCGACGCCATCCACAGCGAACTCCAGGCCTTACGCGACGACGTCCGCCAACAGCCGCCCAAGGCCGACCACGGCAGCACGCGACTCCTCGCCGAATTCGCCAGCCTCCGAGCGGCCGTCGAAGGCTGGCGTGCGGAAGCCGCCGCGCTCCGCGCCGATGGACCAGGGCGCCCCGAAGCCGCCACAGCAGAACCGGCGCCGGCCCCCACCCAGCCGCTGCCTGAACAGGCAGACCCCGACCCTGGCGACTTCGAACAACTCCTCACCCTCGCCGCCCGCATCGCATACGCCCAACTCACCTGCCACCGAGACCACTGGGACTTCCTCGTCACCCAATCCAGCCACGGTCAACACTTCCGGCTCCCCGCAGGTGTCAAGGAAGCCAACGGCCTCATCCAAGCCGAGATCTCAGGCCGCACCCTCATCGCCACACTCGACGCACTACGCACCACCCAGCACGACCCCGCCGCGCGCCTCGGGACCCGAAAATTCGCCGGCGCAATCTACGAACGCATCGGCACCGCTCTGCGCAAAGTCGACACCGACCAAGCCGACGCCCACCACCACCCCGGCAACGACTGCCCACCCGTAACCCGCATCATCATCGACGACCGGCCACCAGCGGACGCGGCCTGACAACACACACGGCCCCAACCCGGGCGCGGCCCTCGTGCATCAGCGGCATGCGGCGATCGACAGGTCACGAATCCGCCAATCCGGCGTGTGCGAGGGATACGCAGGCCGCCGCCTACCCGATCGGGCCGCCGATCTCGGGCAGCGAAAGGAGGGCGTCCAGGGTGGTCCGCCATTCCGGGACCGCCTTTTCGACCAGCGGTACGACGAAGGACTCGAAGATCTCGTCGACCGGCTCGCCGGCCGCCATCGCCCGGCGGAGGTCGGCGCGAGCCTGCTCATCGACGGCGGAACAGGGCCGGTCGCCGTCCCCGGGGGTGGTCGATGGCGGCCACCGCGTAGCCGTACGCAGCGGATTGCCGGGCCCGGGCCACCAGCCGCGGTTCCCGCTTGTGCAAGCCGCCGTTGTGAGCCATCAGGATCAGCGGGGCAGTGCGGTGGATTCAGGCGTCCACAGGGTGCCAGGGATCTCACCGAGGGTGAATTCGCGTTCGAGGGCGCCGTCGTCGAGGCGCCGTTCGGAAGTGAATTGCATGGTCGTGCCTTTCGGGAGTGCTCGTGAACGGCGCTCCCGGACGACCTATCGCCCGACCGTGCCCCCGGAGGGAAGCACCCATGTCGATACTGCGTTCACGGGTACCACCTCCTCGTTCTCTCGCACGGCCTCCGGAAAAGAGCAGTGGTCGCCGTGGCCCGCCAACGGGTTTTTGCACAGGCTCCGTGGCCGGATGCCACGGAGCCCCTCGCCTATAGGTCAAGGCCGTCCGTGTAGTCGGCCGCGCGGACCGGGCCTCGTTCGACTGCGCCGTTGTGGACGCCTTCGAGAAGACCGCCCGCGCGGCCGTGAACAGGTGTGGTGGTGGCGACTCAGTCAGGAGCCGTGATCGGCTGCTGACGTGTGTCCACCACGCTCCGCAGCTTGCCGGTGCCGGGGGTCCGTTCGAGAGCGGCGCGGTCCATCTCCGTCACCTCCAGCTCCAGCAGCTCCTCGGCGACGGCCGCCCGCAGCTCGGGGTAGCCCGCGAGGAACACCTCGCGCGCCCGGACGGCCCGCGGCTCGCCACCGGCACGCTCCAGGCGGACGGTGAGCCGCTCCCGCAGCCCGTCGTGGGCGAGCACGATCTGCGTTTCGCCCCGGTGGCCCAGGAGCTCCTCGGCGAGCGTGACGAACCGACGGTAGTTGAGGAAGTGTGTGGCCACCCGCATCACGTCCCCGAGCCGCCCCAGCAGTTCGAAGCGCGGGGCGCGGTTGCCGCAGGGGCAGGGGCCCGGGACGGCTCGGCCGAGGTCGCCGATGACGTACCGGCCCAGGTCCTGACCCCGCCGCGCACGCGTGGCGAACACCAGCCGGCCGGTCTCGCCGTGGGGCACCGGTCGGTCCTCGTCGAAGGCGAGGATCTCCAGGGCGTGCAGATCGGCGTGGAGGTGGTGCACTCCCCCGGTGCTCTCGGTGCACTGGTAGCCCAGCGGGCCCAGGTCCGTGCTGCCGTAGGTGAGCGAGCGGACCGTCTCGATGCCGAAGTCCTCCACGAGCACCCGTCGCTGCTCGGCGGTGAAGTGCTCGCCGCCGTAGAAGATCCGGCGGATCCCGCCGTACGAGCGCAGCAGGTCGCTCTGGTCGTGCAGCAGCTGCCACAGGTACGAGGGCATGCCGAACAGCGTGTCGACCGCGCACTCCACCAGCGCCTGTGCCGTCGCCCGGTGGTCGGGGCCGGCCGCCAGCGGTATCTGCACGCCGCCCAGCCGCTCCAGTATGGAGAAGAAGCTGATGAACCCGCCGTACATGCCGCCGCAGTAGAAGAGGTTGGCGGTCCGGTCGCGGCGCGGGTCGTAGCCGGCGGCCAGCAGGCCGCGGGCGGCGGCGTGCATCTGCGCGTCGTAGTCCTCGTAGGTGAACAACGACAGCGCGGGCGTGCCGGTGCTGCCGCCGCTGCGGAAGTACAGCTCGGCGTCGGCCCGGGAGACCTGGTCGTTCTGTTCCTGCACCGCGGCCTTGTCGCGGAGCGGCCCGCGCTGCGCGGGTGGCGGCACCGGGCGTACCAGGTCGTCGAGGCAGGCCACGGTGGCGAACCGCTCGTCGGCCTGCACCGCCACGCGGCGGCTGTAGCGCTGCAGCGCGTACACCCCGTCGTGCGGTTCGCCGGAGTAGCCCGACGGCATCGCGCCCAGTGGCGTGACCCGGGTCGCGCCGGCGGCCAGCACCAGTTGGGAGAGTTCGGCGACGTCGGTACGGCCGCCCGCCACGCCGGCCGTCTGGAGGTAGCGGCGCATCGGCCGCAGCACGGCCAGGGCGCGCTTGCGCGGCAGCGGCTTGACCCAGATGCTCCGGTGGAGCGGGGACGCGGTGAGCGCCGGCCGGGTGTCGGCGATCACCCGCCAGGAGCCGTCGGTCGCCGCGTGGACGCGCGTGAGTCCGAGGTGTTCCTCCAGCCTGGCGATCAGCTCGGTGGTGGTGACCTCCGCTTCCTCGGCCATGTCGGGGGCTTCGGCGGCCGGGGCGGGCACCGCGGCCAGCACGCCGGCGAAGCGCTCCGCGAACGCGAGGAGCTCCTCCTCGTCCTCGGTGTCGAGGTAGACCACCTGCGGGCTGGAACAGGCCTGTTGCTCGTGCGCGCAGACGTCGGCGGCCAGTGCCGCGAGTGCCTGGTCGTCGTGCCAGGCAGCGCGCGCCAGATAGGCGAAGGAGATCTTGTGGCCCCACTCCACCAGGCGGCAACCGGGCGGTACGTGCTCGGCGACGCCCGCGACGGCCGCCTCTCCGCCCCACACCGCGACCGCGTCCGCGGGCGCGCACATCATGCGCAGCCACTCCTGCCACGACGAGGGGAAGCGAAGCACGATCACGCGCTCGGCGATGGCTCCCGTGGGGTCCAGCGCGGCCAGTTCGGCCAGTACGTGCTGGGCGAGCAGTGGGTCGCCGGAGCTGGTCTTGAGCACGTTGACATTGCCGGCGAGCAGGCCCTCGACGACGCTGAGCGGGGCGACGGTTGGGGCGTTTCCGGGCGCGATGTGGGCGACCAGTCCCACCGGTGCCCACGCCTCGTAGACGGTCTCCTTCGCGTCGGGACGAGTAAGCCGCTGGGGCGCCGTGCCGCCCAGTTCGCGACGGAGTTTGCGGGTCAGCTCGGCGCGGGTGAGGGCCAGGCCCAGTTCGGCGAGCACGCCCTCGTCCTCGCCGGCGGGCAGCTGTGCGGCCAGGCGCAGACGCGTCGGGTGCGCGGGGTCGCGCAGGGCGGTGGCCAGCGCGTCGCACGCGGACAGCAGCACCGCGGTGTCGATCGGGGTGGCCAGGGCGGCCAGGGCCGTGTCGGCCAGGTGCGCCAGGCGGCGGCCCGCCTCCTCGTCGCCGATGAACGAGCCCTGCCAGTAGTGGTGGAGGTCGGCTGTGGTGCTCAGAGGCGGTGTCGTCACGACAGTCCCTTCATCAGTTCTGCGGCGGCCACCGCACAGCTTCGGTTGCGGCTCACTCCGGCCCGGCCGAGGACGGTGAACCAGGGTGTGTCCAGGTCGCACGGGCACTCCCGGCCCGGCTGCAGGACCGCCAGGTCCCCCATGACGACGCTCTGCGCGGGCACGGAGGTGATGTACGGGGAGACCAGGTGCAGGAAACCGGGCTCGCCGTGCGGCAGCGGCTCCAGCGTGCGTGTCGAGCGGACAAACACCCGTGACCACACGGGGGCGTGCAGCCGGTGGTGGTCGCATTCGATGTACGGGACGCAGTGCTCGACCGAGCCGAAGGTGTCGCGAATCCGTTCCGACGGCACCCCCAACTGCTCGGTGACGCGCGCGTACAGCTCCTCCTTGCCGATCTGCCGGTCGGTGTGGCCCTTCCAGCCACCGCCGAGGACGATCAGGGAGCCCTCCGGAAGGGTGAGCGGCGGCAGCTCCATGGCCCGCATCCGCTCCAGGGTGAACCAGAGGAAGGCGGGAAAGCCCAGGATGCGTACCGGCACGCCGTCCTGGGCGAACCGCCGTAGCGCCGCGACGGTGCCGAACGGGTCGAACTCGTGGCCGCTGCCGGTGTGCCGCAGCGCGTACTCCACCTGCCGGGCGGGCGCGAAGTCGCACAGGTAGTTGTCGGTGAAAGCGGTGCCCAGCTTCAGGCCGGGTGCGGGCTCGTAGCTGTAGAGCAGGTAGTTGACCTCTTGGTCGGGAGTGATCCAGCCGTTGCGCTCGAAGATGCGGGCGACCATGCGCTGGGCGGAGCGGATGGTCCAACGGTCGAAGAACATCTGCGACTTCTGGCCGGTGGTGCCCGAGGAGGTCAGGTGCAACTCCACCTCGCCCCGGGGGATCGAGAGCACCTCGTGCCGCTTGAAGAAGTTGGCGTGCACGAGAGGAGCGCCGTACGCCTCGGCTGCGCCCCGGTCGGCACGCTCCGCCAGCGAGCGGAAGAACGGGGAGCGGTCCGCATGCCAGGCATTGATCTCCGCCATGGCCGCGGCGAACAGCTCGTCCTGCCGGGGACCGCAGGTGCAGGGATCGGTGAGGTCGCACAGCTCCTGGACCCGCGGCAGCAGGGTGGGGTCGGGGACCTCGACGGGGGCGAGGTGGGGGTTGGCGACGGGGGAACTGCTCACGGTCATGAGGCAACCTCGAAAGGGGGCAGGTAGGTCGACGCCCAGGTCGACAAGTAGGCGTCCAGGTAGGGCTGCAGGGGGCCGTCGGCGACCACGCCGCGGAAATCGATCTGTTCGGCGGTCCGCGACATCACCACGTAGTCGTGGCGGCCGTCGCCGTCGGTCTCGGGGCGCATCGCCGGATAGAGCGCGCCGGGGATGAAGCCCTGCGCGAGGAACGTCGACAGCAGGTCGTGCCGCGCAAGGGGCAGCAGCGCCTCGACGTAACCGGCACCGGCCCTGGTCAGGGCCCTGGTGATGGGCTCCAGCCAGGCGGCCGCCGCCTCCGGTTCGGGATAGGCGGCGACCAGGGAGGAGTAGCGCCCGGCCCGGTTGAGGTAGGCGTACACCTCGAAACCGTCGTCATCGGGCACGAGCAGGGTGTTGGGCAGGTGCAGTGGGTAGAACCAGCGCTCGGCGCCGGGGAACCGGTCGCGGAAGCGGCGGCGGACGAAGCCGGGTGCCTCGATCATCTCCAGCCGGTCGGCCGGAGCGGCCGGGCGGGCCGGCACGGGGCGTGGTGCGGTCGTGCGGGTGCGTCCGTAGTCGATGCCCAGGCTGCGTTCGGCGGCACGGAGCAGGGGCGCCAACGGGGCCGGCACCTCGGCGACGGGGATCCGGCGGTCGAGCACACCCGCGGAGTGACGCGCGTAGAGCGCGAGGCTTTCGCGGGCACTGAGGTCCACGGCGTTGGCCAGCAGGCCCAGCGGCCGGAAACCGTTGCGGGCGACGACACGCTGCGGACCGGCGCTGACGGTACGGACGGTGGCGTATACCGAGTCCAGGCGACCGGTCCCCAGCGTGCGCCGACACAGCTCGTCGGTGAGGGCCGAGGCCAGCCCGCCGGCGCGGTGACCGGGGTGCACGGCCAGGCCCTCGAGTCGGCCCACGCGACCGCCCGGCTCGCCGTGGATCGCGGCCGACGCGGTGAGGGCGCCGGTGTCCGGGCAGCGCGCGACCAGCCAGAGCGTGTCCGGGTCGGCGATGAGCCGCAACATCGCGTCGGGGTCGGTGCCCAGAGCACTGGGGTAATGCGGCCCGTAGACGGCGTAGTAGAGCTGGCGCAGCTCGGCGATGTCGGCCGGCGACGCCGGGTCGATCGTGGCGGTCATCGCTCTCCTCCGGTGGCCACGAACTCGGGGGAAGGGTCGGACGGGTGGGGCTGCCGGTCCACGTCGGCCGGCCCGCGCTCCCGGTCGTCCGCGCCCGGCTCGCGCAGCAGCGCCAGCGCGATCGCTGCGGGCACCAGCCCCGCGGCCTGGACCAGGCACAGCGTCCGCGCCGGAAGGTGGTCGCCGAGCAGGCCGAACAGCAGTGAGGCGACGGGGAAGGACGCGCCGAGCACAGCCTGCATGACGGCGAAGAAACCGGGCTTGTCCGCGGGCGGGACGAGCCGCTGGAACAGTGCCACGAAGCGCACGCCGATGACGCCCACGCACCAGCCGGCCACCACCAGGCAGCCCGCCAGGACCAACCGCCCGGCCACCAGGCCCGCCAGGGCGAACGCCGCGGCCATCACAGCCAGCAGACCGGCTCCCAGGCGCGTGGGCCGGCCGGGCACCCGGGCGCCGGTGACCGAGCCGAGCAGCGTACCCGTGCCCAGCCCCGCTTCCAGCAGCGCCACGGTCGAACCGCCGCCGCCGAGCTCCGACTTGGTGTAGAGCGGGATGACCACGAAGACCGCCGTGGTGAACAGGTTGGCCGCGGCGAAGCAGACCAGGATCTTCCGGATGGCCGGCAGCCCGGCCAGCACCTCGCGCAACCCGCGCGCCGCGCCGGCCCCGGACTCCGCGCCGTCCTGCGGCTCCTGCGGCTCCTGCGCAACGGCCGGGCGGAAGCGGACCGTCGTGACGAGGAGCGCGGCGGCCAGGTAGGCGGCCGCACAGCCGGCGGCCAGCCCGGTCATGCCGGCCTCGTCCACGATGAGCGCGCCCAGCAGCGCACCGCCCAGGCTCGCCAGCGACTGCGTCGACAGTTCGAAACCGGTGGCGGCCTCGATGTCCTCGTCGTCGACGAGCTCGGGAACGGACGTGGTCAGGCAGGGGTCGAAGAACGCCTGACATGAGGCCAGCACCAGCGTCGCCGCGTAGGCGGCCACCGTCGGCGGCGCGCCGCCGTACGCCACCAGGGCCAGCAGCAGGACGGCGGCACCGGCCGTCGCCGCGGCCGTACGCAACACCGACCGGTGCGCGAGACGGGACACGGCCCGGGCGACCACGGGCGCCAGCGCCACGGCCGGCAGCGTGCTGACGGCCATGAACAGGCCCGACGCCAGCCCCCTCCCAGCGCCGACCGCGTACGCCACCAACCACCACGACACGCCGACCTGGAACATGCGTACCGCGGCCTGGGTCAGCACCTGGCCCAGCCAGACCGCGCCGAAGGCACGGTTACGCAGGACGAGCGGCAGCCTGCGCCGCTGCCTCACGGTGGTGACGGTCACGCGGTCGGCCTCTCGTCGACCACGCGGACCAGCTTGCCCGAGCGGGGATTGACCACCAGGTCGGCGTGGCGTGCCCACTCGACGGTGAGCGGGTGGACGTGCCCGGCGGACACGCTCTCCGGGTACAGCGGCCGGGCCCGGTTCAGCCCGTCGACGACCGTATGGCCCAGGGCCTCCAGCACCGCATCGGCATCCGCGCCGGCGCCCCCGGACGCTGTGGCCAGGCGCAGCACGAGCCCGTCGCGGCCCTCCCAGCGCCGCACCACGAGCTGGGTGCCCACGATGCGCCCGCCGGAATCCGCCGTGGCGACGGCGTCCTGCGCGTCCTGCGCGGACAGCGACACGGGGCCCACGCGCACCCCCTCGTCGGCCCGGCCCAGGATGCGGAAGCAGCCGGCCTCGGGGTCCGTCCACTCGGCACGGTCTCCGGCGGGATAGCGCAGGACGGGCATGAGGCGGCGGTAGAGCTGGGTCACCACGACGCGCCCCGGCCGGCCGGCCTCCCGAATGGGCTCCCCGGTCGTCTCGTCGAGGATCTCCACGACGGTGTGCGGCGTGAAGGCGCGATGTACGCGCGGGTCCGGCCCGGGGACCGGACGGCCGAGCAGGCCGGCGTCGACGCTCGCATAACCCAGCGAACGCGGTTCGGCGTTGGGGAACGCGGCGGCCAGCAGCGGCCGCTGGTCGGCGAAGAGCGGCTCGCCCCCGAAGAACAGCAGCTCCACCGCGGGAAGCTGACGGCCCGTGGTCATCAGGTGCGCGGCGAGCCGGCACAGCGTGGTCGGGGTGCCTGCCACCACCTGCGCCCGGAAGTCCTCGAGTGCGGGGGCGGTGGTCTCCAGGGGAGCGGCCCCACCGATGGGGAGGCGGACATTGTCGACCGAGGCGTGAGCCAGCGAGTCCAGGATGAAGAGGAAGCTGGCGTACAGATCGCCGGCGTAGAACAGGTCCGCCACTCGGTGGCCCGGACGCAGCCCGGCGTCCACGAGGCCCTGGCCGAAGGCGGTGACGAACTCCCGCCACTCCTCGCGGCTGTAGTACGAGAACTTCGGCGCGCCGGTGGTTCCGCCGGTCTTGTAGACGACCGCCTCCGTCAGCGGGCCGGTCAGGACGCGGTTGTCCTGAACGGTGTTGGCCGCCCAGAAGGAGTCCTGGTCCACGACGGGCAGTTCGGTGAGGTCGGTCACGGTCGGCGGGAGCGCCGCGTAGAGATCGGAGTAGAAGGGAGAGTGATGGCGGGCATGACGTACGAGGGTCGATAGCGGGTGAACGGGCATGCGGCCTTTGCCTAGGTGATACGGACGATAGTGGTAGGGGGCTGCCGGCACGGCGAAGCTGTGACGAGGGCGCATAGAGGCGCCCATGCGTCACGTACCGGTTCTCGTGGTCGTTCCGCGGGCGGGGCGTGGGTACCGCCTTCCCGGCGTCGTGCCGTCGTCGCATCCGACGTACCGTCACGAGGGAACGCCGTAGAAGATATCGCACATGAGAGACACACCCGGACACATGCAAGGCAAATCTGACCAGAAACCTCTGTTTCTTCGATTCCGCTCGTGCAGCGCGCAGCTCGTGGTGCGTGGTGTGTGGTGCGTGGTGGGCCGAGCGGGCGCAGGGGTGAGCGGCGCGCGAGCGTCCGGCGCCAGGGAGGTGTTGTGCGACTTCACCTCCTCCTCGGCATGGGCGTGAAGTGCAGGCGGAAGCGCGGTGCGCCAACAGCCACTTCCTGACCTCGGGTGTCTTGGGGTCACCGGCCGAGGCGACATCTCGACAGGCGGATGAGCCTAGAGCGGACTGCCCGCCATCTGTTTGTATGACCTCTGGACGGCAATCCAGGAGGTGGCGGACGCATGGTGTCTACGGAGAGCATCCTCGCGTTCGCGGCGATGTCGCTACTGGTGATCGTGATTCCGGGGCCGAGCGTGCTGTTCGTGATCGGCAGAGCCCTTGCACACGGCCGCCGCACGGCGCTCGCGACGGTCCTCGGCAACCTGGTCGGCTCGTACCTCCTGGTGACCGCTGTGGCGTGGGGCCTCGGCGCGCTGGTGGAGGGTTCGGTGGCGGTGTTCACGGGCGTGAAGCTGGCCGGCGCGGCGTATCTCGTCTATCTCGGCGTGCGGGCCTTCCGGCACCGCAAGGAGATGCGCGCGGCGGACATGGAGGCCCCGGCGGGTGAGCGGCGCGGCGATCTGCGCACGATCCTGGACGGGATTTTCGTGGGCGTCACCAATCCGAAGGGCGTCGTCTTCTTCGCGGCGGTGCTGCCGCAGTTCGTGAACCACTCGGCCGGCCGGGTTCCCCTCCAGATGATGGTGTTGGGGCTGGTCCCGGTCACCATCGGCATGATCACGGACACCCTGTGGGGCCTGGGTGCCGCGGCGGCCCGTTCGTGGTTCGCCCGCTCGGACCGGCGCCTGTCAATGGTCGGCGGGGCGGGCGGCTTCGCGATGATCGGACTGGGCGTGACCGTGGCAGCGACGGGCCGCGCCGACTAGCTAGATGTGCTGTCCCGGCACGTTGGTGACGGGCGATCACGTGGCCAGCCAACGCCATCAGCAAGATCGCGGCCTACGGCTAAGGTAGGAGCAGTTACCGACTGGTGAGGAGACACACCGGGTGGTTGCCAGCGGCGAACAACCACACATACAGGGCCACCGGATCTGGGCGGTCCGCGCGGCGCGGCTGTTCGACGGGTACGCGTTACGAGCGGGGCGCCCGCTTGTGCTCATCGAGGGTTCGCGCATTGTCGGTATCGATATGACGGGAGCGGCCCCCTCTGCGGATCTGCACGTTCTGGATCTCGGCGACGCCACGCTGTTGCCCGGGCTCATCGACTCCCACGTGCACCTCGCCTTCGACCCCGATGACAGGTCGAAGCAGGCGATGGCGGATGAAGATGACCACACCACCCTGACGCGCATGCGCTTCCACGCCGGGCAGCAACTGCGGGCGGGTGTCACGACCGTACGGGACCTCGGCGATCGTCGCTTTCTCGCCCTGTCGCTCCGTGACCGCTACACGGCAGGCAAGGAGATGGGTCCGGAGGTTGTTGCCGCCGGGCCTCCCCTCACGCGAACTCGCGGACATTGCTGGTTCTTGGGAGGCGAGGCCGACGGCATCGCGGCTGTGGAGGCTGCGGTCGGGGAGCGCGTCGCTCGCGGCGTCGACGTGGTCAAGGTCATGGCGACCGGTGGTGTGACCACTCCTGGATGGGGGCCGCACCAGTCGCAGTACACACGTGACGAACTGACCGCGGTGACCCGGGTCTCCCATGCGCACGGCAGGCCGGTCACCGCGCATGCGCACGGCCGGCAGGGAATGGCTGACGCCGTCGCAGCCGGCGTCGACGGCCTCGAGCATGCCTCCTTCTTCACCGAGGACGGTGTCGAGCCCGACTGGAAGACCGTTGGGGCCGTGGTGAAGGCAGGCATCTTCATCGGCGCCACCGAAGCGTGGCTGCCGACAGGCTCGATGGTCGCACCACACATGGCGGAGCGCGTGGAGCAACGAAGTGCGAATTTCGCGCGGATGCACCGCGAAGGAGCGCGGCTGGTCTGCTGCTCCGACGCCGGTGCCGGCCCCCGCAAACCCCACGGCGTGCTGCCGTACGGGATCCTCCACTTCGCTTCTCTCGGCCTCACCAGCACCGAAGCCTTGGCTTCGGCCACCTCCCTTGCCGCACAGGCATGCGGGCTGGCCGATCGCAAAGGAAGGATCGCCGTCGGCTACGACGCCGACCTCATCGCGGTAGCCGACAATCCGCTGCAGCGTCTGGAGACTCTGCTCGACATCCGGACCGTGATCCGAGCCGGCAGGATGTTCCAGGGCTGATCCCTCTTACCTGCAACGAGAGTGGGTTTTCTCAACGAAGTGATCTCGTGAGGTGACTCGGCCCAGGGGATCCCGCGAGCCGCGATCAGCCTGCGGCGTCCGGCGGCCCTACTGTCGAACCCGATACCGAGGAGGGCTTCTGATGCGCAGCGTGACCTATTCGATGGGCGTCTCCCTTGACGGCTACATCGTCGGGCCGGACGGCGACTTCGACTGGACGGGACCCGACGAGGAGGTCTTTCGCTTCGTCACCGACGAGATTCGAGGGGTCGGCGTCCATCTGTTGGGACGACGGCTGTACGAGACGATGCTGTACTGGGAGACCGCCGACCAGGATCCATCGCTCGACGACTCAATGCTCGAGTGGGCCGCGATCTGGAAGCCGCTCCCAAAGGTGGTGTTCTCCACCACGCTGTCGACGGTGCAGGGCAATGCCCGCCTGGCCTCCGGCGGCCTGGCGGAGGAGATCGAGCGGTTGCGAGCCGAGCCGGGGGAGGGCGACATCGCGATCGGCGGCGCGACTCTCGCCGCCGAGGCGGCCGCGTTGGGTCTGATCGACGAGTACCGGGCCAGGGTCTACCCGGTGCTGGTTGGCGGTGGCATTCCGTTCTTTCCCCAGCACGAGCGCCGGGTGGATCTCGAACTCGTCGAGACCCGCACCTTCAGCTCGAGAGTCGTCTACCTCCGCTACCGCGTGGCGCGTTAGCCGGCTCGTCCGCCGAGCCTTGGGAAGAGTGGGCCGGCCAGTGGCGTTCTCTCAGCGGAATGACCTGCGCGAAAGGGCGTGAACTACCGCCTGGCGAAGGCGAGTCGTACGGGCCACACCCGACCGCGGAGGCACGTAAGGCCCCCGGGCGGGCCCAGGGGCTGCCGGACCCGCGCCGGGCGATCCACAAGGTCGTCCGCTGCGGAGGGGCGGAAGTTCCTTGCGGCTGTCGCACAAGGTTGGGCGCCCGCCTCTGCCAATGTGGTGGCTATGTGAGTTCTGCGAGGAGCGCGTCAAGTGCACTGGTCAGGGCCTCGGAGTTGGCCGGGTCGAACCAGGTGGTGCGGATGCGTTCGTTGTTTCCGTTCGGGGTCTCGTGGTCGGCTGCGAGTTGGTGCAGGGCACGGGTCTCGTCGCTCAGGGAACGACCGACGCCCTGGAAGAGGCTGCGAACGTAGCGGTCCGCGTCCTCGGAGGCGATGCCGTGGTCGGCGGCCCACGACGTGATGGTGGCGAGGTACCAGTAGTGGGTGGTCAGCGTCCCCGTCAGTGCGGAGCAGACGTTGAAGGCGTCCTCGTCCGCGACGGGGAGCACCCCGCCCAGGCGCTCGAAGAGGGAGTCCACCTCCGGGTGCGAGGGGTACACCACCGTGACGGAGCGGCGTTCGCGGATGGTCGGCAGGGGGATGGCGCGGGCCAGCGGGGCGTCGGTGGCGAGTGTCTGGCGCAGGTCGTCGTTGCCGACGCCGGCCATCACGTTGACCACGATCTTGTCGTCGTCCACCCGCACGCCGGCCAGGGCGTCGTGCCGGTCTTGGCGTCGTACGGCGATGATCACCAACTCGGAGCGGTCCACCACCTCCTGGTTGTCGGCGCACACCTGTACGCCCTCGTAGTGCTCGGAAAGCTCCGAGGCCGCGCGGGCGCCCCGGGGGGAGAGGAACACCTCTGGCGACTCATCGCCCCCGTGACGCAGACCCATCACGATGGCCCGGCCGATCTCGCCCACTCCGATGATGCCTATGCGTTTCACGGTGTCTTCCTCCATGGTGCGTGGTGGTCGTGTCCTACGTGCGGAGTCGGACGGTGCCGACGTCACACCGGTCGCGGCCGGCTCCACAGCAGTGTGACCGTCAGGACCCCTGCCAGGCAGGGTGCCATCCCGGCCCGGTCCAGACCCACCGCTTGCCCGTCTTGACCGCCGGGCGGAGCCTGCGGCGTCACCGTCCGAACGTGCTGCGGTCATTCCCGCTGCCCCTCTCGGCTCTCTCTCGTCTCGGGATGCGTGCCGGCTCCGGTGACAGCGACGCTCTCCGGCCCGGTCAGCCGTACATCGCCACGCGGTAGAAAGCAGCCAGCGCGTCGTCGATGGGATGGGGCTGCGGCTTGCCCGAGGAGTCGAGCCTGTTCCACCTCTGCAGGTTCACCGCGACGGCCATCTGCCGCTTGCCGTCGGCACGGGTCATGGCCAGCGCTCCAGCACCCCAGACCGTGCCGCCGTGGCCCCAGAAGGTGCTCTGACCGGGAGCCTCCATCGGGTGCAGGCCGAGGCCGTAGTCGATCGTTTCTCCCCATTGGGAGACGACCGGGACGGTGCGTTGCATCTGCGCGAACGACGACGGGCTGACGATCTCGCCGGCCAGCAGCCTGCTGTAGAAGCGGTTGAGGTCCGTGACGGTCGATATCAGCGAGGCCGTCGGCCCCACCCATGACATGTCGTAGACGCTGTAGTCGCGCGGCGGGTCGATCATGCCGAACCACGCCTCGTAGCTCTGCGAGTGCGGCCCGTCGACGTTCGGTCCGGCGGGGAATCCCGTGTCCCGGAGCCCGGCACGTTCGATGACGTTGCGGGTGATGTACTGCTCGGCCGTGGTGCCGGTCACCTCTTCCAGGAGTTTGCCGAGGAGCAGGTAGTTGGTGTTGGAGTACACCCCCGGCGTTTCGCCCGGGGCGCGGACGGCAGGTGCGGTGACCCCCATCTCGATCAGTTCGGTGGGGTCGAACCGCGTGAACCGGTGGTCGTCCAGGCTCTGGGGTCGGGTGTCCGCGATGACGGGGTACGCCTTGAGGGAGGCGTAGGCGTACGGGAGGTACTCGGGGAAGCCGCTGGTGTGGTTGATCAGCATCCGGACCGTGATCGCGTCACCGCGTGCCCCGGGAACCAGCTTCGGAAGGTACCGGCCGATCGGCGTGTCGAGACCGATCTGACCGCCCTCGACCAGTTGCAGAACCGCGGCGGCGGTGAAGGTCTTGGTGACGCTGCCGACGCGGTGCCGCAGGTCGGCGGTGACGGGGCGGCCGGTGGCGACATCGGCGACCCCGGCGGCACCGCGCCAGACCTGGTCGCCGTCACGCACCTCGGCGAACAGGCCCGGCATGCCGGCGCGGTGGACGTTTTCCATGGCGGCGTTCAATTCCGCGGGATTCAGCGGGTTCCTCACGACATGCGTCCTTTCGTAGTCCCCGGGGTGAGCTCCACGTCGGTCGCCTGACCCGGGTAACAGGGCATGAGTGGCGCGCCGGTCCGCCTGCTGTCGGGCCGCTCGGCACTCTCTTGCCCTCATTATGCACGCGGTGCGTGCAACACCAAGTGCATAGGTTAGACTGAGTCCCGGCGAGAGGGGTGAAATGACAGGCAGAAGGCGCTGGTCGACCGAGGAGATCCTGGATGCGGCGGCGGAGTTGCTGCGCACGGGCGACGCCGAGTCGTTCAGCGTGCGCAAGCTCGCCGCGGTACTGGGGACCGATTCCTCCAGCCTCTACCGGCACTTCCGCAGCAAGACCGAACTACTGCGCGCGGTCGCCGACCGGATCCTCCTGGCCGCCATGGACGACTACCGCCCCGAGGGCGACTGGAAGCAGCGCATCACAGCCCTGGCTCTGCGCCTGAGAGAAGCCTTCGGCCAGCAGCCCCAGCTCGCCGCGGTCTGGGGACGCTACGCGTCAAGCGGCACCGGTTCCCGGCTGGTCATGGAAGAGGTGCTGCAGGCCCTGCGCGCGTCGGGACTGCCCGACGAGGAGATCCCGGCGCGCTACCACCGGATCGCGATCCTCCTCGCCGCGTTGATCGCCTCCGAGGCCGGGGTCAGCACCCTCGCCCCCGAAGAGCACGAACAGGGCATGGAGCTGTTCCGCGTCGCGGTACTCGGCGCCGACCCCGAACGCTTCCCCGCCCTGGCCCACTTCGCCCGCGACGTCCGCCCTCTCGGGGCGGACCGCCGTGCCGCGTTCGAAGAGATCCTCGCTGCCCAACTCGCCCACATCGAGGCCACCCATGGATGATCACGTCGTCGTGGAGGCGCAGGTGCGTGCCTACGGGCCCTCCCCAGTACAGCGGGATGAGATCTCGGGATGAGCTCTGGAGACGCCGGCGCGAGGGACCATCGTTCAGCTTGATGGGGCGGGCGCTCGGGGAACCAATGCACTACGTCCGCCGGTTTCTGTACCAGAGCGGCGGCGTCCGTCAGGCCCCGCAGCAACGGTCAGAGCGGCATCTGACCGGCGACGAGCGCGAGGGGATAGCCACTGGCATCGCTGCTGGGGAATCCTCCCGGCAACCGGCCCGGTGGCTGGGCAGATCGGCGTCGACAGCCTCCCGCGAGATCGCTTGCGGCGGTGGCAGGGGCCACTCCCCCGCCACTCCCGCGCCGCGTCCGCCGACACGGTCGCCTCCGCGCGGGCGTCGCCCCAAGCAAGCCAAGCTCGCCCGACGCCCCCTACTGCGGGCTCTGGTGGAGGCAAAACCGATCCCGCGACTCCGACTGGCCGCCGGGCGAGCTCAGACCCGGGATGTGCGCGCTGACGGGACCCCTCCCCGGGTGCCACGACGGACGTGAGCGAGCCGGGCCCCGCCGGGGCCCGGCCCTTTAGAGCTGCCGGCTCGCGGGGCTCAGCGCTTGATGAGCTTGCCGACCGCGTTGGCCTCCCATGTCTGGTCGGTCAGGAACTTCCAGGACAGATTGATGAATCCGTGGTCGCCCCAGCCGGAGCCCCAGGAGTTCTCCACCCGCACCCCCTTGCTGGTGTAGCCGACGATGGCCATCGCGTGGCCGCCGGCCATGGGGTCACCGGCCGTCGGGTAGTAGCTGTACGAAGCGGCCACTTGGGGCGTGACGTTGAAGAAGCTGTTGTGTACTGGCATCGCGACGGTGACCGGCAGGCCCTTGGCGAGCGCCGCCTTCACATCGTTCTTCAGCTGGCTTCCGGTGTGCAGCGGGGTGTAGCCGGACAGCTTCCACTTCGCTGCGTTTCTTCTCTCGCCCGCAGTCGGCTGGGAGGTGTAGTCGAAGTCCCCTTGGTAGTAGTGCGACTTGGCATCGACGCCCTGCTTCATCGCGATCCTGAAGTGATCGGCCAGCGAGGTCCCACGCTGCTGCCCCTTGACGACCTGGGCGTAGGTGAACATGGGTGCCTGGGGCCCACCGGCGATCTTCTGCTCGCGCTCCAGGACGCCGTACGCCGTGTAGTCGACGGCCCATGCGGCGCAGGAGCCGACCTGGCCCTGGTTGCCGGGGGCGGGCGCGTACTTACTCAGGTCTACGCTTGCGGGGAGGGCGGCCTGCGTCGCCGAAGGCTTCGCTCCGACCGTGGCGGAGGGCGCGAGCGCCGCCAGCCTGGGCTTGAGGGCCTTGCCGAGCGCCGCCTTCCGCCAGTCCTCCCGGGAGGGCACTGCGCCGGTGCCGAAGCGTTTCGGCTTTCCGGCCACCGTGCTGGGTATCTGCGAAGACCGGGCGGACGCCGCAGGGTGGCCGGGGGTCGTCGGGGTCCCCGCCGAGGACACTCCGACGGTGACGGCGCCGACCACGCCCGCTGACGCGAGCGCAATGGCCGTGCGCAGCCTGCCGCTCATCGCCTTCCACCGGTGCGAACCGTGAGTCATTGATGTCCTCATTCCTTAGGTTGATGTCAGGAACCTGACACCTTTGGTATGGGGCCCGGGCGCGAGCGGAGCCGCCGGGTTCGGCGCCTCCGCTCCGCAACGCCCTCTTACGAAAAGCCCGTATGACGCCTACGCCTTGGGAGATCCCCTGGGCCGCGACGGATAACAGAAACCCGGCGCTGACCTGGCTATGACCTGGCGATGCCCTGGCGCTGATTCTCGTTACTGCCCCGCAAGGGATGGACAGAGAAATACGGCAGACGTGCCAATTCCCGGCCATGGATACGTAACTGGTTGTTACAGGAGGGTGCGCTCAGTCGGAGAAGTCCTGAGTGAGCCAGACAGCACCGTTGGCATCCCGGTGGACGCCTATGCCGACGTGGTGGAACGCCGTGCTGAGAATGTTTTGCCGGTGCCCGTCGTTGGGCGGCTTCTCGTTCAGCATGGACTGCGTCAGGCCTACGGCAGCGGAAGCGATCTGCTGTGGATCCGGCCCCGCTGACGCCTGCCCGATGTTTTCCCCGGCCGCTCCCCAGTGCACGCCCTGAGCCGTCTCCCGGTCCCCCAACGGCGCTTCACCAGGGCACTGGTGGGACAGGCCGCACCCGTCGGACATCACGGTGTTGTGGGACTCTGCGCTGCGGGTGAGCCCGGAGGTGAGGGTGTAGGGCGGCAGTCCGTGGTCGGCCCGCGCCTTGTTGATCACGGCGAGGACCTGCTGGGCGGCGTCGACCGTGCGGCTCGGCCGGGGCGTCTGCGTCGGCGCTGCGGTCAGCGGCGGGCGGGAGGGCCGTTCGTCCCGGCTCGCTGCGGTGGTCGTCTTGCGGCTCGGCGTGGCCGTGGGGCGGGGGGAAGGCGTGCTGGGCAAACGGCGGGCCGAGCGGACCGAGGGTGTCGGGCCGGGCGAACTCGACGATGCCGTCGGCGTGTGCCGGGGCTCGGCCGCCGCGCTCGTGGTGTCGTGGCCGCCACCGGATGAGACAAGAGCGAGGGACAGGGCGGCTGCGGTGGCGGTCGCCGCGGCGCCTCCGACGACCGCACCCGTGCCCCGGGGGCGGAATTGCAGGACACGGCGGACGCCCCCGCCCGTCTTGTGCGCGCGATGCGCTCCTCGCCGCACCGCCGCCCTGACCACCTGCTCGCCGCCGTTACCGGAAATGCTCTGCTGGGAGGCGAGGTTGACCACGGACGCGCTGTGGCTGCCGGAGATCAGCCAGGCCAGGCCGGCCGCCGGCGGCACCAGGCCGAGACCGACGAGAAGCCCTTCCGCCGGCACCAGGCCGATCCAGTACCCGGAACACGCCGCGCAGCCACGCGCGTGCCGGGCTATTCGCTTACGCCACAGCGCGGAGGCGACGCCGTCCCAGTGGGCCAGCATCGCCAGCAGTTCCGCGCAGCGCGGCTCTGCCGACAGCGCACGCACGACGACCCTGGCCGTCTCCAGCTGGATCTTCATCCGCTGCACCCGCACCGCCGTGTGCTGCGGGGACAGCTCCAGAGCGGCGGCCACCTCTTCACGGGTGAGCTCACCCGCCGCCTCCAGCCACCACAGCGACAGCAGCGCTCGGTCTTCCTCGTCCAGCCACCGGGTCGCCTCGGCGACCTCCCGGCGCTGACCGGCAAGGCCCAGGCGGATGATGGTGAGATCGACGAAGTCGGTAGCAGGATCGGCGAGGTCGGCGACGTCGTCCACCCTGGTATCGGCCGGTGACGCCTGCCTGCTGTGCCAGTGCCGGCGTATCTCGTTCATCGTCACGGCCACCAGCCATGAGCGGAACCGGTCGGGCTCGCGCAGCCCGCCGAGCCCCTGCAGCATGCGGAGCATGGACTCCTGCACCACATCGTCGACATCGGCATGGCCGCGAAGTGCGCGGCCCACGATGTTGTAGACCAACGGCAGAAAACCGGCCACAAGCTCGTCCTGCGCCTGCTGGTCCCCAGCACGCGCGGCCATCACAGTCGCTGTTCCAGGATGTGAGTCCACGTTCCGGCGTCCTTCCTTGCTGTGCAATCGGTCGTTCTATGCCTGGGGACCCTTCCGCCGTGGCCGGATAACAGAAAGTCGTGGGCGAATTTCCAGGAGGCCGGCTTCACGCGCGACCGAAGCGGGCAAGGGCACCCATCAGCGCGAAATGGGGAAAATCGCGGAGAATTTCCTGCACAGTCGCATGTACTTGACAGCCGATGCACACGGCGCACTCCACTCCGGCCGGGCAGTGCGCGAACGGCCGTAGCCGCAAAGCGGGTCGACGGTGCGTCCGAATTCGTCAACTTCACTTCTCCCGAACCCTGCCGAGTTTGCGGCAATTGCGTGACGTGTACGGAGTACTGCCACAGCAGGGCTCCTGGAACTCGTGGCGGGTCGCCCCCGGCACGAGGACGCCTTCTGAGTACGTACGCCAATCGCCGGACCGGGCCGAAGGAGGGTCCAGGGGCAAGCCCGCGAACTCCTCAGAGGGGCACAGGGGCGCTTCGCCCACCAAGGCGTATTTTTATGACCTGCACCATTACCACCACTACTCGGCAGCTGGTGGCGCATCCGGTGGCACAAAAGGGGCGCGCAGCTGAAGAGCCACCGGCTCCCTTTACCTCCGGACTCTCGTCGAGGGTGAGTGTCGTACATGCGCCGGCGACGGCCGTGTTGACCGCATCAGCACCCCCACTGGCCCCAGGCAGCGAACTGGCCGCTCCGCAAAGGGGATTCATCCCGCAGACGCGGCCGACGCTGCGTCCACTGCCGAGACGCCGAGACGCCGAGTGCCACCACAAGCGCGGCCTCGTCCGGGCGCACGGAGAGCCGGTTCGCTCACGAACCGTCCTCTACCGCGGTGTTCAGCTGCTGTCCGGCGATGGGAAGCTGTACGCATACGCCACCACCACGTGCGCGATCTTCCCCCTCCGGTGAGAGCGGCTCACGAGTGATGGCTCTGAGACGGCCCGATCCGTCGCCGACCACCGTCGCATACCCCCGATGCCGTGATCGGCGCCCGGCTGCTCGACCGGCCGGCCAAGGCACTGTCAAAGACGTGCACCATGTGAGTGTGGCCACGATCGGGCGGCGTATGCTCGCGTCCCTGTGACCCGCTCGGTTGGTCCGGCGCATCCATTGCACGAGTGACTGTTGGGGCTACCAGGACACCGTAGATAAAGGAGCCCGAGGGTTCCGGTATCGACGAGCGGTTCCCGGTTCTCTGAGGTTCCGACCATCATGGCTCCGCTTGTGTTCACCCAGTGCGCGTTTCCGCCGCCCGGATGATGCGAGTCCCACAAGATTTTCCTCACCTTCCCGTCGAGCCCATCGAGCCCATCGAGGTCATTTCTGGGCAAGTCCACACAGAAATCGCGGAGTTGAAGTGGCAAGAACGATCTTGTTGGGCCACGATGTAAGAGACTCGACTCGCCCTGGCTGGAGCCGCAGCGGAACCTACGCCCACGGTCCGGTCCGCCTCCGGCTGGGAGCGAAATCTTGAACGCGCATGGCAATCGATACGGGGGAAAATACACAGTGACGACCGAGGCGATACGGCCGCAGAACACTCCTGGGGCCAGCGATGGCACCTCCGCCCCATACCGCTACTTTCCGGCAGCGGCGTTAAAGCAGAACCTGGCAGCACACTCAGAGGAGCAGCTCAAGCTGTTTCTGGAGTCTTGGGAGGATCTTCCCGTCGACTCCTACATGAAGGACGGGGCGGACTACCGTCGTCGACGGTACGGATCCTTCCATTGGGCAGCCGGAGAACTCGTGGCGGACCCGGCAGGGGTGTTCCATCAGACGAAGGAGGTCAACTCCCTGCACGGCGGGGTGGACCGGGCCTTCCCCCCACTGTCGGACAGCGTGCTGGAATCCGGAGTGCTGGACAGCCTCATTCACTTCTTCATGGCGCGCCTTCCCGGTGAGTTCGACCCCGCCACCAGCGGTGTCGGAGTGCACCAGATCCGCATCACGGCGACGCACGACGCCGACGGCCTCCCGGCCCCTGAGGGAATCCACGAAGACGGCCACCACTTCGTGGCCCAGGCTCTGATGCGCCGCATCGACGTCGACGGCGGCGAGTCGCAGATCTTCGACCGGAACCGCAGGCCGATCTACCACACCACGCTGCTCGAGGCATTCGAGTCCATCGTGATCGACGACCGCCGGGTCTTCCACGGCGTCTCCGCGATCCGCCCGGTGACCGGGGTGCGCCAGGGCATCCGCGACATGCTGCTGATCGACTACTTCCCCCTCCAGGACCGTCACGCCGACGCCTGACGAGCCGCACTTCGCCACTTCGGCCCCCGCAGTCCGTACGGCCGGGGCCGAAGTGGCCGAGACCGGGAGTGGTGAGTGTGAGTTCG
This sequence comes from Streptomyces chattanoogensis, assembly GCF_001294335.1. Taxonomy (GTDB): domain Bacteria; phylum Actinomycetota; class Actinomycetes; order Streptomycetales; family Streptomycetaceae; genus Streptomyces; species Streptomyces chattanoogensis. The sequence continues at coordinate 93,195 of NZ_LGKG01000144.1, forward strand.
CCGAAGTGCTTGTCGTCTTCGGTCACGATTCGGCGTGTGACCTTACGGGCACGGATTCGCCGGCTTCCGGGTCGGTTGCGAGCACCTTCCCGCCTGGTTCCACGTCCTCGACGTTGCGTGTCGAGGCGTCTCCCCTCAGGACTTTGATGCGGGCGAGGAAGCCCCGTGTGCCCACATGCCGCACGCTGCCCGCGGGGCAACTCCCGCACCACCGGGCGGCCGAGTGCTATGCCCCGCCGGCGGCCTCCAACATCTCGCAGAACCGGCGGCCGAAGAGGTACGCATCGCCTGGCCATCGGGCCGAGAGGTAGTTGCCGTCCTGCACCACGAACGCATGCGTATCGTCGGCCGCGGTGCCGCGCGCGGAGAGTACCCGGGGCCCACGTGCGAACTGCGTGTCCGGGGCCGCCAGGGCCGCCCTGACCTCGTCCTCCACATAGGCCGGATAGGTGCGGTAGTAGCGGCCGAGGCGCCATGCGGTGGCCAGGTAGGCCGAGCGTTCCAGGTACTTCGGCAGGCAGGTGGTACGCCGGTGGAACAGCACGCTGCGGCCCCCGGCGCCGGTACGAGCCCGCGCCAGCACCACTACGCCATGGCAGATCGCCCCGACCGGCCGGTTCAGCTCCCAGAACCCGCCGATCTTCCGCTGCAGCACCTCCGAGCCCAGGAACTGCCGCATACCCGGCGCATGCCCGCCCGGCAGGATAAGGCCGTCGAACGCCTCCGGGGCCAAGTCCGCCCAACCGACCGTCGACGCGAACTCCTCGCTCCGGCTGAGCTCTTCGTAGAAACGCCGGGGCTCCTCCGCGGCGCCGAGCCGCCCGAAGAGGACCCCGGTCAGCAGCCGCGGGTCGCAGGCGGGCCGGGTACCGGCTCGCTCGGTGGCGAAGATGACGTCGTGACCTGCGTCGGTGAGCAGCCGCCAGGGCACGGCCACCTCGGTGACGTCGAAATCGCGATCGGGGACCGGCATCAGCACACGCATGCGGGCATCGTAGGGCGGCCGGTGCACGCAGCCGCCATTCTGGTCTGCGTGGAAGCCGTGGTGCCCCTGCGGAGACCGTCCGGAATTCGGCGATCACACGGTGCCGGGCGCCGAGACCGGGATCCGAGAATCGACGCGCCTCGCCGTACCGGTCAGTCGTCCTGAACCGCGCGGCCGCGGGCAGTGATGGTGCCGGCTGTCCGCGGCCGTGCAGCTGAATTCAGCGGACGTCCACCGTCGCCACGTCAGAGGTCCTCTCGCGTACGGGGTGGCGGTCGTTCGGGCTGATCAGGCCGTACACGACCGCACGGTATTCCAGGACGTCGCGGTGCGCGGCCTTGATGTGTGCGGTGACGTGCGCGTCGGTGCCCGTGGCAGCACTGGCCGGGCCGGCCGGAGGCGGCCGAGCAGGCATCCAACACCCTCACAGCCAGCAGATGCGCCGTCCGACCACGTCGCCATCTCGTCGGCCTCCTCAGCCAGGAAGGATTCCCTTGCCCCTCCACGTCGTGAGCGAGCCCGGACAACACCGGATAGGTCGTGTCGTCCACGCCCTCCGCCCCGGGGGTCAACCGGCTGTCGAGCCCGGCACGGGTGGCCCGTGGGGTCAGCGCCCCGATGCCTGCGGCCACGCGGGCGACGGAAGTGCTGCCATGTGTCGCTTCACTCACACCTCGACGATGCGTGCAAGAAGCACGGAGTCCCGCTAACATTGAATCCGTGCAGAAAGCACGTTCATCAAGCACGCAAAGGATAGCCATGCCGCCTTCGTCTTCGTCTTCGTCTTCGTCTTCGCCTTCGCCTTCGCCTTCGCCTTCGCCTTCGAACCCGCAGCAGCCCGCCGTACGCCCCGAAGATGTCCTGCCAGAGGGCATCGACTCGACCGCGATCAACGGGACGATCGTCCGCAAGGGGTCGGTGGCCGCATTCGTCGCCAACGCCCTACGACTGGACGGCCTCACCGAGGGCACTCCCGAGCACGCAGCCGTCGTCACACAGATGCAGGAACTCGCTCCCGTCCTGCGCACCATCGGCCTCCTGGACGTCTTCCGGCCCCGCTCCCCCGCAGTGGAGCGGATCCTCGCCGAGGTCCCGTAACGCGGCGCGTGCCCAGCGGCCGTCCAGCGCCCGGGGAAGCGAACCGCACGAACCCGGGCGTCGAATCGTGGAGCGGTGTGCTACGCACGGGCCGCTCTGCCGCGCCCTGCGCCGCGAGCAGCGCCCCGTCATGGTCACCGCGGGCAGGGCGTTTCGGTACGGGCCACCGTCCCGCTCAGATCGGGGACGGACCGGGCACACCACCACCGGGAACACGCGAACGGCCGCCGTTGAAGCCGACGGCCGTTCGCTGTGGCAGAGGGGAGGAAGGAGTGGGCGGGCGTGCGGGCTACGGGTAGTCCACCACGTAGGACTGTTGGTGGTCCGTGTTCGCCGGGCTGCCCTGGTCGTTGATGACGTGGTTGATCGTGCCCGTACCGCCGAGCGAGACCGTCACCATGTGGTGGAGCTTCACGCCGTCCGTGCGGGGTACCTGGAAGGCGCGGTCGGCGGCGACGGACTTGTTGACGTTGAAGTAGCAGTAGCTGCCCAGCCCGTACGCCTGGTGGTCGGTGACGTTGTCGGCCACCTTGTACGCGGCGTAGCCCTTGGTGCCGCCGTCCATCCAGGACGCCTGGTCCGGCGGGTCGTAGGGCATCTCGTTCTGGAAGAAGTACGTCCGGCCGTGGTTGCCGTTCCAGACCACCTGGTCCTTCTGGTAGTGCTCGACGAACAGGCCGTACATCGTGACGTCGTCGCCGTTGACGGTCAGTCCGCTGTCCGCGGTGTTCTGCGTCCAGCCGACCCCGTCGCCGTGGTCGGCCCGCCAGATCCAGGTGTGGTCGCCGATGACGTCCGAGCTGTTGACGACGAGGCTCTTGGCCGCCTTGCCGACGCCCGCGCCGCCGACCCGGAAGTAGACGTCGTGAAGGGAGGAGGGGTTGCCGGAGTGGTGCGCCGAAGCGCCCTTCGGGCCCATCTCCATCAGCGTGTCCGAGCGCTCCCGGCCGGCGTCGATCAGCAGACCCGCGATGTTCGCTCCGTCGATGTCGGCCACCGAGAGGGCGGTGACCCCGCCGTCCGGGACGAGGGTGGCCAGGCCGAGGCCGAGCACCACGGTATCCGGCTTCGTCACCTTGATCGTGTCGTCCAGGTGGTAGACACCGGGCGTGAACAGCAGATGCTTGCCCTGGTTCAGCGCGCCGTTGATCTGGGACGCCGTCATGCCGGGCTTGACGATGAAGAAGTCAGTCAGCGGCAGGGATGTGCCTTTCGGGGCGCCGCCGGACCAGGTGGTGCCCTGGGTGTCCGTGGCGACGTCGGGGACGAAGACCTTGTACGCGTCCGCGTCGTCGACGTAGAGGAACGGCTTCTCCCGGGACTTGGGCGTCTTGTCGACCGTGGTGTACGGCGGCTGGGGGAAGGTGCCGGCCGGCGGGTTGGTCGCTCCGACGAACACCATGTTCCAGTTGGAGCCGTTCCAGCTGCTCCACTCGGTGTTGCGGGAGAGGTACTGCTGCTGCGACCCGGAGGAGACCGAACCGTCCACCTTGGTGTCGGCGAGCAGGCCGCCGCTGGACCAGCCGTGGTTCCGCGGATCCAGCTGCAGATTGCCCTTCACATGCATCCGGCGGAACGGCGCGGCCTGCGAGACGGCCCACCGGTCGGTGCCGTTCGCCGGGGTCACGGCCATGTTCTCGGCGTCGCGCCAGAAGTTCTGCGTGGCGTTGTCGCCGAACCAGTCGGCCTCGGCGTGCACATCGCCGTTGATGTCGGTGTCGTCGGGCGACAGTCCGAGCCCGGCGATGTGTGTGGAGAATCCGATGTTGGCGTCCACGTCGTACTTCCCCGGCTTGAACAGCAGCGCATGCCGTTCCTCGCCGAACTGGTTCTTCTCCTGCTCCTTGAAGACCGCGTCGAGCCGAGACTGGATCCGGTCCTTGGGCATCGACGGGTCGAAGATGTCGACGTTGGGGCCGAGGTCCGGAGCGTCGGCCGCGGTGAGGTGCTTCTGCGGTGTGCTGTGTTCGTGGTCGTGGTCGTGTTCGTGTTCGGGCCCTGCGCTCGCGCTCTGGGGGGAAAGGAGGGCCACGGTGCCGGCCGCGAGGACGAGGGCGGCGGCAGCGGCGGGCAGGGCGCGGCGCCTGCGATGGCGCGGCCGGCTCGACTCGTCGCGGGTCATGTTCAGCTTCACGATGCCCCCGCTCAGCCCGTGTATCCGGTGTATCCGGTGTATCCGGTGTATCCGGCGAAGATCTTGGTGAACTGCCAGGGTTCCTGGTCCACGCCGGAGCAGGTGTCGTCGTTGGGATAGGCGCCGGGGCACGGGCGGTCGCGGTTGGCCGACCAGTAGGTGAGGCGGGCGAGGTGGTGTTCCTGGGCGTAGGCGCGAATGGCCTCGAAATTCTGCGGTGTGACCCGCTCGTTGGCGTCGGTGATGCCGTTCATCGACGAGATGCCGCTGTGCCGGTAGGCCGCATCGTCGCTGTAGTCGTATGCGTCCTTGACCGCGTTCTTCAGCCCCTCGGCGGCCTTCTTCGTCAGCTCGCCCATGTCCTGACCCCCCGCGTCACCGAAGTCGAACGGCATGATCGTCCAGCCGTCCACCTCCAGACCGGCGCCCGCGGCCCGCTGGATCATGCTGTCGTCCGGGCCGTCCTGAGCGCTGGGGAACGTGACGTACGTCGTCAGACCGGAGTTGCGGGCCTTCACCTGCTTCAGCGCGTCGATCGTCTTCTGCTGCACCTGGGGGTCGTCGTAGGCATCGCCCTCGATATCGATGTCGATCGCCTTCAGGCCGTAGGCGTCGATCACCTTCTGGTACGCGCCGGCCAGGGCCGAGGCGTCCGGGCAGGTCTGTTCCAGCTTGCTGCCGCTGGCCCCGCCGAAGGAGGGGACGACGTCGCCGCCCTTGGCTCGGATCGCGTCCACGGTCCGCGCATCGACACCGCCGGTGAGGGGACGACTGCCGTCCCACTGCGGATCGCACGTACCGCCGCTGAGGACGAAGGCGAGCGTGAACCACTTGACTCCGGTGGCGTCCATCACCGTGGCGGGATCGGGCGGGTTGCCCCACCCGTTGTACAGATACGGGGCCACGGCCTGGGGCGCATCGGCCGCCTTGGGCCCGTCGGACGGTGCGGCACCGGCCGCCGCGGTGGTGGTGCCGCCGATAAGCGCAGCGGCAACCACGCCGATCGTGCTCCGGTGGGCGCCGCGTATCTGCCGTGACCGCGATCTGTTTCCGTGCCGTGCCGGTGAACTCATGGGGCCTCCTGTGCGGTGGGGGGAGCGGGCGTCGGCCCGGGGACGGCCGTACTGCCGTACTGCCGTGAGAAGTGCGTGTACATCAGAAGTGCGTGTAGATCAGAAGTGCGTGTGCACAAGGAGCGTTGAATGCCTGGCTGAAGGGGCGTCGCTCAAGGCATGTCTGGCTACCCTCCGAGAAGCGGTGCACAGTCGGATCGGCCGACCTGGAACGACGTCGGGAGCAGAGCAGTTCAGGATGGTCCAGACCTGATGCACGGCTTGAGTTAACTCGGCGTAAAGACGGGCGTCAAGACCGCCGGCATCACTTCAAAAAGTGAACGCACTGGCCAACAGTGGCCCCTGCGCCGAGAAGCCAACTACCAAGCCATCGCACGGCAATTGGGTTCCCTCAGCAACCGGGCCACGGCCGCGAGGGAGGCATGGGCCTCCGGTGACGACGTCCTCGCCCTGGAGCGCTTCCGCGCCGCCTTCACTCTCTGACCGGCCGACAACGCCGATCCGCGCCGCCCGGCCCCAGCCGCAACCACCTCACCGCCTATGGCGCCCAAGGCACCACCGCCGAGTGCGTCGCATACGACCACGACCTCTTCCACGACGCCTGCATCGCCGAACTGACCGACTTCAGCCACTGCCTTCAGCCACTGCCTCCGCACCGACCGCTCCCCCGCCATCACCGGCGAAGACTCCCGCGCGGCCATCCAGTCCGTCACCACAGGCGACCCGTTCCGCACCGACGAGCTCAAGGACCGGTAGGTTCCCCCGCCGCCCCCCTGCCCCCTGCCC
>NZ_LGKG01000145.1 GCF_001294335.1 Streptomyces chattanoogensis
GTTATGGGGTGGGTCATGGGTGCTCCGAGCCGGGTGTGTGGGGTGGGTTGAAGGGTTGCATATCCGGGGGCGGGCGGGGGTGTTGGTGAGCGGATTGCGGTCGTGTGAGGGGTGTTGCGGGAGGGGTGTCTGGGCCAGAATCTACGCGCGTCGCCCGCCGTCCCGGGCGGCGTTCGTCCGGGTTCCTTCATGCGTTCAGCCAGGGGAGTGGGCATGTCGTTCGGCCGTAGGAAGTTCTTGGGGAGTTCCGTGGTGACGGGGGCCGGGGTGGCGCTCGCGGGGGCGGGTGGTGCGCCGGCGGCACAGGCCGCGGGGGTGCGGGGGTCCGGTCGCCGGGGTGAGCGGTACGCCTTCACGGTGATGGGGACGACGGATCTGCACGGCAATGTCTTCAACTGGGACTACGCCACGGACGCCGAGTTCGACGATGCGGATCACAATGATGTGGGCCTGGCGAAGATTTCGACGCTGGTGGCTCAGGTGCGGCGGGAGAAGGGCCGGCGCAACACCCTGCTGATCGATGCGGGCGACACGATCCAGGGTACGCAGCTGGCGTATTACTACGCGAAGGTGGATCCGATCACGGGGCCGAACGGTCCGGTGCATCCGATGGCGCGGGCGATGAACGCGATCGGCTATGACGCGGCGGCGCTGGGGAATCACGAGTTCAATTACGGCATTCCAGTGCTGCGGAAGTTCGAGGAGAGCTGTGATTTCCCGCTCCTGGGGGCGAATGCGGTGGATGCGAAGTCGCTGCGCCCGGCGTTCCGTCCGTATGTGATGAAGCGGTTGCTTTCGCCGCGGGGGCGGGCGGTGAAGGTGGCGGTGCTGGGTCTGACGAATCCGGGGATCGCGCTGTGGGACCGGGCTCATGTGCAGGGGAAGCTGGCGTTTCCGGGGCTGGTGGAGCAGGCGGCGAAGTGGGTGCCGAAGCTGCGGTCGAGGGGCGCGGATGTGGTGCTGGTGGCGGCGCATTCGGGGATGAGCGGTACGTCGTCGTACGGGGACCAGCTGCCGTATGTGGAGAATGCGGCGGCGCTGGTGGCGGAGCGGGTGCCGGGGATCGACGCGATTCTGGTGGGGCATGCGCATGTGGAGGTGACGGAGCGGCGGGTGCGCAACGAGCAGAGCGGCCGGGAGGTGGTGCTGTCGGAGCCGCTGAAGTGGGGGCAGCGGCTGACGCTTTTCGATGTGGCGGTGGAGTGGCGCCGGGGGCGCTGGGAAGTGGATTCGGTCGCATGCCGGGTGCTGAATGCGAATGCGGTGGCACAGGATTCGCGGATCACGGAATTGCTGCGGGCGGAGCACCGGAAGGTCGTGGCGTATGTGAACCGGGTGATCGGCCGGTCGAAGGCGGAGATGACGGCGGCCGAGGCGCCGGTGAAGGATACGCCGATTCTGGATTTCATTGCGTTTGTGCAGGCGGAGGCGGTGCGTAAGGCGCTGGCGGGTTCGGCGTATGCGTCGTTGCCGGTGGTGTCGCAGGCGTCGTGTTTTTCGCGGACGGCGCGGGTTCCGGAGGGGGAGGTGAAGATCCGGTCGATGGCCGCGTTGTATCCGTTCGACAACACGCTGGAGGCGCGGGTGCTGACGGGTGCGCAGTTGCGGGCGTATCTGGAGTTCTCGGCGCGGTATTACGTGCGGACGGCGCCGGGTGGTCCGGTGGATCCGTCGAAGGTGACGAATGCGGATGGTGTTCCGGACTACAACTATGACGCGGTGAGCGGGGTGTCGTACGAGATCGATATCGCGAAGCCGGCGGGGCAGCGGATCGGGAAGCTGTCGGTGGGCGGGAGGCCGGTGGCTGATGCGGCGGAGTTCGTGCTGGCGGTGAACAACTACCGGGCGAACGGTGGCGGGGGTTTTCCGCATGTGGCGGCGGCGAAGCAGGTGTGGTCGGCGTCGGAGGAGATCCGGAATCTGCTGGTGGGGTGGGTGCGGGAGAAGGGGGAGATCGATCCGTCGGTGTTTGCTTCGGTGGACTGGCGGCTGACGCGGGACGGGGTGCCGGTGTTCTGAGGGGTGCGGCGGCGGTGCCGGGGGGCGCCGCCGCCGTGTGGTGCGGGGTCAGCGGCGGGGTACGAGGGTGGAGCCCTGGCGGGGGACGGTTCCGGTGCGGGCGGCCGGGGGCTGCTGGAGGCCGAAGGTGGTGAAGGCGGTGCGGGTGGGGAGGGGGTAGGCGGGGGTGTCGCCGAGGGAGTTGAGGATGGTGGCGCTGCGCCAGGCGGCGAGGCCGAGGTCGGGGGCGCCGACGCCGTGGGTGTGGGTTTCGGCGTTCTGGACGTAGATGGCGCCGGTGATGGAGGGGTCGAGGGCGAGGCGGTGGTGTTCGTCGACCCGGGGGCGGCCGGCGCGGTCGCGGCGTACGTGGGGGTCGAGGGCGGCGAGGAGGGTGTCGAGGCGGCGTTCGCGGTAGCCGGTGGCGAGGACGACGGCGTCGGTGGTGAGGCGGGAGCGGGTGTCCTGCTGGGAGTGGTCGAGGTGGAGCTCGATCTTGGTGGTGCCGACGCGGCCGGCGGTGCGGACGGAGACGCCGGGGGTGAGGGTGGCGTCGGGCCAGCCGCCGTGGAGGGTGCGGCGGTAGAGCTCGTCGTGGATGGCGGCGAGGGTGTCGTGGTCGATGCCCTTGTGGAGCTGCCATTGGGCGGGGACGAGTGCGTCGCGTACGGGTTCGGTCAGGGCGTGGAAGTAGCGGGTGTAGTCGGGGGTGAAGTGTTCGAGGCCGAGTTTGCTGTATTCCATGGGGGCGAAGGCGGGGGTGCGGGCGAGCCAGTGGAGGCCTTCGTGGCCGGCGGGGCGGGCGCGGAGCAGGTCGAGGAAGATTTCGGCGCCCGACTGGCCGGCGCCGATGACGGTGATGTGGTCGGCGGCCAGGAGGCGTTCGCGGTGGTCGAGGTAGTCGGCGGAGTGCAGGACGGGGACGGCGGGGGCGTCGGCGAGGGGGCGCAGCGGTTCGGGGATGTGGGGGGCGGTGCCGATGCCGAGGGCGATGTTGCGGGCGTGGGTGCGGCCGAGTGCTTCGGCTTCGCCGTCGGTGCCGAGCTGGGTGAAGTCGATTTCGAAGAGGGCGTGTTCGGCGTTCCAGCGGAGGGCGTCGACCTGGTGGCCGAAGTGGAGTCCGGTGAGGTTTTCGCTGACCCAGCGGCAGTAGGCGTCGTATTCGGCGCGGTGGATGTGGAATTTCTCGGCGAAGTAGAAGGGGAAGAGGCGTTCGCGGCTGCGGAGGTAGTTGAGGAAGGTCCAGGGGCTGGTGGGGTCGGTGAGGGTGACGAGGTCGGCGAGGAAGGGGACTTGGAGGGTGGCGCCGTCGATGAGGAGGCCGGGGTGCCAGTGGAAGGCGGGGCGTTGGTCGTAGAAGGCGGTGCGCAGGTGGGTGAGGGGGTGGGCGAGGGCGGCGAGGGAGAGGTTGAAGGGGCCGATGCCGATGCCGGCGAGGTCGAGGGGGTTGGCGGGGTCATGGGTGTCGGGGACGTGGGTGTCGGGGCCGGTGGCGCCGGGAGGGGTCATCGGGGGGTGTGGCCTTCCACGAGTTTGAGGAGGGTGGTGAGGTCTCCGGGTTGGGTGTGGGGGTTGAGGAGGGTGGCTTTGAGCCAGAGGCCGGTGGGGGTGGTGGCGCGGCCGAGGACGGCGTGTCCGTCGGTGAGGAGGGTGCGGCGGATGGCGGCGAGGGTGGCGGGGTCGGCGCCGGCGGGGCGGAAGAGGACGGTGCTGAGGGTGGGGCGGGAGTGGAGTTCGTAGCGGGGGTGGGCCTCGATGAGGTCGGCGAGGGTGCGGGCGGCGGCGAGGGTGCGGTCGACGAGTTCGCCGAGGCCGGTGCGGCCGAGGGCTTTGAGGGTGACGGCGATTTTGAGGATGTCGGGGCGGCGGGTGGTGCGCAGTGAGCGGCCGAGGAGGTCGGGCAGGCCGGCTTCGGTGTCGTCGTCGGCGTTGAGGTAGTCGGCCTGGTGGGCGAGGGGGGTGAGGGTGATGGGGTCGGGGACGGCGAGGAGGCCGGCGGCGACGGGCTGCCAGCCGAGTTTGTGCAGGTCGAGGGTGACGGTGTGGGCGCGGTCGAGGCCGCGGAGGGCGGTGTGGTGGGTGGTGCTGAAGAGGAGGGGGCCGGCGTAGGAGGCGTCGATGTGGAAGCGGGCTCCGTACTGGTCGGCGAGGTCGGCGAGGTCGGCGAGGGGGTCGATGGCGCCGGAGTCGGTGGTGCCTGCGGTGGCGGCAAGGAGTACGGGTCCGGTGCGGCCGGTGAGGTTGGCGAGGCAGGTGTGGACGGTGGCGGGGGTGAGGGTGCCGTCCGGGGTGGGGAGGGTGAGGGGCTGGGGGAGGCCGAGGAGCCAGGCGGCGCGGTGGACGGAGTGGTGGGCGTTGGCGCCGCAGACGATCTGGAGGGGGGCGGTGCCGGTGGCCGCTTCCCGGGCGAGGAGGACGGCGAGCTGGTTGGATTCGGTGCCGCCGGTGGTGACGAGGGTGTCGGGGGCGGTGGCGCGGGGGTAGACGAGGGCGGCGAGTTCGCGGCAGGTGAGGGCTTCGAGTGCGGAGGCGGCGGGGGCCTGGTCCCAGGAGTCCATGGAGGGGTTGAGGGCGCCGGCGGCGAGGTCGGCGGCGGTGGCCAGGGCCAGTGGGGGGCAGTGCAGGTGGGCGGCGCAGTGGGGGTCGGCGGGGTCGGCGGCGCCGGCGGCGAGGGTGTGGACGAGGGTGCGCAGTGCGTGGTGGGCGCCGGTGCCGTGTTCGGGGAGGAGGGGGGCGCAGGCGGTGCGTACGGCGTGGGCGACGGCGTCGGGGCCGCCGGCGGGGAGGGGGCCGGCGCGGTCCTCGGCGCCGGTGGTGAGGGCGTCGAGGACGATGTCGAGGAGGGGGCTCAGTGCGCGGGGGCCGTTGGTGCCGCCTGCGAGGGCGGTCCCGGCAGGGGGCACGGGCATCAAGGTGCTCTTCTTCAGGGGGAGTTCGGGCGGTGGTCCGCTGGTCCGGTGGGAACCAAGGCCGCCCTAAGTTACTTTCCCTGTACGGTGCGCAGGCACCGGTCGCCGCACCACCACTCGTACGGGCGGTGGTACCACCCTTTTGTGTTACAGGCCCTGCCGCAGTTGTTCGGGTGCCGCCGGTGTGGCCCGGCGGCACCCGGTGGGCGGGGTGCGGGTCAGGCCCCGCGGACCTTCAACGCGCGGCGCAGGTCGTCGAGTTGGTCGATGAGCTTGCGGCGCAGGGCGGGGGTGGGGTTGCCGTCGGCGAGGCAGGCGTCGCCGAGGCGGAGGGTGTCGTGGTCGATGTGGGTGACGGGGAAGGCGTAGCGGCCGGCGGCGTCGGCGAGGGCGGGGCCGCGGCGGGCGGCGAGGGCGGGGGCCTCGTCGAAGTAGCGGGCGACGTAGGGGGTGAGCAGGTCGTGCTGTTCGGGGGCCCAGAAGCCGGTGGCGGTGGCGGTGAAGAGGTAGTTGGAGAGGGCGGCCCGGTCGTCGGTGGTGAACAGGGCGTCCCAGGCGGCCTGTTTGGCTTCGGGGTCGGGGAGGGCGGCGCGGCAGCGGGCGGCGCCCTGCTGTCCGGTGGCGCTGGGGTCGCGGGCGAGTTCGGCGTCGATGGCCTTGTGGAGTTCGGCCAGGGGTGTCTCGCCGAGGGCGGCGAGGCGGCCGAGGATGCGCCAGCGCAGTTCGGGGTCGAGGTCGGGGCCGCCGGGGACGCTGCCGTCGTCGAGCCAGTCCTGGATGTTCTCGGGGGTGGTGGCGCTGTCGATGACGGCGCGTACGGCGGTGAGGCGCAGGCCGGCGTGGGTGCCGTGGGCGGGGCCTTCGGTGCGGCGCAGGATGTCGCGGCCGGTGGCGGTGAGGGTGGCGAGGGCGGCGCGGCGGCCGTCCGGGGGGAGGTAGCGGTCGGCGATCTGGGTGCGGGCGAAGGCGAGGACGCCCTGGACGACGGCGAGGTCGGTTTCGTGCGGGAGGTGGGCGCGGGCGGCGTCCAGGTAGGCGGTGGGGGCGAGTTCGCCGTCGCGGACCATGTCGCGGGCGGCGTTCCAGACGACGGCGCGGGTGAGGGGGTCGGGGAGGGCGGACAGGGAGTGGGCGACGGTCTTCCAGGACTGCGGTGTGAAGCGGATCTTGGTGTAGGTGTGGTCGCCGTCGTTGAGGACGACGAGGTCGGGGGTGGGCTTGGGGAAGGCGCGGTGGGTGTGGCCTTCTTCGGCGGGGATGTCGATCTCGAAGCGGTCGCGCAGGGCGAGGGGGCCGGTGTCGTCGGCGCCGCGGTCGTAGACGCCGACGGCGATGCGGTGGGGGCGGCTGCCGCGGTGTTCGACGTCCAGGCGCCAGGAGTCGTGGTGGACGCCGATGACGGGGGTGAGGGTGTCGACCCCGGTGGTGCGCAGCCAGCGTTCGGCCCAGGTGTGGACGTCGCGGTCGGTGGCGCGGGCGAGGGAGTCGATGAGGTCGGCGAGGGTGGCGTTGGCGAAGCGGTGCCGGGCGAAGTGGTCGTTGATGCCGGCGAGGAAGTCCTTCTCTCCGAGCCAGGCGACGAGCTGGCGTAGTGCGGAGGCGCCCTTGGCGTAGGAGATGCCGTCGAAGTTGAGCAGGGCGGAGGCGGTGTCGGGGACGTCGTCGGGGGCGGGGGCCACCGGGTGGGTGGAGGGCCGCTGGTCGGCGTCGTAGCCCCAGCCCTTCCTGACGCCGGCGAAGGCGGTCCAGGTGCCGGTGAACCGGGTGGCTTCGGAGAGGACCTGGTAGCCCATGTATTCGGCGAAGGACTCGTTGAGCCAGATGTCGTCCCACCACTGGAGGGTGACGAGGTCGCCGAACCACATGTGGGCCATTTCGTGGGCGATGGTCACGCCGCGGGCCTGGCGTTCGGTGTCGGTGACGGCGGAGCGGAAGACGTACTCGTCGCGGAAGGTGACCAGGCCCGGGTTCTCCATGGCTCCGGCGTTGAATTCGGGGACGAATGCCTGGTCGTAGGAGTCGAACGGGTAGGGCTCGTCGAAGATCTGGTGGTAGCGGTCGTAGCAGCGGCGGGTGAGGCCGAGGATTTCGTCGGCGTCGGCGTCCAGGTGGGGTGCCAGGGAGCGGCGGCAGTGGATGCCGAAGGGGAGGCCGGCGTGCTCGGTGCGTACGGAGTGCCAGGGGCCGGCGGCGACGGCGACGAGGTAGGTGGAGATGAGGGGGGTGGGGGCGGCCTGCCAGGCGCCGTCCCCCAGGTGTTCGGTGATGCCGTTGGCGAGGACGGTCCAGCCTTCGGGGGCCTTGACGGTGAGCGCGAAGACGGCCTTGAGGTCGGGCTGGTCGAAGGCGCCGAAGACGCGCTGGACGTCGTCCATGAAGAGCTGGGTGTAGACGTAGGCCTCGCCGTCGGCGGGGTCGGTGAAGCGGTGCATGCCTTCGCCGGTGCGGGAGTAGCGCATGGTGGCGTGGAGGCGCAGTTCGTGGTCGCCCGCGGTCAGGCCGGTGAGGGGGAGGCGGTTGTCGTCCAGGGCGGCGGGGTCGATCGGGGCGCCGTCGAGGGTGGCGGTGTGCAGCTCGGCGGGCCGGATCTCGACGAAGGTGTCGCCGGGCTCATGGGCGCTGAAGTGGATGACCGTACGGGATCCGAAGTGGTCCTCGCCCCGGGTGAGGTCGAGGCCGACCTCGTAGCGGTGGACGTCGATGAGCCGGGCTCGGGTCTGCGCCTCGTCGCGCTGCAGTGCGGGCATGGGGTCATGCTGCCACCCGTGCGGCTGGGGGCGCACGGGTGTTTGGGTGCGGGGGCGCGGGGGGGCGTGGCGCCGTGGGGGTCCGTACGCCGCCGGCCGTCAGCGGACCACCGGCGGGTCGTCGGGATCCGGGATCTGGGTCGACCAGCCCCCGGGGACGCTGCGGGTCTGGCGGTCGCGGAAGCGTACGGGGGCGGTGCCGACGCGGCGGGTGAAGAGGCGGCTGAAGTAGGCGGGGTCGTCGTATCCGACGCGGCGGGCGACGGCGGCGACCGGGAGTTCGGTGGCGGCCAGGAGTTCCTTGGCGCGGCCGAGGCGGATGCCGAGGAGGTAGTCCTTGGGGCTGCAGCCGGCGCCGCGGCGTACGGCGGTGCGGAGTTCGGCCGGGGTCATGCCGTGCCGGGCGGCGTGTTCGGCGACCGAGAGGGGCAGGAAGGCGTCGCGGGCCAGGGCCGTCAGGACGGGGTCGCCGTCGGCGTCGGTGTCGGCGCGGGCGCGGCGGAGGGCGACGAGGAGTTCGTGCACCGCGGCGGAGGTCTCCACCTCCAGCAGGGGGTTGCCGCGGCGGGCGGCGCGGGCGATCCGGCCGATGACGGCGCGGGCCGGGCCGGTGTCGGCGAGCGGGACGACGGGGCGGTCCGGCTCGATGTAGCCCAGCTCGGTGTAGGTGGCGGTGGCGGAGCCGGTGAAGTCGACGAAGCTCTCGTCCCAGCCGGTGACGGGGTCGGCGCCGTAGTGGTGCGGTACGCCCGGGATGATCCACAGGAGGGCGGGCGCGGTGACCGTCCGGCGGCGTCCGTCGGCGGTGGTGAACCAGCCGCGGCCCGCGCCGATGACGACGGCGACGTGGTGGTCGAGGGTGCGCGGGCCGACCGTGGGCAGGGTGCCGTGCTGCAGTCCGACGCCGAGGCACACCAGGCCGAGCCGGCGGTGGACCGGTCCGGGGGTGAAGTAGCGCATCCAGGTGTGGTACATGCCCGGACCTCCCGCCGCGCGCCTGCCGCCCCGTCCGTCCCGTCAGGGGCGATCTTCGTCCATGGACCGCCGCGCCGCCAGAGGGCGGGAGTGACCGGTGGTTCGGACGGGCAGGTGGCGGCGGGCGGGCGCGGGGGCCGGGAGTGGGCGCTCCGCCCCTCGTGGGGGCAGGGGCGGAGCGCCCGGCCGGTGTCCCCGTTTCCCGTCAGGCCTCCCGCACCTCGAAGGCGTCCAGGACGAACTCCGCCTTGCCGTCGTCGCCGGTCTTGTGCAGGCCCACCCAGGCCTCACCGCCGTCGGGGGCGGTGAACTCGTAGGTGTGGGCGGCGGGCCGGGTGGCGGCGGGGAGGGGGGTGCGGCTCAGCTCGCGGGGTCCGGGCTCGTCGACGGCGGTGACCCAGGCGTACTGGCCGGCCTTCTCGTTCGCGTAGCGGAAGGTGACCCGGTAGCGGCGGCCGGGGGTGAAGCGGACGGTGTGCGGGACGGTGCGGTAGACCAGGCCGCGGTTCTCGCCGCGGGACTTGAGGGACTGGCTGCCGTCGATGACGTCGTCGACGGCCTTGCCGTTCCAGCCTCGCTGGGTGAACGGGGCGTGCCGCTGGGCGATATGGGTGCGCGGGTCGGTGATGCCGCCCGCGTCGCCCTTGACGAAGACGCCCCAGCCCTGGGGGACGTGCGCGAAGTCCTCGCGGACCAGGGCGCCCTTCGTGGCGGTGGCCTCGGCGGGGACGACGCGTACGTTGTCGAAGCGGACGCGCGCCCGGCCCGCGGCGGCGGTCAGGGCGAGGGTGACCGGGCCGCCGCCTTCGGGGACGGTGAAGCGGGTGAACAGGCGCTGGAAGCGGGTGCCGGATTTGCGGTCGGCGGCGACGTGGTTGACGGCGGTGGAGGTGTCGGTCCAGTTGGCGGCGGTGACGCCGTCGGCGGTGCGGACCTCCAGGGCGGCCCGGCGCCGCTCCCCCGGCCGGTCGCCGACCTCGAGCTGTACGGAGGCGGCGTATCCGCCGGGGGCGAGCCGGGTGAGTTTCTGGGCGACGGTGGCGGCGGCGCCGGCGCCGATGACCAGCTCGTAGTCGCCGTTCTTGCTGAGTTCGACGGTGGCGGGGCCGGTGACCTGCCAGCCGTCCAGGGTTCCGGAGTGGAATCCGGGGTCGGTCAGCGGGGTGCCCTCGCCCCAGTCGGGGTCGGGCTGTGCGGGGGCCTTGGTCCGGTGGACGACGTACGCCACGCCGGGCTCGGCGGTGAGGGTGATCCGGCCTCCGCCGGCCGGGATGCGCCTCTCCTGGGTGCGGCCCTGGTCGGTGAGCCGGTACGCGTAGACCTCGGCGGCGTCCGACCAGCCGCGGGGCAGCGTCCAACTGGTCGTGCCGCCGCGGGGGTTGTAGTGGTAGAGCTTGTCGGGGTCGGTGGCGCGGCGCGGCTCCCAGGGCAGGAGGTAGGTGCCGTCGTCGTAGACCGGCCGGCCGTCCGTGGTGATCCTGCGGGTGCCTCCGGCGTCGCTCACGGACGTCCTGGTGGGGCCCTCGAAGGTGATCTCGTGCGCGTCCCAGGTGCTGATCGGGTAGGCCTGGAGGTATTTGGCGGGCAGGGCGTCGGCCCAGATGATCCTGTGGAAGGCGTGCCAGTCGGTCTTGCCGGTCCAGCCCTCGAAGTTGCCCATCCGGGCGGCGCCGAGCAGCGTCGGCCACTTGTCGGCGAAGACGTCCTTGTGGTGGTTGCGGAGGAAGCGGATCAGCTGCGAGTTGATGCCGCGGGAGGTGTCGGGGCCGTAGTCGGTTTCGTTCGCCCAGTGCGACCACAGTGAGGAGCGTTCCAGGCCGTGGCCCCATTCGGTCGCGACCATCCAGCCCTGGTCGCGCAGATGGCGCTGCAGCCGGTCGGAGTTCCAGCCCGATGCGCGGAAGACGTCGAGGTAGACGGTGTTCAGGGCCGGGTCGGTCTCCCTGCGCAGCTGTGCGAAGCGCTCGGCGATGCCGCCGGAGACCAGGTCGCGGCGGGCGTCGATGCGGTAGGACTGGTCCAGCCAGTCCCACTGCTCGTCGTCCTTGTCGACGAGGGTCTCGGAGAAGGCGTGCGCGACCGGGTAGGACTCGGTGGCGTTGACGTGCACCGCGAAGTCGCTGTGCCATGTCCGGCCGGCGCGCAGGAGGGTGTTGAGGTCGGCGAGGCCGCCGGCGCGGGTGTTGTAGTTGCCGCCGTAGTCGGGGTGGGCGGAGTCGTGGCCCTCGGACTGGTAGCCCTTGAGGAGGGTGAACTGCCACAGTCCGTCGGTGGCCAGGGAGATCCGTTTGATGTGGTCGAGGGTGGCGAGAAACGGGTTGGTGGCCTGGCTGGCGAAGTTGAACGGGATGTGCGGGACGACCCGCAGATGCTGTTCTGCGGCGCCCAGCGGCATGACCATGATGTCGCGCAGCGCGATGGCGGCGTCCTGCCAGTCGGCGGTGCCGTCGCCGTTGCGGTCGCGGGTGACGATGACGGTGGCGTACGGGAGCGGCTCGGTGGCGCTGGCCGGCTGCCCGGCCGCCCGGTGGGTCCACTGGCCGGGCGCCAGCTGGGCCTTGACGAAGCCGTCGCCGCGGACGGTCCCCCGCCACAGCCGGCCGTTCTCCCAGCTGGTGGCGGAGCTCGGGGTGTCGTAGACGGTGTTGGTCTCGATGCCGGCGGCCAGCCGTCCGGTGGCGACGACGCCGTATGCGCATCCGGTGGGCGCGGCCTCGACGGGCGTACTAGCGGTGACCTCCACCAGGGTGTCGCCGCTGCGGTTCTTGTCCAGCTCGATCCGGGCGGCCAGCAGGGCGGCGCCGGGCTGGTCGCTGCGGACGCTCAGCAGCGCGAGGCCGGGGATCTGCAGGGTGCCGATGCGCAGGGCGGGGGTGTCGGTGATGCGGGTGACACGCCAGGTGGTCCGCCATCCGTCGACGGCTATCTCGACGTCCACGGCCGTGCCGCCGTCGAAGGCGAGAGTGTACGCGGCCCGGTCGGCACCGGCCCGGTGGGTGACCCGGGGGGTGCGGGCGGTGCCGTCGACGAGGACCTGGGTGACGGGGGTTTCCTGGCCGTACAGGACCTGGCCGGTGCCGCGGTCGGTGTAGGAGACGATGCGGGGGAAGGCGGTGTCGACACGGACCTCCAGCGCGTCGGAGCGCAGCACGGTCCCGGCGCTGCGGGGCGTCGCGGCGGCGGGGGCGACGGGCGGGAGGGCGGCCGCGGCCCCGGCGAGCGCGGTCGCGGCGACGACCTTTCTGCGGCTGGGCCCTGACTGGTGGTTCACGCGCGCTGTCCTCCTCCGCACCGGCACTGCCTGTCCCTGTCGCGGGACAGCCTGCGGTGCGGGCCGGGTGGGTGCCTATGGACAAAGGGGGGACAGATGTTGGACTAACGGGCGGGGGCGGCGGGCGGTGTCCCGGCGCCCGGCACGGCACAGGGCCCGGGGAACCGAACGGCTTCCCCGGGCCCTGCGGCGGTGCGTGCGGTCAGCCGCCGAGCTTGTCGGCGCCCGCCTTGATGTCCTTGGCGAAGGTGCTCACCTCGCTGTAGACACCGGGCTTGCCGGGCCGTGCGCAGCCCTCGCCCCAGGAGACGATGCCGACCTGGAGCCATTCGCCGGCCTCGTCCTTACGGAACATCGGGCCGCCGGAGTCGCCCTGGCAGGTGTCGACGCCGCCGGTGTCCAGCTTGCCGGCACAGATCTCGTCGCCGGGGGTGAGCTGGTCGCCGTACGCCTTCTTGCAGGCGTCGTCGTCGACGAACGGGACGGTCGCCTTGAGGAGGTAGCGCTGCTGGTCGCCGCCTTCCTTGTCGGCGCCCCAGCCGGCGACCTGGAAGTCACCGTTGTTGAGCTTGTCGTCCTGGGCGATCTTCAGGGTGGGCAGGTCTATCGCCTTGTCGAGCTTGATCAGCGCCCAGTCCTTGCCCTTGCCGTTGTAGCCGGGGGCCTGGAGGACCTCGGTGGACTTGGCCGTGATCGCCTTCGAGTCCTCCAGGTCGACCACCCCCGCGGTGGCGGTGATGGAGGTGTTCGGGCCGCTGCCGTCGACGCAGTGCGCGGCGGTGAGCACGATGTTCTTGGTGTAGAGGGCGCCGCCGCAGCCCATCGACAGCCGGACCATGAAGGGGTATTCGCCCTGATCGGCCTTGGTGCCGCCGACGACCTTGGTGTGGCTGCCGCCGGGTGTGGGGCCGGCGAAGGCGGAGCCGGGCTGGAGGCTGAAGGCGGCGAGGGCGACCGCGCCGACGGCGGTGGTTCTGGTGAGGAGCTTCCGGTAGCTGCGCAACGGGCTTCCTTTCGTGGGGGGTTGCACGTCTATGACGAGCCCATGCCAACCACCGGAGCCGGATGCGGCCGCCGCACGAAGGTGCGTGGAGAGGGCAGCACACCGCAAGGCGTCCGGACCCAGTGGGGATGAGTCCGTACAGCGCCCTGTGATTATGTGGAGAGTGCGATCTGAGGACAAGAGTGCGCAACCGGCCAACATCCGTCCAACTCCCGTACGGGCCATGCCTCGTACGGCCCATACCGGGCGGATCCGGCCGCCCGTAGAGTGGCCGGGTGACAGCCGGCGGCAGTGAGATCAGGCACGGATTTCCGCATCTCGGCACGGTGCGCGCGGCCGTGACGGCGGTGTTCCGGCGCCTGTCCTACGACACGGTCAGCACCTTCGGCACCAGCGTCCTGCCCGTCGATGTGGCCTTCGACGACACCGAGGACATCCACCTGGGGGCCCAGCGGGTGGCCGGTGCCCTGGTGCGGCACCTCCGCCTGCCCGACGCCCGGATCGTGGTGTCGTTCCGCGAGATGGAACACGCCGCGAACGTCGAACTGACCGCGGGGCCGGAGTACTTCATCGAACTCAACGAGCGTTTCAGGCGGCACCGCAAGGACATCGGCGCCGCCCTCGCCCACGAGGTGATGCATGTCTATCTGCACCGCCTGGACCTCGTCTTTCCCGGCACCCGCGACAACGAGATCCTCACCGACACGGCCACCGCCTATCTCGGCGCCGGCTGGCTGCTGCTGGACGCCTACCGCGAGCACGGCCCGTTCTCCCAGAAGCTCGGCTATCTGACGCCGGAGGAGTTCGGCTATGTCCTGGCCCAGCGCGCGGAGTTCTTCGGCGAGGACCCCGCGCCGTGGTTCACCAGTCCCCAGGCGTACGACGCCTACACCGCGGGCGCGGCACGGGCCCGCCAGGACGCCCGCCGCCCGCCCCTGGCCGCCGCCGGCCGCCTCGCCCGCCTCCGCTACGCCAAGGACCGCCGCCGGGCCCGCTCCGCCGGCCACCCCGGCCCCGGCCCCGAGGCCCCCGACGGCTACGCCTTCGAGGGGCCCGCACCGCTGCGGGTGTCCTTCCCCTGCCCCGCCTGTCACCAGCGGATCCGCGTGCCGGTGCGGGGACGGTTCCAGGCGCGGTGCGGGCTGTGCAAGACGCTGCTGGACTGCGATACGTGAGCGGAGCGGGCCGCCCGGCGGCCCGGTGACCGGCGGGCCGCTCGCCGGATCCCTCTAGATCCACCCCTCCAGCCCCGCCATGAACCCCTCGAAGTCGTCGCGGTGGATGGTGTGTCCCGCGCCGGGGACCGTACGGACCTCGAAGCCGCGGGTGCGCAGTTCCTTCGCGGCCTCCTCGGTGAAGAGGAAGCCCTCCCCCGCGATCTGCACGAGGGACGGGACGACCGGGCGCTCGGGGGTGCGGTCGACCAGGTGGGCGCCGGAGAGGGCGAGGGCGGTGCCGGTGTCCCAGGCGGCGACGGTGGCGAGTTCGAGGTCGATGTCGGCGTCGTCCCAGCGCGGGTTGAAGGCGCGGACCATGTCGCGGGAGGCGTCCTTGAAGGTCAGGAAGACGGCCGGGTCGACGACCTGGCCGGTGCCGACGGGTGACCACGCCGGATCGCTGTAGACCACGCGCCGGGGCCGTAGCCGCTCCGCCGCCAGGGACAGCGCCAGGCCGCCCAGCGAGTGCCCGAGGGCCAGGTCCGCGCCGGCCGGGAGGGTGTCCACCAGGTCGTCGGCGAACAGCTCGGCGCCGTAGTCGCCGCGCGGGCTGCGGCCGTGGCCGCGCAGATCGACGCCGATGACGCGGTAGCCCCGGTCCGCGAGGGCCGGGGCCACCCGGTGCCAGGTGCGGTGATCCGACATCATCCCGTGGATCAGCACGGCGGTCCGGTCGCCGGTGCCCCACTCATGGGTGTGCAGCTTCATGCCGCCCGAGGTTACCGGGCGGCGGGAATTTCCCGGGCGTCCCGGGCCCGCCGCGCGGCGCGCGGGCCCGGCGCAGGACTGTCCCGCGGCCGGGCCGCCGGCGCACCCGCTTGCCCCAACCCCCTTGAGGAACATGGCCGTTGCCCGCTCCCTGCGGGCGGGACGGGGCCCGGCTGCTCGTCCGCGGCCGCCGTCACAGCCTCTTGCGCATCAGCGCGCACCACGTCTCATGGCGCCGCACCGCGCCGTCCGGCCCCTGCGCGTCCCAGGACTGCCGCTCCCGGCCGTACACGGTGTAGCCGAGCCGCTCGTACAGGGCCCGTGCCCGGGGGTTGTCCTCCTCCACGGCGAGTTCGGCGCGGTCCAGGCCACGGCCCAGGATCCGCTGTTCGGCGGCGGCGATCAGGACGCCGCCGATGCCGCAGGACCGGAGTGCGGGCAGCACCGCGAGCTGCCACAGTGTGCCCGCGCCCGCCCGTACGCCGTAGTCGATGCCGCCCTTGGCGACCGGTGTCCCGCAGGGTGTGCAGACCGCGAGATAGTCCACCTCGCCGAGCCGGGCCCGCACCAGCTGCCGGGCGACGTTCTCCAGGTGGAGCGGCGATCCGGACCAGCCGCACGACGGCAGGTCGGCGGGCGTCAGATCGCGGACGGTCAGCGGCACGGTGACCACGGGCCCGCCCTGCCCGGTCCCCGTCACAGCCAGTCCTTCTCCGGTGTCGCCGCGGCCAGAACCGCCCGCGCGTCGCCGCGGATCGGCCCCCCGTGCGGTACGCACACCGTGTCCACGTCCTCCAGGGCGGCCAGCCGGCGGAACGAGGCGATGGCGGTCTCCCGTTCGGTGTTGCCCGGACCGAGAACTGCGCGGCGGCCTTCGGGGTCGGCGCCGATGATGTCGCCGGGGAAGAGGAGGCGGCTCCCGGGGAGGTGAAGGGCGATGCTGCCGGGGGTGTGGCCGGGAACGTGCAGGACGCGGGCCTCCCCGGGCCAGCCGGGGAGGGTGTCGCCGTCGTGGAGTTCGGTGTCCACCCGGACCGGGGCCGGGGGCGGGACCTGCTCGGCGGCGAAGCGGGCCGTGATGCCGTCGTACAGGGAGCGTTCGGCCGGGGTGAGGACGGGCGGGGGTTCGGGGACGGTGCCGCTGATGTACGGGGCGTCCAGGGCGCCGGCCAGCACGCGGGCGCCGGTGGCGGCGACGAGGTCGGCGGCCGAGCCGATGTGGTCCAAGTGGGAGTGGGTGAGCACGATCTCCCGCAGATCGTGCGGGCGGCCGCCCAGCCGGGCCAGTGCGTCGAGGACGGCCGGAGCGGACCCGGGGATTCCGGTGTCGACCAGGGCGTAGCCGCCGCCGGGCAGGGCGACGACATACACATGCCCTACGGGGAACGGGAGTTGCCAGACGCTCGGGGTGATCTCGCGCAGTGGGTTCATGGTGGGGACGCTAGCGAGCGGGCCGCCCTCCGCCGCCCTGTTTGCGCTGCGGGCGGATTCCGCGCACGGAGAAACGGAACCCGGTCCCGGCCTGCCACGTCACATGCGTGACCTGAGGAGGCATGACATGCGGGGAACGTTCACCCCACACCGTACGCTCGCCGCCGTGCTCGCCATGGCGGCGGCCGGTACCGTCGCGCTGACGGGCTGCGGCACCACCGAGAAGCCGGTGAAACCGGCCACGATGCCGCATATGGAGCCGCAGCAGCAGGACGTGTTCGAGCGCCGGGCGGACGACATCGTCCGGCACTGGCCGAAGCACCTTTCGCCGATGCCCGGACGGCGTGCGGCGGTGCTGCCCCTGGTCTCCGCGGAACGGCCCAAGGACGCCGGGCAACGGGAGATCACCGTGACCGTCGGCCACAGCGCCTGCGATGTGCACTTCGGTGCGCGGCAGTACGAGTCGGAGGACGTGGTGGTGGTTTCCGGCTGGGGCAAGAAGAAGAGCGCCAAGGGCATGTGCACCGAGATGCTGGCCACCGACAAGGTGAAGGTGAAGCTGGAGAAGCCGCTGGGCGGGCGCAAGGTGATCGATGCGGCCACCGGTAAGCAGCTGGCGGCCGGGTGAGAGGGGGCCCGCCGCCGAGGACGGCTGCCCGGCCCGGCCGGCGGCAGGACGCGTAGCCGGGCCAGGGGTTGGACGTTGGGCCCTGGGCGGCGGACGTCGGACGTTGGGCGTTGGGCGTCGTGCAACGGGCGTTGGGCGGCGGACGGCACACGTCGCACCTCGCACCTCGCACCTCGCGTACGGTCCTGGTGGCGCCGCCCCGGGCAGCGGCACCTCACGGCCGCGGTGCGGCCGGTGTCAGGGAAGGGAAGAGCGCCTCGTCGGGCAGGGCGAGGTGGTCGCGGAAGGCGGCACGCCCGGCGTCGGTGACGGTGAGGATGCGGGTGGCGGGGGCCTTGACGAGCCACTCCCGGTCCACGGCGTGCCGGTAGAGGGCGGCGCCGACCGCGCCCGACAGGTGCCGGCGCCGTACCGTCCAGTCGAGGCAGGTGCGCACATGGGCCCGGTGGGCGGCCGAGGGGACGGTGTCGGGGATGCCCAGGGCGGTCAGCCAGCGGGCGCCGGCGCAGGTCAGGACCAGGCCGTAGTCCCGTGCCAGCAGGCCGCGTTCGGTCATGGCGTCGGTGATCGCCACGCCCAGCGCACCCGCGATGTGGTCGTAGCAGGTCCGGGCGTGGTGCAGGGCCCTGCGGTGGTTGGCCTCGGCGAGCGAGCGGACCGGGACCTGGCGGTAGGGGGCGAGGCCGGCGAGGATCTCCAGGGTTTCGGCGGTGTCCGGTCCGGCCAGGCGTACGTAGCGCCGCCGGCCCCGCCGCTGTTCGGCCAGCAGGCCGCCGGAGACCAGGAGGTTGAGGTGTTCGGTGGCGGTGGAGGGGGCCACCGCCGCGAATTCGGCCAGCTCGCTGGCCGTCCAGGTGCCGCCGTCCAGGAGGGCCATGCAGATGGCGACGCGGGTGCGGTCGGCGAGGAGCTGCGCGAGGGCGGCGACATCGGGGGTTTCCACGACGCTTTCCTGGTCGGCGCCCCCTCGGCTCATGGCCGGTTGGCTGATGTTCTGATGATGCGTACGCAGCGGATCCATGCGCAGAGAGTAAGCTCTGATCACACTTCGGTGAGCACCGAATCGTCCGGCTTCTATCCTCGGGGGCATGAACGGGGTGTGGGAGATGAGCGCTGCCGGTGCGCCGGCGCTGCTGTCCACGGAGAACGACGACGGGACGTTTGCGCTGGCCGAGCTGCGGATCCGGTGGGAACTCGGGCCGGTGGTGTGCGTATCGCTGCCGGCCCGCGGCCGTACCGCGCGCAACCTCGCGGTACGGCCGGATGTGGTCGTCAACCTGCCGCAGGCCGGAAGCGGACCCGGGGAGCGGGCGTGCGCGGGGCCCGGTGCGCCGGACGCTCCCTGGACCGAGCCGTCGGAGCTGGTGCGGCCGCCCCGGCTGCTGAACTGCCCGGTGCAGCTGGAGGCGCGCCGGGTCGGTGAGCTGACGGTGTACGAGGGGGCCTGGACGCAGATGGAGGCCCAGGTGCTGCGGGTGCATGCCGATCCCCGGTGGGTGCTGCCGCTGGGCGACCACCGTATCGACCTGTCGGCCTGGTGCCCGCCGGTGCACGACTTCCGCCCGTCGGGCGGCGCGCCGCCGCGTGCCGTGCCGGCGCCCGCGCGGGAGATGGCGCAGGAGCTGTTGCGGCGTTTCCCCGGGGCGTAGACACCGCAACAGGTGCGGGAAGGCAGCGGGTACGGGAAAGCAGCAGGTACGCAAAAGAAGGCGGCGCCTGCCCTCCGGTCGGGGAGGGGGCAGGCGCCGCCGTTGTTCCGTACGACGTTGTACGGGACAACCGGGGACGGGTCGTCACACGGTCAGTGCGCGATCCGTCGGCTTGATGGGAGCCGGCAGGGCGCTGGCTCCGGTCAGGAAGCGGTCCACACCGCGGGCTGCGGAGCGGCCCTCGGCGATGGCCCACACGATCAGCGACTGGCCGCGGCCCGCGTCACCGGCAACGTACACGCCGGGGACGTTGGTGGCGAAGTCCGCGTCGCGGGCGACATTGCCGCGGGCGTCCAGCTCCAGGCCGAACTGCTCGACCAGGCCGTTCTCCTGGTCGGTGCCGGTGAAGCCCATCGCGAGGGTGACCAGCTGGGCGGGGATGACCCGCTCCGTGCCCGCCTTCTGCTCGAGCTTGCCGTCCTTGAACTCGACCTCGATCAGGTGCAGCGCCTGGACGTTGCCGTCCTCGTCGCCCTCGAAGTGGGTGGTGGAGACGGAGTAGACCCGCTCGCCGCCCTCCTCGTGTGCGGAGGTGACCTTGTAGAGCATCGGGAACGTCGGCCAGGGCTGGTTGGCGCTGCGCTCCTCGCCCGGCCTGGGCATGATCTCCAGCTGGGTGACGGAGGCCGCGCCCTGGCGGTGGGCGGTGCCCACGCAGTCCGCGCCGGTGTCGCCGCCGCCGATGACGACGACGTGCTTGCCCTCGGCGGTGATCGGGGCGACGGTCAGGTCGCCCTCCTGCACCTTGTTGGCCAGCGGCAGGTACTCCATCGCGAAGTGGATGCCCTTGAGGTCCCGGCCGGGCACCGGCAGGTCGCGGGAGGTGGTGGCGCCGGCGGCGATGACGACGGCGTCGTAGCGCTTGCGCAGCTTCTTCGCGTCGATGTCGCGGCCGATCTCCACCTCCGTACGGAACTTGGTGCCCTCCGCGCGCATCTGCTCGATACGGCGGTTGATGTGGCGCTTCTCCATCTTGAACTCAGGGATGCCGTAGCGGAGCAGGCCGCCGATGCGGTCCGCGCGCTCGTAGACGGCGACGGTGTGGCCGGCCCGGGTCAGCTGCTGGGCGGCGGCCAGTCCGGCCGGGCCGGAGCCGATGACGGCGACGGTCTTGCCGGAGAGGCGCTCGGGCGGCTGCGGGGTGACGTCACCCTTGTCCCACGCCTTGTCGATGATGCTGACTTCGACGTTCTTGATGGTGACGGCCGGCTGGTTGATGCCGAGGACACACGCCGACTCGCAGGGAGCGGGGCACAGGCGGCCCGTGAACTCCGGGAAGTTGTTGGTGGCGTGCAGCCGCTCCGACGCCGCCGACCAGTCCTCGCGGTAGGCATAGTCGTTCCACTCGGGGATGAGGTTCCCCAGCGGACAGCCGTTGTGGCAGAACGGGATGCCGCAGTCCATGCAGCGCGACGCCTGCTTGCTGATGATCGGCAGCAGGGAGCCGGGCTGGTAGACCTCGTTCCAGTCCTTGACGCGCTCCTCGACGGGGCGGGTCTTGGCGACCTCGCGCTCGTGGGTCAGGAAGCCCTTGGGGTCAGCCATTGGTCGCCGCCTCCATCATCTTCTCGTGGGTCTCGGACTCGGAGAGTCCGGCTCGCTCGGCGGCGTCCTTGGCGGCGAGCACTGCCTGGTAGGTGGCCGGGACGACCTTGCTGAAGCGGGCGGAGGCCGCGTCCCAGTCGGCGAGGAGCTTCTCGGCGACGGTGGAGCCGGTCTCCTCCTGGTGGCGGCGCACGACGTCGTGCAGCCACTGCTTGTCGGTGTCGGTCAACTCCGTTACGGCATCCGCGAGTTCACGGTTGACCATGTCCGGGTCGAGGTCGATGACGTAGGCGGTGCCGCCGGACATGCCCGCCGCGAAGTTGCGGCCGGTCTCGCCCAGGACGACGGCGTGGCCGCCGGTCATGTACTCGCAGCCGTGGTCGCCGACGCCCTCGGAGACCACCGTGGCACCGGAGTTGCGGACGCAGAACCGCTCGCCGACCCGGCCGCGCAGGAACAGCTCGCCGCCGGTGGCGCCGTAGGCGAGGGTGTTGCCCGCGATGGTGGAGTACTCGGCGAGGTGGTCGGCGCCGCGGTCCGGGCGGACGACGACCCGGCCGCCGGAAAGGCCCTTGCCGACGTAGTCGTTGGCGTCGCCCTCCAGGCGCAGCGTGATGCCGCGCGGCAGGAACGCGCCGAAGGACTGGCCGGCCGAGCCGGTGAAGGTGATGTCGATGGTGTCGTCGGGCAGGCCCGCACCGCCGAACTTCTTGGTCACCTCGTGGCCGAGCATGGTGCCGACGGTCCGGTTGATGTTCCGGATCGCGACCTGGGCCCGTACGGGCTGCGCGGCCTCGGCGGTGTCGGCGGCCAGGGCGTCCGCGGCCAGCTCGATCAGCTCGTTGTCCAGCGCCTTCTCCAGGCCGTGGTCCTGGACGGCGACCTGGTGGCGGACGGCGCCCTCGGGCAGCTCGGGGACGTGCAGCAGCGGGGCGAGGTCCAGGCCCTGCGCCTTCCAGTGGCTGACGGCCTTGGCGGTGTCGAGCAGCTCGGCGTGGCCGACGGCCTCCTCCAGCGTGCGGAAGCCCAGCTCGGCGAGGAGCTCGCGGACCTCTTCGGCGATGAACTGGAAGAAGTTGACGACGTATTCGGCCTTGCCGCTGAACCGCTCGCGCAGCGTCGGGTTCTGGGTGGCGATGCCGACCGGGCAGGTGTCCAGGTGGCAGACGCGCATCATGACGCAGCCGGAGACGACCAGCGGGGCGGTGGCGAAGCCGAACTCCTCGGCGCCCAGCAGGGCGGCGATCACGACGTCGCGGCCGGTCTTGAGCTGGCCGTCGGTCTGCACGACGATGCGGTCGCGCAGGCCGTTGAGCAGCAGCGTCTGCTGGGTCTCGGCGAGGCCCAGCTCCCAGGGGCCGCCCGCGTGCTTGAGCGAGGTCAGCGGGGAGGCACCCGTACCGCCGTCGTGGCCGGAGATCAGGACCACGTCCGCATGGGCCTTGGAGACACCCGCGGCGACGGTGCCGACGCCGACCTCGGAGACCAGCTTCACGTGGATACGTGCCGCCGGGTTGGCGTTCTTGAGGTCGTGGATCAGCTGGGCCAGATCCTCGATGGAGTAGATGTCGTGGTGCGGCGGCGGGGAGATCAGGCCGACGCCCGGGGTGGAGTGCCGGGTCTTGGCGACCCAGGGGTAGACCTTGTGGCCGGGCAGCTGGCCGCCCTCGCCGGGCTTGGCGCCCTGCGCCATCTTGATCTGGATGTCGTCGGAGTTGACCAGGTACTCGGACGTCACACCGAAGCGGCCGGAGGCGACCTGCTTGATGGACGAGCGGCGCGCCGGGTCGTACAGGCGCTCCGGGTCCTCGCCGCCCTCACCGGTGTTGGACTTGCCGCCCAGCTGGTTCATGGCGATGGCGAGCGTCTCGTGCGCCTCCTGGGAGATGGAGCCGTACGACATGGCGCCGGTGGAGAACCGCTTGACGATCTCCGACGCCGGCTCGACCTCCTCGACGGGGATCGAAGGCCGGTCGCTCTTGAAGCCGAACAGGCCGCGCAGCGTCATCAGCCGCTCGGACTGCTCGTTCACCCGCTCCGTGTACTGCTTGAAGATGTCGTAGCGGCGCGAACGGGTCGAGTGCTGGAGCCGGAAGACGGTGTCCGGGTCGAAGAGGTGCGGTTCGCCCTCGCGGCGCCACTGGTACTCGCCGCCGATCTCCAGCGCGCGGTGCGTGGCGGCGATGCCGGAGGCCGGGTAGGCCTTGGCGTGCCGGGCCGCGACCTCCTTGGCGATGACGTCCAGGCCCGCGCCGCCGATCTTGGTGGCGGTGCCCTGGAAGTACGTGGCGACGAATTCCTCGTCCAGGCCGACGGCCTCGAAGACCTGGGCGCCGCGGTAGGAGGCGACGGTCGAGATGCCCATCTTGGACATGACCTTCAGGACGCCCTTGCCGAGCGCCTTGATCAGGTTCTTGATGGCCGTCTCGGTCTCGACGCCGGGCAGGAAGGTTCCGGCCCGTACGAGGTCCTCGACGGACTCCATCGCCAGGTACGGGTTGACGGCCGCGGCGCCGAAGCCGATCAGCAGCGCGACGTGGTGCACCTCGCGCACATCGCCGGCCTCGACGAGCAGACCGACCTGGGTGCGCTCCTTGGTGGCGATGAGGTGGTGGTGGACGGCGGCGGTGAGCAGCAGCGACGGGATCGGCGCGTGCTCGGCGTCGGAGTGGCGGTCGGACAGGACGATCAGCCGGGCGCCGTTGTCGATGGCGGCGTCCGCCTCGGCGCAGATCTCCTCGATCCGGGCGGCCAGCGACTCGCCGCCGCCGGAGACCCGGTAGAGGCCGGAGAGGGTGACGGCCTTCATGCCGGGCATGTCGCCGTCGGCGTTGATGTGGACGAGCTTGGCCAGCTCGTCATTGTCGATCACCGGGAACGGCAGGGTCACGCTGCGACAGGAGGCCGCGGTCGGCTCCAGGAGGTTGCCCTGGGGGCCGAGCGAGGAGATCAGCGAGGTGACCAGCTCCTCGCGGATGGCGTCCAGCGGCGGGTTGGTGACCTGCGCGAACAGCTGGGTGAAGTAGTCGAACAGCAGCCGCGGGCGCTCGGAGAGGGCGGCGATCGGCGAGTCGGTGCCCATCGAGCCGATCGGCTCGGCGCCGGTCTTCGCCATCGGCGCCAGGATGACCCGCAGCTCCTCCTCGGTGTAGCCGAAGGTCTGCTGGCGGCGGGTGACCGAGGCG
Organism: Streptomyces chattanoogensis; assembly: GCF_001294335.1. Lineage (GTDB taxonomy): Bacteria > Actinomycetota > Actinomycetes > Streptomycetales > Streptomycetaceae > Streptomyces > Streptomyces chattanoogensis. Next base: position 23,327 of record NZ_LGKG01000145.1, read on the forward strand.
TGGGTGTGCACGATGTGCTCGCGCTCGGGCAGGTCCGCCAGGTCGATCAGGCCGGAGTCCAGCCACTCCTGGTACGGGTGCTCGGCGGCGAGCTGCGCCTTGATCTCGTCGTCCTCGATGATGCGGTGCTCGGCGGTGTCGACGAGGAACATCTTGCCGGGCTGCAGCCGGCCCTTGCGGACGACCTTGGCGGGGTCGATGTCGAGGACGCCGACCTCGGAGGAGAGCACGACCAGGCCGTCGTCGGTGACCCAGTAGCGGCCGGGGCGCAGACCGTTGCGGTCGAGGACCGCACCGACCTGGGTGCCGTCGGTGAAGGTGACACAGGCCGGGCCGTCCCAGGGCTCCATCATCGTGGAGTGGTACTGGTAGAAGGCACGCCGGGCCGGGTCCATGGAGGTGGAGTTCTCCCACGCCTCCGGGACCATCATCAGCACCGAGTGCGGCAGCGAGCGGCCGCCGAGGTGGAGCAGCTCCAGGACCTCGTCGAAGGAGGCGGAGTCGGAGGCGTCCGGCGTGCAGACCGGGAAGAGGCGCTCGAGGTTCTCCGCGGTCTCCGCCCCGAACAGCTTCGACGCCAGCTGGGACTCGCGGGCGCGCATCCAGTTGCGGTTGCCCTTGACCGTGTTGATCTCGCCGTTGTGCGCGACGAAGCGGTACGGGTGGGCCAGCGGCCAGCTCGGGAAGGTGTTGGTGGAGAACCGCGAGTGGACCAGCGCGACGGCGGTGGCGAAGCGGCGGTCGGACAGGTCCGGGAAGAAGGGCTCGAGCTGGCCGGTGGTCAGCATGCCCTTGTAGACGATGGTCCGGGAGGACAGGGACGGGAAGTAGACCCCGGCCTCGCGCTCGGCGCGCTTGCGCAGCGCGAACGCCTTGCGGTCCAGCGCCAGGCCCGTGTTCTCACCGTCGCCGACGAAGAGCTGGGAGAAGGCCGGCATGGTCGCGCGGGCGCCGTTGCCGAGCAGCTGGGGGGCGACGGGGACGACCCGCCAGCCGATGACGTCCAGGCCCTCTTCGGCCGCGATCGTCTCGATGCGTGAGACGGCGTCGGCCGCTTCCTGGGCCTGGGACGGAAGGAAGGCGATGCCGACGGCGTAGGCGCCGGCCTCGGGGAGCTCGAAGGTGACGTCCTCGCGCAGGAACGCGTCCGGTACCTGGAGCAGGATGCCGGCGCCGTCGCCGGAGTCGGGCTCCGAGCCGGTGGCACCGCGGTGCTCCAGGTTCGTCAGGACGGTGAGCGCCTGCTCGACCAACGCGTGGCTGGCCTCGCCGGTGAGGGTGGCCACAAAGCCGACGCCGCAGGCGTCGTGCTCATTGCGAGGGTCGTACATCCCCTGCTGGGCGGGGCGCCCGTCCATGGGCGACCAGGCGGCGCTGGCGCTGCCGGTGGTCGCGGAGTGCGTGGACGCGGAACGCATCGGCTCTCCCAACGTCGTCGTGGCATAGGCATTGCCGAGGGACGACGTTGGCCCTCCGCGAAATTTTCGTGCAGGTTACAGGATGCCCCGCTTCTCGAGAAGCGGATAGCGCCTTCCAACATACGGACACCGCGCCATGCGGTGAATCAGGGACACGGGCGGACATTCCGCCATCCTGTAAAGCGGCGTTCGGCGAGCGACACTGCCCGCGACGCCTGGGCCTTATGCCCCGCCGTCAACAAACCGAAACCGCTGGGTAACGTGTTTCTCCAACGTGGCCGTGCGACGCGTTCATTATGCGGAGCGCCGCTCGGCGCGTCACCCTACGACGGTTCCGAACAACGATCCCAGGATGTACGTCACACCCGCGGCCGCGCCACCCAGGGCCAGTTGGCGCAGTCCGCTGAACCACCACGAACGCGCCGTCACCCGCGCCACCACCGCGCCGCAGGCGAAGAGTCCGAGCAGCGCCAGCACCACCGCCGGCCAGAGCGCCGAAGCTCCCAGCAAATAGGGAAGCACAGGCAAAAGCGCGCCCAAAGCAAAGGAACCGAAGGATGAAATAGCGGCGACGGCGGGAGAAGGAAGGTCGGACGGGTCAATTCCCAATTCTTCGCGCGCATGAATTTCCAGCGCCTGCTCGGGGTCCCTCGACAGCTGCTCGGCCACCTGCCGGGCCAGCTCCGGCTCGACGCCCCGGGACTCGTACAGGGCCGCCAGCTCCGCCAGCTCGTCCTTGGGGTGCCTGCGCAGCTCGGCCCGCTCCACGTCCAGCTCGGCCAGCACCAGCTCCCGCTGCGAGGCGACCGAGGTGTACTCCCCCGCGGCCATCGAGAACGCACCGGCGGCCAGACCCGCCAGTCCGGTGATGACGATCGTCTGCGACGACAGCGAACCGCCGGCGACACCCGTCATCAGGGCGAGGTTCGACACCAGCCCGTCCATCGCACCGAAAACGGCGGGCCGCAGCCAGCCGCCGTTGACGTCACGGTGCGTGTGATTGTCACGGTGCGCCACATGCGTCGGCGCCGCGCTGTCCATGATCTCCATAACGGACATGACTCGGGACCCTCTCCCTTCCGCGAGGTGTGGGCCGATGGCGGCGCTTCCCCCTGCAACACCTCGAAGTTATGCGGACAGGCCCCTGCGCCGCTAGCAAGGAAGGCCGAACTTACCGCCCTGACCTGCGGCTTTACCGAAAAGACATTGCTGACAGAGCGTCACGTCAGGCCGTCGACCGGGTGACCTCACCGCCCGGGACAGGAGAGCCGCCTCCTCGCGTGGCACGGATAAACCCCGACCGCACCCCGACTCCCCCGGCCCGTACGGCACCCGCGGCACCCGCGGCACCCGTACGACGAAAGGGCCCGCCATGAGCGCACCGGATCCCCCGCCCGCGACGGCCGGCGCCGCCCAGACAGGGGCGGCGCGAAGCGCCTCGTTCCGGGGTGGTGGCCGGGTGACGGGCGGGCGTGCCCGGGCCCGCGGGGCGATGCTCGGGCTCGCGGTCGGCGATGCGCTCGGCGCCCCCGCGGAGAACATGAAGCCCTCGCAGATCCGCCGCCGCTGGGGCCGTATCGAGGGCTTCGTCGAGGACGATCCGGCCGGTACCGACGACACCGAGTACGCGATCTTCTCCGGGCTGCTGCTCGCCGCGCACGGCTCGTCCCTCACCGTCGCCCATGTCGAGGCCGCCTGGCACCGGTGGATCGCCGACCGCGACGAGGGCCCCTTCCGCGGCGCCGGCTTCAGCGAACGCGGCACCCTCGAGAATCTCCGCCGCGGCCTCGCCGCCCCCATCTCCGCACAGCACCGGCACGCCTGGAGCGACGGCCTGGCGATGCGCGCCGCGCCCTTCGGGGTGTTCGCGGCCGGGCGCCCCGCCGAGGCCGCGCGGCTGGTCGCCATCGACGGCACGGTCAGCCACGACGGCGAGGGGATCTACGGCGGCCGGGCGGTGGCCGCCGGGGTCGCCACCGCCATGGTCACCCGCTCCACCGACGCAGTGATCGCCGCCGCGCTCTCCGTCGTCCCCGAGGACTCCTGGACCGCCCGCTCGCTGCGCCGCGCGGTCGGCGCCGCCCAGCGCTCCCGGCACGACCCCGGCATCACCCGGCTCGGCACCGAGCGGGCAGTGCGCTCCGCGGTCGTCGTCGGCGGCTACCCCTGGACGGACCTGGCCCCCGAGGCGGTCGGCCTGGCCTTCGGGGCGTTCGCCGCCGCCGACGGCGATTTCCGCCGCTCGGTCCTGACCGCCGTCAACATGGGCCGCGACGCCGACACCACGGCCGCGGTGGCGGGTGCCCTCTCCGGCGCCCTGGGCGGCGCCGGAGCGATCCCCGCCGCCTGGGCAGCCGCCATCGGCCCGGCCCGCGGCAGCTGCCTGCCCCCGATGGCGGGCTACCACGTCCTGGACATCGCGGAACTGCTGGGGGCGGCGGGTGCAGGTGCCGGGGCGGCTACGGCGGCGAGCGCCGGGGTGGCCCGGTGCGCGCACGTCGGGGTGGCCGGGGTGGCGGGCGCCGGGGCGGACACGGGTGAGGGAGCCGGCGTGGCCGCTGGAGCGAGCGCCGGGCCGGCCGCGGGCGGGGGCGCCGGCGTGGCTGCGGGGGCGAGCGCCGGGGCCGCCGGGATCGCCGGGGGCGCGAAGGCCGAGGCGGCCGGATGAGCGCGCCCGGTGAGCCCGCAGCCGGTGGCCTCACCACGACCGGTGGCCTCACCTCGACCTGTGGCCTCACCTCGACCACCCACGACCGCACCCCCACGCCCCATGAACACGCCCCCACGGCCCACGACCACGCTCCCACAGCCCACGACCACACCCCCACGGCCCACGACCACACCCCCACGGTCCACGACCACACCCCCACGGCCCGTGACCGCATCGAGGGCCTGCTCCTCGGACTGGCCGCCGGGGACGCCGCCGGATGGCCCGCGGCCCGGCACCGGGCGGCGCGGATGCCCGAGTGGACCCGGCGGCTGACCCGGGAGCTGGACACCTTCGCCGAGCAGAACGCCACCACCACGCTGCCGGTCCCCATCGCCCTGAACCAGCCCCCCGAACCGCTGCGGCTGGGCCCGTCCGACGACGCCGAGTGGGCGGCCTTCACCGCCGGGTCGGTGCTCACGGCCTCGGGCGCGCACCTCAGCGACCTGGGCCGGGACCACCGGATGCGGGCCGCGCTCGACCTGGCCTGGAACGCACTGGCCGGCGAGATCGCCGCGGCCGCCGACCGCGCGCCCGAGGTGGAGTCCGCGGTGCTGCCGCTGCGCGCCCGGATCTCCGTACGGGCCGGGCTCGGCAACCTCGCCGCCGGCCTGCGCCCGCCCGCCACCGGACACGACAACCCGCACTATTTCGACGACGCGGCCTGCGTACGGGCCGCCGTCCTGGCCGTGGTCTGTCCGGGTGAACCGGCCGCGGCGGCCGAGCTGGCCGAGTACGACGCGCGCTACACCCAGGACGGCGACGGGGTGCACGGCGCCCGCGCCATGGCCGCGGCGGTCGCGGCGGCGCTGGGCGGGGCGCCGGTGGACGCCTGCGTGGACGCGGCCCTCGCCGAGCTCCCCGAGGGCACCGAGATCCGCCGCAACGCCCTGCACGCCCTCGCTCTCGCCCGCGGCGCGACCGCCGACGGCGGCGCGGCCCCGGCCCCGGGGGCGGCCGCGGGGGCAGCCGCGACCACCGGCCGGACCGCCGCCGGCGACCCGGCCACCGACACCTGCCGGGCGGGCCGGCCCGGCAGCGCCTTTGCGCTGGTCCCCGTCCTGGAGCACGAGATCGTCGACCATGTCTACAGCTACGGCATCGCCGCCGCCGAGACCGTGCCCGTGGCTCTCGCCCTGGCCCTCGCGGGCGGCGGCCGGGTCTCCGAGGCCGTGCCCGCCGCCGCCTGTCTCTCGCGCGTCGCCGACTCCGCGCCCGCCCTCGCCGGGGCGCTGACCGGCGCGCTCGGCGGCGCCGGCGGGCTGCCGCGGAGCTGGCGCGACGCCTGCCGGGTGCTGTCGGGCTGCGCGCTGCCGCGGCTGGCCGGCACCGATCTCGTCGAGCTGGCGGGGCTGCTCGCCGGTACGGAGCTGGGCACCCGCCACCCCGCTGTGCCCGGCGGACCGGCTGTGCCCGGCGGACCGGGTGTGCCGGCGGGTCCGAGTGTGCCAGGCGTGCACGCCGCCGCTGCCGGGCCTGCCGCCCCCGCCGCCTCCTCCTCTTTCTCGGCAACGAATTACGGAGAGTGATGAGTTCCCGGGTCGTCACTTTCTGCAACTTCGCGCCGTCCTGCCGTCACTGCGCGCCGTTCACCCGCCCCCATCACCACCCACCACCGACCGCCCCTGATCTCCACTCACCGCTCTCCACTCACCTCTCACCACCGACCGGCCCCTGATCCCCCACCGCCCCGCTCCCGCTCTCGCCCCCGCAACCGTGGAAGGAACTACCCGCACATGACGAACACGATGCAGGCCGCCCCGCCGGAGGAACCCCTCGCAGAGCCGGAGGAACCCCTCGCAGAGGAGACGGTCGCGCCCCTGGAGGACCGGGCGGCCGGGTGTCTGGTCGGCGCCGCCGTCGGTGACGCGCTCGGCGGGCCCGTCGAGGGGTGGACGCCGGAGCAGATCGTGGCCCGGCACGGCGGCCGGGTCGGCGGCATCGTCGGGCCGTTCCACGAGGACTGGCGCACCGCGCGCCCCATCGCGCCGTTCCACAAGGGCGACGGCCATGTCACCGACGACACCCTGATGACCCATGCGCTGGTCCGGGTCTACGAGAAGGTGCGCGACCATCTCGACGCCTTCGACATCGCCGACCATCTCGTACCGGACCTGATCGGCACACCGCGCTGGATCCCCGAGCTGGAGGACGAGGCGCTGCCGCTGCACCGGATCTTCCTCGCCGAGAAGTGGCTGGTGGCGCGGCTGCATTACGGGCACATCGACCCGCGTGAGGCGGGCGTCGGCAATATCGTCAACTGCGGTGCGGCGATGTACATGGCGCCGGTCGGTGTCGTCAACGCCGGTCATCCGGACCGGGCGTACGCGGAGGCGCTGGATGTCGCCGGTGCCCATCAGTCCTCGTACGGGCTGGAGGCGGCGGGGGTCTTCGCCGCCGCCGTGGCCGCCGCGTTCGCGCCGGACGCCACGGTGGCCTCGGTCGTGGGCCATGCGCTGCGGCTCGCCAAGGACGGCACCCGCGCCGCGGTCGAGGCGGTGTGCGATGCGGCCGCCGCGCACACCGGCTTCGAGTCCGCGCTGGCACCGCTGCGCGCGGCCGTCGCTCCGTTCGACACCGTCGGCCCCGATTACCGCAACCCGTCACTGGGCGCCCGCCGCCCCTCGCGGCTGCACGCCATCGAGGAGCTCCCGGTCGCGCTGGGCATGCTGGTGGCCTGCGGCGGCGATTTCCGTACCACGGTGCTGGGGTCGGTCAACTACGGCCGGGACTGTGACTCCATCGCGACGATGAGCGGCGCGATCGCGGGCGCGCTGCACGGCTCGGCGGCGGTGCCGGCGGAATGGAGTACGGAGGTCGCCCGCGCCAGCCGTCTCGATCTGCATGCCCCGGCGGCGGCGCTGGCCGCCGTCACCCGCGAGGTGTTCGCCCGCGACCGGGCCCGCCGCCGGGCTCATGAGCAGGCGTTCGCGGCCCTCACGGGGGCCTGATCATGGGCACGGCGGTGGCCGCGCCCCCGCTCCGGGTGACGTGGGTGCAGCCCGAGGATCTGGTCGGGCATGAGCTGCGGCAGGCGGCCGAGGACGGGCGGGAGGCGGACGGGATCGCGCGGCGGTGGCGGGCGGCGGGGGGTGCGCCGGCGCCCGAGAGGGCCGGTGCGTCCGCGGTCCCCTCGGACCCGTCGCTGCGCCCGCTCGCGGAGCGGCTGCTCGATGAACTCGCCCTGCTGACCAGCCCGTTGAGTGAGGACGAGCCGACGGGGCTGACGGAGATCGTGGCGAAGTGTCCTCAATGGCCGCCTGAGAGGCATGAATTGATGGGCAGTCAGGCTGCTGTGGCCTGCCGTCTCGAAGCGGCCTGGCTCGGGCGGGCGGTCGGCTGTCTGCTCGGCAAGCCGGTCGAGAAGCTGCCCCTCGACGGTATCCGCGCGCTCGCCCGTGCGACCGGGAACTGGCCGCTGGCCTCGTATTTCACCGCGGCCGGGCTCGATCCGTCGCTCGCCGCCCGCTACCCCTGGAACCGCCGCAGCAGCACCACCTCGCTCGCCGAGAACATCGACGGCATGCCGGAGGACGACGATCTCAACTACCCGTTGCTCGGGCTGCTGTTGCTCGAACGGCACGGTCATGGCTTCGGCACCGGCGATGTGGCGCGGCTGTGGCTGGACGAGCTGCCGGCCGGCCGTACCTTCACCGCCGAGCGGATCGCGTACCGCAATCTTCTGGACGGTATCGAGCCGCCGGGCACCGCGCGGTACCGCAATCCGTTCCGGGAGTGGATCGGGGCGGGGATCCGCGCGGACGTGTACGGGTGGACGCATCCGGGTGACCCGGCGGCCGCGGCGGCTCAGGCCTGGCGGGACGCCACGCTCAGTCATACGGCGAACGGGGTGTACGGGGCGATGTTCGTGGCCGCCGCGACGGCGGAGGCGGCGGGCGGCCGGGCGGATGTGCACGGTGCGCTGCGGGCCGGGCTGGCGGTGATTCCCGTGCGGTCGCGGTTCGCCCGTGCGGTCCGCTTCGGTATCGCGGCGGCGCGGGACGAGCCGACGGGTACGGCGGAGGGTTTCCGGGCCGTCGTCGACCGGCTGCACGGCGCCTACGGCCACCACCACTGGGTGCATGCCGTGCCGAACGCCGCGCTGCTGGCCGCCGCGCTCACGCACGCCGACGGGGAGTTCAGCGGTGCCGTCTGCCGTGCGGTGTCCGGGGGCTGGGACACCGACTCCAACGGCGCGACCGCCGGAGCGCTGGCCGGGCTGCTCGCGGGCGCCCCCGCCGCGCTCCCCCGCCGCTGGACCGCGCCGCTGCGCAACCGGCTGGCGACGTCCGTCGGCGGGCTGGACGGTATCGGCTTCGACACCCTCGCCCGGCGCACCGCCGCTCTCACCGTCCGAGCCCCTCGCCCGTAGGCCCGACCGTACGACGTCGGACGAAGGACGTGGCACGTACGACGTCGGACGAACGACCTCTGACCGCAGGACCGTTGACCGACCGGAGGCATCCGCACCATGACCGACCCCTCGCTGACCCCCCTGTACGATCGCCTGCCCCCGCAGCCCGCACCGTCCGGGCCCCTGGCCGGGCTGCGCGTGCTCGACCTCGCCACGCTGTTCGCCGGTCCGCTCGCCGCCACGATGCTGGGGGACTTCGGCGCCGAGGTGATCAAGGTCGAGCATCCGCGGCGGCCCGACCCGGCGCGCGGCCACGGGCCCGCCAAGGACGGCGTCGGCCTGTGGTGGAAGCTGCTCGGCCGCAACAAGCGGACGATGACGCTGGACCTGTCCACGCCGGGCGGGCGGGAGGTGCTGCTGCGGCTCGCCGCGGATGCGGATGTCGTCATCGAGAACTTCCGGCCCGGGACGCTCGAGAAATGGGGTCTGGGCTGGCCGGAGCTGTCCGCCGCCAATCCGCGGCTGGTGCTGGCCCGGGTCACCGGTTTCGGGCAGTTCGGGCCGTACGCCCGGCGTCCGGGGTTCGGGACCCTGGCCGAGGCGATGAGCGGGTTCGCCGCGCTCACCGGGGAGCCGGACGGGCCGCCGACGCTGGCGCCGTTCGGCCTCGCCGACTCCGTCGCCGCGCTCACCACCTCGTATGCGGTGATGGCCGCGCTGCGCGGACGGGATGCCACCGGGCGGGGCCAGGTCGTGGACATGGCGATCATCGAGCCGATGCTGACCGTGGTCGGCCCGCATCCCGTCTGGTACGACCAGCTCGGCTATGTCCAGCCGCGGACCGGCAACCGCTCCACCAACAACGCGCCCCGCAACACCTATCGCACCGCCGACGGGTCCTGGGTGGCGGTGTCCACGTCGGCGCAGTCCATCGCGGAGCGGGTGATGCGGCTGGTCGGGCGGCCGGAGCTGATCGGCGAGCCCTGGTTCGCCACCGGTGCGGGGCGTGCCCGGCACGCCGATGAGCTGGATGCGGCGGTCGGCGGCTGGATCGCCCGGCGCGGCCGGGACGAGGTGCTCGCCGCTTTCGAGGCGGCCGAGGCGGCCGTCGCGCCGGTCCATGACGTCCGTGATGTGCTGGCGGACCCGCAGTACCAGGCGCTGGAATCGGTCACCGAGGTTCCGGACGACGAGCTCGGCACGGTACGGATGCAGAACGTGCTCTTCCGGCTGTCCGAGACGCCCGGCGCCATCCGCTGGGCGGGCCGCCCGCACGGCGCGGACACCGACGAGGTGCTGGCCGGGCTGGGGATGACCGGTGCCGAGATCGCGGGGCTGCGGGCGGCGGGCGCGCTGTGAGGTGTCCGGAGGCCGCGGATGCTCCTCCCCTGACCTGGCTGTATGTGCCCGGCGACCGGCCGGATACGGTCGCCAAGGCGCTGCGCTGCGGGGCGGATGTGGTCGTCGTCGATCTGGAGGACGCGGTCGCCGGGGACCGCAAGGAGTACGCGCTGCGCGCCACCGCCGAGCTGCTGGCCGATGCGGCGCCGGGCGGGGGTTGCGGCCCGCCGGTCCATGTGCGTGTCAATGCGCTCGACGGGCCGCTCGCGGAGACCGAGATCCGTACCCTGGCCGGGCTGCCGGGCCTGGCGGGGCTGCGGCTGCCCAAGGTGCAGGGGCCGGCCGATGTCCACCGGGCCACCGTCTGGGCGGGCGACGGCGGGGGGTCCGAGCGGCTCGCCCTGTATGCCCTGCTGGAGTCGGCGCTCGGTATCGAGCACGCCTTCGCCATCGCCACGGCGCACCCCGCGCTGCGCGGGCTCGCGCTCGGCGAGGCGGATCTGCGGGCGGAGCTGGGGGTGCGGGACGAGGCGGGGCTGGCCTGGCCGCGCAGCCGGGCGGTGGTCGCGGCGCGGGCGGCCGGTCTGGCGCCGCCGGCGCAGTCGGTCCATCCGGACGTACGCGATACGGACGGGCTGGCGCGGTCCTGTGCGCAGGGCCGGGACCTGGGTTTCTGGGGCCGGGCGGCGATCCATCCGCGGCAGCTGCCGGTGATCGAGGCGGCTTATCTTCCGTCGGCGGCGGAGATCGAGGCGGCGCAGGAGGTCGTGGGGGCGGCGGGGGCGGGGGCGCTGGCGCTGCCGGACGGGCGGTTCGTGGATGCGGCGGTGGTGGCGGGGGCGCGGCGGGTGCTGGCGCTGGCGCGCGCCGTACGGCGTGGTTGAGCGGGGCAGGAGCCGTTGTCGGTTGCGGTGGGTGGTCGGCGGGTCGGCGTGCACCCGTTGCCGGGCCCGGCTTCGTACAGCAAAGGGCCGGGCGGCCCCGATGCCGTATCGGGGCCGCCCGGCGCTGTGGTGATCGTCTGCCGTGTCAGGGCTTCTTGGTGCCGCCGCTGCCGGCGGGCGAGTCGGCATCCGCCGGGTCGTCGTCCTCGGCCTTCTCGGCCTCGGCGTCGCCGGGTGCATCCTTCTCCGGCGCGTCGTCGCCCTTCGCCTCGGTCTTCCCTGCGGACTTCTCCGCCGCGGGCTTCTCGACGGACACCTTGTCACCGGCGGTGTCGGCACCGTCGGCGCTCTCGCCGTCGGCATCCTCGCCCTCCGCGAGCTGCGCCCCCGGCTCGACGACCGCTTCGCGGCCCGGGGCCTTCCTGGCGGAGACCACCATGTAGACGACGGCCAGGACGAAGACGATCAGCGAGGTCCAGACGTTCAGCCGCAGGCCCAGGATGTGGTGCGCCTCGTCGACCCGCATGTACTCGATCCAGCCGCGGCCCGCGCAGTAGGCGGCGACGTACAGGGCGAAGGCCCGTCCGTGGCCGAGCCGGAAGCGCTTGTCGGCCCAGATCACCAGGGCGGCGACGCCCAGGCACCACAGGCACTCGTAGAGGAAGGTCGGGTGGTAGGTGCCGCCGATGCGTCCGATGGCCGGGTCGGGGCTGATCTCCAGCGCCCAGGGCAGATCGGTGGGCTTGCCGTACAGCTCCTGGTTGAACCAGTTGCCCCAGCGGCCGATCGCCTGGCCGATGGCGAGGCCCGGGGCCAGCGCGTCGGCGTAGGCGGGCAGCGGGATTCCGCGGCGGCGGCAGCCGATCCAGGCGCCCACCGCACCGAGCGCGACCGCGCCCCAGATGCCGAGGCCGCCCTGCCACACCTTGAGGGCGTCGATGAGGTGGCCGTCCTTGCCGAAGTACGGCTCGGGCGTCGTGATGACGTGGTAGAGGCGTCCGCCGACGAGTCCGAAGGGCACCGCCCACACCGCGATGTCCGCGACCGTTCCGGAGCGGCCGCCGCGCTGGATCCAGCGCTTGTTGCCGAGCCAGACGCCGACGAAGACGCCGATGATGATGCAGAACGCGTAGCCGCGCAGCGGGATCGGGCCGAGGTGTACGACGCCGACCGACGGGCTGGGAATGAATGCGAGGTCCATGGCAGGGACGACGCTACCGCGCCGGGCGGGGTCGGCGACAACCACACCCGGCTACGGCTGCGTAACGACCCTGGCGTATCGCGCGATGACGCTGGGTGTCCGGGGTCGTGGGCGCTGCCGGGCACGCGTGCTACGAGGGCGAGGCGCTCGGCTGCGGCTGCTGTGGGGTTCCGGTCGCCGGCTGCGACTCCGGCCGGGACGTCTTCGGTGTCTGTGACGTCTCGGGTGTCTGTGATGCCTGCGGGGGCGTCTGGGGCTTGCCGGGCTGCTTGCCCTTGTTGGCGGCGAGCACCGTCTTCTTCAGGTCCGCGGCGGTGAAGCGGCCGCCCTTTTCCTTCGAGAGGTCCTTGCCGTTGAGCAGGACGGTGGGGGTGCCCTGGAATCCGGAGCCGGCGAAGGCGGTGTTGGACTTCTCCACGAAGCCTTCGTAGCGGCCGTCGTTGACGCACTTGGTGAAGGCGGCGGACGGCAGTCCCTTGACCTTTTCGGCGAGCTGGAGGAGGTGCCGGTTGTCGGCGAACTTGTCCTGCTGCTCGGGCGGCTGGTGGGCGTAGAGCACGTCGTGGTACTCGCGGAACCGGCCGGCGTCCTGGGCGCAGAGCGCGGCGTTGGCGGCCCTGAGGGAGCCCTTGCCGCCGGTGTTGCCGTCGATGATCGTGACGAGGTGGTATTCGGTCTTGAGGTGGCCGGAGTCCTCGAGTTCGTGGAGGACGGGGCGGAAGCCGGTCTCGAACTGGCGGCAGGCGGGGCAGCGGAAGTCCTCCCACACCGTGAGGGTGGAGGGGGCGTCCAGGGCGCCTACGGGGATGGCGGGCTTGTCGCCGCCGCTGGCCTGCCGGGGGCGGGCGGATTCGTTGTCCGTGCTGTTTCCGCCGCCGCCGGACATCGAGGCCCAGACGCCGATGCCGCCGGCGATCGCCAGCGCCGCCACCACCGATCCGGCGACGATCGCCTGGCGGCTGCGCCGGGCGCGGGCCTGGTCCTTGGCCCGTTGTGCGTGCAGCCGCTCGCGGGCGCTGCGCTTTGCGTCATGATTCTGGTTCACGTCCCTGGACAACGAAGCGGAGGGGCGCCGCCGCACCCCTCCGCACCGATGTTCGCCCTATCGGAGGACAGCTCCCGAGGGCGGTTCCGCGTCCGCGAGCGGCGTCAGGTGCGCTTGCGTACGCCTTCGGCCAGCTCGCCGGCCAGGGCGCGGACCCCGGTCAGACCGGCGTCAATGTCGCCGTCCGCGGTCAGCAGCCGCTTGACGAACGCCGATCCGACGATCACGCCGTCCGCGAACTGGGCGACCTCGGCGGCCTGTTCGGCGTTGGAGACGCCTAGCCCGACGCACACCGGCAGAGTGGTGGTGGCGCGGGTGCGGTCCACCAGGTCCTGTGCCTCGCGGCCGACGGACTCACGAGTGCCGGTGACGCCCATCAGGGACGCGGCGTAGACGAAGCCGGTGCCGGCCGCGGTGATCTTGGCGAGGCGTGCGTCGCGGCTGCTCGGCGCGACCACGAAGACGGTGGCGAGGCCGTGCTGCGCGGCGGCCTTGCGCCATACCTCGGACTCCTCGACCGGCAGGTCGGGCAGGATGCAGCCGGCGCCGCCCGCCTCGGCGAGGTCGGCGGCGAAGCGCTCGACGCCGTAGGCGTCGACGGGGTTCCAGTACGTCATGCACAGCACCGGCGCTCCGGTGGCGGCGTGCACCTCGCGGACCGTGCGGATGACGTCGACGGTCTTGATGCCGCCGCGCAGGGCGATGTCGTCGGCGGTCTGGATGACGGGGCCGTCCAGGACCGGGTCGCTGTGCGGGAGGCCGACCTCGACGATGTCGCAGCCGCCGTCCAGCATTTCGGTCATGGCGCGGATGCCGCCGTCGACGGTCGGGAAGCCGGCCGGGAGGTAGCCGACGAGGGCCGCGCGGTTCTCGGTGCGGGCCTGGGCCAGCACGGAGTTCAGGAGTTCCACGTTGCCTGCCATCACTTCTCCCCCTCGCCGGTCGGCTGTACGGCGCCGTTCACGTCGGCCTCGCCCTTGTCGTCGTACAGCCCGAAGTAGCGGGCGGCGGTGTCCATGTCCTTGTCGCCGCGGCCGGAGAGGTTGACCAGCAGCAGGCCGTCGGGGCCCAGCTCGCGGCCGGCCTCGAGGGCGCCGGCCAGGGCGTGGGCGCTCTCGATGGCCGGGATGATGCCCTCGGTCTGCGACAGCAGCCGCAGTGCGCGCATCGCCTCGTCGTCGGTGACGGCGCGGTATTCGGCGCGGCCGGTGTCCTTGAGGTAGGCGTGCTCGGGGCCGATGCCGGGGTAGTCCAGGCCGGCCGAGATGGAGTACGGCTCGGTGATCTGGCCGTCCTCGTCCTGGAGGACGTACGAGCGGGAGCCGTGGAGGATGCCGGGGGTGCCCTCGGTGAGGGTGGCGGCGTGCTCGCCGGTCTCGATGCCGTGGCCGCCGGGCTCGCAGCCGATCAGGCGGACCCCTTCGTCGCCCAGGAAGGCGTGGAAGAGGCCGATGGCGTTGGAGCCGCCGCCGACGCAGGCGAGGGCGGCGTCCGGGAGGCGGCCGGCGCGCTGGAGGATCTGGCGGCGGGCCTCGACGCCGATGACGCGGTGGAAGTCGCGGACCAGGGCGGGGAAGGGGTGCGGGCCGGCGACCGTGCCGAAGAGGTAGTGCGTGCGGTCGACGTTGGCGACCCAGTCGCGGAACGCCTCGTTGATGGCGTCCTTGAGGGTGCGGCTGCCGGACTTGACGGCGATGACCTCGGCGCCGAGCATCCGCATCCGGGCGACGTTGAGGGCCTGGCGCTTGGTGTCGACCTCGCCCATGTAGATGGTGCACTCGAGGCCGAAGAGGGCGCAGGCGGTGGCGGTGGCGACGCCGTGCTGGCCGGCGCCGGTCTCGGCGATGACCCGGGTCTTGCCCATCCGCTTGGTGAGCAGCGCCTGGCCCAGCACGTTGTTGATCTTGTGTGAGCCGGTGTGGTTGAGGTCCTCGCGCTTGAGGAACACCCGGGCCCCGCCGGCGTGTTCGGCGAACCTCGGCACCTCGGTGAGCGCGCTGGGGCGCCCGGTGTAGTTGACCAGCAGGTCGTCCAGCTCGGCGGCGAACGCGGGGTCCGCCTTGGCCTTTTCGTATTCGGCGGCGACCTCGTCGACCGCGGCGACCAGCGCTTCGGGGATGAACTTGCCGCCGAAGGCGCCGAAGTAGCCCGAGGGGCTGGGCACTTGGCCCTCGGGGTCGGGAAGGAAGAACTCGGAGGACATCTGAGGCACTCCTAGTCCGGGGCTCTCGCCCCGGAAGTCCGGGTATGTCGGGATATATGGAACGGGGACATCACGGTAGGCGGCGCGCAGGACGCGGGGTCGCCGACGACGCGGAACGACTGGTACCGGTTCGGTGGAAGAACGGGGACCTGTTCCGCGGCGGGTTCCCCTGCCGGTGGCGGACCGCTCGGCGGCGGATCGCTCCGTGGCGGGGAGGGCGGCGCGTCAGCGCGCGTTCCGCTCCGGTCGCCATCGCCTGCCGTTGATCTGTCCCGGTTCGGACCCGATGTGGTACCGGACCCGCCGTCCGTGCACCCGCCGCGCGGGCGCCCGGCAGCCGCGCGGCCGGCATCCGCGGCTCAGCGCGGGGTACGGGACGCGGGCGGCCCCCGCCGCGGCGCGCACGCCTGCCGGACCCGGGTGCACTCCCCGGGCCGGGCGGCGGATGCCTGCGGCGGTGGCGGTCATGTCTGTCGCTGCTGTCGTCTCTGCCGTGTCGGTCGGGGTGTCTGCGAGGCCGTGTCTGCCGACGGTCCGGGCCTCAGGACCGGCCGTGCCGGATCGCCGGGTGGGAGCCCGCGGCGACCAGGTCGGCGACCGCGGTCCTGGGGTCCTTGCCGGTGACCAGGGACTCGCCGACCAGGACCGCGTCCGCACCGTCGTTGGCGTAGGCGATCAGGTCGTGCGGGCCGCGGACGCCGGACTCGGCGATCTTGACGATGTGGTCGGGGATCTCGGGGGCGACCCGGGCGAAGTTGCCGCGGTCGACCTCGAGGGTCTTCAGATCACGGGCGTTGACGCCGATGATCCGGGCGCCGGCGTCCACCGCGCGGGCGACCTCCTCCTCGTCGTGCACCTCGACCAGCGGCGTCAGGCCGATCGACTCGGCCCGCTCGATCAGCGAGACCAGCGCGGGCTGCTCCAGCGCGGCGACGATCAGCAGGGCGAGGTCGGCGCCGTACGCGCGGGCCTCCCACAGCTGGTAGGCGGTGACGATGAAGTCCTTGCGCAGGACGGGGATGTCGACCTTGGCGCGGACCGCTTCCAGGTCGGCCAGCGAGCCGCCGAACCGGCGCTGTTCGGTGAGGACGGAGATGACGGCGGCGCCGCCCGCTTCGTAGTCGGCGGCCAGCCCCGCCGGGTCGGCGATCGCGGCGAGCGCGCCCTTGGAGGGGCTGGAGCGCTTGACCTCGCAGATCACCGTGACGTTCTCGCCCTTGAGGGCCGCCACGCCGTCCTTGGCCGGGCGTGCCTTCCGGGCCCGCTCCTTGAGCTCGTCGAGGCTGACGCGTGCCTGCCGCTCTGCGAGGTCGGCGCGGACTCCGTCGATGATCTCGTCGAGCACACTCACGCGAGCGGCCTCCTTCTCGAGGGGTGGGGGCGGACGGTGACCCCCGGTACGAGGTGTTGTACGACGTTCCGTACGGGGTGCCGTCTCATCAGGCACTCCGATGGTATCCGCCATGGGGCGCAGGTCCCGCATCCGGTTGACGGCGGTCCCACCACCTGGACAAAGGGCGGTGTCCGGAAGTCCCCGGACGGGCGGCCGGTCATGGCGTCGGACCGGCGCCGAGGGGGATCAGTCCGGCGCCGAAGGGGAGGTTGCGGACGACGGTGAAGGCCAGCAGCAGGCCGCCGAGCGCCCACCAGTGGACGGGGGCGGGCCGCGGGCCGGGGGTGCGGCGGCCGAGGGCCGCGCGCACGAGCCAGAGGGCACAGAAGGCCGCGAAGGCGGCGTAGCCGGCCACCGCGAGGGCGTTGGCGTGGAGGGCGGCGGCGAGGTCACCGTGCGCGACGGCGTGGGCGCTGCGGAGGCCGCCGCAGGCCGGGCAGTAGATGCCGGTGAGGTGCAGCAGCGGGCAGACGGGGTAGTGGCCGGGCTCGCCGGGGTCGACGGCGCCGACCAGGGCGAAGGCCGCGGCGGCGGCCGCGGCGGTGCCCAGCGGCGCCGCGAGCCGGCGCGGCAGGCCGCCCGCCATCCGGGCTTCGGCCACGGGATCGGTCACGCCCCCATGGTGCGGCGCAATGCGCGAAGGCGCAGCTTCTCGGCCGCCGTACGGGGCCCCCGCGGCGGGCTGGGCCGGGGCGGGAGCCGTTGGTGGTCCCGCCCGGCGGTCAGCTCTCCTGGGGCTGTGCCTTGGCGGCGACGGGCTTGGCGGAGCCCTTGGGCACCGAGCCCATGCCCGCCATGTGCATGATGCCGCCGGCCAGCGCGCCGAGCCCGATCAGGACGAAGCCTGCGACCATGCCGGGCACGTTCCCCAGGACCATGAAGGCTCCGGCGACGCAGAAGCCGATGAACGAGATGATGACGCCGGTCCAGGCGGCGGGGGTGTGTCCGTGGCCACTGCTCGACATGAGTGCTCCTCGTTGCTCTCTCGCGCCGGGGTCCGGGCGCGGTAATCGTCGTCCATTGTCACCGATGCCGGGCGGGGCACCGTTACCGGGTGGGGTCCTCGCCGCGGTCCAGGGACTTCCAGATCTCCTCCGGGCGGTCCAGATCCGGGGGCGTCTGCGCGCGCCGGGGACCGCGGGCGCCGCCCGGGGTGCGCTCGTACTTCCCCGACATCGCGGGCCAGTGGCGGCCGCGGACCAGGGCGAGCAGCCCGGCGGCCAGCAGCAGCAGGCCGCCGGCCGCGGTCGCCCACGGCCAGAGGGTGTGCGTGACGTGATGCACATCGGTGCCCGCCAGACCGACCGCGGTGGCGGCCTTCTCACGCAGTGCCGAGGTGTCGGCGTTGCCGAGCGCCGAGGCGACGGCGATGCCCAGGCCGCTGAGCGCGAGCAGGGCCGCGACGGCGATCCGGCCGGCCCGGCGGACGGCGAAGACGGCGACCAGGGCGGCGAGCCCGACGACGGCCAGCGCGCCGGGCACACCGGTCACATCGCTGCCGGTCACGCTGCGCGGCAGTGCGCCCTGGGCCAGGACCGCGGTGCCGGTGGCCCAGGTCCGGCTCGCGGCCAGCAGCGTGAGCCCGGCGCCGGCCGCGCCGGACAGCAGCGCCAGGGCGAGACTTCGCCTGGCGCCGCCGGTCGCTGCGGGCGTCGCGGACGTTGCGGGCGCGGCGTCGGTGGGGGTCTGGGATGCGGCTGCGGCACTCACGTGTATCACTATCGCAGCCCGCCGCAGGGCACCCCGCGGCGGGCTGGGCCGGGGCAGGAGCCGTTGGCCGGGTCCCGCCCGGTGGAACACACGCCGCGGTTACTTCCCCAGGTGGTTGGCGGTATGCACGGCCCGCAGCACCGCCGCCGCCTTGTTGCGGCACTCCGTGTCCTCGGCGAGCGGGTCGGAGTCGGCGACGATCCCGGCGCCCGCCTGGACGTAGGCGGTGCCGTCCCGCAGCAGCGCCGTACGGATGGCGATGGCCGTATCGGAGTCGCCGGCGAAGTCCAGATAGCCGACACAGCCGCCGTACAGTCCGCGCCGGGTCGGCTCCAGCTCCTCGATGATCTGCATGGCGCGGGGCTTGGGCGCGCCGGAGAGGGTGCCCGCCGGGAAGCAGGCGGTGAGCACGTCGAAGGCGGTACGGCCGTCCGCCACCGTCCCCGTCACCGTCGACACGATGTGCATGACATGGCTGTAGCGCTCGACGGACATGAAGTCGACGACCTCGACGCTGCCCGGCTCGCAGACCCGGCCGAGGTCGTTGCGGCCCAGGTCGACGAGCATCAGATGCTCGGCACGCTCCTTGGGGTCGGCCATCAGCTCGTCGGCGAGCGCCTGGTCCTCCTGGACCGTCGCACCGCGCGGCCGGGTGCCGGCGATGGGGTGCACCATCGCCCTGCCGCCCTCGACCTTGACCAGCGCCTCGGGGCTGGAGCCGACGACGTCGAAGCCCGCGCCGTCCGGGCCGTCGGCGCTCTCGAAGCGGAAGAGGTACATGTACGGGCTGGGGTTGGTCGCCCGCAGCACCCGGTAGACGTCCAACGCGCTTGCCGTACAAGGGGTTTCGAACCGCTGCGAGGGCACCACCTGGAAGGCCTCGCCGGCCCGGATGCGCTCCTTGACGTCCTCGACGGCCTCCTGGAACGCGGGGCCGCCCCACTCGGCGGTGTACGGCGGCACCTCGGACGGCGGCAGCGCCGCGGCGCTCGCGGGCGCGGGGCGGGCCAGGTCGTAGGCCATGGCGTCCAGCCGGGCCACCGCGTCCGCGTACGCCTCGTCGACGCCGGTCTCGAGGTCGTTGTGGTTGATCGCGTTGGCGATCAGCAGGACCGTGCCGTTCCAGTGGTCGAGGACCGCGAGGTCGGAGGTGAGCAGCATGGTCAGCTCGGGCAGCCGGAGGTCGTCCCGGGTGCTGTCGCCGATCTTCTCCAGGCGGCGCACGATGTCGTACCCGAGGTAGCCGACCATGCCGCCGGTGAACGGCGGCAGCCCCGCGCCCTCGACCAGGTCGTGCGGGGTGTGCAGCGCCTCGACGGTGGCGCGCAGCGCGGCCAGCGGGTCGCCGCCGGTGGGCACGCCGACGGGCGGGGTGCCCAGCCAGTGAGCCTGGCCGTCGCGGGTGGTGAGCGTCGCGGCGCTGCGGACGCCGATGAACGAGTACCGCGACCACGTGCGGCCGTTCTCCGCGGATTCGAGCAGGAAGGTGCCCGGGCGTTCGGCGGCGAGCTTGCGGTACAGGCCGACCGGGGTGTCGCCGTCGGCGAGGAGCCGCCTGGTGACCGGGATGACCCGGCGGTCCTTCGCGAGGGTGCGGAAGTTCTCGAGATTCGGAGTCGCGGTGCCGGTGGTTCCCGTGGTCATGGCGTCGGATCCTAGTAGTGATCAGCGCGGTGCGCGGTGCGCGTCCGGCTGGTGGTCCGCGGATGCGGATGTCGCCTCCCGTGCTGCCGGCCTTCTGTCGGAAACCACCGGCGCCGCCGTCCGCCTCCTGTCGGTCCGCCTCCCGTGCCGCTTCCTCTGTCTCGGCAACGATGACGGAGCGTGATGCGTTCCCGGATCCCCGCGAATCGCCGCCGGTTCGTCACATAGTGTGACGGGACAGGGGGTGAAGGGGGTGGTGTGACGGGAGAGGGGACCGAGCCGTCCTGGTCGGTTCCGGTCAGTCCTGTGTGAGCAGCACGTCCGCGTCGAAGCAGGTGCGGTCGCCGGTGTGGCAGGCCGCGCCGACCTGGTCGACCTTGATGAGGAGGGTGTCGGCGTCGCAGTCCAGGGCCACGGACTTGACGTGCTGGACGTGGCCGGAGGTGTCGCCCTTGACCCAGTACTCCTGGCGGCTGCGGGACCAGTAGGTGCCGCGGCCGGTGGTGAGCGTGCGGTGCAGGGCCTCGTCGTCCATCCAGCCGAGCATCAGCACCTCGCCGGTGTCGTACTGCTGGGCGATGGCGGGGACCAGGCCGTCGGCGGTGCGCTTGAGGCGGGCCGTGATGGCGGGGTCCAGGTTGCTGGTGTGGCTGCTGGTCATGGCTCCATTGTGCCGTCATGCGGTGCGCTGTGGTGAGGTGGTGGCGCGGGCCGTTGTGGCGTCGTTGCCGTCACTCCTTACGGAGTCACCCCTTTCGGCGTCACTCTTCATGTGCGGCCAACTCCCGCACGGCACGTGGCACGGCGTGGCTCTTCACGGCACGTGGCACGGCGTGGCTCTTCACGGCACGTGGCACGGCGTCGCTCCTTACGGCACGTGGCGTGATGCATGCTGCTCCTATGTGTCCGCAGCAGCAGCCGCCCCCGCCGCCGGATCCGGACCGGGTGGCGCGGGTGGCGATCCGGGTGCTGGTCTCGGTGTTCCTGGCGGCGGTGGTCGTGGGAACCGTCCTGGTGGTGATGTCACTCGGGCGGTGAGTGCGGCCTCGTGGCAGTGCGCGGGACCCGGTCGTAGGGTGGCCGTATGTCGACCCATGCGAAGCGTGAACGGCTCCTTCTGGCCGATCTGTTGGAGAGCGCGGGACCCGAGGCGCCGACCCTGTGCGAGAACTGGACGGCGCGGGATCTGGCCGCACATGTGGTGGTCCGTGACCGGCGCGCGGATGCGGCGGCCGGGCTGGTGATCAAGCCGCTGGCGGCGCGGCTGGAGCGGGTGCAGGCGGAGTTCGCGGCCAAGCCGTACGAGGAACTGATCCAGCTGATCCGTTCCGGGCCGCCGGCGATGTCGCCGTTCGCGCTGAAGCCGATCGACGAGGCGTCCAACACCGTGGAGTTCTATGTCCACGCCGAGGATGTGCGGCGGGCGCAGCCGGAGTGGAGTCCGCGGGAGCTGGACCCGGTCTTCGCCGATGCGCTGTGGACGCGGCTGGAGCGGGCGGCGCGGGTGCTGGGGCGCAAGTCGCCGGTGGGGCTGGTGCTGCGGCGGCCGGACGGGCAGACGGCGGTGGCGCACCGTGGCACGCCCGTGGTGACGGTCACCGGGGAGCCGGGCGAGCTGACGATGTTCGCGTTCGGCCGGCAGGAGAAGGCCGATGTGGAGGTGGAGGGGGACAAGGAGGCCGCGGACCGGCTGCTGGCGGCGAAGCTGGGTATCTGACCGGCTGGGCATCTGACGGCTGGGCATCTGGCGGGAAGCCCGAGGGGCCGCCGGCGTCAGGCTTCCAGGTGTTCCATCAGGATCCGCTGCAGTTCGCGTGCGGCGCGGGGCGGGGAGACGTCGCCGCGGTGGGCGACCGAGACGACGCGGTGCATGCCGGGGGTGGCGAAGCGGGTGACGCGGAGTCCGGAGCGTTCGGCGACCATGCTCGGTACGACGGCGATGCCGAGTCCGGCGCGTACGAAGCCGAGGACCGCGTCCATCTCGCCGCCCTCCACGGTGAAGGTGGGTTCGAAGCCGGCCGCCCGGCAGGCCGCGGTGGTGAATTCCCGCAGGTCGTAGCCGCGGCGGAACATGGCGAGGGGGCGGCCGCGGAGGTCCTCGACGCGGATGCGGGTGCGGCGGGCGCCCACGGGGGCGGGGCGGTCCGGGGCGGAGACCACCACCAGTTCCTCGCGCAGGAGGTCGGAGGTGGCCAGGGCGGGGGCCTGGACCGGGAGCGGGGTGATGATCAGGGCGAGGTCGAGTTCGCCGTCGGCCAGGGCGCGGACGAGGTCCTGGGAGCCGTCCTCGGTGACGATCAGGTCGACGCCCGGGTAGGCGGCGTGGAAGGCGCTCAGGACGTCGGGGACGAGGCTGGCGCAGAGGCTGGGCGGGGCGCCGAGGCGGAGCCGGCCGCGGCGGAGCTGGGCGACCTCCTGGACCTCGCGGCGGGCGGTCTCGGTGTCGGCGAGGATGCGGCGGGCGAAGGGCAGCAGGGTCTCGCCGGCGTCGGTGAGGGTGATGTGGCCGCGGGCGCGATGGAAGAGTTCGGCGCCCAACTCCCGTTCCAGGGACCGGATTTGCTGGGAGAGGGAGGGCTGGGCGACATGTTCGCGTTCGGCGGCGCGGGTGAAGTGGCGGGTGTCCGCGACGGCCGTGAAGTAGCGGAGCTGCTGCAGCTGCATAAGGGGAATATAAGGCAGCGATAGGCGTGGCCTATGGAGATGAGCCGGAGCATGTCTTGGACTGATGGCCGGGGCGGTCCTTACCGTCGAGCCCATGGCAGCACTGGACACACGGACGGACCGACGGCCGTCCTTCGTCGGCCTCCTGTGGGGCTCGACCGTCGGCAAGAAGACGGCGATGGCCGTCAGCGGCATCGTGATGCTGCTGTATCTGGTCGTCCATATGCTGGGCAACCTCAAGATCTTCTTCGGGGCCGCGGACTTCGATGCGTATGCCGCCTGGCTGCGCACCATCGGTGAGCCGTTCCTGCACCACGAGTGGTTCCTGTGGATCGCGCGGGTGGTGCTGGTCGCCGCCGTCGTCACGCATGCGGTGGCGGCCTTCCAGCTCAGCCGCCGGGACATCGCGGCCCGCCCGGTGAAGTACGCGCACAAGCGCAGGCGGGCGTCGTACGCCACCCGCACCATGCGCTGGGGCGGCGTCATCCTCGGCCTGTTCATCGTCTGGCACATCCTGGACCTGACGACGCTGACGGTGAATCCGCACGCCGCGGCCGGCCACCCGTACGCGAATGTGGTCGCGACCTTCTCCACCTGGTACGGCGACGTCATCTACATCGCCGCCATGCTCGCGCTCGGACTGCACATCCGGCACGGCTTCTGGAGCGCCGCGCAGACCCTCGGTGCGGGCAGCGCCGCCCGGGACCGGGTGCTCAGGACGACCGCCGATGCCCTGGCGCTGCTGCTGACGGCGGGCTTCGTCTCCGTGCCCGTCGCCGTCATGACCGGATTGGTGAGCTGACGTGACCGCATCCACCCCACACACCGCATCCACCGCATACACGGACTACGCGACCGGCGCCCCGGTCGTCGACACCAAGGCCCCCCAGGGCCCGATCGCCGAGCGCTGGGACACCCGCCGTTTCGAGGCGAAGCTGGTCAACCCGGCCAACCGGCGCAAGCAGACGGTGATCGTCGTCGGCACCGGTCTGGCGGGCGGCGCGGCGGGCGCCACGCTCGCCGAACAGGGCTATCGCGTCGTGCAGTTCTGCTACCAGGACTCGCCGCGCCGGGCCCACTCCATCGCCGCGCAGGGCGGTATCAACGCCGCGAAGAACTACCGCAACGACGGGGATTCCGTCCACCGGCTGTTCTACGACACGGTCAAGGGCGGCGACTTCCGCGCCCGTGAGTCCAACGTCCACCGCCTCGCCCAGGTCTCGGTCGAGATCATCGACCAGTGTGTGGCGCAGGGTGTGCCGTTCGCGCGCGAGTACGGCGGGCTGCTCGACACCCGCTCGTTCGGCGGCGTCCAGGTCTCCCGTACGTTCTACGCCCGCGGGCAGACGGGCCAGCAGCTGCTGCTCGGCGCGTACCAGGCGCTGTCGCGCCAGATAGCGGCGGGGAACGTGGAGATGCACCCGCGTACGGAGATGCTGGACCTGATCGTGGTGGACGGCCGGGCCCGCGGCATCGTCGCCCGCGATCTGGTCACGGGCCGTATCGGCACCTACTTCGCGGACGCCGTCGTCCTGGCGTCCGGCGGCTACGGCAACGTCTTCTATCTGTCGACGAACGCCATGAACTCCAACGCGACCGCCGTCTGGCGGGCGCACCGGCGCGGCGCGTACTTCGCCAACCCGTGCTTCACCCAGATCCACCCGACCTGTATCCCGCGCACCGGCGAACATCAGTCGAAGCTGACGCTGATGAGCGAGTCGCTGCGCAACGACGGCCGGATCTGGGTGCCGAAGGCGAAGGGGGACGCGCGGGCGCCGAGGGACATTCCCGAGGACGAACGCGACTACTACCTGGAGCGGATCTACCCGTCGTTCGGCAACCTCGTCCCGCGCGACATCGCGTCCCGCGCGGCGAAGAACGTGTGTGACGAGGGGCGCGGGGTCGGCCCCGGCGGCCAGGGTGTCTATCTGGACTTCGCCGACGCGATCGCCCGCATGGGCCGCAAGGCCGTCGAGGCGAAGTACGGCAACCTCTTCGACATGTATGCGCGGATCACCGACGAGGATCCGTACGAGGTGCCGATGCGGATCTATCCGGCGGTGCATTACACGATGGGCGGGCTGTGGGTCGACTACGACCTGCAGACGACCGTCCCGGGTCTGTTCGCGATCGGTGAGGCCAACTTCTCCGACCACGGCGCCAACCGTCTGGGGGCCTCCGCCCTGATGCAGGGCCTGGCGGACGGCTATTTCGTGCTGCCGTCGACGATCAACGACTATCTGGCCCGCAATCCGCACAAGGACGAGGTCGGCGGGGATCATCCGGAGGCGGTGGCGGCCGTGCGGGAGACCGAGGAGCGGCTGGCGCGGCTGCTGGCCGTCGACGGGGACCGTACGCCCGATTCCTTCCACCGTGAGATCGGTGAACTGATGTGGGAGTACTGCGGGATGGCCCGTACGGACGCCGGGCTGCGCAAGGCGCTCGCACGTATCCCGGAGATCCGCGAGGAGTTCTGGCGGCGGATCAAGGTGCCGGGTACCGGTGAGGAGTTCAACCAGTCGCTGGAGAAGGCCAACCGCATCGTCGACTATCTGGAGCTCGCCGAGCTGATGTGCCTCGACGCGCTGCACCGGGCCGAGTCCTGCGGCGGTCATTTCCGCGAGGAGTCGCAGACCGCGGACGGTGAGGCGGCCCGCCGTGACGAGGCGTTCTCCTACGCCGCGGCCTGGGAGTTCACCGGCACCGGCGAGGCGCCGGCCCTGCACAAGGAAGACCTGGTCTTCGAGTACGTCCATCCCACTCAGCGGAGCTACGCATGAAGCTCACCCTGCGCGTCTGGCGCCAGAAGAACGCCGGTGCCGAAGGCGCCATGTCCACGTACGAGGTGGACGGCATAGCGAAGGACATGTCCTTCCTGGAGATGCTCGACACCCTCAACGAGTCGCTGATCCTGTCCGGTGAGGACCCGGTCGCCTTCGACCACGACTGCCGGGAAGGCATCTGCGGCGCGTGCAGCCTGGTCATCAACGGTGAGGCGCACGGCCCGGAGCGGACCACGACCTGCCAGCTGCACATGCGGTCCTTCTCGGACGGCGACACGATCGACATCGAGCCCTGGCGGGCCTCGGCGTTCCCGGTCGTCAAGGACCTGGTCGTCGACCGCTCGGCGTTCGACCGGATCATCGAATCCGGCGGCTACATCACCGCGCCGACCGGCTCGGCCCCCGAGGCGCATGCCACGGCGGTGCCCAAGCCGGCCGCGGACTTCGCCTTCGAGCATGCGGAGTGCATCGGCTGCGGTGCCTGCGTGGCGGCCTGTCCCAACGGCTCGGCGATGCTGTTCACCTCGGCGAAGGTCAACCATCTCAACGTCCTGCCGCAGGGTGCGCCGGAGCGCGGGTCCCGGGTGCTGGACATGGTGGGGCAGATGGACTCCGAGGGCTTTGGCGGGTGCACCCTTGCAGGGGAGTGCGCCACGGCCTGTCCCAAGGGGATCCCGCTGTTCAGCATCACCAGGATGAACCGCGAGTTCGTCCGGGCGGCGCGCAAGCGGGGGTGAGGGGCTGCGGGGGGGAAGCCCCCCGGCATGCCTGTCAGCGCACGGGGTGTCCCGCCCCGCGCAGCGCCTCCTTGACCTCCCCGATCCGCAGATCGCCGAAGTGGAAGACCGAGGCGGCCAGTACCGCGTCGGCGCCCGCCGCGACGGCCGGGGCGAAGTCGGCCAGCTTGCCCGCGCCGCCGGAGGCGATGACGGGGACGGTGACGTGCTTGCGGACGGCCTCGATCATCTCCACGTCGTAGCCGTCCTTGGTGCCGTCGGCGTCCATGGAGTTCAGCAGGATCTCGCCGGCGCCCAGTTCGGCGGCGCGGTGGGCCCATTCGACGGCGTCGATGCCGGTGCCGCGGCGGCCGCCGTGGGTGGTGACCTCGTAGCCGGACGGGGTGCCGGCGGCGGTGCGGCGGGCGTCCACCGACAGGACCAGGACCTGGCGGCCGAAGCGTTCGGCGATCTCGCGGATCAGGTCGGGGCGGGCGATGGCGGCGGTGTTGACGCCGACCTTGTCGGCGCCGGCGCGCAGGAGCTTGTCGACGTCCTCGGGGGTGCGGACGCCGCCGCCGACGGTGAGCGGGATGAAGACCTGTTCGGCGGTGCGGCGGACGACGTCGTAGGTCGTCTCGCGGTTGCCGGACGAGGCCGTGATGTCGAGGAAGGTCAGCTCGTCGGCGCCCTCGTCGCCGTAGATCTTCGCCATCTCGACGGGGTCGCCCGCGTCGCGCAGGTTCTGGAAGTTGACGCCCTTGACGACCCGGCCGTTGTCGACGTCCAGGCAAGGGATGACTCGGACCGCCAGGGTCATGTCTCTTCGGGCCTTTCTGACAGCTCTCGGAAAGCTTCTAGTTCTACTTGCACCAGTACGCGGGGGTCGGCGAAGCCGGACACCACGGCCACCGTCAGGGCGGGCGGGGCGGCGGCGAACAGCTCCTTGTGGGCGCGGCCGGCCTCGTCCGCATCGCGCAGGTGGGTGAGGTACACGCGGGTGCGCAGGACCGCGTCGGCGCCGAGGCCGAAGGGTTTCAGGGCCGCCAGCGCATGGGCGAAGGCGGCCTTGGTCTGTTCGTACGGGTCGCCCAGGCCCTGCACGGCGTCGTTGTGCAGGGGCATCGTGCCGGCGACCAGGACCCGGTCGCCGGCGGCCACGGCGCGTGCGGAGCCCGTGGTCTCTTCCCAGGTGCCCTCGCCCGGTACGCGCTCGATGGTCATGACGCCGCCTTCCCGTGCACGGTTTACGACACTGCTGCCAGGGCCTCTTCGAGAGTGAAGGCCTTCGCGTAGAGCGCCTTGCCGACGATGGCGCCCTCGACACCTTCCGGCACCAGGGACGCCAGTGCCCGCAGGTCGTCGAGGGAGGAAACGCCGCCGGAGGCGACGACCGGGCGGTCGGTGGCGGCGCAGACGTTCTTGAGCAGCTCGAGGTTGGGGCCCTGGAGCGTGCCGTCCTTGTTGATGTCGGTGACGACGTAGCGGGTGCAGCCCTCGGAGTCGAGGCGGGCCAGCGTCTCGTAGAGGTCGCCGCCGTCGCGGGTCCAGCCGCGGCCGCGCAGGGTGGTGCCGCGTACGTCGAGGCCGACGGCGATCCGGTCGCCGTGCTCGGCGATGATCTTGGCGACCCATTCGGGGTTCTCCAGGGCCGCGGTGCCGATGTTGACGCGGGTGCAGCCGGTGGCCAGGGCGGCGGCCAGGGAGGCGTCGTCGCGGATGCCACCGGACAGTTCGACCTTGATGTCCATGGAGCGGGCGACCTCGGCGATCTGCGCGCGGTTGTCGCCGGTGCCGAAGGCGGCGTCGAGGTCGACGAGGTGCAGCCATTCGGCGCCGGCCCGCTGCCAGGCGAGGGCCGCCTGGAGCGGGTCGCCGTAGGAGGTCTCGGAGCCGGACTCGCCGTGCACCAGGCGGACGGCCTGGCCGTCGCGGACGTCGACGGCGGGGAGGAGTTCGAGCTGCTGGTTCATTGCGGCAGTGGACATCAAAGGGTCTCGATCCAATTGCTCAGGAGCTGGGCTCCGGCGTCGCCGGACTTCTCGGGGTGGAACTGGGTGGCCCACAGCGGCCCGTTCTCGACGGCCGCCACGAACCGCTCGCCGTGGGTGGCCCAGGTGACCTTCGGCGCGGTGATGTGCGGGTTGCCGGTCTCCAGCTCCCAGTCGTGCACCGCGTAGGAGTGCACGAAGTAGTAGCGGGCGTCGGCGGGCAGCCCGGCGAAGAGCCGGGAGCCCTCGGGGGCGTCGACGGTGTTCCAGCCCATGTGCGGGACGACGTCGGCCTTGAGCGGGCCGACCGTGCCGGGCCATTCGTCCAGGCCCTCGGTCTCGACGCCGTGCTCGATGCCGCGGCCGAAGAGGATCTGCATGCCGACGCAGATGCCCATCACGGGGCGGCCTCCGGAGAGCCGGCGGCCGACGATCCAGTCGCCGCGGGCGTCCTTCAGCCCCTGCATACAGGCGGCGAAGGCGCCGACTCCGGGCACGAGCAGCCCGTCGGCGTTCATGGCGGTGTCGTAGTCGCGGGTGATCTCGACGTCCGCGCCGACGTGGGCGAGGGCGCGCTCGGCGGAGCGGATGTTCCCGAAGCCATAGTCGAAGACAACCACCTTTTTACGGGAGGCGACCTTCTTACGGGGTGCGGTGGCGGTCAATTCCACACCTCCAGCCGGAGGATGCCCGCGGCCAGGCACATCGCGGAGCCGATGGCGAGCACGGTGATGATGCTCTTCGGCAGCTGCTGCTTCCAGAAGGAGTAGACCCCGCCGAGGAGGAAGAGCCCGAGGATGATGAAGACGGTGGACAGGCCGTTCACGGTGCTACAGGGCTCCCTTGGTCGAGGGGAGGATGCCGGCCGCGCGCGGGTCGCGTTCGCTGGCGTAGCGCAGGGCGCGGGCCAGGGCCTTGAACTGGCACTCCACGATGTGGTGGGCGTTGCGGCCGTACGGGACGTGGATGTGCAGCGCGATCTGGGCCTGGGCGACGAACGACTCGAAGATGTGCCGGGTCATCGTCGTGTCGTAGGTGCCGATCATCGGCGCCATGTTCTCCGGCTCGGTGTGGATCAGGTACGGGCGGCCGGAGAGGTCGACGGTGACCTGGGCGAGCGACTCGTCCAGCGGGACGGTGCAGTTGCCGAAGCGGTAGATGCCGACCTTGTCGCCGAGGGCCTGCTTGAAGGCGGCGCCCAGGGCGAGGGCGGTGTCCTCGATGGTGTGGTGGGTGTCGATGTGCAGGTCGCCGTCGGTCTTGACGGTGAGGTCGAACAGGCCGTGCCGGCCGAGCTGGTCGAGCATGTGGTCGTAGAACCCGACGCCGGTCGAGACGTCGACCTGTCCGGTGCCGTCGAGGTTGATCTCGACGAGGACGGACGTCTCCTTGGTGGTGCGCTCGACGCGTCCTACGCGGTTCATGCGCTGTGCTCCTTCTTGAGGTCTCGGACCGCGTCGAGAAACGCGTCGTTTTCGGCCGGGGTGCCGGCGGTGACCCGCAGCCATCCCGGTACGCCGTTGTCCCGGACCAGGACGCCCCGGTCGAGGATCTGCTGCCACACCTTGTGTGCGTCGTCGAAGCGGCCGAACTGGACGAAGTTGGCGTCGGACGCGGTCACCTCGTAGCCGGCCGCGAGCAGTTCGGTGACCAGGCGGTCGCGTTCCTGCTTGAGCTGCTCGACGTACTTCAGCAGGGTGTCGGTGTGTTCCAGCGCGGCGAGCGCGGTCGCCTGGGTGACGGCCGACAGGTGGTACGGCAGCCGGACCAGCTGTACGGCGTCGACGACCGCGGGGTCGGCGGCGAGGTAGCCCAGGCGCAGCCCGGCCGCGCCGAACGCCTTCGACATGGTGCGGGAGATGACGAGGTTCGGCCGTCCGTCGAGCAGCGGCAGCAGGGAGTCGCCGTGGCTGAACTCGACGTAGGCCTCGTCCACGACGACCAGCGAGGGCCTGGCGGCCTGTGCCGCGTCGTAGAGGGCGAGGACGGCCTCGGCCGGGACGGCGCTGCCGGTGGGGTTGTTGGGGGTGGTGATGAAGACGACGTCGGGGCGGTGCTCGGCGATGGCGGCCGTGGCCGCGGGGACGTCGATGGTGAAGTCGGCGTGGCGGGGGCCGGAGATCCAGCCGGTGCCCGTGCCGCGGGCGATGAGCGCGTGCATGGAGTACGACGGCTCGAAGCCGATGGCCGTGCGTCCCGGGCCGCCGAAGGTCTGCAGCAGCTGCTGGATGACCTCGTTGGAGCCGTTGGCGGCCCAGACCTGGTCCTTGGTGACCCGGTGGCCGCCGGTGCGGGTCAGGTAGCGGGCGAGTTCGGTGCGCAGTGCGACCGCGTCCCGGTCGGGGTAGCGGTTGAGGCTGCGGGCGGCCTCGGTCACCCGCTCGGCGATCCGCCGGACCAGCGGCTCGGGCAGCGGGTAGGGGTTCTCGTTGGTGTTCAAGCGTACGGGCACGTCGAGCTGGGGGGCGCCGTACGGGGACTTGCCGCGCAGTTCGTCCCGGATGGGGAGGTCGTCGATTCGGGTCACGTGCCGGCTCACTTGCTCTGCGGAACCTTCCAGTCGAACCTCGCCTTGATCGCCGCGCCGTGCGCCGGGAGGTCCTCGGCCTCGGCGAGGGTCACCACGTGGTGGGCGACCTCGGCGAGTGCGTCGCGGGTGTAGTCCACGATGTGGATGCCGCGCAGGAAGGACTGCACGGACAGGCCGGAGGAGTGGCAGGCGCAGCCGCCGGTGGGCAGGACGTGGTTGGAGCCGGCGCAGTAGTCGCCGAGGGAGACCGGGGCGTAGGGGCCGACGAAGACCGCGCCGGCGTTGCGGACCCGGGCGGCGACGGCGGCGGCGTCGGCGGTGTGGATCTCGAGGTGCTCGGCGCCGTAGGCGTCGACGACGCGCAGGCCCTCGTCGAGGCCGTCGACGAGGACGATGGCGGACTGCCGGCCGGACAGCGCCGGGACGATGCGGTCCTCGACGTGCTTGGTGGCCGCGATCTGCGGCGCCAGCTCCTTCTCGGTCTTCTCGGCCAGCTCGGCGGAGTCGGTGACCAGGACGGCGGCGGCCATGGGGTCGTGCTCGGCCTGGCTGATCAGGTCGGCGGCGAGGTGCACCGGGTCGGCGGTGTCGTCGGCGAGGATGGCGATCTCGGTGGGCCCGGCCTCCGCGTCGATGCCGATCCGACCCTTGAGCAGGCGCTTGGCGGCGGCGACATAGATGTTGCCGGGGCCGGTGACCAGGTTGACCGGCAGGCATTCGTCGGTGCCGTACGCGAACATCGCGATGGCCTGGGCGCCGCCGGCGGCGTAGACCTCGTCCACGCCGAGCAGGGCGCAGGTGGCCAGGATGGTGGGGTGCGGCAGGCCGCCGAAGTCCGCCTGCGGCGGGGAGGTCACTGCGAGCGATTCGACGCCGGCTTCCTGGGCGGGGACGACGTTCATGACGACGGACGAGGGGTAGACCGAACGGCCGCCGGGGACGTACAGCCCCACGCGCTCGACCGGCACCCAGCGTTCGGTGACCGTTCCGCCGGGCACGACCTTGGTGGTGGTGTCCGTGCGGCGCTGCTCGCGGTGGACGGTCCGGGCGCGCCGGATGGACTCCTCCAGGGCGGCGCGGACGGCCGGATCCAGTGCGTCGAGGGCCTTCTGCAGCTCCTCGGCCGGGACCCGTACCCGCTCGATCTCCGCTCCGTCGAACCGCCGCGCGTACTCGATCAGCGCCGCGGTGCCGCGATGGCGTACGTCCTCGCAGAGGGGCCGCACCTTCTCCAGGGCGGCTTCCACGTCGAACTCGGCACGGGGCAGCAGGTCGCGCAGGGCGCCGCCCTCGGGGAGGGCGTCACCGCGCAGATCGATTCGGGAGATCACCCTCCCAGTGTCTCAGACCCGATCTCGGGCCCGGCCGCCCGTATCACTCAGTGATACACAGCGGGAGACGGTCCGGGCACCGGGAGGAGGGGCCGGTAACCGGCCGCGGGAAGTTGACCGGAGTTCACCCTCACCGCGCGTGTTCCGTCGGTCACGCTGCGGGCATGGGGTCCGTACGGGTGTCCGGGGGCGCGGACCGCAGGGGAATCTGCACGGGGGTGGTGAAAGGGGGATGTACGTGAACGGGCCCGGGGACGGCGACGCGCCTGCCGACCTGCAGCTGACGTCGGCGGAATGGAGTATGTGGCAGGCCTTCCGCAACGGCAGTACCTGCGATCTGCACATCGGGGATCCGGCCCGGGACGATCCGCACGGGCAGCATCTGTGGGGGCCCGAGCGGCGGGTGCGGGCCAGGGTGGTGGCGCTGCTGCTCCTGGAGGGGCCGGTCGCGCAGCCGGGCCGGGTGTCGGCGCTCAAGCTGACCGGTGCGTACATCACGGACACTCTCGACCTTGCGGGCGGCACGATCAAGCCATTCGTGGAGCTGCGGGACTGCCGTTTCGAGGCCGAGGTGGTGCTGCCGGAGAGCCGGTTCACCACGCTGCGGATGGTGAACTGCGCGATACCCCGGCTGGAGGCCGCCCGGCTGCAGACCGAGGGCGATCTGCATCTGCCGCGCTGCGTCGTCCAGAACGGCATCCGGCTCACCGACGCGCACATCGGCACCGACCTGATGCTCAATCAGGTGGTGGCGCACAAGGACCGCAAGGGCCGCTCGATCATGGCCGACGGGCTGACCGTCACCCAGGACCTGCAGGCCGAGATGCTGGAGTCGTACGGCGAGCTGTCGCTGCGCGGCGCCACCATCGGCGTGTCGCTCAGCCTGCGCGGCAGCCGGCTGAGCAATCCCTTCGGGCGCCGGGCGCTCAACGCCCCCCAGCTCACCGTCGAGCGCACGCTCTACCTGACCGCCGCGGGCCTGGCCAACTCCCCCTTCTCCTCCGGCGCCACTCCCCCGTACGGCGTCCCGACGACCCCGTCCCGCGGCACCCGGATGCAGCGCTTCGAGTGCGAGGGCGGGATACGGCTGGACGACGGGCGGTTCGGTGACGCCGTCGACCTCGAGCACGCCCGCTTCGTCATGGAGTCCGACCAGGAGCTGTCGCTGCGCCGCATCCAGACGCCCGAGCTGCGGTTCCTGTGCGAGCGGCCGCAGCGCGGCCGGGTGATCCTCTCCGGCGCCCGGGTGGTGAACCTGGTCGACAAGTCGGCGAGCTGGCCGGGGCTCGGCGGGCTGTGGATGGCCGGCTTCGCGTACGAGACGCTGATTCCGCGCGGCCATTTCCCGCTCTCGCTGCGGCTCCAGTGGGTGGCCGCGGCGACCCCCGAGTACGCGCCCGAGCCGTACGAGATGCTCGCCACCTCGCTGCGGGCCAGCGGGGAGGACGCCGACGCCCGCGAGGTGCTGCTGGCCAAGCAGCGCCGCCGCCGCGAGACGCTGCCGCTGGCGGCGAAGGCCTGGGGCTTCCTGCAGGACTGGACGGTGGCGTACGGCTACCGCCCCGGCCGGGCCGCGGTCTGGATGGCCATCCTCTGGGCCATCGGCACGGTCTACTTCTCCGAGAACCCCCCGCCCCCGCTCAAACCGGGCGAGACCCCGCCGTGGAACCCGTATCTCTACGCCCTCGACCTTCTCCTCCCGGTGATCGACCTCAACCAGGACGCGGCCTGGAAACCGGGGGGTGCCGCCCAGTGGGCGGCGGCCGTACTGATCCTCGCAGGCTGGGTCCTGGCGACGACGGTGGCCGCCGGGGCCTCGCGGCTGCTGCGCCGACAGTGACCCGTCCGCTGCGCTTTGCCCGGGCCCCACGTTGTCGGCTTTCCCGCCGTGGGGGTTGTTCGCCGTTGCGCCTGCGGCGGGCGGGGGTTGTTTGTCGGCCGCGGTGCCGGCCCTCCGGACTCCGTCCTGCGGTCCGTCCCCTCCCGACGGTGGGGGTGCGGGCGGGAGGTCGCCCCCACCGCACAGGGCATGCCGGACGCCACGCTGCCGACCGCGGAGGGCCCCGCGGCCGGTTTCGGCGACGACCCGGTGCAGGCGTTCCACACGGTGGGCTGTGTCGCGGATGCGGCCACCATCCGTGCCAAGTCGTCCGCTGCCGACAGCGGCTACGAGGTGCTGGCCACCGGCACCACCCGCTTCCGGCTGCGGTCGGTGGATGCCTCCGGGCCGTATCTGACGGCCGAGACGGAGGAGCTGGAGGAGGACCACGGCGAGGGTGCGGGGGCGCTCGCCTCGGGTGTCGTACGGGCCTTCCGTACCTATCAGAAGCGGCTGGCCTGGGCGAACGAGCGGACCCTGTCGAGCGGCCAGGACCTGCCCGCCGACCCGTCGGTGCTGTCGTATCTCGTCGCCGCGGCGGCCGTGCTGGACGTGCCCGCCAAGCAGCAGCTGCTGGAGGCCCCGGACACCGCGGCGCGGCTCGGCCAGGAGCTGAAACTCCTTCGCCAGGAGTCGGCGCTGCTCGGTAAGCTCCCGTCGCTGCCGGCGGTGGATCTGACCCGGCAGCCGACCAGCCCGAACTGATACCGACGCGAGGCACGACGACGGTGGCGAAGAAGTCGAAGAAATCCGTCGGGACGCCCGCGACGGTCGCCCTGACCGAGGCGGGTGTCGCCTTCACGACGCACTCCTACACTCATGACCCGGCCGCCGCCTCGTACGGCGAGGAGGCCGCCGAGGCGCTCGGGGTCGCACCGGAGCAGGTGTTCAAGACGCTGCTGGCGGATGTCGACGGCACGCTGACGGTGGCCGTGGTGCCGGTGTCCGGTTCGCTGGACCTCAAGGCGCTGGCGGCCGCGGTGGGCGGCAAGCGGGCCGCGATGGCGGACCCGGCGGCGGCCGAGCGCACCACGGGGTACGTCCGCGGCGGGATCTCGCCGCTCGGGCAGCGCAAGCGGCTGCGTACGGTGGTGGACGCGTCGGCCGAGGAGCGGGAGACGGTCTGTGTTTCGGCGGGGCGGCGCGGCCTGGAGGTCGAGCTGGCGCCCGCGGACCTGGTGGCGCTCACCGGGGCGCTGCTCGCGCCGATCGCCCGCCCGTAGACACCGTACCGGGTGGCCGATAACGGCCGCCGGCCCCGTGCCGGGGCATCCGCGGGGCTTTACGGCGGCCTCGTCCTCGATTACACGGACCGGTCGAGGAGGTACGCCATGTCGAAGCGCACCCGCAAGCGGAAGTGGCGGATCCGGAAGCACCGGGCGAATCACGGACGGCGGCCGGCCTGAGAGGCCGTGGTTCGTCCGCCGCCCGGTGACGGGCAGGCCGCCGCCCGGTGACGGGCGGCGGGCGGCTAGGCGGCCGGGGGTTCCTGCCCGTGCGCGGCCGGGGGTTCCTGGCCGTACTGGCCGGACCAGTCCGGGTGGGGCGGCTCCGGGTCGCGCGGTGCGAACAGGGCGGTCAGCGCCAGCTGGGTCAGCATCGCCGCGACCGGCCAGGCCACGAGTGCGCCCTTGGCGCCCAGCCGCAGCGGGCCGTCGAAGGTCACGCCGGGGCCGACCTGCTTGGCGTGGGCGGCGACGTCCGCCATGGGGCCCAGCCACATGCCGGTCAGCCAGCCCAGTACCGCGCCGAGCAGGCCGCCCACGACCAGCGCCACCACCAGCGGGATGCCGCCGCGCCGGCGGAAGAGGAAGACCGCCGCCGTGGTGAGCACGCCGAAGGCGACGGCGAGCAGGATGAAGGTGCCGTCGGTGCCGATCGCCTCCTCGCCCTCGGTGTTCTTGAGGTAGACGGCCTTGGTGTCCGAGATCAGCGGGGTGTGCGGGGCGAGCCAGTTCCACAGCACGCCGAGCAGCACGCCGCATACCGCGACAAGGAGCGCGATCACCACGCCCTCGCGCAGTTCGCGGGCGAGTTCGGGGCCGCCGGAGCCGGCCGTGGCCCCCGTGCCGGAGCCGGGTGCGGCCCAGGGGTCGTGCGGCTCGTCCGGCGGTGGCGGGTTCTCGCCGTCGTGCGGCTCGTGGGGCGGCTGGTTGTTGTGTGGCGTCAGCGGTGCGGTCACCCTGTCATCGTGCCAGGTCGGCGCGGTGGGGCGGGAAGAGGGACGCCCGTGGGGGCCGGCGGCCGCGGTCAGCGGCCCGCGGCGCGGCGGTATGCCCAGGTCGCGACGGTCAGCGAGAGGACGCCGACGGCGGCGCAGACGCCCAGGTCGGCGCCGATCATCAGCCAGTCGGGGCGGGCGGCGTAGCTGCGGGTCAGCGCCTCCACTCCGTAGGTGGAGGGCAGCAGATCGCGGGCGTAGCCGATCGCGGTGGGCAGGCCGCCGGGCGGGAGGACGCCGAGCAGCAGGGCGGCCGACATGCCGAGCTGGCCGCAGAGAGTGGCGATCTCCTGGCGGGGGGCGAGCAGTCCGAGGGCCGCGCCGAGGCCGGAGAGCGCCGCTCCGGAGACGGGAATCACGGCGGCCAGCACCCACAGGTGCGCCATCGGGAGGTGGAAGAGGACGCCGCCGATGAGCGCGGTGGCGAGGGTGCCGGGGACGGTGAACGAGGCGTAGGCGGCGGCCGCTCCCAGCACCACGGCGGCCGGGGGCACCGGGAGCGTGGCGTAGTGGTCGAGGCCGCCGTCGGCGCGTAGCCGGCCGAAGTACTGGGCGAGGAGGTTGAGCGCCACGAAGGCGACGACCAGGACGCTGGCGCCGGAGACCACGGACCGGGCCTCGGTGCCGTCGTGGACCACCCCGCGCATCATGATCATGATGCCGACGGACTGGAAGGTGGCGACGAACAGCAGGGGGATGCGGGCGACCCGGGCGCGGGAGAGCTGGGCGCGGTAGACGGCGCCGAGCGCGGGCAGCAGCCGGGCGCGCGGCGCCAGCGGGGCGGGCGCCGCGTCGTCGGGCCACGTGCCGGTGCTCCGGGACGCCTCCGTGTCCGGCGCCGCACCGGTGTCCGTGGCTGCCCCGGACACTGCCTGCGCAGGAACCGCACTCACACCGTCACCAGTCTTTCCTCGGTCCGTCCGCGGTCTGTCCCCACCCGGTGCCTCATCCCTTGACCAGCCCCGCCGCGCGTCCGCCGAGGGAGAGGTAGACGTCCTCCAGGCTCGGCGTGGCGAAGGTGAAGTCGTCGAGGGCGGCGAAGGCGGGGCCGCGGGTCACGGCGGACACCGCGGCGCGGGCCTGGTCGGCCGGGAGCCGCAGGGTCCAGCGGCGGCCGGAGACCTGGGCGGCCGGGTGCAGGGCGGCGACCTCGGCGACGTCGAGGGGCGGCCGGTCGCGCCACACCAGCTCGAGGCGGACCTCTTCGGCGACGCGCTCCTTGAGGCCGCCGGGCGTGTCACAGGCGATGACCCGTCCTTGGTCGATCACCGCGACCCGGTCCAGCACGCTCTCCGCCTCCAGGACGTTGTGGGTGACCAGGAGCACGGTGGCGCCCCGCTCGGCGCGGCGGCGGTCCACCGCGGCCCAGACGGCGCGCCGGGCGACCGGGTCCATGCCGGTGGTGGGCTCGTCCAGGACCAGCAGCGGCCGCTCGCCGATCAGTACGGTCGCGAAGCAGGCCAGACGGCGCTGGCCGCCGGAGAGTTTCTTCAGGGGGCGGGCGGCGAGGTCCGCCAGGCCCAGTTCGCCGATCACCGCGTCCCGCTCGGCGCGCGCCCGGCGGACGTCGAGGCCGCGCAGCCGGCCGGTGGTCTCCACGGCCAGTGCGACGGTCATCTCGTCCAGGGCGGTGGATTCCTGGCCCAGATAGCCCAGCAGCCGGGCGGCGCGCGCGGGGTGGCGTACCAGGTCGTGGCCGAGGACGGAGATGGTGCCGGAGTCGGGGCGCAGCAGTCCGGTCAGCTGGCGGACCAGGGTGGATTTGCCGGCGCCGTTGGGGCCGAGCAGCCCGAAGATCTCGCCGCGGCCCACGTCCAGGCTGATGCCGTCGCTGGCGCGTACGGCGGGCGCCCGGTCCGCCCCGCGGCGCCCGCGCACCGCCGGGTAGGTCTTGACCAGGTCCCGCACCACGCATGCCGCAGCGCCGTGCTCCACCTGTTTTGCGGCCGTCCTCACGAGCTATGAGGGTACGCGTCCCCGGCGCGGCCCCGGCCCGCGGGGCACTCGGGGCGCGGGCTCACTCGCCGGCCGGTGCATGCTCCGCTGCCGTGCGCACATCGACCTCGCGCCAGAATCCGGCGCGGATGGCATAGCGGTCGTGCTCGTCGATCTGGTCGTCCTTGTGGGCCAGCAGGCCGAACCGGGCGGCGTAGCGGAGCAGTTCGCCGTCGATGCGGTGCGGGATGCGCGGGTACTCCGTCGAGAGCTGCTGGAGATGGGCGGTGTCGGAGAGGCGGTCGGTCCAGCGGCGGGCGAAGACCTGGCCGACCTCGAAGGGGTCGCCGCTGACGGCGGTGATGTCCTCCTCGCGGTCGGCCCAGCGCTGCTCGGCGCTGGTGAGCTGGGCGAGGGTGGGCAGGGAGGCGGTCTCGGAGGGTTCGCCGACGGGGCCGCCGCGTTCGGCCCAGCCCTTGTCGGAGGACCAGCGCAGGGTGGCGGAGGGGGCGGGCACCTGGGTGCCGTTGCCGTTTCCGGCGGGCGAGGCGTGGGTGCGGCCGAGTCCGGCCAGGTCCTTGGGGGTGGGGACGACCCGGGAGCCGCCGGAGCCCGGGGAGGCGGCGGTCTGGTCCCGGCCGTCGGCGGCTGCGGTGCGGGAGGTGCCGTTGGTGCCGTTGCGTTCGTGGCCGTCGGTGTCCGGTCCGCCGGCGGCCGCGGCGGCCGCGGCGACGGCGGATTCGGGCAGCGGGGCGGAGAGGATCGCGGCGATCTCCGGGCGCGGCGCGGGGGGCGGTGCGCAGGGCCCGCCGAGCTCCTTGGCCCGTACGGCGCGGGTGATCCAGGCGCGGTCCAGGACCCGTCGTTCGTCGGCCTCGGCGACCAGGTCCTCGGACTGGTTGTAGTCGCCGTCGGCGGCCTGGACGGCCCAGAGGTGGACGGCGACGCCGTGTTCCTTGGCCGACATCAGGCCGGGCAGCAGATCGCCGTCGCCGGTGACCAGGACGATGTCGGAGCAGGCGCGGTTGCGGGCGAGCTCGGTCAGCTCGGCGTGCATGGCGGCGTCCACGCCCTTCTGTGCCCAGCGGCCGTCGCTGCGGGTCAGGGCGCCCAGCCGGACGGTGACGCGGGGCATCACGCGCAGTCTGCGGTGTTCGGGCTGGGGGACGCGGTCGGGGGCGCCGTCGAACCAGTAGATGCGCAGCAGCGGCCGTTCCGTGTCGGCTTCGGCGCGTTGTCGCAGGCCCTGGATGAGGGCGGCGTGATCGACGGTGATCCGGGACCGGGCGGGCTCTCCCGCGAGGAGACTCGCGGCGGCGCCCAGCAAATATCCGGCGTCCACCAGGACGACGCAGCGATCCACGTTCCACCCTCTTCCCTGAGGTGCTGAAGTCCGGTCGCCCCCCGGCTCGGCCCGTGGCACGAGTTCTCTTCGGCTTTCCCTCGAGTCTGCCCGACCGTACGGGTGTTATCTGCCCCGTCTGGATCATCGGCGTGGCGGATTCGGCGGGGATCTTCGGTACCTGGCGTGCGCATCCGCGGCGCATGGTGCGTCACACCGCCTCTTACGCACGGTAATTGTCCGACATGCGGCTTTTCGCCCGACGTGTAAGTCTGATCCCGGCCCCGATCCAGGATCCCCCTCAGGAGGCACGGCCATGGCGAAGAACAAGAACAAGAAGGACCGAAGTAGTCAGCAGAAGGGCGGCCCGGCCGAACGCGGCCACGAGGCGGCGGAGAAATCGGCCATCGAGGCCATCTCCCAGCCCCAGCAGCAGGCTCAGGGCAGCCCGTCGGACGTGGCCCGCAAACACCAGCGGCGCTTCGGCCACAACTGAGCCTCCCCTCGTGCCCCGAGGGCATGAGGGACGCCCGTCGCAGACGGGCCGAGGGGCGCGCCCGGTTGCGGGCGCGCCCCTCGTGCGGGTGCCGTGAGCGGTCAGCCCGCCAGGCAGGACGGGCCGAGCAGCACCTTCAGATCGCCGAACAGGGACGGATCGGGCGTGACCCGATGGCGGTCCAGCCGCAGCACCGTCGTCTTCCGTGCGCCCTGGAGCTTGATCCGTACCTCGGTCGAGCCGCGGTGGCTGCTGAGCACCTCGCCCAGCTTCTCGACCATCGGCGGGGTGACCTTGACCGTCGGGATGGTGATCGTCACCGGGGCGTTGGTGCCCGCGTCCGAGAGGTCGGGGACCATCATCTCCATGGCGACCAGCCGGGGCACGTCCTCGCGCTTGTCGAGGCGGCCCTTGACGAACACGATGGCGTCCTCGACGAGTTGGGTGGACACCAGCTGGTAGGTGGCGGGGAAGAACATGCAGTCGATGGAGCCGGCGAGGTCCTCGACGGTGGCGATGGCCCAGGCGTTGCCCTGCTTGGTCATCTTGCGCTGCAGGCCGGAGATGATGCCGCCGATGGTGACGATCGAGCCGTCGGAGTAGTCGCCTCCGGTCAGCTGGGCGATGGCGGCGTCCGCCTTGTCGGACAGCACGTGCTCGAGGCCGAAGAGGGGGTGGTCGGAGACATAGAGGCCGAGCATCTCCCGCTCCTGGGCGAGCAGATAGGTCTTGTCCCACTCGATGTCGCCGAACTCGACGTCGAGACCGAAGCCGGGGCCGTCGTCGGTGCTGTCGTCGCCCATCCCACCGAAGAGGTCGAACTGCCCTTCGGCCTCCTTGCGCTTGACCTGCACGACGTTGTCGATCATCGACTCGTACTGTGCGGTCAGGCCCTTGCGGGTGTGCCCCATCTCGTCGAAGGCACCGGCCTTGATCAGCGATTCCGTGGTGCGCTTGTTGCAGACGACCGCGTCGACCTTGTCGAGGTAGTCGGGGAAGGAGGAGTACTTCCCCTTCGCCTTGCGGCAGCGGATGATCGACTCGACTACGTTCTGGCCGACGTTACGGACCGCGGTGAGGCCGAAGAGGATGACGTCGTCGCCCTGGGCCGCGAAGTTGGCCTCGGACTCGTTGACGTTGGGCGGCAGCACCTTGATGCCCATCTTGCGGCATTCGTTCAGATAGACCGCGGACTTGTCCTTGTCGTCGCGGACCGAGGTCAGCAGCGCGGACATGTACTCGGCCGGGTAGTTCGCCTTGAGGTAGGCGGTCCAGTAGGTGACCAGGCCGTACGCGGAGGAGTGCGCCTTGTTGAAGGCGTAGCCGGCGAAGGGGACCAGGACGTCCCACAGGGCCTGGATGGCCTCGTCGGAGAAGCCCTTCTTCTTCGCGCCCTCCTGGAAGAGCACGAAGTTCTTCGCCAGTTCCTCGGGCTTCTTCTTGCCCATGACGCGGCGGAGGATGTCGGCCTCGCCGAGGGAGTACCCGGCGATGATCTGGGCGGCCTTCTGGACCTGCTCCTGGTAGACGATCAGGCCGTAGGTCAGGCCCAGCGTCTCCTTCAGGGGCTCTTCGAGCTCCGGGTGGATCGGGGTGATCTCCTGGCGGCCGTTCTTGCGCTCGGCGTAGTTGATGTGCGAGTTCATGCCCATCGGGCCGGGCCGGTACAGGGCCGAGACGGCGGAAATGTCCTCGAAGTTGTCGGGCTGCATCTGGCGCAGCAGCGAACGCATCGGGCCGCCGTCGAACTGGAAGACGCCGAGCGTGTCACCGCGGCAGAGCAGCTCGAAGGTCTTGGGGTCGTCGAG
Organism: Streptomyces chattanoogensis; assembly: GCF_001294335.1. Classification (GTDB taxonomy): domain Bacteria; phylum Actinomycetota; class Actinomycetes; order Streptomycetales; family Streptomycetaceae; genus Streptomyces; species Streptomyces chattanoogensis. The sequence continues at coordinate 64,923 of NZ_LGKG01000145.1, forward strand.
CGGTACGGAGAGCAGCTCCAGGTCGACGCCCTTGTTCTTCTTCACCATCTTGACGGCGTCGTCCATGATGGTGAGGTTGCGCAGGCCCAGGAAGTCCATCTTGAGCAGGCCGAGCGATTCGCACTGCGGGTAGTCCCACTGTGTGATCGTGACGCCGTCGGTGTGCCGCACCCAGACCGGGGCGTGGTCGACGATCGGCTCGCTGGACATGATCACGCCGGCCGCGTGCACACCCATCTGCCGGACCAGGCCTTCCACACCCTTCGCGGTGTCGATGACCTTCTTGACGTCCGGCTCGTTCTCGTACATCCCCCGGATCTCGCCCGCCTCGCTGTAGCGGGGGTGCTTGGGGTTGGTGATGCCGTCGAGGTCGATGCCCTTGCCGAGGACGTCGGCGGGCATGGCCTTGGTGAGGCGGTCGCCCATCGCGTACGGGTAGCCCAGGACGCGGGCGGAGTCCTTGATGGCGTTCTTGGCCTTGATCTTGCCGTAGGTGCCGATCATGGCGACCTTGTCGGCGCCGTACTTCTCCGTGACATACCGGATCACTTCGACGCGCCTGCGCTCGTCGAAGTCGATGTCGACATCGGGCATGGAGACGCGCTCGGGGTTGAGGAACCGCTCGAAGATCAGTCCGTGCTCGATCGGGTCGAGGTCGGTGATGCCCATGGCGTACGCGACGATCGAACCGGCCGCGGAGCCACGGCCGGGGCCCACCGCGATGCCGTTGTTCTTGGCCCACATGATGAAGTCGGCGACGACGAGGAAGTAGCCGGGGAACCCCATCTGGATGATGACGTCCATCTCGTACTCGGCCTGCTTCTGGCGGTCCTCGGGGACGCCGCCCGGGAAGCGGCGGGCCATGCCGCGCCGGACCTCTTCCTGGAACCAGGTGACCTCGGTGAAGCCGTCCGGGATCTCGAACTTCGGCATCAGGTCGCGCTTCTCGAACATCCCGGAGACGTCGATCTGGTCGGCGACCAGGCGGGTGTTGTCGCAGCCCTGCTGCCAGGCGTCCGAGGAGTCGATGGCGTACATCTCCTCCGTGGACTTGAGGTAGTAGCCGGTGCCGTCGAAGCGGAAGCGGTCCGGGTCGGAGAGGTTCTTGCCCGTCTGGATGCACAGCAGGGCGTCGTGCGCGGTCGACTCGTGCGCGTAGGTGTAGTGCGAGTCGTTGGTCACCAGCGGCGGGATGCCGAGCTTCTTGCCGATCTCCAGCAGGCCGTCGCGCACCCGGCGCTCGATCTCGATGCCGTGGTCCATCAGCTCCAGGAAATACCGGTCCTTGCCGAAGATGTCCTGGTACTCGGCGGCCGACTTCAGGGCCTCGTCGTACTGGCCCAGGCGCAGCCGGGTCTGCAGCTCACCGGAGGGGCAGCCGGTGGAGGCGATCAGGCCCTCCGACCACTGGGAGATGGTCTCCTTGTCCATCCGCGGCCACTTCTGCAGCCAGCCCTCGGCGTACGCGTCCGAGGAGAGCCGGAAGAGGTTGTGCAGACCGGTCTTGTTCGCCGCCCAGATCGTCTTGTGGGTGTAGCCGCCGGAACCCGAGACGTCGTCGCGCTTCTGGTGCGGCTGGCCCCACTGGATCTTGCGCTTGTTGCGGCGCGACTCGGGGGCGACATAGGCCTCGATGCCGATGATCGGCGTCACCCCGGCCTTCTGCGCCGAGTGGAAGAAGTCGTACGCGCCGTGCAGGTTGCCGTGGTCGGACATGGCGATATGCGTCATGCCCATCTCGTTGGCCGCCTTGAACATGTCCGTCAGCCGCGCCGCACCGTCCAGCAGCGAGTACTGGGTGTGGACGTGCAGGTGCGTGAACGGCTGTTTGGCCACGGCGCGGATCCTCCGGAAAGGGGTGGTGGTCGGGTGACGGGTGGACGGGGCGGACGGGGTGGACGGTGTCGAAGTCTACGACTCGCGGCGGACAATCGCGGGCAGCCGGCCGACCTCTCCGGGGCACTTCCGAGTAGCCTCACCCGTTGTCATCGGCAGATCCGTAACGAACAATCCACGAAAGATTCCGGACAAGATCCGGTCAGTCTTTGGACACGTTGCGTTACGAGACTCCGTAACCCCTCGTCAACCCCTCTTCCGCACACCCCGCACCCCAGGAGGCACCCAGCGATGTCGTCCCAGCACGCCCCGGCACCGGACGCCGCGCAGCGCGGCGAGGAGATCCTCGCCGTCTTCGACACCGCCTTCGGAGAGCTGCTCGCCGCCGACCCCGCGGCCTTCCGCGTCAAGTTCCGGAAGATGGCCGCCTCGGCCTTCGCCTTCTACCGGGGCACGGCCTGCCTGTTCTACAAGGACCTGGAGGACGGCAAGGACAGCGGCCCCTACCTGGACGAGCGGACCGCCCGGGTGTGGATCCACGGCGATCTGCACGCCGAGAACTTCGGCACATACATGGACTCCACGGGCCGGCTGATCTTCAACGTCAACGACTTCGACGAGGCGTATGTGGGGCCCTTCACCTGGGACCTCAAGCGGTTCGCCGCCTCGGTGGCGCTGATCGGCTACGCCAAGGCGCTCAGCGACGAGCAGATCACCGACCTGGTGCGCGTCTACGCCGCCGCCTACCGCGAGCGCATCCATGCGCTGGCCTCCGGCGCCAAGGATGACGAGGTGCCGCCGTTCACGCTGGACACCGCCGAGGGCCCGCTGCTGGACGCGCTGCGCGACGCCCGCTCGCTGACCCGGTTCGGGCTGCTGGAGTCGATGACGGAGATCCGCGACTTCGAGCGGCGCTTCGCGGCGGGCGGCGGCAGCGTCGAGCTGGACGCGGCGACCCGCTACAAGGTGCTGGCGGCCTTCGACGGCTATCTGGAGACGCTGCCCGACTCGAGCCTGAACCGCCCCGACTCCTACCGCGTCAAGGACGTGGTGGGCCGCCGCGGCATCGGCATCGGCTCGGCCGGGCTGCCCTCGTACAACATCCTGCTGGAGGGCAACAGCGACGCCCTGGAGAACGACGTCGTCATCTACATGAAGCAGGCGCAGACCCCGGCCGTCTCCCGGCACATCACCGACCCCGCGGTCCGCGGCTACTTCCAGCACGAGGGCCACCGCACGGTGATCTCCCAGCGCGCCCTCCAGGACCACGCCGACCCGTGGCTGGGCTGGACGGAGATCGAAGAGGAAGGGCGCCGGACCGGCCAGCTGGTCGCCGAGATCTCGCCGTACGCGGTCGATCTGGACTGGTCGGACATCGACGACCTCGAGGAGATCGCCGCCGTGGTCGCCGACCTCGGGCGGGCGACGGCCACCATGCACGCCGCCGCGGACGACGAGAGCGGCCACTCGCTGGTGCCGTTCTCCACCGAGCGCGCCATCGACGCCGCCATCGCGGCCGACGAGGACGGCTTCGCTCCGGTCCTGGTGGACTTCGCGCACTCCTACGGCGCCCGCGCCCGCGCCGACCACCAGATCTTCGTGGATCTGTTCCGCAACGGCCGGATCCCCGGTCTGTGACCGGTTGGTCCCCCTGCAGGTCCGGGTGCGGGTTCTCTTAGACGCGCCTTATCCGAACGCGTGGCACACTCGCTGCAATGGACATCTCGGCGGCACATCTGCGGGCACTGCGCGCAGCGCTCTTCACGGCGCTGTGCGTGACGCTGTCCTCGGCGTCCCATGTGCTGCTGTCCCGTATGCCGCTGCCGCTGACCACCGTCGCCGCGCTTTCGGGCGCCGTCTTCGCCCTCGCCTACGCACTGGCCGGGCGGGAGCGCGGCTACTGGCGGATCGCGGCGCTGCTGCTCCCCCTGGAGCTGGCCGCCGACACGGTCTTCAGCTTCGGCCAGCACACCTGTTACGGCGCGGGCGGCGGTCCGGTCACCGGGCCGCTGCGCTCGCTGGGGGTGGATCTCCTCTGCGGCGGCGGCGCCGTCGGCGCCCCCCTCGTACGGCTGCCGCAGGACGCCGCCACCCCTGCCGCCGCCGCACCGTGGCTGCTGCTGCTCGCGGCGCATCTGCTGACCGGGCTGCTGGCGGCGGCCTGGCTGCGCCGCGGCGAGGCCGCGCTGGCGCAGCTGCTCGGCGCGGTGGCCGGCTTCGCCTTCCGCCCGCTGCTGATCGCCGTCGCGGTCATCGGCGCCACGGCCGCCCCGCGCCGCCCCGCGCCCGTCCCCGTACGGTCCGCGCGGCCCGCCCGCACCGTCCCCCTGCTCGTGCACTGCGTCGTACGCCGAGGACCGCCCTGCGCGCTCGCCGCCTGAGGCCCCCCGGCGCGTGGCAGAGCGCCCGCCCCGTGGACTTCACGGCCCTCACGGACCTCACAGACCTCACGGACTTCGACGGAGCAGAACAGTCATGAGCAATCGCAACAGCCAGGCCAACAAGCAGGCAGCCCGCGAGCGGCTGCGCGCCGAGCGGGAGCGCCAGGCGAAGAAGGAGCGGCTGCGCCGGCAGCTGGTCGTCGGCGGCGCGGTCGTCGGTGTGCTGGCGGTGGCCGGCGGGATCGGGCTGGCGGTCGCCAAGTCGGGCGGCGACAGCGGCAGCGGTGGCCGCGGCGCCGCGGCAGCGGCGGGCGACAGCAAGGTATGGGCAAAGGCCGCGAAGGCCGAGCTCACCAAGCCCGCCAACGCCTCCGGCCCCAAGGGCACCACCATCGTCATCGGCAAGCCGGCCGCGAAGAACACCCTCAGCCTCTTCGAGGACCCGCGCTGCCCCGGCTGCGCCGGCTTCGAGCAGACCGCCGGTGCCACGGTCGAGAAGGACATCAAGGACGGCAAGTACAAGGCGGAGTACCACCTCGGTACGTTCCTCGACGCCAACCTCCAGGGCACCGGCTCCAAGAACGCGCTGAGCGCGCTGGGTGCGGCGCTCAACGTCAGCCCGGACGCCTTCCTGAAGTACAAGTACGCGCTGTACTCGAAGGAGTACCACCCGGACGAGAGGGGTCCGGACAAGTTCGCCGACGACGGCTACCTCATCAAGGTCGCCGACACCATTCCGGCGCTCAAGGGCAACGCGGCCTTCCAGAAGGCCGTCAAGGCCGGCACGTACGACAAGTGGGCGCTGGAGGTGTCCGACGAGTTCACCTCGCACAAGGACGTCACCAGCACCCCGACCGTCAAGGTCAACGACACCGTGATCGGCACCCGGACGCCGCAGGGCATGTCCGCGCCCTCCAGCGTGGCGGAGTTCAACTCCATGGTGGACAAGGAGCTCAAGCACTGAGCGGCTCGGGCACCTAGCGGCTCGCGCCGGTGAAACCGGCCGATGCCAAATCTTGACCCGGGAGTCTGCCGTGCTCATGGCAGACTCCCGGCATGCGAGGGAGGGGATGCGGACATCGGGCGGTACGGGCGGGGCTGTTCACCGCGCTGTGCGTCGCCCTGTCCGCCGCCTCCCATGTCCTGCTCTCCGGCACCCCGTTGCCGCCCGCCGCACTCGCCGCGGTCTGCACCGGGGTCTGCGCGGCGGCGTATGCGCTGACCGGCCGGGAGCGCGGCTTCGGGGCGGCCGCCGCGCTTCTGGTGCCGCTGCGCCCGGCCGGCAGGGAACTGCTGTGCCGGGGCGGGGAGTCGGGCACCCCGCCGGCCCGGCTGATCGCACACGCGGGCGGCCTGCTGCGCGCGGTCGCCGCGTTCGCCTTCCGCCCGCTTCTGCGCGTACCGGGCTGTACCGCCGACAATTCCCGCCCCGGCCGGGCCCGCCGCGGGGCGCCGCGCCACCTTCCGCCGGCCGCCCCGTTCCCCCTCCTCGCGCACTGCGTACGGCGCCGCGGTCCCCCTCGTACGGCCGCTGTGTGACCACTCCGTACAACCATCTCCGAGGAACGGGAACCCCCCATGAGCAATCGCCACAGCCAGGCCGCCAAGTCCGCGGCGCGGGAACGCATCCGGGCGGAGCGCGAACGGCAGAAGAAGCAGGAGAAGACGCGCCGCCAGCTGCTCGTCGCCGGCGCGGTCGTCGGTGTGCTGGCGGTGGCCGGCGGGATCGGCTTCGGCATCATGAAGCTGACCGAGCCCACGGGCTGGGCGGCCGCCGCCGAGGCGAAGCTGGTGAAGCCGGCCCACACCCAGGGCAGGAACGGCACCGAGATCCTCATAGGCGACCCGAAGGCCAAGGAGACCCTGGAGGTCTTCGAGGACATCCGCTGTCCCGCGTGCGCGGGCTTCGAGCAGACCAGCGGCCCGGATCTGCTGAAGGACCTCAAGGAGGGCCGGTTCAAGGTCCGCTACACGATGTACTCGTTCATCGACACCATGGGGGCCGGCGGCGAGGGCTCGAAGAACGCGCTCAGCGCGCTGGGTGCGGCGCTCAACGTCAGCCCGGACGCCTTCCTGAAGTACAAGACCGCGCTGTACTCCGCCAAGAACCACCCCGATGAGCGGGAGGACCTCTACGCCAAGGACTCGGTGCTGCTCAAGGTGGCCGCCGAGGTGCCGGAGCTGAAGGGCAACAAGGAGTTCGAGAAGGCGGTCAAGGAGGGCACCTACGACCGCTGGACGATGGAGATGACCGCGCTCTTCGGCCGCAAGGGCGTCAAGGGCACGCCGACCTTCTTCCACGGCGACAAGAAGCTGGTCATGGACCGGATCCCGCAGCGGCAGATGACGCAGGCGGAGTACAACAAGATCTCGCAGAACAACTTCCGGAAGATGATCGACAAGGAGTTCGGCCCGGCCAAGGGGATCCAGAAGGGCGAGAAGGACCCCAGCGCCGGCGGCAAGGGGATCCAGAAGGGCGAGAAGGACCCCACGGCCGGTAACTGACCGCCGCGGCAGGGCCGTAGCAGGGCCGCAGGGGAGCAGCAGGGAACGGGCGGGCGAATTCTCGGGTATCCGGGCCTTCGCCCTCCCGCTTCCCCTTACCGGCCAGTAGGGTGATCGGCCGTGACCGATCATGACCACATCTCACGCCGCTCCGCCGTTACGGCCGTAGCCGCCACCGCCGCCCTGCTGCCGCTGGCCGGAGCCGCCACGGCACATGCCCAAGAGGCCCCGCACCGGGCCCGGTTCTTCCGGCACGGCGTCGCCTCCGGTGACCCGCTGCCCGACGGCATCCTGCTGTGGACCCGGGTGACCCCGGCCGACGACGCCACCCCCGGCTCCGGCCGCGGCCCGGCCGCCGAGGTGGCCTGGCAGGTGGCGGAGGACGAGGCCTTCACCGCCGTCGTGGCGCACGGCAGCGTCACCGCCACAGCTGCCGCCGACCACACCGTCAAAGCCGATGTCCGCGGCCTGCGCCCGGCCACCCGCTACTACTACCGCTTCACCGCCGGCGGACAGCACTCCCCCGTCGGCCGCACCCGGACGGCGCCCGCCACCGGCGCCGCGCCCGGCAGCGTCCGCTTCGGCGTGGTCTCCTGCGCCAACTGGGAGTCGGGCTACTTCTCGCCGTACCGCCACCTGGCCGCGCGCCACGACCTGGACGCCGTGCTGCACCTCGGCGACTACATCTACGAGTACAAGTCCGGCGAGTACCCCGCCTTCAAGTACGTCGTCCGCCCGCACTCCCCCGCCCACGAGCTGCTCACCCTCGCCGACTACCGCATCCGGCACGGCGTCCACAAGACCGACCCGGACGCGCTGGCCATGCATGCCGCCCACCCGGTCATCGCCATCTGGGACGACCACGAGTTCGCCGACAACGCCTGGAAGGGCGGCGCGGTCAACCACACCCCCGGCGCCGAGGGCGACTGGTCGCAGCGGATGGCCGCGGCCAAGCAGGCGTACTTCGAGTGGATGCCGGTACGGCCCTCCGTCGCCGGGACCACCTACCGCCGGCTGCGCTTCGGCAGGCTCGCCGATCTGCATCTGCTGGATCTGCGGTCCTTCCGCGACGAGCAGGCCAAGACCGGCAGCTCCGCGGTCGACGACCCCGGCCGTACGATCACCGGCCGGGCCCAACTGGACTGGCTCAAGGCGGGACTCGAGCGCTCCGACACCGCCTGGCGGCTGGTCGGCACCTCGGTGATGATCTCGCAGGTGGCGTTCGGCTCCATACCCGCGCATCTGCTGGGCCCGCTCGCCGAGGTCCTCGGCATCCCCAAGGAGGGCCTGGCGGTCAACACCGACCAGTGGGACGGCTACACCGACGACCGCCGCGAACTGCTGGCGCACCTGAGCGACCGCGGGATCGGCAACACGGTGTTCCTGACCGGCGACATCCACATGGCCTGGGCCAACGAGGTGCCGCGGGAGGCCGCGACCTATCCGCACACCCCGCCCGTGGCGACGGAGTTCGTGGTCACCTCCGTCACCTCGGACAACGTGGACGACCTCCTGCATGTCGCCCCGCACACGGTCTCGCTGGCCGGGGTCGCCGCCGTCCGCGCCGCCAACCGCCATGTGAAGTGGCTGGACATGGACTCGCACGGCTACGGCGTCCTCGACGTCAGCGCCGAGCGCACCCAGATGGACTACTACGGCGTCTCCGACAAGACCGACCCGGACGCCACCAGCGCACTGCTGCGCTCGTACCGGACCCTGACCGGCACCCAGCGGATGGAGAAGGCCGACCGGCCGATCGCCTGAGGGGCCTTGAGGGCCTACAGCCCGGCCAGGAACCCCAGCGCCACCCTCCAGGTGCGCTCCGCCGCCTCCTCGTCGTAATCCGGCAGACCGGAGTCGGTGTAGAGGTGGCCGGCGCCGGCGTAGCGGAAGATCTCGACGTCCGCGCCGGCCCGGCGCATCTGGAGGTACCAGGCGTTCAGCCAGTCGTGCGGCTCGTACGGGTCGGGGTCGGCGACGTGCAGCTGCACCGGCAGGTCGTCGGCGGCGGCGCCCTCGGCGATGTCGGAGGTGCCGTGCAGCAGAAGCAGCCCGCTGGTCTTCTCGTCGGCCAGCGCGAGGTTCTGCGCGATCGAGCCGCCGAAGGAGAAGCCGGCATAGACCAGACCGCGGTCGGAGTACGGGGCCACGGCCGCAACGGCCCGCTTGAGCAGCTCCTCCTTGCCGATCCCGTCCTTGATCTCCATGCCCTCCGCCACCGAGTCCGCGGTCCGGCCGTCGAACAGATCGGGGACGATCACCTCATGGCCCGCCGCCCGCAGCCGGTCCGCCGCCTCCCGCACGGCGGGGCGCAGCCCGCACACCGAATGAAACAGGACAATCGTCGCGGACCCGCTGGTAGCGGCCTCGCTGGGCTCGGACACCGACATCACTTCCCTGAACACTTCCCTGAACCTACTGAACTTGCCTGAGGTGTATCGCTCCGCCCCATGGTGCCAGCTACGGTCGGAAGACCGGCCCGAGCACACCGCACCGGACGCACCGAGGAGGTATCCGTGTCCCTGGAGGACGTGCTGCGCCCCGTAGTCGTCATCGGCGGCTCGATCGTGGTCACGGTCATCCTGGTCTGGCTCGCCGACCGGATGCTGCGCAAGATCGACGCCGTGCATCCCGAGACCCCCTTGTGGGGGCTGCTGCGCCGCTGCCGGATACCGGCCCAAGTGGTGCTGTGCGCCGCCCTGTTGCGCGGCGCGTACGACGAGACCGGGCTGGCGCCCGTCGACGAGCACGAGGCGGGGGTCGGCCAGGCGCTGACCCTGGTGCTGATCGCGGCCACCGCCTGGCTGCTCATCCGCGCCGCGGCCGCCGTCGTCGAATCGTCATACACCCGCTATGCGGCGAGCGGGCGGGACGCGGCGCGGGTGCGGCGGGTACGGACCCAGGTGACGCTGATCCAGCGGGTGGTGACCGCCACCGTGATCATCGTCGCGGCGGCCGCGATGCTGCTGACCTTCCCGGAGATGCGGGCGGTCGGCGCGTCCATGCTGGCGTCGGCCGGGCTGCTGGGCATCGTCGCCGGTATCGCCGCCCAGTCCACGCTGGGCAATCTCTTCGCCGGGCTGCAGATCGCGTTCGGCGACATGGTGCGCATCGGCGACACCGTCGTCGTGGACGGCGAATGGGGCACCGTCGAGGAGATCACCCTGACCTTCCTGACCGTGCGGACCTGGGACGAGCGGCGGATCACCATGCCGGTCTCGTACTTCACCGGCAAGCCGTTCGAGAACTGGTCGCGCGGCGGCGCGCAGATGACCGGCACCGTGCTTTTCCATCTCGACCACAGCGCGCCGGTGGAGAAGATGCGCCAGCGCCTGTACGAGATCCTCCAGGAGTGCGAGGACTGGGACGGCCGGTCCTGGAGCCTGGTGGTCACCGACACCACGCCGTCCACGATGGTGGTCCGGGCGCTGGTGACCGCCCGCGATGCGGACGCCATCTGGGCGGTGCGCTGTCAGGTGCGGGAGCGGATGATCGAGTGGCTGCGGACGGAGCATGCGTACGCGCTGCCGCGGATCGCCACCGCGCCCGCGCCCCTGGGCCACCACGAGGTTCCCAGGGACGGGAGGCGGGACTGACGGGCGGGGCCGGCGCGCCGTCCGGGGCCGCTACGGCGCACCGCGCAGGCTGCGCATGTCCAGGTGGCGCAGCACCCGGTCCACGATCTCCGGGTCGGCGCCGGGCTCGCTGCGCGCGGCCAGCACCTCGTGCCGGGCGGCCGAGAGCATTTCGCCCTGGATGCGCTGCACCTTCTTCATCCGGGTGATCCGCTTGTCGAACAGCTCGCGCCGCTCGTCGTCCACGATGTCCGGCGCGATGCGGGCGCCGATGTCGTAGGCCCGGCGCGAGAGCTGGTCGCTGACCTCCTCGGGCAGCTCCTCGACCGCCAGGATCTCCTTCAGCCGCCGCTTGGACGCCTTGATCACCCGGATCGCCAGCTCCCGCTCCAGCGCGTCCTCGGCATCGGCATCGGCCCGCACCCGCAGGGTGCGCACCAGCCACGGCAGCGTCAGCCCCTGGACGAGCAGCGTGGTGAGCACGACGGCGAAGGCGATGAAGAGGATCTCCTGACGGGCGGGGAAGTCACCGCCGCCGTCCACGGTGTACGGGATGGCCAGCGCCAGCGCCACCGAGGCCACCCCGCGCATCCCCGACCACCACAGGATCAGGGTCTCCCGCCAGCTCACCGGGATGTCCTCGTCGTAGTCGCGCCACCCGCGCCACCGATGCCACCGCGCGCACCGAGCGGCACCACCAACGGCTCCTGCCCCGGCCGGCCATGCCGCGGGGCGCCGTCGCCGGTGCATGCGCTTCGCGAGCCAGGCGGCGGGCAGCAGCCACACCAGCCGCACGGCCACGACCACCGCGACCACCGCGGCGCCGGCGCCCAGCAGCGCGCCCCACCGCTCGGACGCGGCCCCGAAGATGTTGTGCAGCTCCAGTCCGATCAGCCCGAAGGCGACACCGGTGACGAGGGTGTCGACGACCTCCCAGAAGGTGTAGCCGGCCAGCCGGCCCAGCACGTCGTCGGCGTCGACCGCGTACTCGGCCAGGAAGAGGGCCGTGGTCAGCACGGCGAGGACGCCGGAACCGTGGAAGTTCTCGGCCAGGACGTACGCGACGAACGGCACCAGCAGCGTCAGCCCGATCTGCAGTGTGGGATCGCCGAGCAGCGCCATCAGCTTGTTGGTGGCCCAGCCCAGGACGAGCCCGACCGCTATGGCGACGACCGCGGACAGGACCAGCGAGCCGACCGCGGCGGGCACCGAGAAGGTGCCGCTGACCGCCGCGGTCAGCGCCACGTGGTAGAGCACGATCGCGGTGACGTCGTTGAACAGCCCCTCGCCCTCGAGGATGGAGACCATCCGGCGGGGCAGTCCCAGCTTCCCGGCGACGGCGGTCGCGGCCACCGGGTCGGGCGGGGCGACCAGCGCGCCGAGCACCACCGCGGCGGCGACCGGCATCCCGGGCACCACCGCCTGGGTGACCGCGGCGACCGCGGCCGTGGTCGCGAAGACCAGCGCGACGGCGAGCAGGAAGATCGGCCGGACGTTGGCGGTGAACTGGCGCCAGGAGGTGCGCTGCACGGCGGCGTAGAGCAGCGGCGGCAGCACCAGCGGCAGGATGAACTCGGGCGGCACCTCGACGTTGGGCACGAACGGCAGCAGCGCCAGCACGGCCCCGGCGAGGGTCATCAGCACCGGTGACGGCAGCCCGAGCCGGTCGCCGACCGGCACCATGACCACGGCTCCGAGCAGCAGGACGAACAGCAGAGCCAGCTGGTCCACGGTGGCTACGCTCCGGGGTCGGGTCTGATCACTTTCGTCCCCAGCGTGCCATGTTCTGTTCGATCACCCGCTGTGCAAGCCGCCTGCGTCTGCAGCTTTCCTCAGCCGCCGCCGTCACCTGCTGTCCGTCAGCTGCTTTCGTCCCGCACGGTGTCCAGCGCATGCTGCAGATCGTCCGGATACGCGCTCTCGAACTCGACCCACCGCCCGTCGGAGGGGTGCTCGAAGCCCAGCCGGACCGCGTGCAGCCACTGCCGGCCGACACCCAGCCTCCTCGCGAGGGTGGGGTCGGCCCCGTACGTCAGGTCGCCGACGCAGGGGTGGCGGTGCGCGGCCATGTGCACCCGGATCTGGTGCGTACGGCCGGTCTCCAGCTTGATGTCCAGCAGGCTGGCCGCGCGGAACGCCTCGATCAGGTCGTAGTGCGTGACCGACGGCTTGCCCTCGGCGGTGACCGCCCACTTGTAGTCGTGCTGCGGGTGCCGGCCGATGGGGGCGTCGATGGTGCCGCTCATCGGGTCCGGGTGGCCCTGCACGAGCGCGTGGTACCGCTTCTCGGGGACGCGCTCCTTGAACTGCCGCTTCAGCGACGTGTAGGCGCGCTCCGACTTGGCCACGGCCATCAGGCCGGAGGTGCCGACGTCGAGGCGGTGCACGATGCCCTGGCGCTCGGCGGCGCCGGAGGTGGAGATGCGGTAGCCGGCCGCGGCGAGACCGCCGATGACGGTGGTCCCGCTCCAGCCGGGGCTGGGGTGCGCCGCGACGCCGACCGGCTTGACGATCACTACGATGTCGTCGTCGTCATGCACGATCTCCATGCCCTCGACGGGCTCGGCGACGATCTCCACGGGCGGCGCGGCCTGCGGCATCTCGACCTCCAGCCAGGCGCCGCCGGAGACCCGCTCGGACTTCATCACCTCGGATCCGTCGACCCGGACCTTTCCGGCGGTGGCGAGCTCGGCCGCCTTCGTCCGGGAAAAACCGAACATACGGGCGAGCGCGGCGTCGACGCGCTCGCCCTCCAGGCCGTCCGGTACGGGCAGGGTGCGGATCTCGGGAAGCGTGCTCACCCCACGAGTATGGCAGTCCCGCCGGGGTGCCCGGCCGGGCGCCGGACTCCTGGCCCCGCCCCCGCCCCGCCGCGGGGTGCCGCTCAGTCCTTGTGCACGGTGCCGTCCGGATCCAGCCCCCGGAAGGACAGGATCACGATCAGGATGCCGCCGCAGACGATCGCGGAGTCGGCGAGGTTGAAGACCGCGAAGTGCGCCGGGGCGATGAAGTCGACCACCGCGCCCTCGAAGACGCCCGGCGAGCGGAAGATCCGGTCGGTGAGATTGCCGAAGGCGCCGCCGAGCAGCAGCCCGAGCGAGATGGCCCAGGGCAGGCTGTAGAGCTTGCGGGCGATCCGGGCGATCACCAGGATCACGGTCGCCGCGATGATCGTGAGGAAGATCGTCAGCGCCTCGCCCATACTGAACGCGGCGCCGCGGTTGCGGATCACATTGAACTGCAGCAGCGTCCCGATGACCTCGACCGGCGCATGGTGCTCCAGCTTGGCGACGACCAGCAGCTTGCTGCCCAGGTCCAGCGCGTAGACCACGGCGGCCACCAGCAGCAGCGCCAGGATCCGCCGCTTGCCCCGGCCTGCCTTCTGCTCCGGTTCCGGATCCGGCTCCACCGGCTGTCCCCCTTCGGCACCCGGCTCGCTGTCGGCCCCCGGATCCGCTCCGGAACCCGGCCCGGATTCCGGCGTGCTGGTGATGCGTTCCGCCTTTGCCACGTGTGAGTCCTCAGCCCGTTCGAGTCAGCTGTCAGGCCACGCCTGACCGGTCACGAGCGTACGACACGCACGTACGGTCGCGGGCGGTACGGGCGCCGCCCGCGACGAAATCCGGCGCGGCGTCAGCCCCGCCGTTCCCCCTTCACACCCGCCGCTCCTGCCTCTGCTTGCACTCCACACACAGCGTCGCCCGCGGAAAGGCCTGCATCCGTGCCTTCCCGATGGGATTGCCGCAGTTCTCGCACAGGCCGTAGGTGCCCGCGTCCAGCCTGCCGAGTGCCCGCTCGGTCTGCTGGAGCATCTCGCGGGCGTTGGAGGCCAGCGCCAGCTCGTGCTCGCGGGTGATGTTCTTGCTGCCGGTGTCGGCCTCGTCGTCCCCCGCACCGTCACCGGAGTCCCGCATCAGCCCGGCGATGGCGTCCTCCGACGCGACGATCTCCGCGCGCAGCCGTCCCGCCTCGCCCAGCAGGCCGGACCGTGCCTCGTCGACCTCCTGCGGGGTCCAGGGGTCCTCGCCGGGCCGTACGGCGAGTTCGCCGGGGGCCGCCGCGGCCACCCGGGCCGGGGGGACCGCGCTGTCCACCGTGCCGTCCATGGCGTGCGCCTCAGCGGCCGCCGTCTTCTTCGCCACCACCGTGTGGGCTCCCGTCTTCTTCGCGGGCACCGCGGCGTTCCTGGCCGCGGTCTTCCTCGCCGCCGTCTTCGACGCCGTCTTGGTGACTGCTGTTCTGGTGCCGGCCGTCTTGGTGCCGGAGGTCTTGGTGCCGGAGGTCTTTGCCGCGGCCTTCCCAGCCGGTGCCTTGGCTTCCGCCTTCTGCGCCGTCTTCGGGTCCGCCTTCTTCGCCGCTGCCTTCTTCGGTGCTGTCGCCTTCGGGGCTGCCTTCTGCGGGGCTGTCGTCTTCCGGGCCGTATGCGGGTGAGCCGTCTTCGTCCGGGCCGTCTTCGTCCCCGGAGCCGTCTTCGCCGGTGCCGGCTGCTTCGCGGCAGCCTCATCGGCCTCATCGGCAGGCGTCGAGCTCCTCTGCGCGGCGGTCTTTTTCGCCACCATGGCCGCGACCCCTTCACATATGTGAGCTTGTGCGCGAATCGTGACGGGAACGATAAATCGCCACACGGCACGCGGCAACGGGGCGCACCGCCCGGCGGGACCGGCCGCCCCGCCCGTGCGCCCGGTCTGCCTCGGTTGTGCCCCGCTGCCCGCGCCGCACACCCCGGAGCCGCTATCCGGCCATTCGGGTCATTCCCCGGGCGGCGCCCCCGCCCGGGGCCCCGGGAAAAATACGGTCGGCCCCTGTCGGCGCGGCCCCGTACACTGGGCGCAGCGAGAGGCATTGATGGGACGAGTAGCGTCGTACGCAGCCAGCAGCGACCCGGGGACGGTGCGAGCCCGGGGGCGTGCACGACGTGAAGATCACCCCGGAGCCGCCGGAAGAAAGCTTTGGACAGTGGGCTCCGCCCACGGGCCGCGGGCCGCCCAGGGCGAGTAGAACCGGCAGCGCGACCCCAATGAGGGGGCGGTGCCAGCGGCACCGCCAAGGAGGGTGGTACCGCGGGAGCCCAGGCTCTCGTCCCTCCGGACGGAGAACGCAGCAGGTGTCCGCCGGAGGAAACCCCCGATGAGTGAGCAGCCCCAGTACCGCCAGGTACCCGCCCAGGTAGACCTCCCCGCCCTCGAGCACGCGGTGCTCGAGTTCTGGCAGGAGCAGAAGGTCTTCTCCCGTACCCTCCAGCAGTCCGAGGGCCGGCCCGAGTGGGTCTTCTTCGAGGGCCCGCCGACGGCCAACGGCATGCCCGGCGCCCACCACATCGAGGCCCGCGTCTTCAAGGACGTCTTCCCCCGGTTCCGCACGATGCAGGGCTACCACGTCGACCGCAAGGCCGGCTGGGACTGCCACGGCCTCCCGGTCGAGCTGACCGTGGAGAAGGAGCTGGGCTTCAGCGGCAAGAAGGACATCGAGGCGTACGGCATCGCCGAGTTCAACGCCAAGTGCCGCGAGTCGGTGACCCGGCACACCGACGCCTTCGCCGAGCTCACGACCCGGATGGGCTACTGGACCGACCTGGATGCGCCGTACCGCACCATGGACCCCGACTACATCGAGTCGGTGTGGTGGTCGCTCAAGGAGATCTTCGGCAAGGGCCTGCTGGTCCAGGACCACCGCGTCGCCCCCTGGTGCCCCCGCTGCGGCACCGGCCTGTCGGACCACGAGCTGGCGCAGGGCTACGAGACCGTCGTCGACCCCTCGGTCTACGTCCGCCTCCCGCTGACCTCCGGCCCGCTCGCCGGCCAGGCGTCCCTCCTGATCTGGACGACGACCCCCTGGACCCTGGTCTCCAACACCGCCGCCGCCGCGCACCCCGACGTCACCTACGTCGTCGCCACCGACGGCACGGAGAAGCTGGTCGTCGCCGAGCCCCTCCTGGAGAAGGCCCTCGGCGAGGGCTGGGAGGCCACCGGGCAGTCCTTCACCGGCCGCGAGATGGAGCGCTGGGCGTACGAGCGCCCGTTCTCCCTCGTCGAGCTGGAGGGCGCCAACTTCGTCGTCAACGCCGAGTACGTCACCACCGACGACGGTACGGGTCTGGTCCACCAGGCCCCGGCCTTCGGTGAGGACGACCTCAGGACCTGCAAGGCGTACGGCCTGCCGGTGGTCAACCCCGTCCGCCCGGACGGCACCTTCGAGGAGGGCCTGGCGCTGGTCGGCGGCGCCTTCTTCAAGAAGGCCGACCAGACCCTGGTCGAGGACCTCTCCTCCCGCGGCCTGCTCTTCCGGCACATCGCCTACGAGCACAGCTACCCGCACTGCTGGCGCTGCCACACCGCGCTGCTCTACTACGCCCAGCCGTCCTGGTACATCCGCACCACCGCGGTCAAGGACGCCCTGCTGCGCGAGAACGAGCACACCAACTGGTACCCGGAGTCGGTCAAGCACGGCCGGTTCGGCGACTGGCTGAACAACAACATCGACTGGGCGCTGTCCCGCAACCGCTACTGGGGCACCCCGCTGCCCATCTGGCGCTGCGAGGAGGACCACCTCACCTGCGTCGGCTCGCTGGCCGAGCTGACCGAGCTGACCGGCACCGACCAGTCGGGCCTGGACCCGCACCGCCCGTTCATCGACGAGATCACCTTCGGCTGCACCGCCGAGGGCTGCTCGCTCACGGCGACCCGCGTCCCCGAGGTGATCGACGCCTGGTACGACTCGGGCTCGATGCCGTTCGCGCAGTGGGGCTACCCGTACCGCAACAAGGAGCTGTTCGAGAAGCGCTACCCGGCGCAGTTCATCTCGGAGGCCATCGACCAGACCCGCGGCTGGTTCTACACCCTGATGGCCGTCGGCACCCTCGTCTTCGACAAGTCGTCGTACGAGAACGTCGTCTGCCTGGGCCACATCCTGGCCGAGGACGGCCGGAAGATGTCCAAGCACCTGGGCAACACCCTCCAGCCGATCCCGCTGATGGACCAGCACGGCGCCGACGCGGTCCGCTGGTTCATGGCCGCCGGCGGCTCTCCGTGGGCCGCCCGCCGGGTGGGCCACGGCACCATCCAGGAGGTCGTCCGCAAGACGCTGCTCACCTACTGGAACACCGTCGCCTTCCAGGCCCTGTACGCCCGTACGTCCGGCTGGGCGCCGTCCGCCGCCGACCCGGCCCCGGCCGACCGCCCGCTGCTGGACCGCTGGCTGCTCGGCGAACTGAACACCCTGGTCGACGGCGTCACCCAGGCGCTGGAGGCCTACGACACCCAGCGCGCCGGCAAGCTGCTCTCCTCCTTCGTCGACGACCTCTCCAACTGGTACGTCCGCCGTTCCCGCCGCCGCTTCTGGCAGGGCGAGCCGGCCGCGCTGCGCACCCTCCACGAGGTCATCGAGACGGTCACCCGCCTGATGGCCCCGCTGACCCCGTTCATCACGGAGCGGGTCTGGCAGGACCTGGTCGTCCCGGTCACCCCGGACGCCCCGGACTCCGTCCACCTCGCCACGTGGCCGGTGGCCGACAAGGCGGCCATCGACCCGGTGCTCTCCGAGCGGATGCTGCTGGTCCGCCGCCTGGTCGAGCTGGGCCGCGCGACCCGCGCGGAGTCCGGCGTCAAGACCCGGCAGCCGCTGTCCCGCGCGCTGGTGGGCGCGGCCGGTTTCGCCGGTCTCTCCGAGGACCTGCGCGCCCAGATCGCCGAGGAGCTGAACGTCTCCTCCCTCGCCTCCCTCTCGGAGGTGGGCGGCTCCCTGGTGGACACCACCGCCAAGGCCAACTTCCGTGCCCTCGGCAAGCGGTTCGGCAAGGGTGTCCAGGCGGTGGCCAAGGCCGTGGCGGCGGCGGACGCGGCGGCCCTGTCGCTGGCGCTGCGCGACGGCACGGCGTCCGTCGAGGTCGACGGCGAGACCGTCACCCTCGCCCCGGACGAGGTCATCATCACCGAGACCCCGCGCGAGGGCTGGTCGGTGGCCTCCGACTCCGGCGCGACGGTCGCCCTCGACCTGGAGATCACCCCGGAGCTGCGCCGCGCGGGCCTGGCCCGTGACGCCATCCGGCTCATCCAGGAGGCCCGCAAGAACAGCGGGCTGGACGTCGCCGACCGGATCGCCCTGCGCTGGTCGGCCACCGACGAGGACGTCCGCACGGCCCTGACCGACCACGCCGCCCTGATCTCCGACGAGGTCCTCGCCACGGACTACGCCCAGGGCGAGCCGGACGGTTCCTTCGGCTCCGCGTTCACGGACGAGAGCCTGGGCCTGACGTTCCACCTGCGGAAGGCGTAAGCGGCGACGGCACGGCCGTTACGGCGAAGCCCCCGGCACCCGGTGTGCCGGGGGCTTCGCCGTAACGGGGCGGCCGGACCGCGCCCCCCGGCACGGCACCGCACACGGCAAAAGGGCCGGGCCCCGAGGAAGTCCTCGGGGCCCGGCCCTTGATTGCCGACGTCAGCGCTGGGCGGACGTCAGTTGTCGTCCTCGTCGATGAGGAAACCGCGCATCGGCGACGGCGCCTGTCCCATCGGGGACGGGCCCTGCGGCCGTACCGGTGCCATCGGCTGGGTCATCGCCGGCGACATCTGCTGCTGACCGCCGTAGGACGGGCCGCCACCGGCGCCGTTGCCCATCGACTGGCCGCCGCCCATGGTGTGGTTACCACCCATGGTGTGGTTGCCGCCCATGGTGCCCGCACCGGCCGACGCCATCGACGGGGACGGCGGCAGCGAGGCCGCGGCGGTGGGCGCCGGGGTCCGCGGCGGGGCCAGCGAGTCGTCGGACTGGTTCTCCAGCTGGCGCAGCTGGCTCTCCAGGTACGACTTCAGGCGGGTGCGGTACTCGCGCTCGAAGCCGCGCAGGTCCTCGACCTTGCGCTCCAGCGTGGCGCGGGCCGACTCCAGCGAGCCCATCGCTACGCGGTGCTTCTCCTGCGCGTCCCGCTCCAGCGCGTCGGCCTTGGCGCGGGCGTCCCGCTCCAGGCCCTCGGCGCGGCTGCGCGCCTCGCCGACGATCTTGTTGGCCTCGGAACGGGCCTCCGCGATCGCCTGGTCGGCGGTCTGCTGCGCCAGCGACAGCACGCGCGCCGCGCTGTCACCGCCGGGGCCGCCCTGCTGGCCGCCGCCCTGCTGCAGCTGCTGCGGACCGCCGGGGCCGCCCAGGGGGCCGCCCATCGGGCCGTCGGGGCCCATCGGACCGGGACCGTGCGGGCCCTGCGGGCCGCCGTGGCCACCGGGACCTGGAGGCAGCTGCGGTGCACCACCGGGCAGTTGGGGCGGGCCACCCATCCCCTGCTGCTGCGGCGGGACCGGCTGCGGACCGGATATGGCGGCGGGCACCGGGGCCCCGCCTCGCTGCTGCTGCGGCTGCTGCTGGTCGGGTCCCTTGCGCAGGCCCTGCTGCTGCTGGTTCTGCGCAGCGGCGCGGGTGGCAGCGGCCAGCTTGGCGCGCAGGTCCTCGTTCTCCCGGAGCAGCCTGGTCAGCTCTGCTTCAACCTCGTCGAGGAAGGCATCGACCTCGTCCTCGTCATAGCCTTCTCGGAGGCGGACGGTCGTGAACTGCTTGTTCCGCACGTCCTCGGGGGTCAACGGCATCTCTACTTCACCTCAACGTAGTCGTCGGCAATCGGCAAGACCGTATCGTTCACAACAACACCGACCTCACGACGGTGATCAGGATGTAGACGATGATCATCAATACGAAGAAGGACAGGTCGAGCGCCACGCCCCCGAGACGCAGCGGCGGAATGACCCGCCGCAGAAGCTTGAGTGGCGGATCGGTGACAGTGTAGGTGGCCTCCAGAACGACCACCATCGCCTTGCCGGGTTGCCATGAACGGGCGAACTGGAACACGTAGTCCATCACCAGCCGGAAGATCAACACGATCAGGAAGCAGTACAGCGCGATATAGATCACCTGACCAGCGACACTCATCTCGCGCGTCCCTCTCCCCTTGATCCCGTCTCGGCCTTGCCGGCCTCGGTGTTGCCCGGTGTTGCGTCTCAGCTCTGGTTGAAGAACCCGCCCTCTGCGATACGGGCCTTGTCCTCCGCCGTGACATCGACGTTAGCAGGCGACAACAGGAACACCTTCTGCGTCACCCGCTCGATGCTCCCGTGAAGACCAAACACCAAACCGGCCGCAAAGTCGACAAGTCGCTTTGCGTCTGTGTCATCCATCTCTGTGAGATTCATGATCACCGGAGTGCCCTCACGGAAGTGTTCCCCGATGGTACGGGCTTCGTTGTAGGTCCGGGGGTGAAGCGTCGTGATGCGGTACGGCTCCCGCTCGGACACAACCTTGGGCATGATCACCGGTGCGTTCTTCTCCAGATTCGGGCGGTCGGGTGTGATGGATGCCACGGGGGCGATTCGGGCGGGTCGTCCGCTTTCCGCGGCGATCGGGGCGGGTTCACGCTGCGCCGGGGGTGTCACGGCACGGACCGGTTCCTCCCGTTCCGGGCGTGTTTCCGCCTGGACTTGGTGCTGCTGGCGCCGACCCCGTTCCGGCTCCGGGTCAAGCTCGGGCTCGAACTCGTCGTCGGGGTCGAAACCCCGGCCGTCGTACCCATCGTCCTCCACGAGGCCGAGGTAGACCGCCATCTTGCGCATCGCGCCGGCCATTCTCTGCGTCCTCCGCTCTGTGGTGGATCGGCTCCGTCACCGGGCGCCTTGGATCCACTTTCGGCCTACCCGCCCCCTTTTGACGGGAATGACCATATTTTGTGCTGTGGTCCGACTTGCTTCGCGACGTTACCCGAGCCGTGGTCGGACTCCGAGTACCGCAGTGCCGACGCGCACATGTGTCGCCCCGGCCCGCACGGCGTCTTCGAGGTCCGCGCTCATGCCTGCTGACACCATGTTGGCAGCAGGATGGTTGACGCGCAGGTCGGTTGAGATTTCCATGAGTCGTTCGAATGCGGCGAGTTGCCGCCCGGCATACGGTCCGCTCAACGGCGCGACGGTCATCACACCGTCCAGCCGCAGCCCTTGGGCCCCGGCGATCGCCTCGGCCAGCGCCGGCACACCGTCCGGTGCCACTCCGCCCCGGTCCCCCTGCCGCCCTGACTCCGCGTCAAGCGCCACCTGGATCAGGCATCCCAGCTCCCGCTCGGCGCGCACCGCCTCCCGGGAGAGCGCGGTGACGAGCCGGGCCCGGTCGACCGACTGGACAAGTCCGGCATAGCGGGCGACGGACCGCACTTTGTTCGTCTGCAATTGACCGACGAAGTGCCAAGTAAGAGGCAAATCGGCACATTCGGCGGCCTTCGGTGCCGCATCCTGATCGCGATTTTCCGCGACGTGCCGCACCCCCAGCTCCGCGAGCAGCCGGACGTCGCTCGCCGGGTACGTCTTGGTGACCACGATCAGGGTCACCTCTTCACGCGGCCGGCCGGCCTTGGCACAAGCGGTGGAGATACGGTTCTCCACCGCCGCCAGGTTGTCGGCAAGTTCCGTTTTCCGCACGTCCGTCACACGCTCAGCCTCCCCCGGCCTGCGGCCGGGGGGTCCCCGAGCCATACATAACTCGCGAGCCGCCCCGTGGTGCGGTCCCGCCGATAGGAGAAATGGTCCGCCGATTCGCGGGTGCAGACGTGGGCGTCCTCCCGCACCGGCACGCCCGCCGCGGCCAGTTGGGCCCGGACACCTGCGGTGACATCCACCGCGGGGGTGCCCCAACTGGTCGTCGACCAGGCCTCGGGCACGGCCGCGGCGACCTCGGCGCGCATCGCCTCCGGCACCTCGTAGCAGCGTCCGCAGACTGCGGGCCCGGTGTACGCGATGATCCGCGCGGGGTCGGCGCCCAGCCCGGTCATCGCCTCGACCGCCGCGGGGACGACCCCGGCGACCAGGCCCGGCCGCCCGGCGTGCGCGGCCCCGGCCACCTGGGCGACCGGGTCGGCGAGCAGTACCGGGGTGCAGTCGGCGGTCAGTACGGCGAGCGCGAGACCCGGACGGGCGGTCACCACCGCGTCCACGCACGGGATCCCGCCGGTGCCCCAGGGGCCGTCGACCACGGCCACGTCCCGGCCGTGGACCTGGTTCATCCAGACCACCGCGGCCGGATCGAGGCCGAGTTCCCCGGCGGCGAGCTCCCGGTTCGTACGGACCGCCGAGGGGTCATCGCCGACCGCGCCGCCCAGATTGAGCTGATCATACGGAGCGGCGCTCACCCCGCCCCACCTGTCGGTGAAGGCGAAATGCGCGCCGCTCTCGTGGTGCTGTTGCCCTATCACTTCGGTGCTTTGGTCACTTCAGGAAGTCGGGGACGTCGAGCTCCTCGGCCGCGCTGTCCGCGTACGACGGACGGGCCGGGGGAACCTGCGCCCCGCCGGCCGAGGACGAGGAGGACTCGCCCAGCGGGGAGGAGGACTCCGCCGGGGCCGGCTCGCCGGCTCGCTCCGCGGGGGCCGTCCCCGCGTCCCGTACGGGCACCGAGCCCAGGCCGCCGAAGGACGAGGCCCGCGGCTCGGGCGGGTTGACCGGGCGCGGGGCCGGGGCCGGCTCCTCGCGCTTGGGGGCGGTCAGCGCGGACTGCGCGTCGCGGCGGGCCGGCGGCTGGCCGCCGTCGAAGCCCGCGGCGATGACGGTGACCCGGACCTCGTCGCCCAGCGCGTCGTCGATGACCGCGCCGAAGATGATGTTGGCCTCCGGGTGCGCCGCCTCGCTGACCAGCTGCGCGGCCTCGTTGATCTCGAAGAGACCGAGGTCGGAGCCGCCGGAGATGGACAGCAGCACCCCGCGGGCGCCGTCGATGGACGCCTCCAGGAGCGGCGAGGAGATCGCCATCTCCGCGGCGGCCACCGCGCGGTCGTCGCCGCGCGCCGAGCCGATGCCCATGAGGGCCGAGCCGGCCTCCGACATCACGGACTTGACGTCCGCGAAGTCGAGGTTGATCAGGCCGGGGGTGGTGATCAGGTCGGTGATGCCCTGGACACCCGACAGCAGCACCTGGTCCGCGGACTTGAACGCGTCGAGCACGCTCACCTGGCGGTCCGAGATGGACAGCAGCCGGTCGTTGGGGATCACGATGAGGGTGTCGACCTCTTCGCGCAGCTGGGCGATGCCGTCCTCGG
This sequence comes from Streptomyces chattanoogensis, assembly GCF_001294335.1. GTDB lineage: Bacteria > Actinomycetota > Actinomycetes > Streptomycetales > Streptomycetaceae > Streptomyces > Streptomyces chattanoogensis. The sequence goes on from NZ_LGKG01000145.1 coordinate 88,274, forward strand.
CCTGGTTGGCGCGACGGCGGCCCTCGAAGGTGAACGGCCGGGTGACCACACCGATCGTCAGGGCGCCCAGCGAGCGGGCGATGTTGGCGACGACGGGTGCACCGCCGGTGCCCGTGCCGCCGCCCTCGCCCGCGGTCACGAAGACCATGTCGGCCCCCTTGAGGACCTCCTCGATCTCCTCGCGGTGGTCCTCGGCCGCCTTGCGGCCCACGTCCGGGTTGGCGCCCGCGCCGAGTCCGCGCGTCATTTCGCGGCCGACGTCGAGCTTGACGTCGGCGTCGCTCATCAGCAGCGCCTGTGCATCGGTGTTGATCGCGATGAACTCGACGCCCTTGAGCCCGACCTCGATCATCCGGTTGATGGCGTTCACGCCACCGCCGCCGATGCCGACGACCTTGATGACTGCGAGGTAGTTCTGCGGTGCTGCCACGTCGAAGGCCTCTCGCCTCGAGTTACGTGTCGCCGCCTCACATTCCGTGTGGGCGCCGACTGATGCCGATTGGGACGGTCCGTGTTGCCGACCCGAACCCTAAACCTTAAGTTTAGGGTTACCTGTGCCTGTGTTCCTTGGTTCCACAGTCCCTTTGGAACGAGACACTAAGTCGACAAGGCGCGCGCGTTCAACGAACACGCCGAACCTCCCGTTTTTCTTTTCACCCTATGTGATCACCCATAGTCGTAGCCATCCAGGGTGCTGGCCTGCGGCTACGTACGTCAACTCCCCGCTGCGGCCGGGGCGCTGGGCACCGAGACGTCGAAGTGGCGCGCCCCATGCGCCGCTTTCAGCAGGGCGGTGAGCACCCTGGCCTTCTCCGCGCCCCGTTCGGAACTGCCCCATACGACCGTACGAGCCCCCGTCAACTCCAGGGTGAGGGAGTCGTAAGAGGTGACGCGGACCGTGCGCAGGTCCTTGCGGACCGCGCCCGGGAGCTGCCCGACGGCGTCCGCCGCGGCGCGACGCAGACGGCCGGTTCCGAAACGGGACAGGCTCGGAGAATCGGAAACGGCCATTTCCAGAAGCGGAACGCCCTTGGGGACGGTACGGACGGTGGCGAAACGGACGCCCTCGCGGTCCACTTCGCGATAGTTTCCGCCCGATCGCTGCACAAGTTCCGGCGTTCTTTCCGACACTTTCAGCGCGATGGTGCCCGGCCAGGACCGGATCACCTCCACGGTCCGGATCCGCGGCAGCCGGGCCCGGATCCGGCGGACCGTCGCGCCGGTGTCCACCGAGAGCAGCGGCGCGTTCCTCGGGACGCGGGCCGCGGCCACCACCTCATCCGGCGTCAGAACCCGGGTGCCGACGGCCTTGACGTCACGGACACGGAACCAGTCCGAGCCGTAGAGGGCCCAGCCGCCGAAGCCGCCGAGGCCCGCCACGAGGACCAGCACGAGGACCGACCGGCGGCGGCGCGGGGTGCCGAACGGGATGCGCAGCCATGCGGTTCGGCGCGGGTGCGGCGCACGGGCGGAGGGCGGGCCGGACGGCCGCTTGCTGTCACCGCGCCGGGCGGTTCTGAGTCCGGCCACGCTCCCCTGCCTTTGCTCGTTCGCTACTGCTGCTGCGCGATCGCCTCGTACACCATGCCGACCAGCAGTTCGTCGGCGTCCCGGCGGCCGAACTCGGAGGCCGCGCGGGACATCTCGTACAGCCGGTGCGGATCGGACAGGACCGGGAGCACGCTGGACTGCACCCACTCCGGGGTCAGCTGGGCGTCGTCGACCAGCAGGCCCCCGCCGGCGTTGACCAGCGGCTGGGCGTTGAGCCGCTGTTCGCCGTTGCCGATGGGCAGCGGGACGAAGGCGGCCGGGAGCCCGACGGCGGACAGTTCGGCGACGGTCATCGCGCCCGCGCGGCAGAGCATCATGTCGGCCGCAGCGTACGCAAGATCCATCCGGTCCACGTACGGTACCGGCACATACGGCGGCATCCCGGGCATGTTGTCCACATGCGGCAGTTCGTTCTTCGGGCCGACCGCGTGCAGGACCTGGATACCGGCGCGCTGGAGTGCGGGCACGGTGGCCTGGATGACCTCGTTGAGCCGGCGGGCGCCCTGGGAGCCGCCGGACACCAGAAGAGTCGGCAGGTTCGGGTCGAGCCCGAAGGCGGCGCGCGCCTCGGGGCGGACGGCCGCGCGGTCCAGGGTGGCGATGGTGCGGCGCAGCGGAATGCCGACGTAGCGGGCACCGCGCAGCTTGCTGTCGGGGGTGCTGACGGCGACGAACTTGGCGTACCGCGAGCCGATCTTGTTGGCCAGGCCCGGCCGGGCGTTGGCCTCATGAACGATGATCGGCACACCGAGCCGCTTGGCGGCCAGATAGCCGGGCAGCGCGACATAGCCGCCGAAGCCGACGACACAGTCCGCCTTGGTGCGCTCCAGGATCTGCTCGGCGGCCTTGATCGTGCCGCGCAGCCGCCCGGGGACGGTGATCAGTTCGGGCGTGGGCTTGCGCGGCAGCGGTACGGCCGGGATCAGGCCGAGCTCGTAGCCGCGCTCCGGGACGAGCCGGGTCTCCAGGCCCTTCTCCGTGCCGAGTGCCGTGATCCCCACGGTGGGGTCCTGCCTGCGCAGGGCGTCCGCGAGGGCGAGCGCGGGCTCGATGTGGCCGGCGGTCCCCCCACCGGCGAGTACGACATGCACCGAAATTCACCGCTCTCCGGACGGCCGTCGGGCGACGCGCCGTCTCATCGTTTTCCATCTCACCCCAGCCGGTTTTCTGCCGAAAACCGGCTTCCGCGTAGCCAAAGCCAGTGCCGCCCGCGCAGCGGGCTCGTCACGCGCGAAGGCGATCAGCAGCCCGATGGCGAACATCGTCGGCAGCAGGGCGGAGCCTCCGTAGGAGAACAGCGGGAGCGGGACTCCGGCGATCGGCAACAGGCCGAGCACCGCACCCATGTTGATCATGGCCTGGGCCATGACCCAGGTGGTCACGCCTCCCGCTGCGTACCTGACGAAGGGGTCCTCCGTGCGTCCGGCCACGCGGATACCCGCATAGCCTAGAGCCGCGAAGAGGGCGAGTACCGACAGCGTCCCCGCCAGGCCCAGTTCCTCCCCGGTGATGGCGAAGATGAAGTCGGTGTGCGGTTCAGGGAGTTCACCCCATTTTTCCATACTCGCACCGAGGCCGGAACCGAAGAATCCGCCGGATGCGAGGGCATAGATGCCGTGCACCGCCTGCCAGCACTGGTCGCCGGGGCCGGGATCGGTGGCGCCGATGCAGGCCAGCCGGGACATCCGGTTGGCGCTGGTGAGGATCAGCAGCGCCCCGATGGCCACCGCGCCGCCCAGGACCCCCGTGAAGAGCCTGGTGGGGGCGCCGGCCAGCCACAGCAGCCCGAAGAGGACCGCCGTGAGAATGATCGCGGTGCCCATGTCGCCGCCGAGCATGATCAGCCCGAGCAGCAGAAAGGCGACCGGGACCAGCGGCACCAGCAGATGCTTCCACTGCGTCAGCAGCTTCCGCTCCTGCTTGCGGGCCAGCAGGTCGGCGCCCCACAGGACCAGGGCGAGCTTGCCGAACTCGCTCGGTTGCATCTGGAAAGGACCGCCGAGGCTCAGCCAGTTCCGGTTGCCGTTGACCGCGACCCCTATGCCCGGAATCTGAACCAGGCACATCAGGAACACCGAGACCGCGAGCAGCGGATAGGCCATCGCCCGGTGCAGCTTCGCGGTCATCCTGGACGCGGCCAGCAGCAGGACCCCGCCGATGGCCGCCGCGAGCAGCTGCTTGCGGAAGAAGTACGACGGGGCGAGGCCGGACTGCAGGGCCTTGATCTGGGAGGCCGAATAGACCATCACCAGCCCGAGGACGGTGATCAGCAGGCTGCCGCCGAGGATGAGGTAGTAGGCGGTCAGCGGCCGGTCCCAGGCCCGCCGGACACGGCTGTAGAGGCGCCGGGGCCCGCCGCGGCCGGCGCGCGGCGGGCGCACCGCGGAGGTGCGCCGGGCCGGGCGCGGGGGCCGTCGGGACACAGCCTTGGCCGGTCGGGCCGTCATCCTCGTCCCCTCCACAGGTGCGCGCGCCGCGGGTCGCCGACGGCAGCGGGGAGCGGCTAGTTTTCCGCGGTGTCCGCGCCGCCCGTGGCGGTCTGCTCACGGACGGCGTCGGCGAAGGCTTCGCCCCGCTTGGTGTAATTGACGAACATGTCCATCGAGGCGCAGGCCGGGGCCAGCAGAACGGTGTCGCCGGGCCTGCCGAGCCGGGTGGCTTCCCGTACGGCCTCGGACATCGCCCCAGTGTCGGTCCGGCCGAGGTCGACGACCGGGACATCCGGGGCGTGTCGCGCCAGGGCCTCGCCGATCAGCGCCCGGTCGGCGCCGATCAGGACCACCCCGCGCAGCCGCTTCGCCGACTTCTGCACCAGCTCGTCGAAGGTCGCGCCCTTGGCGAGGCCGCCGGCGATCCACACGATGTGCTCGTACGCCGCCAGCGACGCCTCGGCGGCGTGGGTGTTGGTGGCCTTGGAGTCGTCGATGTAGGTGAGGCCGCCGGCGTCCGCGATGTGCTCGATGCGGTGCGGCTCGGGGCGGAAGGCGCGCAGTCCGTCGCGTACGGAGGCCGGGCGCACCCCGAAGGCCCGCGCCAGGGCCGCGGCGGCGAGCGCGTTGGCGACGTTGTGCGGCGCGGGGGAGGCGAGGTCACCGATCTCGGCGAGCTCCTGGGCGGTCTGCGGATTGGCGACGAAGGCGCGGTCGACGAGAAGACCCTCGACCACGCCCACCTGGGACGGGCCGGGGGTGCCGAGGGTGAAGCCGATGGCCCGGCAGCCCTCCTCGACGTCGGCCGCGCGGACCAGCTCCTCGGTCGCCGGGTCGGCGACGTTGTAGACGCAGGCGACGGTGTTGCCCTCGTAGATCCGGCCCTTGTCGGCCGCGTACGCCGCCATGGAGCCGTGCCAGTCGAGGTGGTCCGGGGCGAGGTTGAGGACGGCCGCGGAGTGGGCGCGTACCGAGGGCGCCCAGTGCAGCTGGTAGCTGGAGAGCTCGACGGCGAGGACGTCATAGGGCCCGCAGGGCTCCTCCCCCTCCTGCCCCCGGCCCAGCACCACGTCCACGAGCGGGACGCCGATGTTGCCGACGGCGGCCGTGCGCAGGCCCTCGGCCTCCAGGATCGACGCCAGCATCCGGACGGTGGTGGTCTTGCCGTTGGTGCCGGTGACCGCCAGCCAGGGCGCGGCGTCGGGGCCGCGGAGCCGCCAGGCCAGCTCGACATCGCCCCATACCTCGATGCCCGCCTTCTCGGCGGCGAGGAAGAGGGGGCTGGTGGGCTTCCAGCCGGGGGTGGTGACAACCAGCTCCGTGCCCTCGGGGAGGGTGTCGCCGTCGCCGAGGCGGACGGTCACCCCCAGGGGCTCGAGCTCGGCCGCCTGCGCGCGCTCGCGCTCACCGTCGCTGCTGTTGACGACGGTGACCCGGGCGCCGAGGCCGGCCAGGGCGCGGGCGGCGGGAACGCCGCTCACGCCGAGGCCGGCGACGGTGATGTGCATACCGGTGAAGTCCACCGGGCCCTGCGTGGTCACTTCGCTGCCTGCCAGCCGCCGTAGAAGATGCCGAGTCCGACGATCACGCACATGCCCTGAATGATCCAGAACCTGACCACCACAAGGACTTCCGACCACCCCTTTAGCTCGAAGTGGTGCTGAAGTGGCGCCATACGGAAGACCCGCTTGCCGGTCAGCTTGAAGGAGCCGACCTGGATGACCACGGACATGGTGATCAGGACGAAGAGGCCGCCGAGGAGGGCGAGCAGCAGCTCCGTACGGGAGCAGATCGCCAGGCCGGCGAGCGCGCCGCCCAGGGCCAGCGAGCCGGTGTCGCCCATGAAGATCTTGGCGGGCGAGGTGTTCCACCACAGGAAGCCGAAGCAGGCACCCATCAGGGCGGAGGCGACGACCGCGAGATCGAGGGGGTCGCGGACCTCGTAACAGCCCGGTCCCGCGGTGATCTGGTTGGCGCAGGACTCCTGGTGCTGCCAGATGCCGATGAACGTGTACGCGCCGAAGACCATCACCGACGCGCCGGTGGCCAGGCCGTCGAGTCCGTCGGTGAGGTTCACGCCGTTGGACATCGCCAGGATCATGAACAGGGCCCAGATCACGAAGATCACCGGGCCGACCTGCCAGCCGAAGTCCTGGGTGAAGGACAGCCGGTCGGAGGCCGGGGTCTGGCCCCGCAGGTCCGCGAACTGCAGCGAGAGCACCGCGAAGGCGATGCCGACGATCAGCTGGCCGGCCATCTTCGCCTTGGCCCGCAGGCCCAGCGAACGCTGCTTGACGATCTTGATGTAGTCGTCGAGGAAGCCGACCAGGCCCATGCCCGCGAAGAGGAAGAGCACCAGCACACCGGAGAAGGTCGGATCGCTGGAGGTGATCACCTTCGTCACGGCGTAGGCGATGATCGTCGCCAGGATGAAGGAGATGCCGCCCATGGTGGGCGTCCCCTTCTTGCTGCCGTGGGTGCGCGGGCCGTCATCGCGGATGAACTGCCCGTACCCCTTCTTGGCCAGCAGTTTGATCAGCAGCGGGGTGCCGATCAGGGTCAGGAAGAGCCCGATCATCCCCGAGAAGAGGATCTGCTTCATGGAGTTCATCGGGATGCGGCTCCGCCCTGGGCGCCCGCGGCGTCCAGCAATGCCTCGGCCACCCGCTCCAGACCCACCGACCTGGACGCCTTCACCAGCACGACGTCTCCCGGTCGCAGCTCGCTGCGCAACAGGTCGACCGCCGCCCGCGCGTCGGACACGTGCACCGACTCCTCACCCCACGAACCCTCGTTCTTGGCGCCCATGTCGAGCCAGGCCGCTTCCCTGCCGCCGACCGCCACGAGCTTGCTGACGTTGAGCCGGACGACCAGGCGTCCGACCGCGTCGTGTTCGGCGAGCGAGTCCTCGCCGAGCTCGGCCATCTCACCGAGCACCGCCCACGTACGACCGCCCTTCGCCTTGGCGGCGGTGCCCATCGCGACCAGCGCTCGCAGCGCCGCTCGCATGGACTCGGGGTTCGCGTTGTAGGCGTCGTTGACGACCGTCACGCCGTCCGCGCGCTCGGTGACCTCCATGCGCCAGCGGGAGAGCGTGCCGGCTTCGGAGAGCGCGGTGGCGATCTCGTCTACGGGCATGCCCAACTCATGGGCGACGGCGGCCGCGGCGAGCGCGTTCGACACGTGGTGCTCACCGTACAGCCGCATGGTCACATCACTGCACCCGGAGGGTGTGTGAAGCGTGAAAGCGGGCTGTCCGAGAGCGGTGAGCCGGACATTCTCGGCACGGATCTCGGCATTTCGGGCCTCGCCGAACAGGACCGTACGGGCTTTCGTCCGCGAGACCATGGCGCTGACGTACGGATCGTCCGCATTGAGCACCGCGACGCCGTGCTCCGGGAGCGCCTCGACGAGTTCGCCCTTGGCCACGGCGATCTGCTCACGGCCGCCGAACTCGCCGATGTGGGCGGTGCCGACGTTGAGCACGACGCCGATCTCCGGCGGGGTCAGCCCGGTGAGATAGCGGATGTGGCCGACGCCGCGGGCGCCCATCTCCAGGACGAGATGGCGGGTCGAGGCGTCGGCGCGCAGCGCGGTCAGCGGCAGCCCGATCTCGTTGTTGAGGTTGCCTTCCGGCCAGACGGTCGGCCCGTGCCGCTGCAGCAGCTGGGCGATGAGATCTTTGGTGCTGGTCTTCCCGGCTGATCCGGTGAGGGCGACGACCTTGGTGCCGAGGCGCTCGACGACGGCGCGGGCGAGCGCGCCGAGGGCGGCGACCACGTCGTCGACCACGATCGCGGGGACGCCGACGGGCCGGGCGGCCAGCACGGCCACCGCACCGTCCGCGACCGCGCCCGCGGCGAAGTCGTGGCCGTCGGCGCGTTCACCGGCGAACGCGACGAACAGACCGCCGGGGCGGACCTGGCGGGAATCCATCACGACGGATCCGGTGACCGCGGCGCCGGCGTCCGGTATGTCGTGCATCTGTCCGCCGGTGATCCTGGCGATCTCGGCGAGGGACAGGGAGATCACAGGTCACCCCCGGCCGGGGGCAGAGGGTGCCAGTAAACGGGTTGTGCGCGCATGGCGGTGTGTCATCCCTGGTGGTTCGGCTGCGGTGACTGCTGCGACTGCGGTGACTGCTGCGACTTCAGCGATTCCTCGATGGCCTGGCGCAGCACCTGGCGGTCGTCGAAGGGGCGTACCACTCCGGCGATGTCCTGGCCCTGCTCATGGCCCTTGCCCGCGACGATGACCGTGTCGCCGGGCTCGGCGCGGGCGACTGCGGCGGCGATGGCCGCGGCCCGCTCCTCCTCGACCAGCACCGTGCCGCGCTCGTGGACCGGCACCTCGGCGGCGCCCTGGAGCATGGTGGCCAGGATCGCGAGCGGGTCCTCGGTGCGGGGGTTGTCGGAGGTCAGGATGGCCGTGTCGGCGAGCCGGGCCACCGCGGCGCCCATCGGGACGCGCTTGAGCGGGTCGCGGTCGCCGCCGCAGCCGAGGACGGCGTGCAGCTTGCCGTCGGTGACCTTGCGCAGCGCGCGCAGAACCGATTCGACGGCGTCCGTCTTGTGGGCGTAGTCGACGACCGCGAGGTACGGCTGGCCGGCGTCGACGCGCTCGAGGCGGCCGGGGACGCCGGGGACCGCGGCGATGCCGTCGGCGGCGGTCTGCGGGTCGATCCCGGCGACGATCAGCGAGGTGATCGCGGCGAGCGCGTTGGCGACGTTGAACGGGCCGGGGATCGGGGAGGCCGCACGCAGCGTCTCGCCCTTGGGGCCGTGCACGGTGAACGTCGAGCCGAGCGTGCCGACCTCGACGTCGGCGGCGCGCCAGTCGGCGTCCGGGTGGCCCTCGGCGGAGAAGGTGGTGACCGGGACCTCGGACTCGCCCTCGGCCAGCCGCTTGCCGTACTCGTCGTCGAGGTTGACGACGCCGGCGCGGCTGCGGGCCCTGGTGAACAGCCGGGCCTTGGCCTGGAAGTAGTCCTCCATGCCGGAGTGGAACTCCATGTGCTCCGGGCTGAGGTTGTTGAAGATCGCGACGTCGAAGACACAGCCGTCGACCCGGCCCAGGACCAGCGCGTGGCTGGAGACCTCCATGGCGACCGCCTTGACGCCGCGCTCGCGCATCACCGCGAACAGCGCCTGGAGGTCGGTGGCCTCGGGGGTGGTCCGCTCGGACTTGATGCGCTCGTCGCCGATACGGGTCTCGACGGTGCCGATCAGGCCGGTCAGCCCGCCGTCGGCCTTCTTGGCCGCCGCGGCCCGCAGCCCGCCCTCGATGAGGTACGCGGTCGTGGTCTTGCCCGAGGTGCCGGTGATGCCGATCTGGAGGAGGTCCTCGCCCGGGGCGCCGTAGATCGAGACGGCCAGTGCGCCCATCCGGGCGCGCGGGTTCTCGACGGCCAGGACCGGCAGGCCGGTCTCGAGGGCGCGGGCGGCGCCCGCCGGGTCGGTCAGGATCGCGGCGGCACCGAGGTCGGCGGCCTGCGCGACGAAGTCGGCGCCGTGGAGGCGGGCGCCGGGCAGCGCGGCATAGACATCACCGGGACGGACCGCCCGGGAGTCGTGGGTGATGCCGGTGACCTGGACATCGGAGGCGCCGGCCGGAGCTGGGGTGCCCAGCTGTTCGGCGAGATCCGCCAGCGGGGTGGGGCGGACCTGCTCGGGGCGGGGCGCACCCGGATATCTGCCGGGGCCGCCCTCCTCCGTGTGCGGGGGTTTCGGGGACTGATCAGCTTGTGACACGGCGGTGAGCGTACCGGGCTGAACGGGCCCGGGGCGAAGTGAGGGCGCCGCGCGGGAGCTGTTCGCGGGTTCGGGAGTGCCGTCGGTGGTGATGGTCGTCACGGCGGTATTGCCTCGATTTCATTCGCCTGGCTTGAAGGTGACCGGCAGCCTGGGGGCTTTGGTGCCGGTCGGCGGAACCTGGAGGGTTTTCAGCGCGAACTCCATGACCTGCTGGTAGATCGGGCCGCAGACCTGGCCGCCGAAATAGCTGCCCCGGGTGGGGTTCTGGACGGCGCAGTAGACCGTGATCCGTGGCTTGTCGGCGGGCGCGAAGCCGGCGAAGGAGGCGGTGTAGCCGTGGTAGCGGCCGGTTTTCGGGTCCACCCGGTTGGAGGTGCCGGTCTTGCCGCCGACCCGGTAGCCGTCGATCTTCGCCCTGGGGCCGGTGCCCTCGTGGTCGTCGACCACCGATTCGAGCATGGTGGCCAGGGTCGCGGCGGTCTTCTTGCCGACCACACGGCTGCGCTCGGGGTGGGCGGCGGGGGTGTAGCGGCCGCCGGGTCCGGTGGTGCCGCGGACCAGCGAGGGGGCGATGCGCTCGCCGCCGTTGGCGATCGTGGAGTAGATGGAGGCGGCCTGGACGGCGTTGAGGGAGAGCCCCTGGCCGAACGGGATGGTGTACTGCTGCGAGGTGTTCCAGTCCTGCGGCTTGGCCAGGATGCCGTCGGTCTCCCCGGGGAAGCCGAGCCCGGTCGGCTTCCCGATGCCGAATTTCCGCAGGTAGGAGTAGAGCACCCGGTTGGCCTCGGGCTGCGTCTTCCCCAGCTGGCCGGCCGCCAGGATCGTCCCGATGTTGCTGGATTTGGCGAGCACGCCGTTGAGGGTCAGATACCAGGTGCGGTGGTCGACGTCGTCCGCGAACAGCCGGTCGCCGCGGTGCAGCCGGTTGGGGACGGTGACGCGGGTGGCGGGGGTGGCCGCACCCTCCTCCAGGACGGCGGCCATCGACATCAGTTTGCTGGTGGAGCCCGGCTCGTACGCGTCGGTCAGCGCGGCGTTGCCCAGCGCCCCCGGGTCGGCCCGGGAGATGTCGTTGGGGTCGAAACCGGGCGAATTGGCCAGCGCCAGGATCTCGCCGGTGCGGGTGTCCTGGACGACGACGTAGCCGCGGTCCGCCCGGGACTTCCTGACCTGCCGGGTGATGGCCCGCTGTGCCGCCCACTGGATGTCCCGGTCGAGGGTCAGCTGGACGTCGCTGCCGGGGACGGCGGGGTGCTCCTGGGCGTCCGCGGTGGGCACCCGGCGGCCGCCGGACTGGGCGTAGACGAGCTTGCCCTCCTTGCCCGCGAGGGCGGTGTCGAGCAGTGCCTCTATGCCGCCGCGGCCCTTGCCCTCGCCGTTGACGAAGCCGAGGACACCGGAGGCGAGGTCCTTGTTCGGGTAGATCCGTTTGCTGTGCTTGTCGGCGAAGATCCCGACCAGGACGTTGGGGCGGGGGGCGCGCCTGGGCGCGGCGGCCGCCTCGGCGTCGAGGGTCTTGCGGAGGTCCTTGATCCGCTTCCAGGCCTGCGGGGTCTGCTGCCGCGAGAGCAGGACGTAGCGGGTGTGGTGCCGGGCGAGCTTCCCGGCCAGGGTGCCGCGGTCCTCGTGGAGGATCGGCGCGAGCAGTTTCGCGGCGCGCTGCGGGGCGTCGTCGATCCCCGTCCGGTCGGGCGCCAGCAGGCTCGGGTCGGCGGTGATGTCGTACGCGTCCACGGTGCTCGCCAGCGCCACGCCGTTGCGGTCGGTGATCGCCCCGCGTTCGGCGGCCAGCCGGACCGGGACATAGCGGTTCTCGTTGGCCTTGGCGGCGAACGCCGAGGCGTCCACGGCCTGCACCTGGAAGAGCCGTACGACGAAGGCGAGCAGGACGAGGGTCAGGGCGAGGGAGACCAGGCGCAGCCGGGGGCGGGGGCTGGCCAGCCGGAACGGGGCGGCGGGGCGGCGGGCGGCGGGCCTCTTGGCGCCGGGCTTCGGGGCAGGTTTCGGGGCGGGCCGGGCAGTGGGCCTGGCGGCGGTCCGCTTGGCGGCCGGGCGCTGCGGGCCGCCGCGGGCGGGCCGGGCGGCCGGGCGCGGTACGCGGCGGCGGGGCTCCCTGGGCTCGGTCATGCCGCCGCTCACCTGCCGGGGGTCGTCGGGGCGGGGGCCCCGGCCCCGGGTGCGGACGGCACGGATGGCGCGGACGGCCCCGCCGGCGGCTCGGCGGGCGGCTCGGCGGACGAGCTCAGCGCCGCCGGCTCCTCCCCCGTCGCCACGCTCGGCCGGCCGCGCACCGTGCCGTCCGGCATCAGGAACGCCGGACTGCCGCCGGGCACCATCCCCAGCTCCCGCGCCCGCTTCTCCAGCGCGCCCGGCGCGGAGTAGCCGTCCACCTCCTGCTGGAGCGCCTGCTGCTCGTCCTTCAGGTCGTCCGTCTTCTTCTCCAGCTTGCTGAGCTCGAACGACCCTTGGTTCAGGGCGGAGTTGAGCATCAGCAGGCTGATCAGCCCGGAGCCGAGCAGCACCACGATCAGCAGGACGAAGGGCGCACGGGCCGCGGTGCCGGTGCCGGCCGGGAGGAGCGCGGCCAGCCGCCGCGGCCGCCGCCCTTTGCCGTTCACGCCGTGTCCTCGACGTCCGCGCGGATGCGCTCGGCGCCGCGCAGCCGGGCGGGGGCCGCCCGGCGGTTCTCGGCGACCTCTTCCTCGGTGGGGAGTTCGGCGCCGCGGGTCAGCAGCTTCAGCCGGGGCTGGTAGCGCTCGGGGACGACGGGCAGACCGGGCGGCGCGGTGTTGGCCGCACCGGCCGCGAAGACCTGCTTGACCAGGCGGTCCTCCAGCGAGTGGTAGGCGAGCACGGCGATCCGGCCGCCGACCGCGAGCGCCTTGACCGCGGCCGGGATGGCGCGCTCCACACAGGCCAGCTCGCCGTTGACCTCGATGCGCAGTGCCTGGAAGGTGCGCTTGGCGGGGTTGCCGCCGGTGCGCTTGGCGGCCTGCGGCAGCGCGTCGCGGATCAGCTCGACCAGCCGGGCGCTGTTGGTGAAGGGCTCCTTGGCGCGCTCGCGCACGATCGCCGCGACAATCCGCTTGGCCTGCTTCTCCTCCCCGTAGGCGCGCAGGATCCGGACGAGCTCGCCGGGCGCGTAGGTGTTGAGGACGTCCGCGGCGCTGATGCCGCGCGTCTGGTCCATCCGCATGTCCAGCGGGGCGTCCTGGGCGTAGGCGAAGCCGCGCCCGGCCTCGTCCAGTTGCATCGAGGAGACACCGAGGTCGAACAGCACGCCCTGCACCCGCGGCACCCCGAGCCGGCCGAGGACCTCGGGGAGCTCGTCGTAGACGGCGTGCACCAGGGTGGCGCGGTCGCCGTACGGGGCCAGCCGCTCCCCCGCCAGCTTCAGGGCCGCCGGGTCGCGGTCGAGGGCGATGAGCCGGACCCCGGGGAAGGCGGCGAGCAGCGCCTCACTGTGCCCGCCGAGGCCGAGGGTGCAGTCGACGACGACCGCTCCGGGCTCGGCGAGCGCGGGGGCGAGCATGTCCAGGCAGCGCTGGAGCATGACGGGTACGTGCCGAGTGTTGCTGCTCATGCCTCTTCCGATGGGGTGGGCGGCAGGTGGGTCCCCGGCCGCTGGCTGGGGGATGCCGTACGTACCGCTTGGTCCCCGCCCGCTCTGAAGGGGAAGCGGCCCTCCGGCGACGGGGAAGTGGCGTCGGAAGACCGGTGGAGCGGGAGGAGGCCGAGCCGTACGTGCGACGTGCCGCACGCGAGGGATTCGGGATCCAAGGAGAGCGTCACGCCTCCCACTTCGCGCCACTTTAGTCCACCGGCTGCCCCGGTCAATCAACCGGTTCCGCGCGTCCTGCGACGGCTTTCGCGCCGGCCGCTCACCCGGATGGAGGCGGCCCCCGGATCACTGTGGGTTACCTCACACGGGGTACACAAGTGGTGACGTTGACCCCTATGCCCGGCCTCACATGCGGCCGGATCGGGCGGTGACGTTTACGGTGAGGGCATGCCCATACCTGCGTCGCAGCCGCTGCCCCCGTCCGCCGACAGCGCCGCCGCCCCTGCGGATGGCACCGTCACCGACCGCCTCGTCGAGGCGAACCGGCGCTATGCCACCGCGTTCACCGACCCCGGCATGGACGCCCGGCCCGTCCTCAAGGTCGCCGTGGTCTCCTGCATGGACGCCCGGATCGACCTGCATGCCGCGCTGGGCCTGGAGCTCGGCGACTGCCACACCATCCGCAACGCGGGCGGTGTGGTGACCGACGACATCATCCGTTCCCTGACGATCAGCCAGCGTGCCCTCGGCACCCGGTCGGTCGTCCTCATCCACCACACCGGCTGCGGTCTGCTGAACCTGACCGAGGACTTCCGCCACGATCTGGCGGCCGAGGTCGGACAGCGGCCCACCTGGGCGGTCGAGGCCTTCAAGGACCTCGACGAGGACGTCCGGCAGTCCATGCAGCGGGTGCGCACCTCGCCCTTCCTGCTGCACACGGACGACGTCCGCGGCTTCGTCTTCGATGTGACGACGGGACTGCTGCGGGAGATCGACCCCCGGCCCTGAATGCGGACGGGCCGGACATACCGGCCGCAGTTGTGCGCAGTTGTCCACAGGTCATGACGCAAAGCCGCGCGGACGGCAAGAATGCGTGGGTGACCAGTGCTGGGGGAAGGGCCGGGGAGGGCCGAGTGACGACGTACGACGAACGAACGGGCCTGGGAGATCTGGCCGCCACCGTGGAGCGGGTGCACCGTTCGGTGGAGGGAGTGATCGAGGGCAAGCCCGAGGTCGTACGGCTCGCGCTGACGGTGCTGCTGGCCGAGGGACATCTGCTCATCGAGGATGTGCCGGGCGTGGGCAAGACCATGCTCGCCAAGGCGCTGGCCCGCTCCATGGACTGTTCGGTGCGGCGTATCCAGTTCACGCCCGATCTGCTGCCGTCCGACATCACCGGCGTCAGCATCTTCGACCAGCAGCGCCGGGACTTCGAGTTCAAGCCCGGCGCGATCTTCGCGCAGATCGTGATCGGCGACGAGATCAACCGCGCCTCGCCCAAGACCCAGTCGGCGCTGCTGGAGTCCATGGAGGAGCGCCAGGTCACGATGGACGGGCAGACCCATGAGCTGCCCAGCCCCTTCATGGTCGTCGCAACGCAGAACCCGGTCGAGATGGAGGGCACCTACCCGCTGCCCGAGGCGCAGCGGGACCGTTTCATGGCGCGGGTGTCGATCGGCTATCCCAGCCCCGCGGCCGAGCTGCAGATGCTGGACGTGCACGGCGGCGCCTCCCCGCTGGACGGCCTCCGCCCGGTGGTGCACGCCGACGAGATCGTGAAGCTGATCGACGCGGTGCGCACGGTCCATGTCGCCGAGGCGGTGCGCAGATACGCGGTGGACCTGGTGGCGGCCACCCGCAGCCATGCCGAGCTGCGGCTGGGTGCCTCGCCGCGGGCCACGCTGCATCTGGTGCGGGCCGCGAAGGCCGCGGCGGCGCTGGCCGGGCGGGAGTTCGCGCTGCCGGACGATGTGCAGTCGCTGGCGGTGGCGGTGCTCGCGCACCGGCTGCTGCCCACCGCACAGGCCCAGTTGAACCGCCGTACCGCCGAGCAGATCGTGCTGGAGATCCTGCACCGCACTCCGGTTCCCGAACCGTCCGCACCGCAGTGGCGGGCGGGCATCCGCGGTCAGCAGCCGCCCGGTGCACGGGGGTTGTGATGTCCGGCGGGGGGAGCTTCGGGGCGGGACACGAGGGGACGCCGGGTCGGGGCGGGGTGCGGGCGGCGCTCGGGGGGCTGACGACGCGCGGCAGATCGTTCCTGGCGGCCGGGGTGGCCGCCGCGGTGTGCTCGTTCCTCCTCGGGCAGGCGGATCTGCTGCGGGTCGGGCTGCTGCTGGCGGCGCTGCCGCTGGTGTGCGTCCTGGTGCTGCACCGCACCCGCCACCGCGTCGCGGGCAGCCGTACGCTCTCCCCCGCCCGGGTGCCCGCGGGCGCCGAGTCCCGGGTCCGGCTGGTGATCGAGAACGTCTCCCGGCTGCCCACCGGGGTGCTGCTGCTCCAGGACCGGGTGCCCTACGTCCTGGGGCCGCGGCCCCGCTTCGTACTGGACCGGGTCGAGGCCGGCGGCCGCCGCGAGGTCTCCTACCGCGTCCGCTCCGACCTGCGCGGCCGCTATCCGCTGGGCCCGCTGCAGCTGCGCCTGTCCGACCCGTTCGGGATGTGCGAGCTGACCCGCTCGTTCAGCGCCTCCGACACGCTGACCGTGGTGCCCCGCACGGAGCCCCTGCCGCCGGTCCGGCCGGCGGGCGAGACGCCCGGCTACGGCGACGGGCGGCAGCGCTCCCTGGCGCTGGCCGGTGAGGACGATGTCATCCCGCGCGGTTACCGCCACGGCGACGATCTGCGCCGGGTCCACTGGCGGTCCACCGCGCGCCACGGCGAGCTGATGGTCCGCCGGGAGGAACAGCCGCAGAAGGCGCGCTGCACGGTCCTGCTCGACACCCGTGCGGTGGCCCACGACGGGGCCGGGCCCGACTCGGCCTTCGAGTGGGCCGTGACGGCCGCCGCGTCGCTGGGCGTCCATCTGCCGGCGCGGGGCTTCTCGGTGCGGCTGCTCACCGACACCGGCGCCTCGGTGCCCGGCCCGGACGGCACCGGCGGCGATGGGTCCGCCGACGCCGCGGGGCTGCTGCTGGACACCCTGGCCGTGCTGGAGCACTCCGAGGAGGCCGGGCTCTCGGCCGCGTACGACGCCCTGCGCGGCGGCAGGGAGGGGCTGCTGGTCGCCTTCTTCGGCGATCTGGACGAGGAGCAGGCGGCGGTCGCCGGGCGGATACGGCAGCGCTGCGGCGCGGCGGTGGCGTTCGTGCTGGACGGGGACGCCTGGCTGCCGGGTCCCGGCGGGATCAGATTCTCGTCGGGACAGGTGCCGGTGGAGGAGCGGGTGCTGATGCTGCAGAAGGCGGGCTGGACGGCCCTGCCGGTGGCCCCGGGGACCTCGCTGGCCGAACTGTGGCGGTGCGCCGCCGACCGCACCGGGGCGGGCCGGGACCACGGCACGCGGAGCGGCGCCACGGCGGGAGGCGGGGCATGAGCGCACGGGCGGACAGCGGCGAGGGAAGCGAGGTGGCCGCATGAGCAGCCGGGCGCGGCTGGCACTGTGTGCGGCGGTGGCGACCCTGTGCGCGGCCTGCGCACTGCTGCCGCTGGTGCAACCGATGGACTGGGTGGTGCTGGCCACGCTCCTGCTGGCGGTCATGACCGGCGTGGGGGCGCTGACCCGGCGGGTGCCGCTGGCGAGACCGCTGACCGTCGGGGTGCAGGCGCTGGTCGCCGTACTGCTGCTGACCCTGTTTTTCGCCCACGGCCAGGCGGTTCTCGGGCTGCTGCCCGGCCCGGACGCCGTCACGGAGCTGGGCCGGCTGGTCCACGACGGGGTCCGGGACGTCGGCCGGTACGCCACCCCGGCCCCGGCCACGCCCGGCATCCGGCTGCTGCTGGTGGCGGGTGTCCTGGTGATCGGTCTGGTGGTGGACGCGCTGGCGGTCACGTACCGCAGTGCCGCGCCCGCCGGGCTGCCGCTGCTCGCGCTGTATTCGGTGGCGGCCGGGCTGTCCCAGGGCGGTGCGGGCTGGCTGTGGTTCCTGCTGGCGGCCGGCGGCTATCTGCTGCTGCTCCTGGCCGAGGGCCGCGACCGGCTCTCCCAGTGGGGCAGGGTCTTCGGCGGGACGGGTACGGGCCGGCCGGGCGGCTTCGGCTCCGCGGCGGGCGGCCCCGCCCTGGCCCCGGTCCGTACGGGCCGCCGGATCGGCGCGCTGGCCCTCGGCATCGCGCTGGTGGTGCCCGCCGTGCTGCCCTCGCTGGGCGGCGGGCTGATCGGCCCGCCCGGCGGCGGCAGCGGCCCCGGGGGCGGCGGCGGAACGATCTCCGCGGTGAACCCGCTGGTCTCGCTGCAGAACAGCCTGAACCAGCCGGAGGACAGGGAAGTCCTCAACTACCGCACGACCGCGGACGACACCCGGGACCTGTATCTGCGGATAGTGGCCCTGGACCAGTTCGACGGCACGGCCTGGAAGCCGTCCGAGCGCACCGTCACCGACGTCCCCGACCGGCTGCCGGGCCCGCCCGGCCTGTCCGGCAAGGTGGCCGCCACCAGGATCACCACCTCTGTGTCGACCGCCGAGTGGTACGCCCAGAACTGGCTGCCGCTCCCCTACCCGGCGTCCAGGGTGGACATCGCCGGGCGCTGGCGCTTCGAGCCCAAGGGCCGCACCCTGGTCGGCGACCGGGGGCAGACCACCCGCGGGGTGCAGTACCAGGTCGAGAGCCTCCAGGTACGGCCGACCGCCAAGCAGCTGGCCGCGGCCCCGCCGCCGCCCCCGCAGCTGGTGCGCGAATACACCAGGGTGCCTCAGTCACTGCCCCCGGAGGTACGGGCCACCGCGCTCAAGGTCACCCGCGGCGCCCGGACCCCGTACGACAAGGCGGTCAAGCTCCAGGACTGGTTCTCGCTCAACGGCGGTTTCACCTACAACACGCAGGTCAGCGCGGGCAGCGGCAGCGAGGCCATTGCGCGGTTCCTGGAGGAGAAGGAGGGCTTTTGCGTCCACTTCTCCTTCTCGATGGCGGCGATGGCGCGCACCCTGCGCATTCCGGCCCGGGTGGCGGTCGGCTTCACCCCCGGCTCCCCGCAGTCCGACGGCACGACCTCCGTCAGCCTCAAGGACGCGCACGCCTGGCCCGAGCTGTACTTCCAGGGCATCGGCTGGACCCGCTTCGAGCCGACCCCGAGCCGCGGCAACGTCCCGGAGTACACCTACCCCGAGCAGGGGCCGGCCGACGGCGGTCCCCGTGCCCCCGAGCCGAAGCCGGGGCAGTCCGCCGGCGCGCCGGACGCCCCGTCCACGGCTCCGAGCTGTGCCCCCGGTGAGCGGCGGCAGGGCGCCGGGACGGCCTGCGCCGCACTGCCTGCAGCACCCGGCGGGCGTCCCGCGGACGGCGGTCCGCGGCTGTGGCCGGTCCTGGCCGTCGGTCTGGCCGCCCCGCTCGTCCTGCTGGTGCCCGTCCTCCCGCTGCTGTGGCGCCTGCGGATGCGGTCCCGGCGGCTGGCGGACGGCGACGGCCCGGCGGGCACGCTGGCCGCCTGGCAGGAGCTGCTGGACACCGCCTGGGACTTCGGCATCCTGCCGGACGAGTCGCTGACCCCGCGCAGGGCGGCCGACCGGATCGTTCGCATCGGTGAACTGCCGGCGGACGCCGCCGGTGCCGTCCACCGGGTGGCGGCGGCCGTCGAGCAGACGCTGTACGCCCCGCGGCCGCGCCCGGCCACCGGGCTCGCCGCGGACGTCCGGCGGGCCCGCGCCGGGCTGCACACGGCGGCGACACGCGGTCTGCGGCTGCGCGCCCTCCTCGCCCCGCGCTCGGCGGTCCGCCTCGCGCGGGCCTGCGCGGCCCGCTGGACGGCGTTCGTCGTCCGCTGCAAGTCCAGCGGCCCGGCCACCGCGGCCCGTCGGGCGACGGCGGCCCTGCGGCCGGGACGGCAGCGGGCGTAGCGGCCGCAGTACCCCGGCCCTGCACACAGCGGCGCGGCCGCCCGATCCTGTCGGGCGGCCGCGCGAAGTGTGTACGAGGCGGAGGCCGGTCTCAGTGGCCCTGTTCGTCCCTGCGGCGCTGCCAGCGGTCCTCGATGCGGTTCATCATCGAGCGCTTCTGCCTGGGCTGACGGCCTGCCGGTCCGCCCGCGGCGCCCTGGGCGGCCGGCCGGTCACCCGGTTTGGGGGCCTTACGCCATCCGGTGACGGCCAGTACCGCGCAGCCGAGCATGACGACGAAGCCCACCAGGCTGATCCAGATCTGGTCCGGGATCATCACACCGGCCATGAGCAGGCCAATACCGACCAGGAAGCCCGCGGCCGCTTGGTAGACCCGTCGCCGGGTGTACGTGCGCAGCCCGCTTCCCTCAAGCGCCGTCGCGAACTTGGGATCTTCGGCGTACAGCGCTCGCTCCATCTGCTCGAGCATGCGCTGCTCGTGCTCCGAGAGCGGCACGGAGTCCTCCTACTCGTCGGTCGCGGGGGGCGACCGGGTGCGACCCTTTCAGGATAGGCAGGGATTCGCCCCCGTGAAACCCGCCCCTCAACGCCAGTTCACTGCTCCGGGCCGCCACGGCGACCGGTGTGATGCTGGCTGCATTCCCCACCCGCCCTTCCGTCATGCCGGAACGTCGTACCCCGATCATACGGGGAGAAGGGGCCGATCGGGTGGCCCGTGACCGACTGCACGCGGTGATCGTGCAGCCCGCACGAGGCCGGCCGGGGATCAGTCGCGCTCGGCGAGGACGTGCAGCTGGGTGGCCACCGAGTGGAAGGCGGGCTGCTCGGCGGCGGCCGCCTCGAGCTTGAGGAGGGCGTCCATGGCGCCGGGCTCGGTGTCGACCAGTACGCCGGGGACCAGGTCGGCGAAGACCCGTACGCCGTGCACCGCGCCGACCTGCAGGCCGGTGGCGGCGACCAGGTCGGTGAGCTGCTCGGCGGTGAAGCGGCGGGGCACCGGGTCGCCCGCGCCCCAGCTCCCGGCGGGGTCGGCGAGGGCGTGCCGGGCCTCGGTGAAGTGGCCGGCCAGGGCGCGGGCCAGTACGGCGCCGCCCAGGCCCGCGGCGAGCAGGCTGAGCGTGCCGGCCGGGCGCAGCGCGTCGACGGCGTTGCGGAGGCCCTCGGCGGGGTCGTCGACGTACTCCAGGACGCCGTGGCACAGCACGGTGTCGAAGCCGCCGCGCTCGACGACGTCGAACAGGCCGTGGGCGTCGCCCTGGACGGCGCGCACCCGGTCCTCGACCCCTGCCTCCGCGGCCCGGCGCTCCAGGGCGAAGAGGGCGTTGGGGCTGGGGTCGACGACCGTGACGCGATGGCCGAGGCGGGCCACCGGGACGGCGAAGTTGCCGGTGCCGCCGCCGGTGTCCAGGACATCCAGGGCGTCGCGCCCGGCGGTCTTGACCCGGCGCTCCAGGGCGTCCTTGAGGACCTCCCAGACCACGGCGGTACGAAGGGAGGCGCGGGGGCGCAGCGGGTCAGACACGGCGGGTGGCTCCTCGGCGGGGGCATGAACATCCAGTCGCCCACCACCCTATTCCGTTCCGCACCGTCCGCGGCCTGCGGCGCCTCCCCCGCCGTGCATCACGCCCGCCGGAGCCCTCGGGCCGCTGCGCCGCCGCTGCCGCCGCGCCGGTCAGCCCGCCCGCTGCGGCGGCAGCGGCGGCTGGAGCAGCAGCATCCGTTCCACCAGACGCAGGAACATCCACACGTCCCGCAGCAGATCGTCGGCATCGCGGCTGCTGGCCGCGCCGGCTATACCGGCCTCCGCCCTGGCCCGGCGGTCGGCGCCGGAGGCGAACAGGGCGCTCCATTCGGCGAGTTCGGGCGCGACCTCGGGGAGCACCTCCCAGGCGCTGCGTATCCGCTGCCGGCGGCGTGGGGTGGTTTCGGGCCGGCCGCGCACGGCGAGCACGGCGGCAGCGGTGCGCAGCGCGGCCAGATGGGCCGTGGCGAACCGTTCGTTGGGCGTCTCGAGGGTCTCCGCTTCGCCGAGGCCGTGGCGGGCCTGGGCGAGGAGACCGAGGGCGGCGGGCGGTGCTGTCGTCCGCCGCAGGACGGGGTGGACATCGCTCGGGGGACCGTACGCAGCGGAGCTGCCCGCGGTGGGACGAGCTGCCATGACGAACCTCCTGTCGTCGCATGCCGGTTCGGACCGAATGCTGATTCGGGACCGTATGACCCCATCGTGAGGTACACCACTGACAATCGGCGCTGACCTGCACTTTCTCCGACACTCCCACCGAAAAGCGGGGGCATGGCGAAGGGATCGGACCGGCGGTGCGGGCCGGCCGGACATCGATTCCCCGCAACCCCTTGCGTGCGGGCGGGTGCGGCACCGATACTTTTTGAACTGACCAGTCAGTTCAAGTAGCATTCGGCCCGAGGAGGGGAAGGGATCGTGGACAGCACCCCGCACGGGGCGGCGGTCACGGCCGCGGGCTTCGGCATCAAGGGCCCCCGCGGCTGGGCGTTCCGGAGCATCGACATCGCGGCGGCGCCGGGCTCGCTG
The DNA here is from genome assembly GCF_001294335.1 of Streptomyces chattanoogensis. Lineage (GTDB taxonomy): Bacteria > Actinomycetota > Actinomycetes > Streptomycetales > Streptomycetaceae > Streptomyces > Streptomyces chattanoogensis. The sequence goes on from NZ_LGKG01000145.1 coordinate 110,110, forward strand.
ATCGCCGTGCAGGGCCCGTCGGGTTCCGGCCGTACGTGCCTGCTGCTCGCGCTCACCGGACGGATGAAGTCCGCCGAGGGCACCGCCGAGGTCGCCGGGCTGCCACTGCCCAAGAAGATAGCCGCGGTCCGTTCCGTCACCGCACTCGCCCACGTACCCGGGGTCGCCGAGCTCGACCCGGCGCTGACGGTGGGCGAGCATCTGCGGGAACGCGCCCTGCTGCAGGGCCGGTTCGGGGCCTCGCTGCGGGCGCTGCTGCGGCCCCGCCGGGAGCGCCGGGCCGAGGCCCGCGCCCTGGTGGACGCCGCGCTCGAGGCGGCCGGGCTGGACCTGGAGTCGCTGCCCAAGGGGATCCGCACATCGGTGCGTGACCTGGAGCGGCTGGAGGCACTGCGGCTGTCCGTGGCGCTGGCGCTGATCGGCGGCCCGCGGCTGCTGGCCGTGGACGACACCGATCTGAAGCTGTCCGACGACGAGCGGCGCCAGGCCTGGGCGATGCTGCGCGCCCTGGCGGCGGCCGGCACGACGGTGCTCGCGGTGTGCAGCGAGCCCCCGGAGGACGGCGCGGAGGCCGAGGACGTGGTCCTGGTACGCACCGGCCGCACCGAAGCCGTACCGGACGGCGCGGCACAGAGCACGTCCGTACAGAACTCAGCCGTACAGAACGAGATGGACGACGACGAGGAGGGGGCGGCCGATGCGCTCGCCGAGACTGGCCGCGCTTGAGCTGAAGCGGTTCGGGAGGGGGAAGCTGCCGCGCGCGGCGCTGGCCGCGCTTCTGCTGCTGCCGCTGCTGTACGGCGCGCTGTACCTGTGGTCCTTCTGGGACCCGTACGGACGGCTCGACAAGATACCGGTCGCGCTGGTCAACGAGGACAAGGGCGCCGACGTCGGCGGGCAGCGGATCTCGGCGGGCGAGAGCATCGTCGACGGGCTGGGCGACAGCCACACCTTCGACTGGCGCCCGGTGGACGCCGGGGAGGCCGCCAGGGGCGTCGAGGACGGCACGTACTACCTCTCGCTGTCCATCCCCCGGGACTTCAGCAAGCGGATCGCCTCCAGCTCCGGCGACCACCCGGAGACCGGCGCCCTGAAGGTGCGGACGAACGACGCGAACAACTACATCGTCGGGCAGATCTCCCGGACGGTGTTCTCCGAGGTGCGCGCGGCGGCCTCCGAGAAGGCCTCGCGCACCTTCTTCGACAAGATCTTCGTCTCCTTCTCGACACTCCACGACAAGACCGAGGAAGCCGCCGGCGGCGCCGACAAGCTCAAGAACGGCATCGGGAAGGCCAAGGACGGCAGCGGCCGGCTCGCCGACGGACTGGGCACCGCCAAGGACGGCAGCGGCAAGCTGGTCAAGGGCCTGGGCGACCTCGACGCGGGCGCCGGGCGGCTCACCCGGGGCAGTTCCGACCTCGCCAAGGGGGCCGGTACGGCCGCCGACGGGTCGCGCCAACTGGCGGACGGCTCCGGGCAGGTGGCCGACGGCACCCAGCAGCTGGCCGACACCGTCAACGGCATCAACGACAAGGTGGGGCCCTTCATCCACGCGCACGGCAAGGAGATCGGCGAGGCGGCACGGCTCGTCGCCGACGGCTCCCAGGCCGTCCGCGACCACCTGGACAAGCTGCCCGGCGCGGCCGCCGACGGAGCGCGCCTCTCCCGGGGCATCTCCGACCACCTGGCCAGGTACTACCGGATGCGCTGCGAGAGCGGGATCACTCTCGAGACCTCCTGCCCCGAGCTGAAGCAGCTCAGGGACGACGCGGACCGGGCGGCGGACGTCGCCGAGAAGGTCAGCGGCTACGTCCACGACCAGAAGAACCTCGACCAGCTGGACCGTGACCTGGGCACGCTGCACTACCTGGCGGGCGAGCTGGCGAAGCACGGGCCGACCATGGGCCGGGACATGGACGCCGCGGTCAAGAAGATCAATGACCTCAACGACGGTGCGCACAAGGTGGCCGCGGGCGCGCGCAAGCTGGCGGCGGGCAATGCCCGGCTGGCCGACGGGGCGGGCCGGCTCAGCGACGGTGCCCACCAGCTGCACGACGGCACCGGCCGCGCCGCCACCGGGATGGGCGACCTCGACTCCGGTGTGGGCAGGCTCAAGAACGGTGCGCAGACGCTCGACGGCGGTCTGTTCAAGCTCTCCGACGGCTCGCGGAAGCTGGCCGGCGGGCTGCACGACGGCGCCCAGCAGATCCCCGATTACGGCAAGAAGGACCGCGACGCGCGCACCCTGGTGATGTCCGACCCGGTGCAGCTGGCGTCCGACTCCGCCCACAAGGCGGCGAACTACGGCACCGGCTTCGCCCCGTACTTCATCCCGCTGTCCCTGTGGGTCGGCGCCATGGTGGCGTACATGCTGATCCAGCCGCTCAACCGGAGGGCGCTGGCGATGGGCGCCGCCCCCTGGCGGGTGGCGGTGTCCGGATGGCTGCCGGTGGTCGGTATCGGGGTGCTGCAGACCGCGGCCCTGATGTCCGTACTGCACTTCGCGCTCGGCCTCGAGATGGCCCGGGCGGCCGGCACGATCGGCTTCCTCGTCCTGGTCACGGCCTGTTTCTCGGCGATCGTGCAGTGGCTGAACGCGAAGTTCGGACCGGCCGGCCGGATCCTGGTGCTGGCGCTGCTGATGCTCCAGCTGACCTCGGCGGGCGGTACGTACCCGGTGCAGACCAGCCCCGGCTTCTTCAACGCCATCCACCCCTATCTGCCGATGAGTTACATCGTCGAAGGGCTGCGCCGGCTCATCACCGGGGGCGGTCTGGAGCCCGTGTGGCAGGGCAGTCTCGTACTCGCCGCCTTCACCGTGGGAGCGCTCGCGCTGACCTCTGTGGCGGCCCGCGGCCGCCAGGTGGTGCGGATGAAGGACCTCCACCCGGAGCTGAGCCTGTGAGCAGGCGGGCCGCGGGGACCGGCACAATCGCCCCCATGGACAGCTCCACTACACGCCGCGACGCCACCCGGCGCAAACTCTTCGAGGCCGCGGTCACGCTCATCGCCGAACAGGGCTTCTCCTCCACCACGGTGGACGAGATCGCCGAACGGGCGGGCGTCGCGAAGGGCACCGTCTACTACAACTTCGCGAGCAAGAACGTTCTCTTCGAGGAGCTGCTGCGGCACGGCATCGAGCTGCTGGCGACCTCCCTCCAGGAGGCCGCCGACGAGGTGACCGGCCGCGGCGGCAGCCGGATCGACGCCCTGGACGCGATGATCCGGGCCGGGCTGGAGTTCATCTCCGCCTACCCGGCGCTCACCCAGCTCTACGTGGCCGAGCTGTGGCGCACCAACCGCGCCTGGCAGTCGACGCTGATGGTGGTGCGCGAACGGGCCATCACGGTGGTGGAGAACGTGCTGCGACAGGCGGTGGCCCATGAGGAGCTCAGCGAGGAGATCGACATCCCGCTGACCGCCTCGGCGCTGTTCGGGATGGTCCTGGTGGCCGCCCTGGACTGGCAGTCGTACCAGCCGGACCGGTCGATCGACGATGTGCACGCGGCGCTGTCGCGGCTCCTCCAGGGGAGGGTCACCGGCCGCCGGGAGTGACCCGGGGCCGGGGCGGCGGTGCGCGCCGAGTGGTCGGTTCCGGCGCGCACCGTACGTACGGCCCCGCGCTCCCCACAAAAGAGTGCGCTGCCCTGGCCAGGATCGTTCCCCCGCCGATCCGACCAGGACAGCGCTTCCCCCGTGCTCCCCCGTGCTCCCCCGTGGAGCCCCCGTACGTTCCCCCGTGTTTCCCCGTTACGGCCGGGAGCCGCGCCGTTCCGCCGCCCCGTGTCGGCGGTGCGGCGCCGCGTCCCTTCCGTGGTGAACACTCTTCCTTCCGGACGGCCGCCGGCCCATCCGCGTACCTACTCATCTCGCCGGCTGAGTACGGATACTCAGAACTGAGCACATGACGCCGGTACCGCCGGGAGCCGCCCCGCGCCGCCCGCGGCTGGCCTACGATCTCCTGCGTGTCCGTACTCCCGTTGGTCTTCACCAGTGGCTGGGCGAGCGGAATCAACGCCTATGCCGTCGTCCTTCTCCTCGGCCTGCTCGGCGCCTCCGGCGTCACCGACGAGGTGCCCGCCGCACTGCAGCGTCCCGATGTGCTGATCGTGGCCGCCGTGCTCTTCGTCATCGAGGCGGTCGCCGACAAGGTGCCCTATGTCGACTCCGTCTGGGACGCCGTCCACACGGTGATCCGGCCCATCGCGGGCGGCGTGGTGGCGGCGCTGCTCGCCGGTCACGACGGGTCGCTGCCCCAGCTCGCGGCCGGTGCGGTGGGCGGAACCACGGCGCTGCTCAGCCATCTGGTCAAGGCGGGCACCCGGATCGCGGTCAACACCTCGCCGGAGCCCGCGAGCAACATCGTGCTGAGCCTGGCCGAGGATCTGGGCGTCGCCGGGCTCATCGCCTTCGCCGTCTTCCACCCGGTGCTCGCGGCGAGCATCGCGGGCGTGCTCCTGATCGGCGGCATCGCGCTGGTGATCTTCATGTGGTCGCGGATCCGCCGCTTCCTGCGCCGCCGGCGCGCACGGCGCGAGGAGAAGCGCCTGGCCACGGCGGGCGGCGTGGCGCCTCCTGCGGGCTGAGGGGCCACGGACGGAACCGCCCCACCGCCGTTGTCAGTGCCGCCGGATAAAGTCGCAGGCATGGCACGGATTGCGGTGATCGGCGCCGGGATGGGCGCGATGGCGGCCGCTGCCCGGCTGGCCGTTGCGGGCCACCGGGTGGCGGTGTACGAGCGCGGCGCGACGTACGGCGGCGCGCTGCGGCGGTACGAACGGGACGGCTTCGCCTTCGACACGGGGCCCGGTCTGCTGCATCTGCCCGCCGTCTACCGCGATCTGTTCCTCAAGACGGGCAAGGAGCCACTGGAGAGCTGCGTCGAGCTGGCGCAGGTCGATCCGGCGAGCCGCCATGTCTTCGCGGACGGCACCGCCGTCTCGCTGCCGAACGCCTCCCGGGCCGGCGTGCTCGCGGCCCTGGACGAAGCGCTGGGCGACGGCGCGGGCGAGCGCTGGAGCGCGCTGGTCAACCGCGCCCGCGAGGCCTGGGACGCCACCCGCCGCCCGCTCCTGGAGGAGCCGCTGTGGCAGGACTGGCGGGTGCTGGGCCGCGATCCGTATCCGGCGGTGCGACGGCGCGGGCTGTTCGGGCGCGGCAAGGGCCCCACAACCGCCACGCTCGCCGAGATCGCCCACCGCGAGCTGGCCGATCCGCGGCTGGTCGCGCTGCTGGAGAGCCATGCGCTGGCGTACGGCTTCGACCCGCGCAGCGCCCCGGCGAGCGCGGCGGTGCTGCCGTACATGGAGCAGACCTTCGGGAGCTGGTACCCGCGCGGCGGGATGCGGGCGCTGGCCGCGGCGGTGTACGAGCGCTGCCGGGCGCGCAAGGTGGAGTTCTCCTTCGGTGCGGAGGTGACCGGGATCGTGGCGAAGGACGGCCGCGCGGCGGGCGTCGGGCTGGCCGACGGCCGGGTGGCGGAGGCGGAGTTCGTGGTCGCCGGTATCGATCCGGTACAGCTTCCCGGGCTCTGGGAGGAGGGCGAGCTCTGGGGGGCGGAGGACGTACGCCCCGGTCCGGGGGACCGGGCCGCGGGGCGGCTGACGGTGTGTCTGGCGCTGCGCGGGGCGCGCCCCGCGGGTGCCGTGCACCGGACGGTGGTCCATGCCGGTGACCGTGCGGCCGAGCTGGCGGGTGTCTTCGGCGACGGTTCCGGGCGGCGCGGTCCGTGCGCCCGGCCCACGGTGACGGTGCTGCGCCCCGACGACCCCACTACCCGGCCCGACGACGGCCATGAGGCCGTGACCCTGGCCGCGACGGTCGCCCCGCCCGGTCCGGTCGACTGGAGCGACCGGGAGACGCTGGTGCGGGAGGCGGACCGGATGACCGGCATCGCCGAGGCCGCGGTTCCGGGGCTGCGCGAGCGGGTGCTGTGGCGGGAGGTACTGCCGCCCGTGGAGGGCGATTTGGTGCCGGGGCCCGCGCTGGCGGGCCGGGACGGCCGCTTTCTGCGGCCCGGCAACCGCACCCGAATACCGGGGCTGTACACGGTCGGCGGCTGGTCGCACCCGGGAGGCGGGCCGGCGCACGCCGGGATGTCCGGCGCGATCGTGGCGGGCCTGATCGTGAACGGCGACGACTGGCACGGCTCCACCTGAGCCGAGCGGTCGCCGCCGGGCGTGAGACCCGCGCCGCGCCCCCGTCTCAGTAGCGGTACTGCTGCTCGTCGTACCCCTGCTGCTGGTAGGGCGGGTACTGCTGCTCGGGCGGGAGGTCGCTGTCGCGCTGCTGCGGCACCCAGACCCCGCCGGGCGGTGTCTGGGAGTAGCCCTGCCCCGCCTCCTGGCCCAGGCCGTCGTACTGCCCGTTCTGCCCGGCGGCGTACGGCGACTGGCCGTAGGGATCCGGCTGCTCGTACGGGTCGTAGGGCGCCGCGTACTGCTGGGCGCCGACGTACGGGTCGGAGTAGGGCGCCTGCCCGCCCTGGCCGAGGCCGTCCCCGTAGGCCGCGTACGGGTCGGCATAGGCATCGGTGTAGGGGGCCTGGCCGGTCGCCGGCTGGCCGTAACCGCCGTCGTAGGCATAGCCGTTGCCGCTGCCGTCGACAGCGCCGTCGCCGTCGCTGCCGGTGTTGCCGGTGGCGTTGCCGTAGGCGTCGTAGGGGGTGTAGCCGGGCTGCTGCACGGCGCGGGCGTCGGAGCTGTAGATGCCGTAGGTGCCGGTCTCGTCGGGCATCGGCTGCGGGGCGTACACGGGGGCGGCGGTGTCGTACGAGCTCTGCCCGGCGTAGGTGGAGTCAGCGGCGTATGCGGGCTCGGCGGGGTACGGGCTCTGGCTCTCGTACGGACCCTGGGTGCCGTACGGGCTCTGGGCTTCGTACGGGCTCTGGCCCGCATACGGACCCGGGCCTGCATACGGGCCCTGTGCGTCGGAGGAGTTCTGCGCGCCGTACGCGTCCTGTCCCGGGTAGCCGTTCTGGCCGGTGTAGGCGTCCTGGCCGGCGTAGGCGTCCTGGCCGCCCTGGAAGGCGTTGGCGCCCGCGAAGACGTTCTCGTCCTCGTCCCGGCCGGTGTCGTCGGTGGCCGGTACCTCTTCCAGGCCGGAGACTTGGAGGGTCGGTTCGGCGGCGGGGGCGCCGCCCGCGCGGGCCCGGCGGCGCCGGCTCTGCTGCTCCGGCTTGGTGCGCAGGGCCCAGCCGGTGGTGAAACCGCGCCGGAAGGAGAGCGTGACGTTCGTCTGGCCGATGGCGAAGGCGATCAGGCCGGCCCCGATCACGATCACCTGGGGCAGGATCACGCCCACGACCACGCCGAGGAAGCCCACGAAGGCCAGCAGCCGCCAGCGCAGCCGCGCCTTGTTCTGGAGCAGGACCTCGGCCAGGAGCCAGACGGCTACCAGACCGAACGCGATGTAGAGGATCGTCCAGCCCATATACGCCCCTCTTCCGCCGCTTTCCGGCCACCGTAGATCAGGACCGCTGGTGCAGCCCCAGATTCTCGTAGATCTCCAGAGTCGCCGTGGAGTGGTTCAGGGTAATGAAGTGCAACCCCGGGATGTCCTCGGCCATCAAGCGTGCACACAGTTCCGTCGCGTACTCGATGCCAATGGAGCGTACCGCCGCACGGTCGTCCTTGACCGCCAGGATGCGTTCGGCCAGCTCGGGCGGGAAGGCGGCGTTGCTCAGCTGGGCGAAGCGCTCGATCTGGCGGACGTTGGTCACCGGCATGATCTCGGGGATGATCGGCGTCGAGCAGCCCGCCGCGGCGACCCGGTCGCGCAGCCGGAGGTAGTCCTCGGCGTAGAAGAACATCTGGGTGATGGCGAAGTCGGCGCCGGCGCGGCACTTGTCGACGAAGTGCGCGACGTCGGTGTCCCAGTCCGTCGAGCGCGGGTGCATCTCGGGGAAGGCGGCGACGCCCACGCAGAAGTCGCCGGATTCCTTGATGAGGCGGACCAGGTCGGCGGCGTAGTCGAGGCCCTGCGGGTGGCGCACCCACTCGCCCATCGGGTCGCCGGGCGGGTCGCCGCGCAGCGCGAGCATGTTGCGGATGCCGGCGTCGGCGTACTGGCCGATGACGTTGCGCAGGTCGGCCAGGGAGTGGTTGACGGCGGTCAGGTGGGCCACCGGGGTGAGGGTGGTGTCGGTGGCGATGCGTTCGGTGGCGCGCACCGTGCCCTCACGGGAGGTGCCGCCGGCGCCGTATGTCACGGAGACGAAGGTCGGGGCGACGGCCTCGATGCGGCGAATGGCGTTCCACAGGGTCCGCTCGCCCTTCTCCGTCTTCGGGGCGGCGAACTCGAACGAATATGACTTCTTGCCGGAAGCCAGCAGCTCGCGCACGGTGCGTGCGCGATCAGTCCTGGTGGAAGCTGTACCTAGGGCCATACCGGCAGGTTAACCAGAGCCCCGGCGCACACCAACCGACAGCGACGATTGTCCACGGGTTGGACATTTTCCCGGCCACCGGACGTCCGGAAATCGTTGCCGGAGCGTACGGGTCCGATGAGTCAGGGCCTAGGCGCTCCGGGTACGGATCCGCTTCGCCAGGCCGGCGGCGGCCGCTCCCGGGTCGTCGGCCTCGGTGAGGGCCCGTACGACCACGATCCGGCGGGCGCCGGCCTCCAGGACCTCGTCGAGGTTGCCCGCGTCGATCCCGCCGATGGCGAACCAGGGGCGCTCGGGGGCCTGTGCGGCGGTGTAGCGGACGAGGTCGAGGCCGGGGGCGGGGCGGCCCGGCTTGGTGGGGGTGGGCCAGCAGGGGCCGGTGCAGAAGTAGTCCACCCCTGCCTCGGCGATCGCGGCGTCCACCTCGGCCTCGGCGTGGGTGGAGCGGCCTATGAGGACGTCCTGGCCGAGGACGGCGCGGGCGGCCGGGACCGGCAGGTCGCCCTGCCCGAGGTGCAGCACCTCGCTGCCGATGGCGTGGGCGACGTCGGCGCGGTCGTTGACCGCGAGCAGTTTGCCGTGCCGGCGGCAGGCGTCCGCGAAGACCTCGAGATGGCGCAGCTCCTCGGCGGCCTCCATGCCCTTGTCGCGCAGCTGGACGATGTCCACGCCCGAGGACAGCACCGCGTCCAGGAACTGCGGCAGGTCGCCCTGGCGGGTGCGGGCGTCCGTGCAGAGGTAGAGCCGGGCGTCGGCGAGGGCCTGTCGTGCGGTGGTCATCGGGCGGCTGTCCCCCCAGGTCGGGGGCGTACGGGCCGGGCGGCCCGTACGCCCCGGTGCGGTTACGGATTCGGGTGCGGTGGCGTCAGACGGCGAGTGCCTGGGCCCGGCGCTTGACCTCCGTGCCGCGATTCTCGCGCAGTGCCTGCGCCGGGGTGCCGGGCAGGGTCTCATCGGGCGTGAAGAGCCATTCGAGCATTTCGTCGTCGGCGAAGCCGTCGTCGCGCAGCAGGGTCAGGGTGCCGACGAGGCCCTTGACGACCTTGCCGTCCTTGATGAAATCGGCGGGTACCTGGAGCACCCGGTTCTCGCCGCGGCGCACCGCGATCAGCTGGCCCTCCTTGACCAACTGCCGGATGCGTGTCACCTCGACGCCGATCTCTTCGGCGATGTCGGGGAGGGTGAGCCAGGCGGGGACGAGTCCATCGATGTTTGCGTCAATCTCGGTCACAGGACAAGCGTGCCACCTCGCACTGACAGCCGGTAGCCGGGCATCGCCATCAGGGTCGCCGGGGCACACCGGAGGGTGAGTCCCGGCGGTGCGTCACAGCACCGCCGACTTCAGCGGCAGCGCGGCGTCCGCGGCCCGGTCCCGGTCGAGTGCGGCGCCCTTCTCGATGAGCTTGCGGCCCTGGGCGAGGTCCCGGGGCCGTCCGACGGCCAGCAGCGCCACCAGGCGGTGGTCGCGCAGCCAGAGCACCGACCAGGAGGCCCCGGCCGGGTCGCCGCGCCAGATCATCTCGTCGGCGGCCTCGTGATGGCCCGCGTACTGCACGAACCGCCCGAACTGCTCGGACCAGAAGTACGGGACCGGGTCGTAGACGACGCCCTCCGCCGCTCCGCGTGTGATGTTCTCGCCCACCGTGCGGGGGCCCTGGAGGGCGTTGTCCCAGTGGTGGATCAGCAGCCGGCGGCCGTAGCGGGCGGAGGGGAAGGAGGCGCAGTCGCCGACCGCGTAGACGTCGGGGGCGGAGGTGCGCAGGTGTGCGTCGGCCAGGACGGAGCCGTCCTGCGGCGACAGGGCGATGCCGGAGCCGGCCAGCCAGCCGGTCGCGGGGCGGGCGCCGATGCCGACGACGACGGCGTCGGCCGGCAGCCGGGTGCCGTCCGCGAGGGTGACCGCGCCCGGTTCGACGGCGGCGACGCCCACGCCGGTGCGCAGTTCGGCCCCGGCGTCCGCGTACCAGCCGGTCATATGGGCGGTGACCTCGGCGGGCAGCGCGCCGGCCAGCGGGCGGTCGGCGGCCTCGACGACGGTGACCGAGCAGCCCGCCTCGCGCGCCGCGGTCGCGAACTCCGCGCCGATCCAGCCCGCCCCGACGACCACGATCTCGTGCCGGGCGGCGAGCACCGGCCGCAGCCGTTCGGCGTCGTCGAGGGTGCGCAGCAGATGGACGCCGGGCTTGCCTTCGCTGCCGGGCAGCAGGACGGGGTCGGCGCCGGTGGCGACGACGGCGTAGTCGTACGGGAGGGGGCCCTCGGCCGTGTCGGCCTCGTGGTCGTCCGGGCGCAGCGCGGTGACCGGGCGGGCGAGGTGCAGATCGATGCCCAGGCCCGCGAAGTCGACGTCGAAGGCGGATCCGTCTGCCTTGCCGAGCAGCAGTCCCTTGGACAGCGGGGGGCGGTCGTAGGGCTGGTGGGGCTCGTCGCCGAGCAGGGTGATCGCGCCGCGCCAGCCCCGTTCGCGCAGGGCGACCGCGGTCTGCACTCCGGCGATCCCCGCGCCGGCGATCACCACGCGCGGCGTGCGGTCAGGTGCCTGGGAGGACGTACTCTGCTCGCTCACCCGATCACTGTAGGACGGCGGAGGACGACGGGAAGGCAGCCGGGAGCAGCACGCAGCGAGATCTCTGACACAGCGTCACGGACGGTGACGCGGGCGGCCCGCCCCGGGGCGCTCCCTTACGGCGTGTCGCGGGCCCGTACTAGGGTGACGGGTACACGCACTCGCGGGAGCCCGGACGTACCGGGCTGAGAGGGAGGCTGGCCGGCCTCCGACCGTACGAACCTGATCCGGGTCATGCCGGCGAAGGGAGGGGCTGGACGCCCATGCATCCGTCTGGCACATCATCATCCGGTACACCCTCGCAACCGGCCGGCGGGCACCCCGATGTGCTCGTCATCGGGGGCGGCATCATCGGGCTGGTCACCGCCTGGCGGGCGGCCTGTCGCGGGCTGCGCACCGCGGTGGCGGACCCTGCGCCCGGCGGCGGTGCCGCACAAGTCGCGGCCGGCATGCTGGCCGCCGTCACCGAGCTGCACTACGGCGAACAGACCCTGCTCGGCCTCAATCTGGCCTCCGCGCGGCGCTATCCGGAGTTCACCGCCGAGCTGGAGGAGGCGAGCGGAGCGCGGATCGGCTACCGGCGGTGCGGCACCCTGGCCGTGGCGCTGGACGCCGACGACCGCGCCCATCTGCGCGATCTGCACGCCCTGCAGATCCGGTCCGGGCTGGACTCGCAGTGGCTGACGGGGCGGGAGTGCCGCCGTCTTGAGCCGATGCTGGCGCCCGGGGTGCGCGGCGGCCTCCGGGTCGACGGCGACCACCAGGTCGATCCGCGCCGCCTGGCGGGCGCGCTGCTGACCGCCTGTGAGCGGGCCGGGGTGGTCTTCCACCGGTCCCGGGCCGCGCGGCTGACGGTCGACGGCGGACGGGCCTCGGGCGCCGTGCTCGCCGACGGCGGGCGGGTGCCGGCCGGCCAGGTCGTGCTGGCCGGGGGCAGCTGGAGCGGGCGGCTGGCCGGGGTCCCCGAGGCCGTGCTGCCGCCGGTACGGCCGGTCAAGGGGCAGGTGCTGCGGCTGCGGCTGCCCGAGGTGCCGGCCGGGAGCCCCGCGTTCCTGTCGCGCACCGTACGGGCCGTGGTCCGCGGCAATCCCCTCTATCTGGTGCCCCGGGAGAGCGGCGAGCTGGTCCTCGGCGCCACCAGTGAGGAGCTGGGCTTCGACACCACCGTCACCGCGGGCGGCGTCTACGAGCTGCTGCGGGACGCGCACGAGCTGGTCCCGGGCATCACCGAGCTGCCGCTCGTGGAGACCTGCGCCGGGCTGCGGCCCACCTCCCCCGACAATGCGCCGCTGCTCGGGCCGACCGCGCTGCCCGGCCTCCAGCTGGCCACCGGGCACTTCCGCAACGGCGTCCTGCTGACGCCCGTCACCGGCGAGGTGATGGCCGAGGCGCTGGCCACCGGGAGCCTCCCGGACCTGGCCCGCCCGTTCTCCCCCGCGCGCTTCACCGCCCGAGGTGCCGAGCGCGCCCGCGTTCCCGAGGAGCAGCCCGTATGAGCACGCCCAGTGCCCCTGCCCCCACCGTGTCGGTGTCCGTCAACGGCGAGGCCCGTCAGATCCCGGGTGATCTGACCCTCGACCGCCTTGTCGCCATGCTCACCCGGGCGACCGCCGGGGTGGCCGCCGCGGTCAACGAAACCGTGGTGCCGCGGACCCAGTGGCCCGCCACCCCGCTCGGCGACGGTGACCGCGTCGAGGTGCTCACCGCGGTCCAGGGAGGCTGATCCGCACCATGACCGCAGACACGACCGCAGGGACGGCCGCCCACCCGGCCGCGGACATCGCCGATGACCTGCTGACCATCGACGGCACCACCTTCGAGTCCCGTCTGATCATGGGGACCGGGGGCGCGCCCAGCCTCGACGTCCTGGAGCGCGCGCTGGTCGCCTCCGGTACGCAGCTGACGACCGTCGCCATGCGGCGGCTGGATCCGACCGTGCAGGGCTCGGTGCTGTCCGTACTGGAACGGCACAAGATCCGGGTGCTGCCCAATACGGCGGGCTGTTTCACCGCGGGCGAGGCGGTGCTCACCGCCCGGCTGGCGCGGGAGGCGCTCGGCACCGACTGGGTCAAGCTCGAGGTCGTCGCCGACGAGCGGACCCTGCTGCCCGATCCGATCGAGCTGCTGGACGCCGCCGAGACCCTGGTGGACGACGGTTTCACGGTGCTTCCGTACACGAACGACGACCCGGTGCTGGCCCGCAAGCTGGAGGACGTGGGCTGTGCCGCGATCATGCCGCTGGGTTCGCCGATCGGCTCCGGGCTGGGGATCCGTAATCCGCACAACTTCCAGCTGATCACCGAGCGGGCGGGCGTCCCCGTCATCCTGGACGCGGGCGCGGGCACCGCCTCGGACGCCGCGCTGGCCATGGAGCTGGGCTGTGCGGCGGTGATGCTGGCGTCTGCGGTGACACGGGCGCAGGAGCCGGCGCTGATGGCTGCGGCGATGCGACTCGCCGTCGGGGCGGGCCGATGTGCCTACCGTGCCGGGCGGATTCCGCGGCGGCACTTTGCGCTCGCCTCTTCGCCGACGGAGGGGGTGGCGGCGTTCGATCCTGAACGCCCGGCCTTCTAGGGGTTTCTCCCCACGTTTTCGTCTGCGGCGCCGCGGTGTCTTCTCGCCGTTGCGCCTGCGGCGGGCGGCGGTTGTGTGTCGGCCGCGGTGCCGGCCCTCCGGACTCCGTCCTGCGGTCCGTCCCCTCCCGACGGTGGGGGGTGAACAGGCCGGTGGGGGCGAGCGTCCCACTCCCACTGCGCGTGCGTACGGGATTACGGACACCCCACCGTCTTTCCCCACCCACAACGGGGAGGTGCCGGGCTGTAGCGGCGGAGCCGTGTGAGCCCGGTGCCGCTGCCGGACAGCCCCGCGCAGCGGCACCGCCCGCCGCAGGCGCAACGGCGAACAACCCCCACGGCGGGAAAGCCGACAACGTGGGGCCCCGGCAAAGCGCAGCGGACCCGTAAACTCTTCCCCCGTGGATACGACCCTTCAGGACCCGCTCGAGGGCCAACTGCTCGACGGCCGCTACCACGTCCAGTCCCGTATCGCCGCAGGCGGGATGGCCACGGTGTACCGGGCCTTGGACACCCGCCTCGACCGTGTGCTCGCGCTGAAGGTGATGCACCCGAGCCTCGCCACCGATGCGGCGTTCGTGGACCGCTTCATCCGCGAGGCGAAGTCGGTGGCGCGGCTGTCCCACCCCAACGTGGTGGGCGTCTTCGACCAGGGCACGGACGGTACGTATGTCTATCTGGCGATGGAGTACGTCGCGGGGTGCACGCTGCGCGATGTGCTGCGTGAGCGGGGCGCCCTGCAGCCGCGGGCCGCGCTGGACGTCCTGGAGCCGATCCTCGCCGCTCTGGGGGCCGCGCACCGCGCCGGGTTCGTCCACCGGGACATGAAGCCGGAGAACGTCCTGATCGGCGACGACGGCCGGGTCAAGGTCGCCGACTTCGGCCTGGTGCGCGCGGTGGACACCAACACCACCGCCTCCACCGGGTCGGTCCTGGGCACGGTCTCCTATCTGGCGCCCGAGCAGATGGAGCACGGCACCGCGGACGCCCGGGTCGATGTCTACGCCTGCGGTGTGGTGCTCTTCGAGATGCTGACCGGCGGCAAGCCGCACACCGGTGGTTCCGCGGCGCAGATCCTCTACCAGCATCTGCACGAGGACGTGCAGCCGCCGTCCGCCTTCGTGCCGGGGCTGGCGCCGCAGCTGGACGATCTCGTGGCGCTGGCCACGGCCCGCGATCCCCAGCAGCGTCCGCAGGACGCGGTGGCCCTGCTGTCGCGGACGCGGTCGGCCCGCGGGGAGCTGACCGACGAGCAGCTGGACGTGGTGCCGCCGCAGGCGCACGAGGTGCCCGCGAGCGACACCGAGCGGACGGATGTGCTGCCGCGGATCGGCGGCGCCCCGCTGCCCGGAGAGGCGGAGCTGAACCGCACCAGCCGCCTCGACATACCGCCCGCGGACACGGTGCCGCCCGCGGAGCAGACCACCCGGCTGCGCCCGGTGCCCGCCGCGGCGCCGCCCGCCGGTCTGATACAGCGGCACAAGATCCTCACCATTGTGGCGGCCGTGCTGCTGGTCCTGGGGGTGGGCACCGGTGTCTGGTACGTCAGTGCCGGGCAGTTCACGACCGTCCCGGCCGTGCTGGACATGCCGCAGGGCAAGGCGGTCAAGACGCTGCGCGACGAGGGGCTGGGCGTGAAGGTGGTGCGCGGCTTCAGCTCGAACGTGGAGCGCGGCCATGTCATGAAGACCGATCCGGGGGTCGGCAAGCGGATCCGCGGTACGGACACGGTCACCCTCACCGTCTCGCGGGGTCCGGAGATCGTCTCCGTACCGGACCTGTCGGGCACACCGGTGGCCGACGCCAAGCGCAAGCTGCGCGACCTGGGGCTGGTTCCGGGCGCCGTGAAGCGGGCAATCGACGCAGACGTCGCCAGGGGCTCGGTGATCCGTACGGATCCGCCCGCGGGCAGCAAGCGGCATCCCGACACGGCGGTGGCGCTGACGGTCAGCCGGGGTGCCCCGGTCGACGTGCCGGATGTGGTCGGCGACGACCGTGCCGATGCGGAGGCGGCGCTGCGTGAGCAGGGCCTGCGGGTGAAGTTCGCGGAAGCGCCGGTGTTCTCCGAGGAGGACAAGGGCACCGTGGCCCGGCAGTCACCCGGCACGGACACCCCTCTGGGCGCGGGCGACACGGTCACCCTCACGCTCTCCAAGGGCCCGGAGATGGTCACCGTCCCGGACGTGACCGGCAAGAGCGAAGCGGACGCCAGGAAGGCGCTGGGGGCGGCCGGCTTCCAGGTCGAGGTGAAGAAGCCGTGGCTCTTCCCGCAGGACGAGGTCGACAGCCAGTCGGTCGAGGGGGACGAGCAGGCCCCGAAGGGCAGCACGATCACCATCAAGCTCAAGGGCGCCCTGTAGTCCCTGCTCCCCCGTGTGCGGCGGCCGTCCCGGAGGACGGCCGCCGGCCCGCACCTGGCACCCTGGGGGCGTGAGTACTACCCCAGAGCAGGACGGGCGGCGCGCCCGCGCACGTAATCCGGTCGGCGGCCATGTGCCGGTGGCCGGCGGCCTGGCGAAGACCGGCCTTCCGTACGCCCGGGAGATGGGCGGCGAGACCGTGCAGGTCTTCGTGGCCAACCCGCGCGGCTGGGCGACGCCGCCCGGCAGCCCGGCGCAGGACGAGCTCTTCAGGGCGGCCTGTGCACAGGAGGGCATCCCGGCCTATGTCCATGCGCCGTATCTGATCAACTTCGGGTCGCACAACGAGGTGACCGTCGAGAAGTCCGTGGAGTCGCTGCGCCACTCGCTGCGGCGCGGGCGGGAGATCGGCGCGCTCGGGGTGGTCGTGCACACCGGATCGGCGACCGGCGGCCGGCCGCGTACGGCGGCGCTGGCGCAGGTGCGGGAGCGGATGCGGCCGCTGCTGGACGAGCTGACGCGGGACGACGATCCCTGGCTGCTGCTGGAGCCGACGGCCGGGCAGGGGGCGTCGCTGTGCGCGCTGGCCGAGGACCTCGGCCCGTATTTCGACGCGCTGGACCGGCACCCGCGGCTCGGTGTCTGTCTGGACACCTGCCATGCCTTCGCGGCGGGTCACGACATGGCGGCGCCGGGCGGGATGAAGGCGCTGCTGGACGAGCTGGTGGACGTCACCGGTGAGGGCCGGCTGAAGCTGATCCACGCCAATGACTCCAAGGATGTGGTGGGCGCCCACAAGGACCGGCACGCGAACATCGGCGCCGGGCACATCGGCGCGGAGCCCTTCGGTGAGCTGTTCCGGCATCCGGCGACCGAGGGGGTACCGCTGGTCATCGAGACACCGGGCGGCAAGGAGGGCCATGCGGCGGACGTGGCCCGGCTGAAGGAGCTGCGGGGTCCGGCCACCGCGTGAGGAACACCCGTTGAGGAATACCCCAGGGGGGTATACGGTTTCTGTTGTCGGGCAGGAACCGCTACCTCTCGTCGGGGGCTTCCCATGCAGCAGCAGGCACAGCACGTACACCACGGTCACGAACACGCCCACGCGCCCGCCGGCTGGGCGATGGCCGCCCGGGCCACCCTGCACTGCCTCACCGGCTGCGCGATCGGCGAGATCCTGGGCATGGTGATCGGCACCGCGCTGGGCTGGCACAACGCCCCGACGATGGTCCTTGCGATCGTCCTGACCTTCGCCTTCGGGTATGCGCTCACGCTGCGCGGCGTCCTGCGGGCGGGCGTCGGTTTCCGTACGGCCTTCCGGGTCGCGCTCGCCGCGGACACGGTCTCCATCGCCGTCATGGAGCTGATCGACAACGGCGTGATCGCCCTCTGGCCGAGCGCCATGGACGCCCAGCTGTCGGATGCCCTGTTCTGGGCCGCGCTGGCGGCCTCACTGGCGCTCGCCTTCGCGGTCACCACACCGCTCAACAGATGGATGATCGCCCGCGGCAAGGGCCATGCGGTGGTGCACCGGTACCACGGCTAGGCGGTCCGCCTGGGGTGCGATCCGGGGCTCACACCCCGGGCGCACTCAGAGCTCCGGACCCTCCCCCGGCTGCTCCTGGTAGGAGTAGCGCTGCTCGCGCCACGGGTCACCGAGGTTGTGATAGCCGCGCTCCTCCCAGAAGCCGCGGCGGTCGGCCGTCATGTATTCGATGCCGCGGACCCATTTGGGGCCCTTCCAGGCGTACAGATGCGGCACGACCAGCCGTACCGGAAAGCCGTGTTCCGCGGTGAGGAGTTCGCCGGAGCGGTGGGTGGCGAAGAGGCAGTTCTCGCCGGCGAAATCCGCCAGCCGCAGATTCGAACTGAATCCGTACTCGGCCCACACCATCACATGGGTGACGTCCGGTGCGGGCGGCGCGAGATCCAAGATCGTTTGCGTGCGGACCCCGCCCCATTCGGCGCCCAGCATGCTGAATTTCGTCACGCAGTGCATATCCGCAACGACCGTCGCATACGGCAGGGCGGTGAATTCCTCATGCGTCCAGCAGTGTTTTCCACCGTCCGCGGTGGCGCCGAAGGCCCGGAACTCCCAGCGCTCGGGGCGGAACCTGGGAACCGGACCGTAATGCGTCACCGGCCAGCCCCGCTGCAGTCGCTGACCCGGAGGCAGCTGAGGATGCTCCTCTTCGCGACTGCGCGGCTGACCCATGCCCCCATGGTGTCAGACCGGGAGGGGTGCCGATGACCAGGGAGGGAAGCAATCGGGCAACTCGTACTAAGCGTGAACTTACTGGACGCCCTGCTCGGGGCGGTGCGAGGATGCGCGGCACCTGCCCAGTTCTGTCGCGCGGAAGGAGCCCGCAGCCATGCAGGGCGATCCCGAGGTCATCGAATTCCTCAACGAGCAGCTGACCGCCGAGCTGACCGCGATCAATCAGTACTTCCTGCACGCCAAGATGCAGGAGAACTTCGGCTGGCCGAAGCTCGCGAAGTACACCCGCAGCGAGTCGTTCGACGAAATGAAGCATGCGGAGATCCTGACCGACCGCATTCTCTTCCTCGAAGGGCTGCCGAACTATCAGCGGCTGTTCCATGTGCGCGTCGGCCAGACCGTCACCGAGATGTTCCAGGCGGACCGGCAGGTCGAGGTCGAGGCCATCGACCGGCTCAAGCGCGGTATCGAGATCATGCGCGCCAAGGGCGACATCACCTCGGCGAATATCTTCGAGGACATCCTCGCGGACGAGGAGCACCACATCGACTATCTCGACACCCAGCTGGAGCTGGTGGAGAAACTCGGTGAGGCGCTGTACATCGCCCAGCTGGTCGAGCAGCCGAGCTGAGCGTGCCCGTACAAGGGCCCGTACGAGGGGTGCTCACCGAAGGGGCCGTGCCGCCCGGCAGGGCTAGGCGGCCTCCTGGAGCGCCACGGGCACCGCTGCGGCCACCTCCGCGACCGGCGTCGGCCCGGTCGCGGCGCCGGTGCCCAGCGGTTCGGGATCGCCGCTGTCGATGAGCTCACGGCGCGGGCACGCACCACGGCCGAGCAGCTGCTGGATACGGCGGACACAGCCGCCGCAGTCGGTGCCGGCCTTGCAGGCGGAGGCGATCTGGCGGGGAGTGCAGGCGCCCGTGTCCGCGTGTTCGCGGACCTGCTGCTCGGTGATCCCGAAGCATGAGCAGACGTACACGCGGTTTCACCTCCGTAGGAACACCTCGGCGGACTCGTCGATCGCGACCGGTACCGCTGATCTTGAGTGAGGTTACCCTTACCTTACCCGGCACGCAGGGCGGCGACAACGCGCGGATACGGCGATGGGGCGCGGATCACAGGATCCGCGCCCCACTCATGCCGTTACCGGGTGCCCTACTGGTCGCGGTACATCTCCGCCACCAGGAACGCCAGGTCCAGCGACTGGCTGCGGTTGAGCCGCGGGTCGCAGGCGGTCTCGTAGCGCTGGTGCAGATCGTCGACGAAGATCTCGTCGCCGCCGCCCACGCACTCGGTGACATCGTCGCCGGTCAGCTCGACGTGGATGCCGCCCGGGTGGGTGCCCAGGCCCTTGTGGACCTCGAAGAAGCCCTTGACCTCGTCCAGCACGTCGTCGAAGCGGCGGGTCTTGTGGCCCGAGGCGGCCTCGAAGGTGTTGCCGTGCATCGGGTCGCAGATCCACGCCACCTGGGCGCCGGAGGCGGTGACCTTCTCGACCAGCCCGGGGAGCTTGTCGCGGACCTTGTCCGCACCCATCCGGGTGATGAAGGTCAGCCGGCCCGGCTCGCGCTCCGGGTCGAGGCGCTCGATGAGGGTGAGCGCGTCCTCCACCGTGGTCGTCGGGCCGAGCTTGACGCCGATCGGGTTACGGATGCGGGCGGCGAACTCGATGTGCGCGCCGTCCAGCTGCCGGGTGCGCTCGCCGATCCACACCATGTGGCCCGAGACGTCGTAGAGGTTGCCGGTGCGCGAGTCCACGCGGGTGAGCGCCGACTCGTAGTCGAGGACCAGCGCCTCGTGGGAGGCGTAGAACTCGACGGTACGGAACTCCTCCGGGTCGACCCCGCAGGCATTCATGAAGTTCATCGCGCGGTCGATCTCGCGGGCGAGGTCCTCGTAGCGCTGCCCCGCCGGCGAGGACTTCACGAAGTCCTGGTTCCAGGCGTGCACCTGGCGCAGGTCGGCGTAGCCGCCGGTGGTGAAGGCGCGCACCAGGTTCAGGGTCGCGGCGGAGGCGTGGTACATCCGCTTCAGGCGCTCGGGATCCGGGATCCGGGCCGCCTCGGTGAACTCGAAGCCGTTGACGGAGTCGCCGCGGTAGGTCGGCAGGGTCACGCCGTCGCGGGTCTCGGTCGGCTTGGAGCGCGGCTTGCTGTACTGGCCGGCGATCCGGCCGACCTTGACCACCGGGACGGACCCGGCGTAGGTCAGTACGGCGCCCATCTGGAGGAGCGTCTTGAGCTTGTTGCGGATGTGCTCGGCGGAGACGGCGTCGAAGGCCTCCGCGCAGTCGCCGCCCTGAAGGAGGAACGCCTCACCACGGGCGACCGCTCCCAGGCGCTCACGCAACTGGTCGCACTCACCCGCGAAGACGAGCGGCGGATAGGACTCGAGCTCCGCGATCACATCGCGCAGAGCCTCTTGGTCCGGCCAGTCAGGCTGCTGCGCCGCGGGCAGGTCTCGCCAGGTGTTGCCACCGGCGTGGGTTTCAGCGTTCACGGTCACGAACACCACATTACGGGGTCTTGCCGGGGGCCCAGCACGGCGACCGGAGTGTGAGACGGCCCGTGGACACCACCCCGGTACGGCAGGCCCGGCATCGGGTAGGGTGCCCGTCATGTACGCGCAACCGGCCATGAACATGAACTGGTGGTGGACCGCTCATCCGGCGGCCCACTGATTCGCGCGCACTCCACAGACTCCGCGAAGGCCGCCCCAGGGGCGGCCTTCGGCGTTTCCCGAGCAGGCCGTCCCTCCGCTCCACCCCATGAGTGAGGACGAGAACATGCACCTGCCCGAGCTGCTCGCCGACGACCGGCCTTTTGCCCTGCTGCGCCGCCGCACACCCGGCCGCGACCACGACACGGTGGAGGTCCTCATCGGCCCGGTCGCCCCGTACGACCGGCTCGCCGACCTCCCCGAGGGCCTGGCCCTGGCGCCGTTCCGGCAGATCAGGGAGCGCGGCTTCGATGTCCGCGACGACGGCACCCCGCTGCTGGCGCTGACCCCCGAGGAGCGGTACGAGCTGCCGCTCGCCGAGGCGCTGGCGCAGCTCCCGGCCCACCGGGTGCGGGTGGCGAGCGGGGCCTTCGACGTCGGCGACGAGGAGTACGCGGAGATCGTCGGGCGGGTGGTCCGGGACGAGATCGGCAGCGGCGAGGGCGCGAACTTCGTGATCCGGCGGACGTACGAGGGCCGGATCCCGGGGTTCGGCCGGGCCGACGCGCTCGCGCTGTTCCGGCGGCTGCTGGCCACGGAGCGGGGGGCGTACTGGACGTTCGTGGTGCACACCGGGGAGCGCACGCTGGTGGGGGCCAGCCCCGAGGTGCATGTGCGGATGAGCGGTGGGACCGCCGTCATGAACCCGATCAGCGGGACGTACCGCTACCCGGCCGGCGGCCCGACCGCCGACGGGCTCCTGGAGTTCCTCGCGGACGGCAAGGAGACCGAGGAGCTCTCGATGGTCGTCGACGAGGAGCTGAAGATGATGTGCACCGTCGGTGACCGGGGCGGCGTGGTGATCGGGCCGCGTCTGAAGGAGATGGCGCACCTCGCGCACACCGAGTACGAGCTGCGCGGACGCTCGTCCCTGGATGTGCGGGAGGTGCTGAAGGAGACGATGTTCGCGGCGACGGTGACCGGGTCGCCGGTACAGAACGCGTGCCGGGTCATCGAACGGCACGAAACCGGCGGCCGCGGCTACTACGCGGGCGCCCTGGCGCTGATCGGCCGCGATGCGGGCGGCGCGCAGACGCTGGATTCGCCCATTCTGATCCGTACGGCCGACATCGGTGCGGACGGGGCGCTGCGGGTGCCGGTCGGGGCGACGCTGGTGCGCGGGTCGGACCCGGCGGGCGAGGTGGCGGAGACGCACGCCAAGGCGGCGGGGGTGCTCACCGCGCTCGGGGTGCGCGAGGCGCCCGCCCGTCCGGCGGACGCGGCACGGACCCGGCTGGCCGACGACCCCCGGGTACAGGCCGCGCTGGATGCCCGCCGCGCCGGTCTCGCCCCGTTCTGGCTGCGGATGCAGACGACCGCGCCGACCGCCGCGCTCGGCGGCCATGCGCTGGTCGTCGACGCCGAGGACACCTTCACCGCGATGCTGGCGCATCTGCTGCGCACCTCGGGCCTGACGGTGGACGTCCGCCGGTACGACGAGCCGGGGCTGCGGCAGGCCGCCCTCGGGCACGAGGGCCCGGTCGTGCTGGGCCCCGGCCCCGGCAACCCGGCCGACGCCGCCGATCCCAGGATGCGCACGCTGCGCGCCCTGACCGCCGAGCTGGTCCGCGGGCACCGGCACGGCCTGCTGGGGGTCTGCCTGGGGCATGAACTCCTCGCCGCGGAGCTGGGGTTGGAGATCGTGCGCAAGGAGGTGCCCCTGCAGGGCGCACAGGAGCAGATCGAGTTCTTCGGACGCCAGGAAACCGTCGGCTTCTACAACACCTTCACGGCCCGCTGCGACGACTCCACGGCGGCCGAACTGGCCATGCACCGCGTCGAGTTGAGCCGGGACCCGGAGACCGGGGAGGTGCATGCGCTGCGCGGCCCCGGCTTCGCGGGTGTGCAGTTCCACCCCGAGTCGGTGCTGACCCTGGACGGCGCCGCGGTCACCGCTCAGCTGCTTGCAGCTGTCCTCGTGTGACCAGCATGTTCTCGTTGGAGCGGTGGGCCAGGTAGTCCTCGACGTTGCGTACCGTGGCGTCGATGATCTGGCCCACCGCGTCCTCGGTGAAATACGCCTGATGCGAGGTGACCAGCACGTTCGGGAACGTCATCAGGCGGGCGAGGGTGTCATCGCCCATGACTTCCAGGGACTTGTCGAAGAAGAAGAGCCCGGCCTCCTCCTCGTAGACGTCCAGGCCGACGCCGGCGAGCTTGCCGGTCTTGAGCGTGTCGACCAGGGCGACGCTGTCGACGAGGCCGCCGCGGCTGGAGTTGACCAGGATCGCGTCGTCCTTCATCGCCGCCAGCGCGGCGGCGTCGACGAGGTGGCGGGTGGCCTCCAGCAGCGGGACGTGCAGGGTGATCAGGTCCGACCGGGCGAACAGCTGCTCCCGGCCGACGTACTTCATGCCGAGGGCGACGCAGTTGGGGTTCTCGGCGAGGTCCCAGCCGAGGAGGTTCATGCCGAAGCCATGGGCGATGCGGGTGAACGCCTCGCCGATCCTGCCGGTGCCGATCACGCCCGCGGTACGGCCGCGCAGATCGCGGCCCATCAGGCCGTCCAGCCGGAAGTCGAAGTTACGGGTGCGGTTGGTGGCCCGTACGATCCGCCGGTTCACCGCCAGCGCGAGGCCCCAGGCGAACTCCGCGACCGCGTACGGGGAGTAGTGGGAGACCCGGCCGATGGTCATGCCGAGGTCGGCCGCGGCCTCCAGGTCGATGTTGTTGAAGCCCGTGGAGCGCTGGGCGATCATCTTGGTGCCGCCGATCGCGAGGGACTGGAGCACATCGGCGCCCAGGTCGGCGTCGACGCTGGAGCTGACGACCTCGTAGCCGTGCGCGATGGCGGCGGTGTCGCGGTTGACGGGGACATCGAGGCTGCGGACCTGGTGGTGGCCCTCGAAGGCCTTCTCCAGCAGCGCGCGCTCATCCGCCTGGACACCGAAGGCGACGATCTCCACGTTCTCTCCCGCCGGTACGAATGGCCCTCTGCACACACCTATGCACCCATGCATGCGAAATGGGCCGGATATGTCGCGTACGGCGAATATACGGCCCATTGGTCCGGTGTGACGACCGGAGGGCGTGGCGCGGCCCGGGTCAGCCGAAGAACACCCCGGCCTCGGAGTAGAGCGCGGGATCGACGGTCTTCAGCTTCGCGGTGGCCTCCGCGATCGGGACGCGGACGATGTCGGTGCCGCGCAGCGCGACCATCTTCCCGAAGTCGCCGTCGCGCACTGCCTCGATGGCGTGCAGCCCGAAGCGGGTGGCCAGCCAGCGGTCGAAGGCGCTGGGCGTGCCGCCGCGCTGGGTGTGGCCGAGCACCGTCGTCCGGGCCTCCTTGCCGGTACGGGACTCGATCTCCTTGGCCAGCCACTCCCCCACACCGGACAGCCGGACGTGCCCGAAGGAGTCGGTGGAGTCGTCCTTGAGGACCATCTGGCCGTCCTTGGGCATGGCGCCCTCGGCGACGACCACGATCGGTGCGTAGCGGACCTTGAAGCGGGACTCGATCCAGCCGCAGACCTCGCCGATGTCGAAGCGCTGCTCGGGGATGAGGATGACGTTCGCGCCGCCGGCCAGGCCGGAGTGCAGCGCGATCCAGCCGGCGTGCCGGCCCATCACCTCGACGACCAGGACCCGCATATGGGATTCGGCGGTGGTGTGCAGCCGGTCGATGGCCTCGGTGGCGACGCCGACGGCGGTGTCGAAGCCGAAGGTGTAGTCGGTGGCGGAGAGGTCGTTGTCGATGGTCTTGGGAACGCCGACACAGGGGACGTCGTAGTCGCCGGAGAGCCGGGTGGCCACCCCGAGGGTGTCCTCGCCGCCGATCGCGATCAGCGCCCCGACCTCGTACTTGGCGAGGTTCTCCTTGATGCGGCGGACGCCGTCCTCCTCCTTGAAGGGGTTGGTCCGCGAGGAGCCGAGGACGGTGCCGCCACGCGGCAGGATTCCGCGGACCGCCGGGATGTCCAGCGGCACGGTGTTGCCCTCGAGGGGGCCGCGCCAGCCGTCCCGGAAGCCGATGAAGTCATATCCGTATTCCTGGGTGCCCTTGCGGACGGCGGCCCTGATCACTGCGTTCAGACCAGGGCAGTCGCCGCCGCCGGTGAGTACTCCGACCCGCATGGCTCCACCTACCTCCCGTATCGATGGCCGCGCACGGCCATAGCTGAGCAGACCCGGCCACGCTAATGGTGATCTGGGTCACTCCGGGATGGGACAAACCCCGACTCCGGTCAGGCGGCGGGGAGTTGATGCGGTGGCGTTCACCCGTACGAGGGGATCTTCCCGTCACGCGTCGTCGAGGCCCCGCTCGATGGCGTACCGCACCAGCTCCACGCGGTTGTGCAGCTGGAGCTTGCCGAGGGTGTTCTGGACGTGGTTCTGCACCGTGCGGTGCGAGATGACCAGGCGCTCGGCGATCTGCTTGTACGAGAGTCCCTTGGCGACCAGGCGCAGCACCTCGGTCTCCCGCTCCGTCAGCTGCGGGGCGCCGGGCTCGTCCGGTGTCGCGGGGGCCGGTTCGGTGGCCAGCCTGCGGTACTCGCCGAGCACCAGACCGGCGAGGCCGGGGGTGAAGACCGGGTCGCCGACGGCCGTGCGGCGCACCGCGTCCAGCAGCTCCTCGGTGCTCGCCGACTTCAGCAGATAGCCCGTGGCTCCCGACTTGACCGCCTCCAGGACGTCGGCGTGCTCACCGCTCGCGGAGAGCACCAGGACCCGCAGCGCCGGGTTGGAGCCGACCAGCTCCTTGCACACCTGGACGCCGGGCTGCCCCGGCAGATTGAGGTCCAGCACCAGCACATCGGGCCCGGCGGCCTGTGCCCGGCGCACCGCCTGGAGGCCGTCGCCGGCCGTCGCCACCACATCGAACCCGGCCTCGGCCAGATCCCGCGCGACCGCGTCCCGCCACATCGGGTGGTCGTCGACCACCATCACCTTCAGGCCGCTGTGTTCGCTCATGCCGAAACCTCGCTGCGCTCGTTCACGCCTTCGCCTTCCCCCTGCCCCTGGGCTCCGCGCCCTTGGGAACCGTCAACTCGACTTCGGTGCCCTGTCCGGGAACCGAGACCCACTCGGCGCGGCCGCCCAGGTCCCGCAGCCGGCCGCGGATCGACAGGGCCACGCCGAGGCGGCCCTCGCGCTCGGCGTCCGCGAGCCGGCCCTCCGGGATGCCGGGGCCGTCGTCGCGCACCGTCACGATCACCGCCTGCGGTTCGTCCTCCACCAGGATCCACGCTTGGGCGCCGGCTCCCGCGTGCACCCGCACATTGTCCAGTGCGGCACCGACAGCGGCCGCCAGCTCCGCCGCCGCGGCGGCCGGCAGCTCGACCTGGGCGCCGGGCTCGGAGAAGGTGACGCCGGCGCCCGCGTACGGGGCGAGCAGCGCGCGGACATCGCACGGGCCGCCGTCCGGCGCCGGCGGGGTGACCGCGGCCCCGGCGGGCGCCGTGGTGACCTCCGCGGTCCGCGGCGGCATCAGCCCGCCGGAGACCAACGTCCGCAGCGCGACCTCCTGTTCACCCGCCATCCGGCCCAGTTCGGCCGCCTCGCCGCCGATCGCGGCGCCGCGCCGCTGCACCATCGCCAGCACCTGGAGCACGCTGTCGTGGATGTCGCGGGCCAGCCGCTCCCGCTCCCTCGTGGCGGCCTCTATCTGAAGGGCGCGGGCGAGGGTGCGCTCACTGGCACGGGCCACCTCGACGACATAGCCGATGGCGACGCTGGCCACCCACACCAGGACGACGTTGTGGATGGTGTCGCGGGCCAGGACCTGGCGTTCGACGAGGTTGGCGACGGCCACCAGGGCGGAGGCCACCGCGGCCCAGCGCCAGCCCCGCTTGATCGCGAAGCCCAGGACGGCGCCCGCCGTCCAGATGGAGGGCAGGGTGGGCCCGCCGTCCATGATGCGGGCGTGGGTGTCCACCACGGACGTCAGCAGGATGCCGCCGACCGCGAAGGCGAGGTCGACGATCAGGAAGTGCCGGGTGCAGCGCTCCGCGGAGATCGTACGGCGCCAGGTGAAGCCCATCCAGACGGTGAGCGCGGCCAAGTAGGCGGCGGCGCCCAGCGGGTGGGCGTACTGCTTGTACGTGAGCGCGAACAGGCACAGCGCATAGCCGAGGGTGAGGATGCGGTAGCCGGTGAGCGCGCGCCACAGCGGCAGCTCGACGGACATCCGCAGCACCCTCGGCGGGCGCTTGCCGTGGCGCCTGGCAGCGCCGCTCACCGCCCCTATGCCGGCGTCCGTCATGTCCGTCATGCCGCCCCCACCCCTCGCCGGGCGCTGCTACGCCCCGGCCGTCTCGGCCTTCCCCTTGTCGGCGTGCTTCCCGGCGGCCTTCCCGGCCTCCGCCTCCGCCTTCTTCTTCGCCTCCGCGGCCTTCGCCGCATCCGCGATCTGCCGCTTGGCCGCCGTCGCGTAGATGTCGACGTACTCCTGGCCCGACAGCTTCATGATCTCGTACATGACCTCGTCGGTGACCGACCGCAGGATGAAGCGGTCGCCCTCCATGCCCTGGTAGCGGGTGAAGTCCAGCGGTTTGCCGATGCGGATGCCCGGCCGGATCATCTTCGGCACGATCTTGCCCGGCGGCTGCACCTTCTCGGTGTCGATCATCGCCACGGGGATGACCGGCGCCCCGGTGGCCAGCGCGACGCGCGCCAGACCGCCCGGCTTGCCGCGGTAGAGGCGGCCGTCCGGGGAGCGGGTGCCCTCCGGGTAGATGCCGAACAGCTCACCGCGCTCGAGCACCTCGATGCCGCTCTTGATCGCCGCCTCGCCCGCCCCGCGGCCGCCCGAGCGGTCGACGGGCAGCTGGCCCACGCCCTTGAAGAACGCCGCGGTCAGCTTGCCCTTCACACCCGGCGAGGTGAAGTACTCGGCCTTGGCGATGAAGGTGACCTTGCGGTCGAGCACCGCGGGCAGGAAGAAGGAGTCCGAGAAGGACAGGTGGTTGCTCGCGAGGATCGCCGGACCCTCGGCGGGAACGTTCTCGATGCCTTCCACCCAGGGCCTGAAGGCAAGCTTCAGCGACCCGCCGATGGAAAACTTCATTGCGCCGTAGATCAACCGACTGCCTCCTGTGTGTGACGCAAAGACCTTAACCTGCCCCGGGGCCCCGCTCGCCGCGGCGGGGCTGCGAGCGCCCACCTACGGCCGAGCGGGCGGCGGATGACCTGCCGCGCGGCCGCCGTCGGACCTATCCGCTCCGCGTCCCGTTGCGTACCCTGAGGTAACCCAGCAGGCCCCTTATCGATCGGAGTTCCCCGGTGCCGCTCCTTCCCGGAGCCGAGCCGTTCCGCCGTGACGGCGGAGAGGTCGGCGTCCTCGTCTGCCACGGCTTCACCGGCTCCCCGCAGTCCGTACGCCCCTGGGCCGAGCATCTGGCCGACCGCGGGCTGACCGTCGCCCTGCCCCTGCTGCCGGGGCACGGCACCCGCTGGCAGGACCTGGCGGTCACCACCTGGCAGGACTGGTACGCCGAGGTCGACCGCGAGCTGCGCGCGCTGTCCGGGCGCTGCACCAAGGTCTTCGTCTGCGGCCTGTCCATGGGCGGCGCGCTGGCGCTCCGCCTGGCCGCCCGGCACGGCGACGCGATCAGCGGCGTGGCCGTGGTCAACCCTGCCAACAAGGTCCATGATGCCGCGGCGCCGCTGCTTCCGGTGCTGCGGCATCTCGTACGGACCACCAAGGGGATCGCCAGCGACATCGCCAAGCCCGGCGCCGAGGAGGTCGGCTACGACCGGGTGCCGCTGCACGCCGCGTACTCGCTGCGCCGCTTCTTCCAGCAGGTCGACTCCGAACTCCCGGGCGTCACCCAGCCGTTGCTGGTGATGACCAGCCCGCAGGACCATGTCGTCCCGCCCGCGGACTCCGAACGGATCCTGAGCCGGGTGTCCTCCACGGACGTACGGCACACGCTGCTGGAGCGCAGCTACCACGTCGCCACGCTCGACCACGACGCGGAGCGGATCGCCGAGGACACCTTCGCCTTCATCGCCCGGCTCGCCCCCGAGGCGGCCCCGGGCGGCGTCGAGGAGGGGACGGCGGCCCGTGGCGGAGCGTAGCCCCCGCGACCCCCGGGACCCGCTGGACGAAGAGGCCGCCTGGGCCGAGATCGTGGCGGGGTACGGCGAGCAGCCGGAGTTCCCCACGGCGGACGGGAAGAAGCGGGACGAAGGGGACGCGGGGCCCAAGAAGGACGGGAAAGACGAGAAGAACGCGAAGGACGGGAACGGCGGGAAGGGCGGTGCATCCGGCACGGGTGACGCCGCACGTCCGGGCTCCTTCATCGTCTTCGCTCCCGGCGTCGGACCGCGCGACTGGAGCGCCGCCGAAGCGTCCGACGACGACTTCGACGAGACCGACGAGGGCCACTTCACCCCGCCCGAGCCGCCCCCGCTGCCCACGGCCGATGTCACCACGAAGTTCGCCTGGCTCGCGGTCCTCGGCGGCCCGCTCCTGCTGGTCGCCATGGTGATCATCCAGCAGCCCGTGACGTGGTGGATCGCCCTCCTCGGCATCGGCGGCTTCCTGGGCGGCTTCGCGACGCTGGTGGGGCGGATGAAGGACAGCGGCGGGGACGACGACGATCCGCCGGGCGGGGGCGCGGTCGTCTGAGGCCCGGACCGGGCTAGGGCGTGCCGGGCGGCACCCGCAGCGCGGCCAGTACCGGCAGATGGTCGGAGGCGGCCCGCAGGTCGGCCTCCCGCACGCCCGGCAGCCCGTGCGGCACCCCGCACCCCAGCACCTCGACGCCCTCGCTCGCGAAGACGGCGTCGATCCGCTGCCGCGGCTCATGGGGCGTGGAGGTGAACTCCCCGCCCCAGGGCTCGGCGGCCCAGCCGTCCGTCAGAGCCCCCGCCAGCCGCCGGAAGGTCCGCCCGTCCGGCCGGTCGTTGAGATCGCCGCCCGCGACCGCGTACGGCACATCCATCAGGGCCAGCCGCTCCAGCAGCAGCCCGGCCTGCCCGTAGCGTTCCGCGTCGGCGAGGCTGAGATGGCAGCTGAGCACCCCGAGCCGCGCGCCGCCGATCCGCACCACGGCGGTCGCGAAGCCCCGCTGGTGCAGGCCGGGGGTGCGCGGCAGCAGGATGTCCTCGGTGCGCTCCACATGGGCGCGCAGCGTGGAGAGGATCATCGGGCCGGCCGTCGTGCCGCCGCCGGTGACGTACACCAGCCCGGCCGCCCGGGCCAGCCGCTCGGCGGCCTTGCGCCAGCGGAAGAACCGCGGCGCCTCCTGGATCAGTACGAGATCGGGGGCGCAGGCCCGGATGACCCGGGCCAGCGCCGCCCGGTCGTCGCGCAGGGAGCGGATGTTGTAGCTGAGCACCCGGATGACGGCGGAGCCGTCGGGTTCCGTGCGGGAGTCGGGGAGCGAGATCACGGGGGCGGGTCCTCTCACCGGTAACGTCACGCGCGCCAAGATAGGGCAACGCCCGCCACTTCCCCGGGGGATGTGACGGGCGTTGCCGTGCGGAGCGACCGGTGTTCAGCCCTGGCGGGCCAGGTCCGCCGCGCCGACCAGGCCGGCCTTGCCGCCGAGCTGGGCGGCGAGGACCTGGGCGTGCGGCCGGTACTGGTTGCCGACCAGCCAGCGGCGGAAGGACTTGCGGATCGGGTCGAGGACCAGCTCGCCCTCGTCGGAGACGCCGCCGCCGACGATGAAGGCGGACGGGTCGAAGAGCGAGGCGAGGTCGGCCAGGCCCGCGCCGGCCCAGCGGGCCAGTTCACGGAACGAGTCGATGGCCACCGGGTCGCCCTGGCGGGCGGCGGCGCTGATGTGCTTGCCCTGGATGCCGTTGGGGGTGCCGTCGCCCAGCGACAGCAGGATCCCGGCGTTCTCCGGGGTGGCGAAGGCGCGCTGCCGGGCGTAGCGCAGCAGGGCGCGGCCGGAGGCGTACTGCTCCCAGCAGCCCTGGCTGCCGCAGCCGCACAGCAGGCCGTCCGGCACCACCCGGAGGTGGCCGAACTCGGCGGCGACGCCGAAGCGGCCGCGGCGCAGCTTGTTGCCGATGATGATGCCGCCGCCCAGGCCGGTGCCGAGGGTGATGCAGATGACGTCGCTGTGGCCCTGGCCCGCGCCGAAGCGGTACTCGCCCCAGGCCGCGGCGTTGGCGTCGTTCTCGACGACCACGGGGAGGCCGACGCGCTGCTCGACCTTGTCCTTGAGCGGCTCGTGGCGCCAGTCGATGTTGGGCGCGAAGAGAACCGTGGCCCGCTTCTCGTCGACGTAGCCGGCCGCGCCGATGCCCACGGCCTCGATCTGGTGGCCGGTGCCGACCGTGCGGACCGCGTCCGCGATCGCCTCGGTCAGCGCGTCGGTGGCCTGCGGGGTCGGTACCTGGCACGTCTCGAGGATCGAGCCCTCTTCGTCGACCACGCCGGCCGCGATCTTCGTGCCGCCGATGTCGACGCCGATGGTGAGTCCCATGTGTCCCTCAGTTTTCGCTCGAACCCCGCCGGGTCCAACCGTACCGGAGGAGGAACCGCCTTCCCCTGCCGTGCGGCTGCGGGCGTCAGTCGAGGTCGATGCGCTCGGTGCCGGTGGGGCCGTCGTCGTCGCGCGGGTCGTCGGTGCGGCCCTCGCCGCGGGCGCCGGGGCGGCCGGCGGAGTCGTCGCGGGTCCAGCGGCGCTCACTGCTCTCGACGGCCGAGCGGTAGGCGGCGAGGAGCTCGGAACCGGCCGCAGCGAGGTGGTCGAAGACATCGGGGTTGCGCTCGATGACCGGCTCCACCGCGGCCCTGGCCTGCCGGAACAGCTGGCCTACGGCGCCCTGCGCGGCGATCCCGCCCAGCGCGCCGGGCAGCTGGATCCCGGCGAGCTTGTCGGTGACGGCCTCGGCGAGCTTGCGCAGCTCCTCGGCGGCGCTGCCCGGCTGGGGGCCGTGCTCGCTGCGGCGGCGGCCCTGCTCCGCCGCCAGGTCCTCGGCGCAGGCCGTCTCCCAGGCATCGGCGTCGAAGCCGTCCTTGCGGTCGGCGGGGCGCTCGGTGGCATCACTCATGATGTTCTCCGTGGACTCCGGCGGGCGGGACTCACTCCCGACGTTACCCGAATGGTGGTATGGCGTTCAGGAACTCGGCGCGGGGCTCTTGGGCCACAGGGCGGGATCGGGCGTGAAACGGATGTCGAGGACGCCGTCGCGCAGTCCGGCGCCGGTGACCGAGCAGCGGCGCAGGGCGGAGGGCAGCGTACGGATCCGGCGGAAGGGGCCCACGGTGACGACGATTTCGTCGCCGCGGCGCACCAGGCCGAGGCCCTCCCGCCGGGCGCCGGGCAGCGGCACCCGCCACAGGAGGATGCCGTCGGCGGCGAGGCGGTCCTCGACGGTCCAGGGATCGGGGTGCGCACCGGCCCCGTCGGCCTCAGCGGCCCCACCTGCCCCGTCGGCCTCGCCTACCGGCCCGTCGATCAGCTCGTCCAGTTCCTCGACGCCCTGCGGATCGCGGCCCAGGTGCGGCACTTCGTGGACCGGCACATCGGGGAATTCCTCGCGCAGCGCCTTGAGGGCGGCCTGCTGGCTGCCGGAGAGGGCGGCGAGGAAGGGGTCGGCGGAGCCGGTGGGCAGCAGCCGGTTGACGAGGAGGGCGTCGGTGCGGCGGCCGTGCAGGGCGAGCCCGGCGCGCAGCTCGCGCAGACCGGCGGCGGCGACCGGGCCGGCGTCGGTGACCAGACGTACGGAGGTGCCGGGGGCGTCGATCACCCGCTGGACGGCGGCGAGTTCGCGCTCCCAGCGGTCGGCGGCCTCGTACAGCTTCTGGGCCGGCATCGGGACGCCGGCGAGCTGGGCGAGGACCGGGCGCAGCGCGCGGGCGGCCTGGCGTTCGGGCGGCAGCAGGCGGCGCAGATAGCGGCGGACCTGGGCGGGCAGCGCGAGCAGCCGGATCGTTTCGCCGGCCGGCGGCATGTCGACGACGAGCAGGTCCCAGGCGTCCGAGGCGTGTTCGGCGCGCAGGGCGTGCAGCAGCGCGAAGGCCTCGGAGCCGGGGAGCTCGGTGAGTTCGTCCTCGTCGAGGGGGGCCGCGCCGAGCAGATCGAGGGCGGCGCCGGCGCGTTCCTGGAAGGCGAGGAACTCCTGGCGGAAGCGGTCGCCGGAGTCGATCCGGCGGGCGTGCAGGCCGGGGGCTATCGGAGTCGTGGCATCCGCACCGAGACGCGAGCACAGCACCGCTTCCGGAGCACTGCTCCCGGTCGTGAGCAGCAGTACGCGTTCGCCCCGCCGGGCGCCGGCCAGGGCGGTCGCGGCGGCGAGCGTGCTGCGGCCCGCGCCGCCGGGCCCCGTGACGAGAACGGTCCGCACGCTCAGAGCTTCTTGCCCTCGTCGGCGGACCCCTCGGAACCCCCGGAGGCCCCCTGGTCCGCGGGGCCGCTCTCCACCCGCTTCTTCAGCCCGGCCAGCGCCCGGTCGATGATGACCTTCTCCGCCTTGCGCTTGATCATCCCGAGCATCGGGATCTTCACATCGACGGTCAGCTGGTACGTCACCTTGGTGGCGGCGCCGCCCCGCTCCGCGGCCAGCCGGTAGGAACCGTCCAGCGCCCGCAGCATCTGCGACCTGACCAGCGACCAGCTGACCTCGTTCTCACCGGTCCAGGTGTACGCGAGGGTGTGGTCGTCCTTGATCGCCCCGGCGTCCAGCAGCAGCCGCACCTGCTCGGCGCGGCCCCGCTCGTCCTTGGCCAGCACCTCCGCCTCCTTGACCTCTCCGGTCCACTCCGGATAGCGGTCAAAGTCGGCGATCACGGACATCACTTCGGCGGGCGCCGCCTCGATCGTGATGCTTGAGCTGGTGTGTTCGGCCATCGCCGTGACTCCTCCATGCCATTTACATGCCGATTCGTGCCGGTCCGCCAAGCCGGTCCGCCGACTCGCGTCAAGCTCGTAAAGCTCGTCAAACTCCGTGTCTCTGCTGCTGAAGGCTACCGCGCGGGCGACGGCCGCCGGACGCGCGGCCGGGCGGAGACCGCCGCCGGGCTCACCACTGAAGGACGTACGGCGTCCCGGTGGCGTTGAAGTGCCCGACGTTGATGCACTCGGTGGCGCCGATCCGCATCCGGCGGGCCAGCGGCTGATGCACATGCCCGAAGAGGGAGTAGCGCGGCCGGGTCCGGCGGATCGCCTCCAGCAGCGCCGAACTCCCCCGCTCGAAACGGCGCGCGACCGTGTCGTAGCACAGCTCGGGAACGTCCGGCGGGATGTGCGTGCACAGCACGTCCACCTCCCCCACCGCCTCGATCTTGGCGGCGTACTCCTCGTCCCCGATCTCGTAGGGGGTGCGCATGGGAGTCGTCAGTCCGCCCCCGACGAATCCGAAGACCCGCCCCCCGATCTCGGCCCGCTGCCCGTCGAGCACCGTGACGCCGGGTCCGGCGTACTCCGGCCACAGCCGCGGGATGTCCACATTTCCGTATGTGGCATACGTCGGCGCCGGAAAAGCGGCGAACAACTCGGCGTATTGTTTGCGCACCGCCTCCTCGATGACCGATTCCCGGCTGCGACCGGTCCGGTCCAGCTCTCCCCAGAGCCGACGGCCGAGGGCACGGGCCTCCTCGAACCGGCGGGCGGTGCGCAGTTCGACCAGGGTGCGGGCGTTCCCGGCGCCGAACAGCTCGGGAAAGATGCCGCGCGAATGATCGGCGTAATCAAGGAAAAGGACCAGGTCACCGAGACAGACCACGGCATCGGCACCGTCGCCCGCGGCGGCCAGGCCGCGGCTGTTGCCATGGACGTCACTGACCACATGCACACGCATGGCGCCACCCTAAGCGCCCGGGGCAGCCGCCGGGAGAGCGCCCGCGACCTGGGGAGACGGCCCGGGGTTACTTCCGGGTCGGTGCGCCGCTGGTCTACTCTGCGCGGAGCAGTCCCATGGCGTGTCTTCACGTTTGTGCAATGTGTGTGACGCATCAAACATCTGGGCGCGACCCCCTATCCCAAAAGCAATACCGGTGGGTAACGTCCGGGCAGTCCAATCCCCCCGCATGATCATGGACCGCAACCGGTGTACACACAGCGTCGTGGCGCCGGCGCCAATGAGGAGCAGCAACCTTGCGCGAGTTCAGCCTTCCGGCCCTGTACGAGGTCCCTGCGGACGGCAATCTGACGGATCTCATCCGCCGAAATGCCGCGCAGCACCCGGATGTTGCCGTTATTGGACGCAAGGTGAACGGCGCGTGGCAGGACGTCACCGCCACCGCCTTCCTCGCCGAGGTCCGCGCCGTGGCCAAGGGCCTGATGGCCTCCGGCGTCGAGCCCGGCGACCGGGTCGGTCTGATGTCGCGCACCCGCTACGAGTGGACGCTGCTGGACTTCGCGATCTGGAGCGCCGGCGCGATCACGGTCCCGGTGTACGAGACCAGCTCCGCCGAGCAGATCCAGTGGATACTCGGCGACTCGGGCGCGGTCGCCTGCCTGGTGGAGAGCCCCGCGCACGAGGCCACCGTGGAGTCCGTACGCGACCGGCTCCCGGACCTGGAGAACATCTGGCAGATCGAGCGGGACGCGATCGCCCGGCTGCGGGCCGCGGGCGCCGGCATCACCGACGAGCAGGTCGACGAGCGCAGCGCGCTGGCCAACGCGGACGCGCCCGCCACCATCGTCTACACCTCCGGCACCACCGGCCGCCCCAAGGGCTGTGTGCTCAGCCACCGCAGCTTCTTCGCCGAGTGCGGCAACATCGTCGAGCGCCTGCGCCCCCTCTTCCGCACGGGCGAGGCCTCCGTCCTCCTCTTCCTGCCCGTGGCCCATGTCTTCGGCCGCATGGTGCAGGTCGCGTCGCTGATGGCCCCGATCCGGCTCGGCCACGCCCCCGACATCAAGCACCTCACCGACGACCTGGCGTCCTTCCGCCCGACCATGATCCTGGGCGTCCCCCGCGTCTTCGAGAAGGTCTACAACTCGGCGCGCGCCAAGGCGCAGGCCGACGGCAAGGGCAAGATCTTCGACAAGGCGGCCGACACGGCCATCGAGTACAGCCGCGCGCTGGACAGCGCGGGCGGCCCCGCCCTCCGCCTCAAGATCAAGTACAAGGTCTTCGACCGCCTCGTCTACGGCAAGCTGCGCGCCGTCCTCGGCGGCCGCGCCACGCACGCCATCTCGGGCGGCGCCCCGCTCGGCGAGCGCCTGGGCCACTTCTACCGCGGCATCGGCTTCACCGCCCTGGAGGGCTACGGCCTGACGGAGACCTGTGCGGCCACCGCCTTCAACCCCTGGGACCGCCAGAAGATCGGCACCGTCGGCCAGCCGCTGCCCGGCTCCGTCGTCCGGATCGCCGACGACGGCGAGGTCCTGCTGCACGGCGAGCACCTCTTCACCGCCTACTGGAACAACCCCTCGGCCACCGAAGAGGCCCTCTCCGACGGCTGGTTCCACACCGGCGACATCGGCACCCTGGACGAGGACGGCTACCTCGCCATCACCGGCCGCAAGAAGGAGATCCTGGTCACCGCGGGCGGCAAGAACGTCGCCCCGGCGGTCATCGAGGACCGTATCCGCGCCCACGCCCTGATCGCCGAATGCATGGTCGTCGGCGACGGCCGCCCCTTCATCGGCGCCCTGATCACCCTCGACGAGGAATTCCTCCCCCGCTGGGCCGAGGAACACGGCCACCCCGCCGATATCGCCCCCGCCGACATCGCCAAGGACCCCGAACTGCTGGCCGCCGTCCAGCGGGCCGTCGACGACGGCAACGCCGCCGTGTCCAAGGCCGAGTCGGTGCGGAAGTTCCGTATCCTCCCGACCCAGTTCACGGAGGAGTCGGGGCATGTGACGCCGTCGCTGAAGCTGAAGCGGAATGTTGTGGCGAAAGACTTCTCCGAGGAAATCGAAGCGATTTACCGGGGGTAGTTTCTCCGTACGTTTTCGGCTTTCCCGCCGTGGGGGTTGTTCGCCGTTGCCGGTCCGCTGCGCTTTGCCTGGGCCGTACGTTTTCGGCTTTCCCGCCGTAGGGGTTGTTCGCCGTTGCGCCTGCGGCGGGCTGGTTGCCGCTGCCGGGGCTGTTCGGCAGCGGCACCGGGCTTACACGGCTCCGCCGCTACAGCCCGGCACCTCCCCGTTGAGGGTGGGAGAAGACCGGTGGGGGTGCCCGTAAGCCCG
Organism: Streptomyces chattanoogensis; assembly: GCF_001294335.1. GTDB lineage: Bacteria > Actinomycetota > Actinomycetes > Streptomycetales > Streptomycetaceae > Streptomyces > Streptomyces chattanoogensis. The sequence continues at coordinate 146,977 of NZ_LGKG01000145.1, forward strand.
TACGCGCGCGCAGTGAATACTCCTCGCTCGCCCCCACCGGCCTGTTCACCCCCCACCGTCGGGAGGGGACGGACCGCAGGACGGAGTCCGGAGGGCCGGCACCGCGGCCGACAAACAACCCCCGCCCACCGCCAGGCGAACCCAGAGAAACCCCTACGGCGGGACGGCCGACAACGTACGGCTACAGCAGCGCCCGCAGCCGCTCGGCGAGGCGGTCCCAGCGCCACTTCTCCTCCACCCAGGCGCGCCCCCGCGCGCCCATCCGGCTGCGCAGGGCCGGGTCCTCGAGGAGGGTGATGAGGCGTTCGGCCGTGGGGGTGGGGGAACCGCCGGGGACCACCCAGCCGGTCTCGCCGTCGAGAACGGCGTCGGGTGCGCCGCCGGAGTCACCCGCGACAACGGGGAGACCCGTGGCGGACGCCTCGAGGTAGACGATGCCGAGGCCTTCGACGTCGAGGCCGCCGCGGCGGGTGCGGCAGGGCATGGCGAAGACGTCGCCGGCGCCGAAGTGAGCCGGGAGCTCCTCCCACGGGACGGCGCCGGTGAAGCGTACGGAGTCGGCGACGCCGTGGCGCAGGGCGAGGGCGTGGAGGTCCTTCTCGTAGGGGCCGCCGCCGACGATCAGCAGGACGGCGTCGGGGACCGCGGCCAGGACGGCGGGCATGGCCTCGATGAGGGTGTCCTGGCCCTTGCGGGGGACGAGACGGGAGACGCAGACCACCACCGGGCGGTCGGCCAGGCCGAGGCGGGCGCGTACGGCGTCGCCGCCGGAGGCGGGGTGGAAGGTCTTCTCGTCGACGCCGGGCGGGAGTTGGACCATCCGGGCGGCGGCCTCGGGGGTCAGCGCGGCGGCGATCCGGGAGCGGGTGTACTCGCCGAGGAAGGTGAGCGTGTCGGTGCCCTCGCCGATGCGCCGGAGGAGCCGCCGGGCTGCGGGGAGCTGGGCCCAGCCCGCCTCATGGCCGTGGGTGGTCGCCACGATGCGCCGGGCGCCGGCGGCGCGGAGCGCGGGCGCCATCAGGCCGAGGGGTGCGGCGGCGCCGAACCAGACGGAGGAGCAGCCGTGTTCGCGGAGGAGGGCGGTGGCGCGGCGGGTCACCCGCGGCGTCGGCAGGAGCATCGTCGTACGGTCCCGGACCACCGTGAACGGCTGCTCGGCGTCGAAGGCGGCGGTGGCCGCGCGACCCTCCTCGGTGCGCTTCCAGGTGGAGGCGTAGACGACGACCTGGGTGGGGTCCAGCCGCAGCGCCATGCTGTGCAGGAAGGCCTGGATGCCGCCGGGCCGGGGCGGGAAGTCGTTCGTGACGATCAGGGTCTTGTGCACGGTGGTCTTTCGACAGGGGTTGCGGGCCGGTCCCGGCCGACAGTACCCGGTCGGCGACCGGCGCCGAGCGCCCCTGCCGGGCGGGGATCCGCCCGCGGCCCCCTCACCGCAGCTGCCCCTCCACATACTCCCGCCACTCCTTCGTGAACTCCGTGAGCCCCACGCCCAGTTGGTCCCGCATCGCCCGGTCCAGCCGCTCGGCGCGGTCGGGGCGGTGCCGGTCGCGGGCGGGCGTCGAGCCGGGTGAGCGGTGCGGGCGGGGGCGGTGGCCGTTCCGGAGGGCCTCCATCGGTGCGCTCAGGCGCCCCGCGGCACTCTCGGCCTCGGTGCGGCCCGCCGCCCGGTAGAAGGCGATCAGCTTCGCCTCGCCCCACTTGTCGGCGATCATGCGGCAGGCCAGCCAGCCGCCCTCGTACGCCTTGGCCAGGCGGTCCGCGCCGGCCTGGAAGCCGAAGTCCTCGTCGGTGGGGAGGCTGTCGGGGGCCTTGCCGGCGGCCACCGCGCGGGAGAGTTCGGGGGCGGTGGTGGCGGCCTTGCGGCGTATGTCGCGGTAGGCGACCCAGTCGGCGAAGCCCTCGGAGAGCCAGAGCGGGGTGGCCGTGGTGGTGACCGTACGGGTCGCGACATGGGCGGTCTCGTGGGTGAGGACGACGGCGCGGCCGAGGTCGTTGAGCTCCTCGTACGCCTCGGGGTTGACGATCACCCGGTCCGCGGGCGCGGTCGCCGAGGCACCGGCCTCGCCGGTGGTGACGGCCGCGATGCCCGTGTAACCGGCGGCGTCGTCGCTGCCCAGCAGCTGCGCCATCTGTCCGACGGTGTCGGGGGCCTCCACGACGACCTTGCCCGACCACCGCCCCTTCCAGGCGTCGGAGACGGCCGGCACCGACTTGTCCACCCAGTGCGCCAGGTCGCGCAGCCGCGCCGGGTCCGCGGCGCCGCCGAGCACCAGGCTGTACCGCCCGCGGACCAGCCGTACCGGGCCCTGGTCCCACAGCTGGCGGGTGCCGGGCCGGCCGGACGGGGCGCCGTCGGTGTCCGAGGAGACCCGCCAGCGTCCGGCGCGCTCGGTGAGGGTGAGGTACTGGAGGGAGGTGACGGGTGCGGTGTCGAATCCCTTGAGGCGGTAGCTCAGCCGTACCTTGGCGGCCATCCGGCCGCGGGCGGCGCCCGCCGGGAGCGGGAAGGCGTCGGTGGAGACGAGGTCGTAGCGCCAGTCGGTGAGCGGGACCGCCCCGAGATTGGCGATCAGACGGCGCTGGCGGGCGCGGTAGGCGGTGGCGTGCGGGTCGACGGTGGCCAGGAGGGCGGCGGTGTCGCGGTGCCGTACGGCGCGGGAGCGGGCGTCGAGCATCCGCTGGACGTCGGGGAAGCGGTCGCGCGGCGGGGCCTGGGGCGCGCAGCCGGTCAGCGGGACGAGCAGCGCGAGGAGCGGGACGGCACAGGCCGCCGCCCCGGCCCGCGACGGCCACCGCCGTCCCGCCCGCTGACGTGACATGCCGCCGATCGTATGTGCGCGCGGCGCGCCGCAAAAACGCGGGAAGCGGAGGGGAGGGGAAGGGGAAGGGGGCGCGAGAGGGGGTCTACGGGCGGTTCACGGCCTGGTGACGGCGGCGACGGGCATCACGCCGACCGGGTCGTAGCGGACCCGGGCGCCCGGATACGGGGCGTGGACGACCTGTCCGTTGCCGACGTACATCCCGACATGACTCGCGTCCGAACGGTAAATGACCAGGTCACCGGGTTGTGCCTCGGAGAGCGGCACCTGGCGGCCGGCACCGCGCTGGCCCTGGGAGGTGCGCGGGATCCAGACTCCGGCCTGCCCATAGGCCCATTGGGTGAGTCCGGAGCAGTCGAACGACGCGGGGCCGGTGCTTCCCCAGGCGTACGGGGCGCCGACGGCGGCGCGGGCGGCGGCGACGGCCGCGGCGGCCCGGCCGGGGGTGGGGAGGATGCCGGAGAGGTCGGGGAGGCCGGGCAGCATCCCGTCGCGCCCGTCGCTGCGCGCGGCCCGGTCGTAGGCCGCCCGGACGTTCCGCGGGAGGCCGTGGAGCACGCGCCGGGCGGCGGCCAGCTTGTGCTGGACGTCCTTCTTGTGGCGGGCCACGTCCCGGCGTCCGGCCTCGAGGTCCGCCAGCTTCGCGGCGGTCGCCCGGCGCTGCTGCTCCAGGGCCCGCTGTGCGGCCTGCAGGTCCCGCAGCTCGCCGGCCTGGGCGGCGTTGAGCCGGTCGAGGGCGAAGGCCTTCTCCAGGTAGCTGTCGGGGCGTTCGGAGAGCAGCAGCCGCAGGGCGGGGTCGATGCCGCCGGAGCGGTACTGGGCGGCGGCCAGCGCGCCGAGCCGGTGGCGCATCCGGTTGACCCGCTCCTGGGCGCGGGCGGTGCGGTCCCGGAGGTGCGCCACCTCGGCCCGGAGGCGCCGGGTCCGCTCGTCGGCGCCGTTGAACTTCTCGGTGGCCCGCTCGGCCTCCTCGTAGAGCGTGCCCAGCCGCCCGGTGGCCGTTCCCCGGCCCGCGGCGGAGCTTTCCGCCGGGTCGGCCGAGGCGGGCGGGCCGGACAGTGCGGCGGCCGCGGTGGCCAGGGCCGCCGAGACGACGGTGACACCGGTGCGGGTGACGGGGCCTGACGGTGAGGTACGGCGATGGGAGACCACGGGTGGCGCAATCCTTCCCTGTGCAGCCGGCTGCCGCCCGGAAGGGCGGACGGTGACCGGCGAGCTGCGAGGCAGGACAGTAACCGCGCCGGTCGGCGCCCGCCAAAGCCCCCTTGCCGTACGCAAAAAGCCGCCCCGCCGGTGACTGTGCAGGTCACCGGCGGGGCGGGAAGTCAGCGGCGGGGGCGGTATTTCGCCCGTTCGGGCGGAACGTACCGCCCGTTCAGACGCCGGACCGCGAGCGTCGTGAGGCGTTCAGACCCGGACGCCGAAGGCGAACGGCATGTTGTTGATCGACTCGTAGCGCACGCTGGCGCCCGGCTTCGGGGCGTGCAGCACCGTGCCGTTGCCGGCGTAGAGGCCGATGTGGTGCAGGTCGTTGTAGAAGAGCACCAGGTCGCCGGGCTTGAGCTGGCTCTCCGAGGCGATCCGGGTGCCGGCGTTGGCCTGCTCCTGCGAGGTGCGCGGCAGCGACTGGCCGGCCTGCTGGTACGCCCAGGAGGTCAGGCCCGAGCAGTCGAAGGAGGACGGGCCGGTGGCGCCCCAGACATAGGGCGAGCCGATCTTGGACTGGGCGGCCTGCAGGGCGGCCGCACCGCGCTGCGAGGCGGGCACGTCGTCGCCGAGGTCGGCCCGGCTGTTGTCGCGGTTGGCGCGCTGCTCGGCGGCCTCCATGGCCGCCTTCTCCTTGGCGGTCAGGGTGTTCAGGAGTTCCTGCGCCTTGGCGAGCTTGCCCTTGATCTCGTCCTTCTTCTCGCCGAGCGCCTTCCGGGTCTCGGTGAGGTCCTGGATCTTGCCCGCGGCCTCGGCGCGCTCCTGGGCGAGCCGGCGCTGCTTCTCCGCGATGGTCTTCAGCTCCTGGGCCTGGTGGCCGCTGAGCTGGTCGAGGGTGGAGGCCTTGTCCAGGTAGGTGTCCGGGTCGCCGGAGAGGAAGAGCTGGACCGAGGGGTCGATGCTGCCGCTGCGGTACTGGCCGGAGGCGACGGAACCCAGGCCCTTGCGGAGCTGGTTGAGCTCCTCCTGGCCGCGGGCGACCTTGTCCTGGAGGCGGTCCACCTCCTTCTGGAGCTTGTTCTGGTCTTCCTTGACGCCGTTGTACTTCTCGGTGGCCTGCTCCGCCTGCTCGTAGAGCTTGTCGACCTGAGCCTTGACGTCCTTCTTGTCCTGCTTCGGGGCGGCCTGGGCGGCCTGCGACGAGAGGGCGACGGCCGCGGCGGCGGTCGCGGTGAGCACGGTCACGCGAGTACGGCTCGGCTGCTTGGGTCGACGGTGGGACGCCACGGGGGCGAGCTCCTTCTTCCTCCAGCCGCCTACCGGGAAGTGGGGGGCGAACCCCGGCTCCGCGTGAACGCCGCGGACTCGGCGGTACCTTCACTGACCATCCCGGTTGGATAATCACCTGTATGAAGGTTCGAGGCCCGACCTTAGTAACCGAGTTGTGATCGCTTCAAATCCTCACGGGAAAAATCTGCGTCACCAGCCCCATCCTTTACCAACATCACACAGGCAGTAAGGGCTATTTGACGCTCCGGTACGGATGTCAAGGGGAACGCGAGGGGAACGCAGGCGATGAACCGGACAGGACGGGACAGGGGTGCGGTAAACCGTCAGGTCCGGGCAAGTCGCTTGAGCAACAGGGCCGATGCGACCGGCCGGGCACCCGCCTTCGCGACACCGTCGGCCACCTCGCGGTCCGTGGAGACCACGACGACCGGGCGGCCGGGCGGCTCGGCCCGCACCAGCTGACGGATCAACTCGTCGGCCGTCACGCCCGGTTTGCTGAACAGGACCCGCACCCCGCGCGGCGGCGCGAGCAGCACCGGCGCGGCCAGCTCGGCACCGTCGAAGACACAGGTCATCTCCGCGCCCGTCTGCGCGGCCAGTACGGCCAGCCCGCCCAGCAGCCGCAGCCGCTGTTTGTCCAGAGGCATGGTGGGATAGCCGGTTTTGGTGACGTTGTAGCCGTCCACCACCAAATGCGCCTGCGGCAGCGCCAGTAGCTGGTCGAGCAGCGCCGGGTCCATCTCCGACAGCGCCCGGGTCGCGATGTCCTTGGGCGTCATCCTGCCCGGCTCGACGGCCTCCACGGTGTCCGCGGGGTGGATGCTGGCGGGCGGCAGGGCCAGTTCGCGGCGCAGCCCCTGGGCGGCGTCCAGCACCGTGTCCAGCAGCAGCCGCAGCCGCATGTCCTCGACGCTGCGGCCCTCGCGGGCGGCCCGCCGGCTGGCCTCCAGCGCCGCCTCGACCTCGGCGACCCGACCCTTGAGCCGGCGCAGTTCGCTGTCGGTGACCGATTTGTCGGTCGCCCCCTGCAGCTGCGCGGCCTCCAGCGCGGCCTCGGCCTTGCGCACCGCCGCCTCGCCGCGCTTCACATCGCTGAGCGCGCTGCGCAGCTTGCGCTGCAGCGACTCGTTCTCCTTGCGGGCCGCGTACAGATCCGCCCGTACCCGCTCGACATCGCCGCGGGCCTCGCTGCGGGCCTGCGCCAGCTCCTCGCGCAGCCGGGCCAGCTCCCGCTCGGCCTCCTCGCCGGCCCGCTCGGCGCGCGCCCGCTGCGCCTCCTCGCCGGCCGCCGCGACCAGCTTGACCCAGCCCTCGGGGCGCAGCACATACGCCGCCGCCGCGACATCCAGCGGATCGGCGGCCGCGGGCGCGGTGCCCTCCTCCAGGGCCGCGGCCAGCTCCGGCTGGGCCTCGCGCAGCTTGCCCGCGATCCGCTGCCGGAAGACCGCGTCGCTCTCCAGCGCCGCGGCCATCGCGTTCCCGGCGAACTTGGCCCGGCGGGCCGGGGTGAACCGGGCGTACTGCCGCAGCGGAGCCGGGAGTTCGGCCACCGTCAGCGCGCCGAACGACTCCGCGGTGAGCGCCACGACACGGCGCCGTACGCCCCCGGGCAGCGGACGGTCGAGCACGTCGTCGACGGCACCCTCGGATGCGTCGGCACGCGCCTCCCCCGGCTCCCTTTCTGGACGCTCCACCACGGCTCGCTCGCTCCGATCTCAGACGCTCGCGTCCGGCCGGTCCACCAGCTCGATCTGGTCGACCGCGTTGCACCAGCGGCAGCGCACGGACTCGATGCTCTCACTGAGGACCTCGCGCTCCTCCACCTTCGGCTCCCCCGCAAGGTCCAGGTGGACGTACTCCACGACCTTGGACCGGCGGGTCACATCGAAACGGGTGAGATTGCCGCAGAGCGTGCAGCGCCACCGGGTCTCGGCCGTCGGCAGGGGTACACCCATCGTGTCGTCCTCTTTCGTACTCGTCGTCGTACTCATCGGTCTCGTCCTGAGGTGCGGGTTCACACAGGCGCCGCCGGACTGCGGAAGTGGGCAAGGTACTGACTGCAACCCTACGGCCTGAAAGGGGGCCGGTGCGGGCCGTGCCCAGGAGCCGGGACGCGGCGAGGCACTCTGCGCCGAATGCCCGCATTGCGCCATGATCACTTCATGACGGCGCCGTCCCCCTTCTCGCGTTCCCCGGGCCTTCCCCGGCCACCGCACCCCGTCCGCTCCCTGGCAGCGGTCTTCTCGCGGATGACGAATGTGCTGATCGCGCTCTGCTGCGTGATCTTCGTGATCGGCCCCGCGTCCGGCTTCAACCACATATACGGCGACGCCGACGCGCTGCTGCGGGCCCAGAACGCCTACTTCCAGCGCTGGGGCGTGATCCCGCTCGACCTGTGGAGCGGTTCGCTGCGTGCCCTGATCACCCCGCTGACCGCGCTGTTCGTGCACGGCAGCTGGCTGCATCTGCTGGGCAACATGCTGTTCCTGTACGTCTTCGGCGGTATGACGGAGACCCGGATGGGACGGCTCCCCTTCACCGCCTTCACCCTCATCGTCGGCTATCTGGCCCTGCTCGGCTACGCGGCCGCGCACGCCGCCTCCGCCCAGACCCTGGTGGGCGCCTCCGGCTCGATCTCCGGCGTCCTGGGCGCCTTCCTCTACCTCTTCCCCAAGGCCCGGGTCACCAGCGTCTTCCCCTTCCTCTTCTTCCTCCCGCTGCGCTTCCCCGCCTGGATCGTGCTGCTCTTCTGGTTCGTGCTCCAGTGGCAGGCCGCCCAGGACGACCCCCACGGCCCCGGCGTCGCCTACCTCGCCCATGTGGTCGGCTTCGCGCTCGGCTTCCTGTACGCGTGGGTGCGCTACCGGAGGGATAGTGTGGGGGCCACCAGGGGGAACGAACCGGCGACCGAGGGAGAGAGCCAGCCGTGATCACGTCGATCGTGCTCATCAAGACCAGCGTGGACCAGATCCCGGAGATCGCCGAGAAGATCGCCGCGCTGGAGGGCGTGAGCGAGGTCTACTCCGTCACCGGCGCGCACGATCTGATCGCGATGGTGCGGGTCGCCCAGCACGACGACCTCGCCGATGTCATCCCCGGCCGGATCAGCAAGATTCCCGGCGTGGCCTCGACCGAGACGCACATCGCCTTCCGGACGTACTCGCAGCACGACCTCGAGGCCGCGTTCTCGATTGGCATCGAGGAATAACCCGTCCGCTGCGCTTTGCCTGGGCCCCACGTTTTTGGCTTTCCCGCCGTGGGGGTTTGTCGCCGTTGCGCCTGCGGCGGGCGGGGGTTGTTTGTCGGCCGCGGTGCCGGCCCTCCGGACTCCGTCCTGCGGTCCGTCCCCTCCCGACGGTGGGGGTGCTGACCCGGATGGCATTCAGAGAACGCTCACCGGGAGCGGCCTCGGGCGCACCGCACTCCCCCGGCTCGTCCGGCTCGCTGTCCAGCAGGGTCCGTACGAGCGGGTGCGCGCAGAAGAGGCCGTCGCGGACACCGATGCCGTACTCGGCCGACAGCGCGGCCGCGAAGTGCGAGCTGTTCCAGCCCTCGACGACGAAGGAGAGGACGCCGACGCGCGGGGCGTCGTCGCCGAAGAGGGAGAGGACGCGCACCTCGGGCACCTCGGCAAGGCCCTCGCGGACCCGGGCGATCAGCTCCTCCTCGCGGGCGACGAGAGTGTCGAAGCCCGCCTCGGTGAGGGCCTTGCAGGCGGAGGCGATGGCGTAGGCGCCGATGACGTTGGGCGAACCGGCCTCGTGCCGGGCGGCGGTGGTGTGCCACTCGACGTCCACCCCGCCGTCCGTACGGCGTGAGACCTTACGGCTGGCGCCGCCGCCGGCCAGGTACGGGTCCGCGTGCTGCAGCCAGTCCGCGCGGCCGGCCAGCACCCCGGAGCCGAACGGCGCGTACAGCTTGTGCCCGGAGAAGGCGACCCAGTCGACGTCCAGCTCGGCGATGTCGACGGGGTGGTGCGGGGCGAGCTGCGCGGCGTCGAGGACGATCCGGGCACCGTGGGCGTGCGCGGCGGCGGCCAGCTCCCGTACGGGCCAGAGTTCACCGGTCACGTTCGAGGCGCCCGTGACGCAGACCAGCGCCGGCCCGTAGGGCTCGCGCCCGGCCAGCGCCTTCTCCAGGGTGTCCACCGCCTGCTGGGGCGTACGGGGGGCGTTGAGGTAGGTCACCTCGGTGTCGGCGCGCTGCTCCCAGGGCAGCAGCGAGGCGTGGTGCTCGGTCTCGAAGACGAACACCCGGGTGTTCTCGGGGAGTACGGCGGCCAGCAGGTTCAGCGAGTCGGTGGTGGAGCGGGTGAAGACCACCTGGTCGTCGGCGCGGCAGCCGAGGAAGTCCGAGATGGTCCGGCGGCTGTTCTCGAAGAGGTCGGTGGAGAGCTGCGAGAGGTATCCGGCGCCGCGGTGCACGCTGCCGTAGTACGGGGCGTAGGCGGCGACGTCGTCCCAGACGCGCTGCAGGGCCGGGGCACTGGCGGCGTAGTCCAGTGCGGCGTAGTCGACTTCGCCGCCGGTCACGAGCGGGACGAGGACGTCCCGGCCCAGAACGGGCAGCGGGGCACAGACGGAACTGTTGGCGGCAACGGCGGCAGCAGAAGAAGAAGCAGGCATGGCGAACTCCCGTAAGAGATAAGCGAATTCGCTGCGGGAGGGTGCGCGAAAGGCACCGCGGAGCGGCCGCAGCGGAAAGGGAAAGGGCCCGGAAAAGGGGGCGCGGGAAGGGGCCGTCGGGCCCTATCGCATTCGCTGAATCACGGAAGAGGCTCCCTCGAGGACCAGGATCCCTGGCGAGGGATCCGCGCTTGCCGCAGACCTCGCTGCCTGCGGCCTGGTCATCACCCGGGGCACCCCGCCACGGACGGAGGGTTGCCGGACAGCGGGCCGGGGCCTATGTCGCTGTCACTCGTGACCTGCGCAGCATCATGCCACACGATCAACGGCGCGCAAGCCCCGGTCCGTATGACGGACTGGGGCTTGCGTCACACTCTGCGTGACCGGCCGCTCAGGCGTTGCTGGCGGCCACCCACCGCTCCAGCACCCGCTTGGCGGCGCCGGAGTCGATCGAGGCGGCGGCCTTCCCGATGCCGGCGCGGATCTGCTCCGTCAGCGGGGCATCGGCCGGCTCCAGCGCCACCAGCGCCGCCGCGGCGTTCAGCAGCACCGCATCGCGCACCGGGCCGGTCTCGCCGTCCAGCAGCCGGCGGGCCACATCCGCGTTGTACGAGGCGTCGGCGCCGCGCAGCGCCTCGACCGGGACGATGTCGATGCCGACGTCCCGCGGGTCGAAGGACTCCTCGCGGACGGTGCCGTCCCGCACGATCCACACCCGGGAGGTGGCGGTCGTGGTCAGCTCGTCCAGGCCGTCGTCGCCGCGGAAGACCAGCGCCGAGGAGCCGCGCTCGGCGAGCACCCCGGCCAGGATCGGCGCCATGCGGGGGTCGGCGACGCCGGTGGCCTGCGCCCGTACGCGCGCGGGGTTGGTCAGCGGGCCCAGCACGTTGAAGGTGGTGCGGATGCCGAGCTGGGCGCGGGCGTTGGCGACATGGCGCAGCGAGGGGTGGAACTTCACCGCGAAGCAGAAGGTGATGCCCGCTTCCTCGGCGACCTCGGTGACCCGCCGGGGGGTGAGGTCCAGATTGACGCCGAGCTTCTCCAGGACGTCGGAGGCGCCGCTGGCGGAGGAGGCCGCGCGGCTGCCGTGCTTGACGACCTTGGCGCCGGTGCCGGCCACCACGATGGCGGACATCGTGGAGATGTTGACGGTCTTGGCGCCGTCGCCGCCGGTGCCGACGATGTCCACGCTGGGGCCGGGCACCTCGATCAGCCGGGCGTGCGCGTACATGGTCCGGACGAGTCCGGAGATCTCGGCGACGGTCTCACCCTTGGCGCGCAGGGCCACCGCGAAGCCGGCGATCTGGGCGTCGCTGGCCTCGCCCCGCATGATCCGGTCCATCACCCAGGCGGTGTCGTCGGCGGCGAGGTCACGGCCGTCCAGCAGGGCGTTGAGGATGCCCGGCCAGGTGTGGGCCGCCACGCTGTCGCCGCCGACCGGGGTCACAACGTTCATGGTCCACGCTCCTGGATCGTCTCCTGCCTGTGCATTCACCCTATCGAGCCCCGGGCATGCCGGAGGGCCCCGTCCGGTGCTCGGACGGGGCCCTCTGGGTGGCGTACTACATGCGCCTCAGGGCGCGGTGGTGATCAGTGGTGGCCGTGGCCGCTGGTGATCTCCTGGTACTCCTCGACCGTCGGCTTGGGGATGACGTTGTCCTCGCCGTAGTAGGCCTTCGAGAGCTTGGCACGCAGCTTCTGCGACCGGGTGATCTTGCGGCGGACGCCGTTCTCGTCGACCTCCGGGCCCAGCTCGACCGGCTCGGGCTGCTCGTGCTGGGTCAGCATGTGCAGCTGCTCCTGGCCGAGCGGCTCGTGGACCTCGATGAACTCACCGTGCGGCAGGCGCTTGATGATGCCCGACTCGCGGCCGTGCAGCACCTTGTCCTTGTCGCGCCGCTGGAGGCCCAGGCAGATCCGCTTGGTGGCGATGAAGGCCAGCACCGGCCCGACGAAGAACGCGATCCGGACGAACCAGGTGATCGAGTTGATCGACAGGTGGAAGTGCGTCGCCCACAGGTCGTTGCCGCCGCCGATCAGCATCACGAAGTACGCGACCAGCCAGGCCACACCGAAGCCGGTGCGGGTGGGGACGTTGCGCGGGCGGTCCAGGATGTGGTGCTCGCGCTTGTCGCCGCCTACCCAGGACTCGACGAACGGGTAGACCGCGATGGCGACCAGGACCAGCGGGAAGATCAGGATCGGGATCAGCACACCGAAGTTGACGGTGTGGCCCCAGAAGTTCCACTCCCAGCCCGGCATGACACGGACCAGACCCTCGGCGAAGCCCATGTACCAGTCCGGCTGCGCACCAGTGGAGACCTGGTCCGGCCGGTACGGCCCTATGGCCCACACGGGGTTGATGCTGGCGACCGCGGCGATCACCGAGATCACACCGAAGACCAGGAAGAAGAAGCCTCCGGCCTTGGCCATGTAGACGGGCAGCAGCGGCATGCCGACGACGTTGCTGTTGGTCTTTCCGGCACCCGGGAACTGCGTGTGCTTGTGGTAGAAGACCAGGATCAGGTGCGCCACCAGCAGGCCGAGCATGATGCCCGGCAGCAGCAGCACGTGCACCGTGAAGAACCGCGGGATGATGTCGTGCCCGGGGAACTCGCCGCCGAAGATGAACATCTGCAGGTACGAGCCGACCAGCGGCATCGCCAGGATCACGCCCTCGATGAACCGCACGCCGGTGCCGGAGAGCAGGTCGTCGGGGAGCGAGTAGCCGGTGAAGCCGGTGAACATGCCCAGCACGAACAGCAGGAAGCCGAACAGCCAGTTGACCTCGCGCGGCTTGCGGAACGCGCCGGTGAAGAACACCCGCATCATGTGGACCATCATCGCGGCCAGGAAGACCAGCGCGGCCCAGTGGTGGATCTGGCGGATGAGCAGGCCGCCGCGGACGTCGAAGCTGATGTCCAGCGTCGACTCGAAGGCCTGGGTCATCCGGATTCCCTGCATGGGCACATAGGAACCGTGGTAGGTCACCTCGGCCATGCTCGGGTGGAAGAACAGCGTCAGGTAGACACCGGTCAGGATGATGATGATGAAGCTGTAGAGCGCGACCTCACCCAGCATGAAGGACCAGTGGTCCGGGAAGATCTTGCGCATGTTGGCCTTGGCGAGGCTGTAGATGCCCAGCCGGCCGTCCGCCCAGTCGGCGATCCGCTCACCCCGCGGCGCCTGGCCGCGGCGCGTGGTCGCGCTTGTCTCGTTACTCATCCGCGCTCCCAGAAGCTCGGGCCGACGGGCTCCGCGAAGCCGCTCGCGGCCTCAAGGAAGCCGTCCTTCTCCGTGATGTGCAGCTGCGGCAGGGCGTGTCCGGCCGGACCGAAGATCACCCGACCGCCGTCAGAGAGGTCGAACGTCGACTGGTGGCAGGGGCACAGCACGTGGTGCGTCTGCTGCTCGTACAGGCTGATCGGGCAGCCCACGTGGGTGCAGATCTTCGAGTACGCGACGATGCCCTCGTGCGACCAGGCGAGTTCCTGCTTGTCCTTGATGTTCTGCGGCTGGATCCGCACGAGCATCAGGGCGTCCTTGGCGATCTTCTCGTTGAAGTCCTCGCTGTCCTCCTCCAGACCCTCGGGCTTGGCGAAGGTCAGGGAGCCGACCGCGATGTCCTCGGGACGCAGCGGCAGGTTCGTGGACTGGTTGACGAGGCGGACGCCCTTCTTCCAGCCGGTCGTGCGCAGCTTGGTCCCGGGCAGCGGCCCGAGGTCGCGCAGCAGGACGACGCCGGAGAGCGGGACCAGGGCCATCGCACCGAACATCGTGTTGCGGATCAGCTTGCGCCGGCCGAACTGCGACTCCTCGGCGCCCAGCTTGAAGTCCGCCAGGACCTTGGCCTTGACCTCGGGGGTGGCCTCGATCGGGTGGCGGTCGTCGGCGACCTCCACGTCCGACATCAGCGTGCGGGCCCAGTGGACCGCACCGGCGCCGATGCAGAACAGCGCGACACCGAGCGTGAGGCCCAGCGCGAAGTTCAGGGCGCTGATGTGGCCGATCGGCCAGATGTAGACGATCTTGTCGATCGGGACGGCCACGTACGAGGCGATGAAGCCGACCGTGGCCAGCATCGACACCAGGAACAGCAGCGCCACGGTGCGCTCGGAGTGCCGGGCGGCCCGCTCGTCGATGTCCTGCTTGCGGTGCTCGTGCTCGGGCAGACCGGGGTCGGCGAAGGGGTTCTCCGCCGTCGCCACCTCGCCCTTGTGCGCCGTCTCGGGAAGATTCTCTTCCGGTACGTCTGCGTGTCGTTCAGTCTCACTCATGACTTCTTGGCCTTCGTAGTCCGGGCTGCGACCCAGATGGCGACCGCGACCAGCGCGCCCAGGCCGAAGATGTAGCCGAAGAGACCCTCACTGACCGGACCGAGACCGCCGAGGTCCAGGCCGCCGGGGCTCTCGGACTCATCGCCGTTGACGGCGCCGAGGTACGCGACGATGTCCTTCTTGTTTTCCTTCGACAGCGAGCCGTCACCGAAGGAGGGCATGTTCTGCGGGCCGGTTTCCATGGCCTCGTAGATGTGCTTGGGGTCCACGCCCTCGAGCGTCGGTGCGAACTTGCCGTTGGTCAGGGCGCCGCCCTTACCGGTGAAGTTGTGGCACTGCGCGCAGTTGGTGCGGAACAGTTCGCCGCCCTTGCCGACATTGGCGCCTTCCGCGCTGTACTGCTCCTTGTCGGGAACAGTGGGGCCGGCACCCAGCGACGCGACGTAGGCCGCGAGCTGGTCGATCTGGGCGTTGCTGTAGATGTTCCGCTTCCGCGGCACCTGGGCGCCGGGCTGCTGGGCGGGCATACGGCCGGTGCCGACCTGGAAGTCGACGGCTGCGGCACCGACGCCCACCAGGCTGGGGCCGTCGGAGGTGCCCTGACCGCCGGTGCCGTGGCAGCTTGCGCAGCCCACGGCGAAGAGCTTCTTGCCCTCCTTGATGGCAAGGGACTGGGCGGTGTCATCGGCCTGAGCCTTGTCCGCCGGCGCGAACGCGGCGTACAGCCCCCCAGTGACCGCCAGCGCGAAGAGTAGGACGACGAGCGCCGCCAGCGGATGGCGCCGTCGTGCGGAGAGCTTTTTCACGGATTACCCCGGTGTCAGGATCTTCTGCGTCGATGCTTTGACTATGTCTGTCTGAAATGCGTAACCGGTGCCGACCGGATGCGTACCGGTTACCGGATCAGGTAGATCGTGGCGAAGAGGCCGATCCAGACGACATCGACGAAGTGCCAGTAGTAGGACACGACGATGGCCGCGGTGGCCTGCGTGTGGGTGAACCTCTTGGCCGCGTACGTCCTGCCCAGGACCAGCAGGAAGGCGATGAGGCCGCCCGTCACGTGCAGTCCGTGGAAACCGGTGGTCAGGTAGAACACCGAGCCGTACGGGCCGGACGAGAGCGAAAGCCCGTCCCCCTTGACCAGTTCGGTGTACTCGAAGACCTGACCGCCGATGAAGATCGCACCCATGACGAAGGTGACCACGAACCATGCGCGGAGCTTTTTGACATCGCCGCGCTCGGCGGCGAAAACGCCGAGCTGGCACGTCAGGGAGCTGAGCACCAGGATCGTGGTGTTGGTCGCGGAGAAGGGAAGATTCAGGGCGTCGGCCTGTTCCTTCCAATACTCCGTACCGGTCACCGATCGAAGGGTGAAGTACATCGCGAAGAGGGCCGCGAAGAACATCAGCTCGGAACTCAGCCAGATGATGGTTCCGACGCTGGTGAGGTTCGGCCGATTGACCGTCGGGTGCGCGTGCCCGGTTTCTACTGTCGTTGCTGTCGCCACGACCGACATTATGTCGGTCGCTTATCCCGCCCTCACTCCGGGGGGTCCCGTTCGGTGTGTCAAGGCCGTATGGCCTGCTCGCGCGGGCCGGTGCGGCGGTCGCCCGAAGGGGGGAAGCGGGCGCCTGCCGGGCGGGCGCGGGGCCGCGCCCCGACCTGTTCTGACGGCCCGTCGGAGGGAGGGCGATTCGGTACGGACCCTCCTGCGGGCACCTGTTACGGGAGTAGCATCCGCGCAACGATCGACCCCGGAGCCGGTCCGCCGACAAGCTGGAGGAACGATGCAGGAGACCGCCACGGTCCTGGTCTACAGCGACAACGCCCTCACCCGCGAGCAGGTCAGGCTGGCGGCCGGCCGGCGCCCCGCCCCCGACGTCCCCGAGATCGAGATCCTGGAGTGCGCCACCGCCCCGGCGGTGCTGACGGCCCTGGAGCAGGGCGGGATCGACGTCTGCGTGCTGGACGGCGAGACCGCGCCCGCGGGCGGTATGGGCGTGTGCCGGCAGATCAAGGACGAGATCTTCCGGTGCCCGCCGGTGCTGCTGCTCATCGGCCGCCCGCAGGATGCGTGGCTGGCGACCTGGAGCCGCGCGGACGCGGCCGTGACCCATCCGGTCGACCCGGTGGCGTTCGCGGACTCGCTGGCCTCGCTGCTGCGCCGCAGGGCGCTCGTGCAGGCCTGAGCCGGCGGGCCGGGAAGGTTCCGAGGGCCGCTGGGGAGCTGCTGAGGGGCCTTCAGAGCTGCGGGCGCAGCCGGGCGTCGGCGGAGGAATCCGATGCGCGCTCGGCCGCTCCTGTGGTGCTGGAGCCCTTGCCCTTCAGCGCGCTGCCCGCCCGCCATTCCTTCCAGTCCATGTTCCAGTCACCGAAGCCGTTGTCGAACGGCGACATGGTGGCGCCGTCGCTGTTGACGACCTTGACGATGTCGCCGACCCGGACGGTGTCGAAGAACCACCGGGCGTTGCCGGTGGACATGCCCGTGCAGCCGTGGCTGACGTTGGCGGCGCCCTGCGAGCCGACGGACCAGGGGGCGGCGTGCACGTACTCACCGCTCCAGGTCACCCGGGTGGCCCAGTGGACCGGCAGGTTGTAGGACTCCGAACTCCCCGCGGCGATGCCGACGGTGGAGGAGCGCATCCGGACGAAGCTCTCCTTGCCGAGGATGACCTTGACGCCGTTGCGGGTGGAGAAGCCGGGCTTGCCGGTGGTGACGGGGATGGTGTTGATTTCCTCACCGTTGCGCAGCACCGTCATCCGGTGCGACGAGGCGTCGGTGATGGCCTCCACCGCGTCGCCCGTGGTGAGCCGTACGGGCTTGGCGGGGCCTCCGTAGAGCCCGCGGGTGATCTTCAGGCCGTCCAGGTTGCTGTGGACGGAGATGGTGGCGTGGGCGGGCCAGTACTCCTTGGGGCGGAAGTGCAGGGTCTTGCCGTTCACCCAGTGCCAGGAGCCCTCGACGCGCGGGGTGGAGTCCACCTTCAGGGCGCTTTCGACGACGGTCCGCTGCTTGGGGTCGCTGACGTCCTCGCTGAGTTCGGCGGTGACGGGCTGGCCGACGCCGTATTCGCCGGCGTCCGGGCCGAAGGTGACGCGCAGCCGGTCGTCGCCGTTGTCGGTGGTGTCGACGACGAGGGTCTTGCGGCCGGGTGCGCCGTCCTCGTCCTCGGTGCTGACCCGCACCGTGTAGCGCGTGCCGGCGGCCAGTGGCACGGTGGTTCTCCAGCGCCTGCCGTCGGCGCTCAGTTCGCCGCGGATGTAGCGGCCGGTGGAGTCGGTGGCGGTCACGTCCGTGATCCGTGCGGCGCCGTGGGCGTCCCCCTTGACAGAGACCTCAATCGGCTTGTCGGGGTCCGCTTTCTGCTTGCCGTCCGGGGTGTTGGCCGAGATCTGGTCGGCCGCGTCGTAGGGCTTGGCGGAGAGCGGCTGCGACGACGAGTCCCCGCAGGCGGCGGCGCTCACCGCCAGGGGCACTATCAGGAGGCCGCAGCGCAGCACCGTCCGGGTTCGAGGTCTGTAGCTCATGCCCCAAAAATATGAAGAATCCCCTCTTACGGCGCGCTGGATGACTGCAAACGGGGTGCGCGCGGAGGGGCGGACGGGACACCGGCGCGCCGGGAAGGCAAGCCGGCACGCCGGACACGACAGCGGGCCCGGACACCTGAGGTGTCCGGGCCCGCTGCGTACGGCTTCCTGTCCCTAAGGGGTGCTGCCCCTACTGGGTGCGGTTCTCGCCGTGGTAGTACTCGAAGACCCAGCCGAAGAGACCCACGAGGATCACCGGCGCGGAGAAGTACAGCAGCCACCAGCCGAAGACGACGCCCATGAAGGCGAGCGCGCCGCCGACGGCCAGGGACAGCGGCTGCCAGCTGTGCGGGCTGAAGAAGCCCAGCTCACCGGCGTCGTCCGAGACCTCGGCGTTCTCGTTGTCCTGGGCA
The DNA here is from genome assembly GCF_001294335.1 of Streptomyces chattanoogensis. Taxonomy (GTDB): domain Bacteria; phylum Actinomycetota; class Actinomycetes; order Streptomycetales; family Streptomycetaceae; genus Streptomyces; species Streptomyces chattanoogensis. Next base: position 165,075 of record NZ_LGKG01000145.1, read on the forward strand.
CCCGCGTCGACCCGCCGGGCCGTGAAGGCCAGGTAGTAGCCGACCATGATGCACAGGCCGAACGCCAGGAACAGTGCGGTGGTACCCGCGGGCTCCTTCGACCAGACGCCATAGACGATCGCCATGGCGAGGACGAAGACGGAGAGCCAGATGAACATCTTGCCCTGGATCTTCACTTGCCCGCCTCCTTGCCGCCGGCGAGGGACTTGTCGTCCTCGGTGCGGCCGTTGTGCAGCGCGTCGAGTGCCGCGATCTCCGGGTGGTGCAGGTCGAACGCCGGGGATTCGGACCGAATACGCGGCAGGGTGAGGAAGTTGTGCCGCGGCGGCGGGCAGGAGGTCGCCCACTCCAGCGAACGGCCGTAGCCCCACGGGTCGTCGACCTCGACCTTCTTGCCGTACTTGGCGGTCTTCCAGACGTTGTAGAAGAACGGCAGGATCGACAGGCCCAGCAGGAACGAGGCGATGGTCGAGATGGTGTTCAGCGTGGTGAAGCCGTCGGCCGCCAGGTAGTCGGCGTACCGGCGCGGCATGCCCTCGGCGCCCAGCCAGTGCTGGACGAGGAAGGTGCCGTGGAAGCCGATGAACAGCGTCCAGAAGGTGATCTTGCCGAGGGTCTCGTCCAGCATCTTGCCGGTGAACTTCGGCCACCAGAAGTGGAAGCCGGCGAACATCGCGAAGACGACCGTGCCGAAGACGACGTAGTGGAAGTGCGCCACGACGAAGTACGAGTCGGACACGTGGAAGTCCATCGGCGGCGAGGCCAGGATGACACCGGTCAGACCACCGAAGGTGAAGGTGATCAGGAAGCCGATCGTCCACAGCATCGGCGTCTCGAAGGACAGCGAGCCCTTCCACATGGTGCCGATCCAGTTGAAGAACTTCACACCGGTCGGGACCGCGATCAGGAACGTCATGAAGGAGAAGAACGGCAACAGCACGCCGCCCGTCACATACATGTGGTGCGCCCACACCGTGACCGAAAGACCG
>NZ_LGKG01000146.1 GCF_001294335.1 Streptomyces chattanoogensis
TCACTCTGCCCCGCCGACTCATGACCCACATAGGTCCCCTCGGTGACGATCAGCCCCACACCCGCAGCCGCCCGACGCGCGTAATACGACCGCACATCCTCACCAGGCACACCACCCGGCGAGAACATCCGCGTCATCGGCGCCATCACAATCCGGTTCGGGACGGTCAGGCCGTTCAACGCGACGGGCCGGGACAACAGCTCGGCCGCACGGGAGGCGGGAGAAGTGGTGACGGTCATGAGGGATTCTCCTTGTGGAAGCCGGTCAGTGTGGAAGCCGGTCAGTGTGGAAGCCGGTCAGTGTGGAAGCCGGTCAGTAGGTGCATCGGGGATGTGGTGATGGGGGTGCAGGTGGCGGCCGCCGGGCCGACGAGGTGCCTCTGGTTCAGGACACCGCTGCCTGCTTCGCCTCGGGGTGCGCCAGCTCCAGGTCGAAGGCGTCCGTACCGCGGCCCTCGACGGCCAGCGCCGATGTCACGGGCGGGTAGCCGCTGGCGATGAGCGAGTACTCACCCGCGGTCAGGTCGGTGAAGACATAGGTGCCGTCGTGGTCCGTGACGGTGGTGCGCACCACGTTCCCGGCGGCGTCCACCAGCGTCAGCCGGGCATCGGACAGCGGATGGCCGCCCTCCCCGGCGCGTACGGTGCCCCGCACCTGCACGCCGGCCGCTCCTGCGGCGCGGGGCAGCCGGACGCCGTACGAGACCGGGGTGGCCGCCGCCATGACCGTGACGGCCTGCGGCTGACGGCCGTCGGCGGCCGCGATCAGGACGTACGGGCCGGGGGCCGGGGCGGCCAGCGCGTACCGGCCGTCGGGACGGGAGAGCGTGCGGCCCACCTGTCGTCCGTCGGGCGAGACGAGGGTGAGGGTGGCGCCTCCCAGCACCTCGCCGTCGGCCTCCCGCACCAGACCGTGGAAGCCGGCCCCGGACGGGAGTGCCTCGGCCGGGTCCGCAGGCTCCGGCTCCGCCTCCGACGCCGCTCCTGACTCCGCCACCGGTTCGCCGACAACCGTCTCCACGGCCGGAGTTGACGTGGCCCGCGAGCCCACGCCCCGCCCCGGAAGGAACGCGGCGATCAGCAGCGCCACCACGCATGCCGCGCACGCGATGATGAACGAGGTGCGGAATCCGTTCATGGACGGCAGCGGCACTCCGCCCAGCGGCTGGGTCATATGGGAGAGCACAACTCCCAGGACCGCGCTGGCGGTTGAGGTGCCGATGGACCGCATGAGCGTGTTGAGGCCGTTGGCGGCGGCCGTCTCCGAGGGCGGTACCGCGCCCATGATCAGGGCGGGCATGGCCGCGTAGGCCAGTGCGATGCCGCCGCCGATGAGGGCGGAGACGATCAGCGTCTGCCAGACCGCGTGCACCAGGCCGAGCGCCGACGCATAGCCGATGGCGATGACGACGCTGCCCAGCATCAGGGAGACCTTGGGTCCGCGAGCCGCCGAGATCCTGGCGGAGACCGGGCTCAGGAGGATCATCACCACGCCGCCGGGCACCACGCACAGCCCCGCGACCACCATGGACTGCCCCAGCCCGTATCCGGTGGCCTCCGGCAGCTGCAGGAGCTGCGGAAGCACCAGCGACATCGCGTACATCGCGAAGCCGATGGCGATCGCGGCCAGGTTGGTCAGCAGCACCTGGCGGCGCGCGGTGGTCCGCAGGTCCACCAGCGGCTGCTCCACGCGCAGCTCGACGGCGCCCCAGGCGAGCAGGATCACCACCGAGGCCGCGAAGCATCCGAGCGTGGTGCCGCTCCCCCAGCCCCAGTCACCGCCCTTGGAGATCCCGAGCAGCAGACAGACCAGGCCCGCGGAGAGCCCGACCGCCCCGATCACGTCAAAGCGCCCCGGGGTGCGGACCGGCGACTCCGGTACGAACAGCGCGATGAGCAGCAGCGCGACCGCGGCCAGCCCGGCCGACCCCATGAACAGCACGTGCCAGTCGGCGTGCTCGGCCACGAAGGCGGCGGCCGGCATGCCGAGCGCGCTGCCGACGCCCAGCGAGGAGCTCATCAGCGCCATGGCCGAGCCCATCCGTTCGGCGGGCACCTCGTCGCGCATGATGCTGATGCCGAGCGGGATCACCCCCATCGCCCCGCCCTGCAGGGTGCGGCCGACCACCATCGGCACCAGATCCGAGGTGAACGCGCAGATCAGCGAGCCGGCTATGAGCAGACCGAGGCTGGCGAACAGGATCCGCCGCTTGCCGAACATGTCGCCGAGCCGCCCCATGACGGGGGTGGCGACCGCTCCGGCGAGCAGGGTGGCGGTGATCACCCAGGACGCGTTGGAGGTCGTGGTGTGCAGCAGCCGTGGCAGCTCGACGACGAGCGGCACCACAAGGGTCTGCATCACGGCGACGACGATGCCCGCGAACGCGAGCACCGCGACGACCGGGCCTCCGGTGCGCGAGCGCGCGGGGGTGGCTCGGTGATGGGGGGATGACACGCCTACCGCCTAGAGGTTCAGGCTCGGGCTCGCTTCAGGCCCGGGGCCGCGGGGTACGGCCTGGGGCCGACAGAGATATGCACGATACATATGATGTGCACGATGCACACCGTACACCATGATGTGTATCATGCACATTGCTTGGCGGAGCAGGAAGCCTGCACTGTCCCGGGATCCGGAAGGGCTCCGAGAGGGTGCAGTGCCGGGAAGGAGCGGGAGACGCGGTGCTGGAGAGACTGGAGCGGGAGCTGATGCTGCTCTCGCGGCACCAGGTGATGACCCACCGGGAACGGGACCCCCAGCGCCTGGAACGTTCGGCTTATCTGCTGCTCAGCCGGATCGACACCCAGGGCCCCATGTCCATCGGGCAGCTGGCGGAGGCATTCGGGCTCGACACCTCGACCGTGAACCGGCAGACGGCGGCGCTGCTGCGCTGCGGTCTGGCCGAACGCGTCGCGGACCCGGAAGGCGGTATGGCCCGCAAGCTGCGGATCACCGAGGAAGGCGGGCGCAGGCTCGCCGCCCACCGCGACGTCAACCGATCCTGCCTGGCTCAGGTGGTCGCTCACTGGTCGGCGGACGAGGTGCGGGAGCTGGAGGACATTCTGGTCCGGCTCAACCGCAGCGCCGAGGCGCTCGAGGGACGGCACTGGCCGCGCGCGGAGGACGACACCGGCCGGCGGTGACGCTCTCGGACGAGATGCGCGGGGCCCCTGCCCAAACCGCACCGTCGATGGCGCTTGCCTAACTTCCACCCCCGCGTCGAAGCTGCGCCGCAAGGTGATGCTGCAGCGGCTGACCGACCGCCGCGAGGTCGTGGACGAAGTCGAGGGTGCCGTCGTCGGTCAGGGTGTAGCGGCGGCGGGTGGCGCTGACCTCCTTGGCGGTGGGGGTGAGAGCCACCTGATGGGTGGTGAGGTCGACCGTGCCGTCCACCGCCCGGCCGACCGAGATCTCCGCGATACCGGTGGGCTGGGTGATCAATGCCTCCACGCGCCCCTCGGGCTGCAGCCGCCACCAGCCGCTCTCCCGCGCCGCCGGCCGCAGCGGGGTACCGTCCGCGTCGATCAGCCAGGCACGCGCCTCGTAACGGAGGAAGGGGCGCCCGTCGTGGCTGAAGGCGACCTCCTGCGCATACGCGAACTCCTCGGTGAGCGTCGGATACCTGCCGCGGCCCCGGCCGACCCAGGTCCCCAGGAACCCGAGCAACGGTGCGAGCAGTGCATGCGGCGCAGGCGCTTCGTCCGGTCCAAGGGCATCGGGATACGGGGGCTGCTGGGCGGGGTCGATCACGGTGTGCTCCTGGGTCGAGGCCGGTTCCGGGTGGCAGCCTAGGCCGTGCCCGCGCCTCAGTCGTCTTGCCCGCGCCCAAGGCCCCGTTCAGCCGGACGACCCGACGGACCGATCACCCGAGAACGAACGGGAGTTTCGCGGCCAGCTCGCCCAGTTCGGCCTTCTCCGCGTCGGTCGGGGCGCGCCGTCCGGTGCCGACCAGCAGCGCGTCCTTGTCGGAGAAGGACGCGGGGAACGCGGTCCCGGCGATCTTCTCCAGCATCTCGCGGGTCCGGGCGAGCCCCTCTGCGGGCGGTGACGCCGCGTCAGGGAGGTGTGCGATCAGGTCGAGGTGGTGCAGCGTCCACTCCAGGACGTACGCGGAAAGGTAGTCGCCCGCGGTGAGGACCTCGCCCTGGGTGCCGACCCGGAGGGCCGGGTCGGCGAGTTCGGCGGCGCGGCCGGCGGCGGAGCCGACGTCGTCGAGGTGGAACGTGAGCAGCCGGGGCTCCTCGTATGCGGCGGCCAGCCGCACGGTCAGCGCGTCGAGGGGGTCGTCGCCGGTCGGCGGCGTTTCGGCGACATGCCAGTAGGTCACCGCGTCGCGGGTCGGTTCCGTCTCGGCGGGGGTCACGAGGGTGATCAGGACGTCCTGGGCGTCGATGACCAGATGGCACACCAGGTCCCGCACGAGCCAGCCGGCGCAGCCGGACGGCCGTGCAAAGTCCTCGTCGGAGAGTTCGGCGACCGCCGTACGCAACGCAGTCCAAGAGCGCGAGAAGAGGTCCACACCGGCAAGGTAGTGCGGTGCCGCAATGGCGAACAAGCGCATTTGGACGGGGGCTCAGCCAGGGGATTTCCACCGGCCGGTGAACAGCAGTCGGCCCGGGCGTGCTCCTCAGCTCGCGGTGGCCTGGCGCCAGGGCCGGACGAAGGCGTGCAGGGCCCGCTGCGCGGCCGGGGCGACCACCTGGTCGTTGGCCGGGGTCCCGGCGGGGTGGAGCAGATGGTCGAGTCCGGGCAGGACCCGTAGCCCGGGGCCCGTGGTCCGGGCGGCAGCGAGGGCCGTCAGCAGCGGCGGCGTGGTCCGGCAGGGCACATTGGTGTCGGCTGTACCGCAGGTGACGAGCGTACGCGTGCCGTGCGCGACGCCCCGGGCGACGGACGGCGGGTACAGGGCGTCGTCGCTGCGCACGAAGCGCGCGTTGACCGGGCCGAACATGCCCTGGAGGAGGGCGGAGACGGAGGGCAGCAGCCCCGAGGTGTCCACCGGGCGCCTGGCGCGGAAGTCCGCGATGGCCTTGGCCACACCGTCCTTGTTCCGCCGGGCTTGCTGCGCGGTGAGCTGCCCTGCCGCAACCGCCTGGTCGAGTTGGGCCGCCAGCTGGTGGTCGAGCATGTCCAGCAGCCGCATGTCCTGCGGGGCGATGAGGGCAAGCCCGGCGGGCTTCGCCGTTACGGCGCGGTCGACGAGCAGGGCTTGGAGGCCGCCCTCGCTGTGTCCGACCACGAGCAGCGCCTGGGGATCGGCTTCCGGCTGGGCGCGCAGAGTGCGGTATGCGGCAGCGGCCTGGCGGGTGTAGGCGGCCATGTCGGGAGCGCTGTGCCGGCCACCCAGGCCCGTCCGCCCGGTGCCGTACTTGTCGAACCGCAGGCTCATGACGCCGTCCTCGCCGAGGACGTCCGAGATGAGGGCCAGGGTGCGCGGGGTGAGGCCGGGCGGCTCGTCGCCGTTGCGGTCGGTCGGGCCGCTGCCGGGCAGCAGCAGGGCCGCGGCCAGTCCCCGGCCCGCACGGTGGGCGGGTATGTGCACCGTGCCGTATGCGGTGGTGCCGTCCGCGGTGAAGCGGACCTCACGGTCCACGGCGGGTACGAGGACGGCCCGGTGAGCCGCGGACGTGGACGCTCCGGCCGTGCCCAACACCGGACCGGTCGTGGCGATGGCGGCCGTCGCCACGAGCACGGCGAGCATTCTGCTGCGCCGGTGAGTGCGTGAACGCATGGGATCTCCAGATGAGTTGAGGGGGCAAGCCGACTGGTGGTCGGACGTCGGCGGATGATTCGTCGTGCCGTCAGTGGACGACGACCGGTACGACAAGCGCGGCGGCCAGGATGACCACGAGCAGCAGCACGCCTCGAGGGTTGCCGAAGTTGATGGTCCAGCCGATGCCGAAGCGCTTCTGCACGAGCACCGCGGGATCGGCCCGGTTGATGTAGATCGAGCCGAGCAGACGCCAGTGCCGGTCGTCGTCGCGCCGTACGACGCCGGTTTTCGTCTCCGGTGCCGCGCCCTCCTGCGCAGGCAGTCGACTGCCGCCCTGCCCGGTACGGACCGCGATGCCGATGACCACGGCCAGTCCGGCCGCTGTGGGCAGCAGGAGCAGGAGCGGTGACACCCGCTGGTCCCCGTGCCAGGTCGCCCAGGCCCCGCCAAGCATCGTCAGGTTGACGAACGCTGCCAGCAGGAGAAGAGAGAGGGCCGTACGAACCGCGAAGCGGCGGTGCCTGCGGGCGGAGTCGGTCGGCCGTTCCGGGTCGAGATCCGCCCGCGCCCGGAAGGACAGCCAGGTCAGCACGAGGATCAGCGCGGTGGAGCCGGCCTGTTCGAACACCGGGAAGAATGCGGTGGCGATCGACTTGGCAGCGAAGTGGTCGGCGCCACCGGAGCCGTTGAAGTGCAGGGGAATGCGGTCCGGCAGCGACGGATAGCGCAGGATGCCCAGGGTTGCCGTACCCGCGAAGACCAGCAGTGCGGGGACGGCCCACAGCCAGGGAAAGCGCTCCGGGGCGGTCCGCAGCGACGTGTCCGCCACCACACCCTGCCGCAGCCCGCGGTACCAGTCCTCTCGCTGCTTGACCGCCATGATCGCCGCCCGGGCCCTGCTGTACGCCATCAGGCCCGCGGCAGCGGTCAGCAAGGGAACACTGCCTGGCAGGCGGACATGAGCCACGGCTGCGAGCAGGACATCGGCCGCGATCAACAGGGCGCCGGACATGGCGACTTGCCAGCGGTAGCGCCTGCGCCGCACGGCGATCACCGGGGCGTCCGCCCGTGCGACAGGGGTCCGTACCCCGAAGGGCAGGGAAGGGCCGGTCAGCGAAGGCATCAGCCAGGCCACCGCCACAAGCGCTGTGGACAGGACCACGTCGACCAGTATTTCTGCGTTGTTCATCGCGTCGAATCCCCTTGCTCTGCGCCGAGTTCCGCGCGTTTTCGTGAAGCGGGCGCGGGTGAATCGGACGCGGGTGACGTGAACGAGGTGAGGACGGAGCGACAGCTGTCCAGTACCGCCGGGTCGCCGGCCCCGTGCGCGACCGCTTCGGCGAGCAGGGTCCGCAGCCGGGTCTCCCACTCGGCGGTGAAGCCCGGTTCGGGCGGACCGCTGCGGGCATCGCGCTGCACCAGGGCGCCGCTCTTGCGGTTGATCCGCAGCATGCCTTCCCGCCGCAGCAGGTCGTACGCCTTGTTCACGGTGTGGAAGTTGATGCCCAGATCGACGGCGAGCTGCCGGGTCGAGGGCAGCGAACTGCCCTCGACGAGGTGACCGGAGGCGATGGCCTCGACGATCCGGTCCCGGATCTGCTGGTAGATGGGTGCGTCGCTGTCCAGGTCGAGGCTGAGGATCATGTTCCGCTCCCGCACTGTCGCTCTGTTATAGCCTTTATAGAACAGAGCGACAGTGCGGGGCTATGGGGACGGCGTCAAGAACCTGACAAGAAGCCGACAGTCGATTCGATGACGTGACGCGACACGTGACATGACGTGACGTCAGAAACTTGTCAGTGCACTGCAGTTCGTCAGCGCACTCGTCAGCGCTTCACGACGAACGCCCGGCCCTGCTTCGAGTCCGACGAGCAGGAGTTCTTCTCCTCGTCGGTCATCTTGCGGGTCTTGACGATCACGGCATTGCTCTGTCCGTCCGTGCCGTTGGGCGCGGGACCGGTGACCGTGTCCGGCACGTACCAGTAGTAGTGCCCCCACTTCGGGCTGTCGTAGTGGGTCTGCCAGGTGCCCGAGACGGTCTGCATCACCTGAGCACGGGAGATCCAGCCCACCTCACCGGGCTTCACCGTCATGTTCATGGAGCTGTTCTCGGTGTGCGAGCTCGACCAGGTGTGGCTGTACGTCGCGGTGACACTCAGGTCGATGAGTTCGGCGATCTTTCCGCCGACGGTGACGGAGACGCCCACGGAGTCCGTGGAACCCACCGTGTCCGCCCAGCCCATCGACTGCGTGGCATCCGAAGTGCTGCAGTTGTAGAGGGAGTTGGACACCTGGCGGAAGTCGCCGAGGTACGCCGTGCCGAGCTTCGGCTCGTTGAAGCTGCACTTGCCCTCGCCGGAAGTGCAGTCGGCTATCAGCTGCTCGCGGGTGGGCTGGTCGTCCGCGGCGGCCGGTGAGGCCATCGCCGCGACCAGGCCCAGCGCCGCCGCAGACAGCGCCATCAGCCGGCTTCCGCCGCGGATCGCCCTGCCTGCTCTGCTCGTTGTGCGTGTCGTGCTGTTCGTCATTGTGCTGCTGCCTCTCGCCCAGCTTCGTGGAAGCGACGAGTCCGGTGGGGGGTGGTCGTCGCTGTTGCGTCTGAGACTGGAGTGAAATTTGATTCAACTACACCAAGAATTAGTAAAGTTGTAGTTGATGACGAAACAGACCCTTTATAGCCATCGAAACGGAGGCAGCGTCAGGTCCGTCAGCCCGCCCGGGTGGCGACCACCAACCGGCACCGCGGGCTGCCGTCGGGGCGTCGGCCGAGCTCCGGAAGCGCGTGCAGCCGCACGTCGAACCCGGTCCGGGCCAGCTCCGCTCGCACGTCCGCAAGGCGGAACGTCCGGTAGTACATGACGAAGCGTGGGCGCCACACCGCGTTACGGACCCGCATCGCCGCATCGAAGGCGAGCAGCGTCCAGTAACCGGACGACCCCGGACGGGCCGGCGCAACGATGGGGAACACGAACCGGCCGCCGGGGCGCAGCGCGGAGTGCACCTGCGCGAACAGCCCCGGCCGCTCCCGGGGCAGGAAGTGCCCGAACGCGCCGAAGCTCACCGCAAGATCGAAGACCGGCCCGAAGGGGAGGGCCCGCGCATCCGCCCGTACCCACTCCACACGCGGTGCGGCGGCCGTCGTCCGGACACGGGAGCGGCCCACCGCAAGCATCCCCGCACTGATGTCGACCCCGGTGACCCGCCTCCGGCACACCTGGCGCAGTACGTCCATACCGGCGCCGGTACCGCAGCACAGGTCGAGGCCGCTGTCGAACGGGCCGAGCGTGCGCAGTGCGCGGGAGACGGGAGCCAGCACCGACTCCGGGGTCCGGAACGGAGTGACGTCGAATGTGGGGGCGAGCAGGTCATAGCCGCGCTCGACGGAGGACAGTGCCTGGACGGCGAGTTCACGGAACGTGGGGCCCTGGGGTGCGAACATCGCACTCAGCATAGGCCCACCGTCCTGCGTCATCCCAGGCCCAGCAGCTCCGCCAGATTCCCGTAGGGGGCGTCCGAGCCGAAGAGGGTGCGGGTGGGAGTTCCTGGGCGTGGACCGGGCCAGGTCGATCGCGTCCATCCAGTTGTCTCCCGCCAGTCGGCCCATCACCAGGGGAACCGTCGGATGGCGGGCCGCCAGGGCGGCCAGGGTGCGCAGGTCCGCCGCGGTGGGGGGGCGTAACCGTGGACGACCACCGGGAGGTTGGCGTGGTCGTGCGCCGCCCGATCGGCTGCCCACCCGCGTCATCCGCCAGGTGCTGCGGGAGACCATCGCGGGCGCGGAGGGCCGGAGGCAGCCCGCCCCCGGTGAGCGCGGGCCCCTCCCAGCATGTTCCTCATGTTCCTACGGTGCTGTCATGGCCTCGGAGTACTTCTTGATGAGTTCGAAGGACCGAATGCGGTCGCCGAGGTCGTAGACGGGTGTGGTCAGCATCAGTTCGTCTGCTCCGGTCTCACCCGCCAGTTGGGCGAGCCGCTGGACGACAGCCTCGGGTGTCCCGACGGCCTGCTGTGCGCGGAAGCCGGCCAGTGCCTGTCGCTCCTGTGCCGTGAAGGGGTGGGTGGCCGCCTTCTCGGGTGTGGGGAAGGGGATCTCGCTCATGCCCTTGAGGAGCCCGGCTTTGACGACGTTCATCGGTCCGACCCGCCACGCGGCTTCCTCCTCCGTCTCGGCGCACACCGTCTCCACGCACACCAGCACCCGAGGCTCCTCGCACCAACGGGACGGGGTGAACTCGGCCCGGTAACGTTCCAGCGCCGCCTGGGTGTTGCCCGGCCGGATGTGGTGCGCCATGGCGATCGGCAGGCCGAGTGCTGCGGCGAGCGCGGCACCTGCGGTGCTGGAGGACAGCAGCCACGGCTCCGGCAGCGGGCCGAGTGCGACCTCGTCGACCAGGAAGGACAGGATCGCGGCCACGTCGTCGTGGTACTCCGCATCCGTCGTCGGTCCGGCTCCCCGGCGCAGTGCCCGTGCGGTGGCCTCGTCGAAGGTGCCGGGGCCGCGGCCGATGCCCAGGTCGATGCGGTCCGGGTGCAGGGCAGCCAGGGTTCCGAACTGCTCCGCCAGCGTGAGGGGTGCGTGGTTGGGTGCCAGTACTCCGCCTGAACCGAGACGGATGACGGAGGTCGAGGCGGCGGAGTGCGCGGTCAACACGACCGGCGGGAACGCGCCGATGGCGGGCGAGTGGTGGTGCTCGGCGTACCAGATCCGGTGGTAGCCCAGCCGTTCCAGTCCCTGCGCGAAGGCGGCGGTGTCGCGCAGGGTCTCCACGGCCCGGGTGCCTGTTTGGACCATCGCGACTTCCAGCGCTGAAAGAGGTACATCAATCATTCCGTCAGCATAGAGATCGAGTGTTCGACGGGGGCGTGGTGATCCGTGCCGCGCATCCGGACGCTTCGGATCGTTCGGCTCGTTGCCGCCGCCGGACATTGGGGCAGTCGCCAAAGCCCAACGGCACGACGGTGGCCTGCGGCGCATACGCACCGGATTTTGTGAGGGAGGGATTTCCCCGAGCGCTCGGCCCGGCCACCTCGTCGATTTCTCGCTGTGCCGGAAGAACCGGAAGAAGAGGATGCCCAACCTCTTCCCGATCCGGGAGCGGGGTGAGGGACGCGAGGATTCCGTGCGGGGATTCGGTGATGCCTTCCACATATTGCGGGGAATATCGGCGGGGATACGGGAGCAGCTGGACGGCGTGGGTCCGTATCGGCCGGGACCTTTCGCGCGGGGGCGGTAGGCCGTACGGGAGGACGGTGCGGCACCGTTCGGGTGAGGGACACGCTCCCGGGCGGAGGAAGGGGCGGCCGGGGCGGACCGGGCGTGCCAACCTGCGGCGGGGGCCACAGGGGGCTCGCGAAGGGCTTGTGCTCCATGGACGCCTGGAAGGTGCGGCGGGCCGGAGCCGTTCTGCCGCTGCTGGTGTACTGCGGGCTGTGCACCACGGTGATCAGTTCGCTCGGGGCGCTGCTCGTGCCCGCGGTGGCGGCCGACCAACGGGTTCCGGTGAGTACGGCCCAGTGGATGCTGACCGGGAACCTGCTGGTCGGCGCCGTCACCACCCCGGTCCTGGGCCGGCTGGCCGACGGTCCGCGCAGCCGGCGGATGCTCCTGCTGGCGCTCGCCGCGGTGGCCCTGGGCTCGGCGCTCGCGGCCACCGCCGGGACCTTCCCGCAACTGCTGGCCGGGCGGGCGCTTCAGGGGCCGACCTGCGGGATGGTCCCGGTGACGATGGCCCTGGCGCGCCGCCATCTGCCGTCGGACAGGGTGGAGCAGGCCATCGCGACGCTGGCCGTCACGGCCGCGACCGGTGCCGGCCTGAGCTGTCCGGTGACCGGCTTCCTCGCCCAACACCTCGACTACCACTGGGCGTTCTGGCTGGCGCTCGCGTTCGTCACCCCGGCCTTCGCGGGGGTCCTGCTGATCCTGCCGCCCGACCGTACGGACCGGGAACCGCGTCCCGCCGCCGACCCGGTGGGCGTCGCCCTGCTCGCCGCCGGGCTGGTGTGCCTGATCCTGCTGGCCGGGCAGGGCGCGCAGTGGGGCTGGCGCTCGCCGGCCGTCCTGGGGCTGCTCCTGGGCACCGTGCTGCCCGCGGCCGCTTGGACGCGGTGGGAGCGGCACACCGGCCGGCCGCTGGTACGCCCCGCCCTGCTCGGCCACTCCGACGTCGCGCTGGCCAATGCCGCCGCCTTCGCGCTCAGCGCGGCCGCCTTCGTCGGTCTGTCCGCTGTCGGCACGATGGCGCAGGCCCCCGCGTCGACCGGGTACGGCCTCGGGCTGTCGGCCTTCGCGGTGGGGTGCCTGATGCTGCCGATGTCGGCCGGGAGTCAGGCGGCGGGACGGCTGAGCCGCCGGCTGACCGCAAGGGTCGGGCCACGGGTGACCCTCGCGGTGGGCGGAGCCCTGGTGGCCGTCGCCCAACTCGGCCTGAGCGCCTGTCACTACCGGCTGTGGCATCTGCTGCTCGCCATGGCGCTCCTCGGTCTGGGTACCGGCCTGACCTGGACGTCGGTGCCGAGGCTCGTCCACGGTGCGGTCCCCGCCGGCGAGCTGGGCGGCGTGCTGAGTTTCAACCATGTGCTGCGGGTCGCCGGTTCCACTCTGGGCAGTGCCACGACCGGCGCGGTGCTGGCCGCGCACACCGCCCCCGGCAGCCTGCCCGGTGACGCGGGCTACCGTACGGCCTTCGCCGCGAGTGCGGCGGGCTGCGGACTCGTACTGGTGGGAATTCTGAGCCGGGTGGTGACCGAATCGTCTCGGGAGGCGGTTCGGAACTCGGGCTGAATTCTGGCCTCCCGGGTTGCCGGAATTCCCTTCCATCCCGTTGATGAAGTCAGGGAATTGTCTTCTTGTCATCCTCATAGCGGTCCGTCACACTGCACACGATTCCCGATTTCAGGGTGGGCACATGGGATGGCTCGCATTCGGATATTTCGTCTCCTACATTCCCTACGCGATGTTGGTGAAGGCCCTCTCCAGTGGTGTGCTGCCAGGCACCCACGGCCCGGTCGGGGGGCTGGTTCTGCTACCCGCGGCAGCGATGGGCCAGTTGGTCGCCATGCCGGTGTTCCTGGCCGCTTCCGGATGGTGGCGGTACGCCGGCCGACGTGAACTGATGGAACGTCAATTCCCTTTTCCCGGACGGGATGCGGCGGTGTCGGGCCTGTTCGCGGCGCTGATCATCGGCACGACCACACTCAACTACACCTTCGCCGGTGTCTCGATCCTGCTCATGCTGCTGCTGATGCGCGGCGGAGTGCTGATCATCGCGCCCGTGATGGACACCCTCCGACGACGGCACGTCCGGGCCTCCGCCTGGGTGGCCGTGGCATTCAGCCTGGTCGCGGTCGGCGTGGGGCTCGGCGATGTGACGGGCTACCGCATGACCTTCGGCGCCGTCCTGAGCCTGGCGGTCTACCTGGCGGGATACGTGGGCCGGTTCGAGGTCATGAGCCGGGTGGCCAAGACGGGGACCGTGGCGACCGACCGGCGCTACTTCGTCGAGGAGCACGCCGCCGCCCCTGCCTGGCAGCTGCTGCTGCTCGTACTCGGGGCGGCTCTTGGCCAAGCACAGTTGCGGGAGGGCTTCACCACGTTCCTCACCACCCCCACGGCCCTGGGCGCGGCCGCGATCGGGGTTGCCTACGAGGCGCTCTTCGTCTTCGGCACCCTGATCTACCTCGACCGCCGTGAGTACAGCTGGTGCGTCCCGGCCAACCGGTGTGCCAGCCTGCTCTCCGGCCTGGTCGCCTCGTACGCCCTGGTCTGGCTCGCCGGGCTCGCGGCGCCCGGCAGCGCCCAGCTGGTCGCTCTGGTCTTCGCGCTGTGCGCGGTGCTGGCACTGTCCTCTCCGGCCCTGGCGGCCAGACGCCGTTGCCGACTGCTGTTCATCTGCGGCGGCAACACCAGCCGCTCCGCCATGGCGGAGTCGATGGCCAGGGCCGAGCTGGCCGTGCGGACGCCACGCACCCGGGTGAGGCCGCTGCGGGTGGCCAGCGCCGGGCTGGAGGTGAAGCGGCCGGGCGCGACGATGAGCGACGGCGCGCGGGCCGCGCTCGCGGGGCTGGACATCCCCCGAGCGGCGTACCGGCGTCACCGGGCCCGACCGGTGACACCCGGGCTCTGCCGTGGCAGTGCCGTGGTCTACTGCATGACCCGGGCACAGTGCGACCAGGTGGCCGCGCTGGTCCCCGGGCTCGACGGACGGGTGGTCTGCCTGGACCCGGCCGGGGACATCCCGAACCCGGCGGGCCAACCGCCCGAGGAATACCGCGCATGTGCGCGCAGGATCCAGGCATCCGTCCGTACCAGGCTCCGCGAACACCTCGGCCCGGCCGGGGCCGTCCCGGGGAGCCGCCGTGCCGCCGGTTGACCCCCCGTCGGCTGCCTCCTTGTCGGTGATCACAGCCCGGCACTGCAAGCGCGCCTACCTGGACCGCGCCGTCCCACGCGGTGTACTGGCCGATGTGCTGCTGGCGGCCGGTCATGCCCCGTCCGGCCGGAACATCCAGCCATGGCGGGTCAGCGTGGTGTCGGGCGGAACCCTGGAGGTGGTGGTGCGGGCGCTGCGCGAGGCGCTCGACCGGGGCGAGCCCGCGCGTCCCGACGTCGTCGACCGGGTACCGCGCCTCGACCCGGTGGCCGAGGAACGCGCCAGGGATGCCGCGGACGGCCTGCAGCGGATCCGGGGGACGGAGCCGGATTCCCGCACCGGGCGCGCACTGCTCCGCGACAACCTCGGCTTCTACGGGGCCCCTGCCGCGCTGGTCTGCCACCTGCCGGGGAACGCGGTGGCGGGCACCTTCCTGGAGCTCGGTCTCTTCGTACAGAACGTGATGCTCGGTCTGGTCGCCCACGGTCTGGGCAGCTGCCCGCAGTTCAGCGTGGCCCGCTACGCGCACGTGCTGCACCGGACGCTGGACATCGACCGCGGCCGGCTGATCGTCTGCACTCTCGCCGTCGGATACCCGGACGAGAAGGCTCCCGTCAACCGGTTCGTCCCGCGCCGGGCCCACCTGGAGGAATACATCCGATGGCATCACTGAACGGCGGGCGCCGGGCGGATCTCGTGGCCGTGGCCGCCGCCCCCGACGACCTCGGCCCCGGCCGTGTCCGCGGCGCCTGCCGGACGCCCGCGGGCCCCACAGGGCTGGAGGTCCGCGCCGACCTGGTGGGCGATCCGGACCCGTACCGGCTGCGGCGCCAGGCCCCCGGGCCGCTGACCTACACGTTGCGTTCGTGCCGCCAGGGCGGGCGGTACCAGGGGGGAGCGGTGGAGCGGCGGGCGCGGCTGCTGCGTGCCGCCGCCCACTACGACCTGGTGGATCTGGAATGGCCGGAGGATCTGGTGCCGGAACTGACCGCCGGTATCCCGCCGCGGCAGCGCCGGATCTCCTGGCAGGGCGCGGAGGGTGACCGGCTCGGGCTGCACACACGGTTCGCGGCGATGGCAGCCGTGCCCGCCGCGCTCTACCTGCTGGTGCTCGACCCACCGGCGGACGGGGAGAGCGCGTCCGCTCCCGAACTGCTCGCCGCCCTCGGACGGTCCGATGTCACCGCCTTCGAGACCGGCGAGGGCGGGACGTGGACGCGGATCCTCGCCCCCTGGCTGGGCGCCCCGACGGCCTTCGGGCGGCTCGGCGGCCCGGGAGACGACGGGATGCCTGGCCTGCGACAGCTCGTCGAGGACTACGGGCTGCCGGCACTCCCCCGGTTGACGGATCTCTATGGCATCGCCGGCGGCTCGGTCGCCCTCTCGCTCTCGCCGCGGGTGCACAATGCCGTGCTGCGCGAGTACGGCCTGCCCGCGCGCTACCTGCCGTTCGCCACCGACTCGTTGGCCGGGCTGCTGAGACGCACGGCCGCCCTCGGCCGGGCGAGCGGGCTGCGCCTGCGCGGCCTGACCTTGAAGCCTCCGCACAAGGAGGCCGGCGTGGCACTGGCCGACATGGTGAGCCCACAGGCCCGAGCGGTCCGGGCCGCCACCGCCCTGTTCCACCGGAACGGCTGCTGGCAGGCCGACACCACGGACTTGGCGGGCGCACTCCACACCCTGCAGCGATCCGGCGTCGATCCGGCGGGGCAGCGTGTCGCCGTCCTGGGGTGTGGTCCCGCCGGACGGGCTGCGGGGCTGGCGCTGCACCGGGCGGGTGCCTCGGTGACGATGGTCAACCGCGGTCCGGAACGCGGCCGGCAGGCCGCCGCGCTGACGGGCCTGCCCTACGTCCCTTGGACCGAGTTCGCCGTGCGCGGCCACCAGGTGCTGGTCCATGCCACACCACTGGCCGACCGGGCACCGTTCCCGCCCGCGGACGCCGACCCGGACACGGTCGTCCTGGAGCTGGTCTACCGGGACGGCCCCACCGCCCTGGCCGCCGCCGCACGGGCGCGCGGACTACGGGTCATCGACGGGCGCGAGGTGCTGCTCACCCAGGTACGGGAGCAGTTCCGGCTGCTCACCGGCCGCCACATGCCGCTCGGCACGGCCCAGGCGGCCCTGGCGCGTGGCGGGCCCCGTGCAGACATCAGCGTCGGAGACGAAGACATCGGCATCAAAGACATCAGCGTCGGAGACGACTTCCAGGAGAGCGAGGCATCATGACGACAGACACCGCAGATGCGGGGGTCGGTCTCACCCCGCTGCTGGGTGACTGGCTCAGCACGGACGGGCCCACCTCGAGCGGCTTCGCCCGGCTGACCGTGGGCGGGCACGGCGGCAGCGTACGGGTACGGGCGTTCGTGGGCGGTGACCCGGCTCCCCGGGACTGGGGCGATGCCCCGGCGGTGCTCCACACCACGCTGGGCGTGGCCCGGTCGGCGCTCACGGCCGCCTTCGACCTGGGCTTTCTGCGCACCGTCGTCTCGGCCCATCACAAGGGCGGGATCCTCGTGGTGACCACCTCCAACGTGTTCAGCGAAACGGATGAGCGGACCCGTGCCGATTACTGGACCCGCGAGTTCTTCCACCGCAGCCACGGCCGCTTCGGCCCGTCGGGCCTCAACGGAGCGGGCACCGGCCGCGCGGACGACCGGCCGAAGGCGACCCGTCCCGTCACAGCGCTCGATGCCGCGCCGCTGGTCGGCTCGTGGATCAACTTCGACCGCGCCACCACCGGCATCGTGCACGCCGAGGTCGCCGAGCAGCAGGGCCGGCTCACGGTGCGGCTCCGGGAGGCCGACGGCAGCGACTGGGGAGCGCTCCCCGTCATCCCGCTGGCCGCCGATACGGCGGGCGGCAGGGCGATCGGCTTCCGGGCGGAGCCGGAACTCGGCCCCGAGCACGGCTCCCGTCAGGTCTACCTCTGCAGCTACCTCAACCGAGGGCTGCTCACCATCGACGTCCATGCCGCGACGCCCGGCGATCCGTCCGCGAACGTGATGTACCGCGCCCACTTCCACCGCCCGGACGAACAGAGCGCCGCGTGACGGCGAGCGTCGAGGAGCTGGCCTCCTGCCCGCAGACGGCCGTCGGCCGTCTGGCCGCGCTGGCCCGCGCCCGCTTCGCCGAGCGCGCCGACGGATACGACCGCAGCGCGGCCTTCCCCGCCGAGGACTTCGCCGACCTGTCCGCCGCCGGTCTGCTGGCCGCCGCCGCGCCCCGGGCGTACGGCGGCCTGGGACTGGGCCCGCAGCAGCGGGTCACCCTGCCCCTGTGGGAGATGACCACCCACCTGGCCGCCGCCGACCTCTCCCTGGCCCGCTGCTGGGAGGGCCACACCAACTCGCTGGTGCTGATTGACGCTTTGGGCACCGCCGAGCAGAAGCGGTGCTGGTTCGCGGGGGTCGTCGAGCGCGGTGAGATCTGGGTGGCCTGGAGCGGTGAGCCCCAGGCGCCCAAGCCCGGTGAGGCCCGAAGGTTCGGTACCACGGTCGAGTCGGTCGCGGGCGGCTGGGTGGTGAACGGCACCAAGGCCTTCGCCACCAGCGCCACCGGTGCCCGATGGGCGATCCTGCTGGTGAACCCCGCCGGGCCGGGTGGCGCCCGGCATGCCGCCGCCGGTGCCTGCGACGAACTGCTGATGCTGGTCTGTGATCTGACCGATCCCACGGTGACCGTGGACACCACCTGGTGGGATCCGCTCGGCATGCGCGCCACCGCCAGTCACGTCGTCCGCTTCGACCACACCTTCCTCCCGTCCGGCCGCCTGCTCGGCGAGCCCGGCAGCTACCTGTCCGGGCAGTGGCAGACCGCGTTCGTCCCGCACTACGCCGCCAGCTTCCTCGGCGCGGCCGAGGCCGCCTACGCGTACGCGCTGAGGTATCTGAAGCACCAGGGCAGGACCGGCGACCCGTATGTCCAGCAGCGGGTCGGCCGGATGGCCGTCAACACCGACAGCGCCCGCCTGTGGCTGCGTCATGTCGCCGGCCTCTGGGACGAGGGCCGGCTCGACGAGGCGAGGATCGCCGGAAGCCGCGCCCGTCATGCGATCGAGCATCTGGCCGAGGAGACCGTGCAGCACTGCATCCGTGCCTGTGGCGCCCGCAGTCTGGTCCGGCCCGCGCCGGTGGAGCGGATCCTGCGTGATCTGACGGTCTATCAGCGGCATGATGACGACGACCACATCTTGGCCACCATCGGCCGGGCGGCCCTGGGCGAGCGGCACGACCCGTCGTTCCACAAACCCTGAGGCCCGAAAGGAGCGCCGGATGTCCGCCCCTCCCTTCCCGCTCGCCTTCGCCGACGCGGTCCGGAACGGTCCCCCGTGTCTGCAGAGCCTGGCCACACTGCCGGTGTCCTGGTGAAGTCGACGGAGCCGGCGCACGTGCCTGCCGTGCCCGCGACCGGCCCGGCCGCCCGCCTCTCCCGGCAAGCGGTCACGGCAGCCGCGATCGGCAACTTCATCGAGTTCTACGACGCCGCCGTCTACACACTGCTCGCGCCCGTCTTCTCCCAGCAGTTCTTCCCTGTCGGCAACGAGGCGCTCGCGCTGCTCTACACCTACGGGATCGTGGTCGGCGTCGCGTTCGTCGTGCGACCTCTCGCCACGATGGTGCTCTCGCCCTACGGCGACCGCCACGGGCGTCGGCAGCTGCTCTCGCTCACCTTGTTCATCATGGGAGCCGGCCTGCTCGTGATCGGCCTGACCCCCGCCTACCGCTCCATCGGCCCGCTCGCCCCCGCCCTCCTCGTCCTCGGCCGGGTGATCCAGAACGTCTCCAACTCCGGCGAGTACCAGGCGGCCACCGCCTTCATCGTCGAACACGCCCCGCACGACCGCCGGGCCTCCGTCGGCGCCGTCCAGTACATGACCGCCGGGGCCGGGCTTCTCGCGGCCACCCTGGTCTCGGGCACGCTCACCGCAGCCCTGCCCAAGTCGCTCATGGCCGACTGGGGTTGGCGGGTGCCCTTCATACTGGGCGCCCTGCTGTGCCTGTACGGCGTCCGGCTGCGCCGGGCCGTGCCGGAGAGTCCGTCCTTCACCAGGCTGCGAACCTCCGGTGAGGTCGAACGCCGGCCGCTGCGCACCGCCGTACGGCGGCATCGGCGGAGCCTGCTGCTGGTGGTGGTGCTTCAGTTCAGCCAGGTCACCTACTACACCTGGCAGGTGTTCCTGCCCACGTACGCCAACCTCGTCGCCGCATTCCCGTTGCGGACGGGCCTGGCGCTGAATGCGGTCGCGCTGGCCGCCTTCATCCTGCTGCTCCCGCTGGTCGGCGCGCTGTCCGACCGGGTGACCGGGCGCCGTCCCCTGATCATCGCCGAAGCCCTGGGCTTCGCGGTCCTCGGCTACCCGATGCTCGCCCTGCTCCAACACCCGACCCCCGCCGGATATCTGCTGGTGGCGGTGGTCGGCAACGCGCTCCTCGCC
The DNA here is from genome assembly GCF_001294335.1 of Streptomyces chattanoogensis. Classification (GTDB taxonomy): domain Bacteria; phylum Actinomycetota; class Actinomycetes; order Streptomycetales; family Streptomycetaceae; genus Streptomyces; species Streptomyces chattanoogensis. The sequence goes on from NZ_LGKG01000146.1 coordinate 19,517, forward strand.
CTCGGATACGGGAACATGGCCGCCCTGTTCTGCGAGCTCTTCCCGACCGGAGTCCGCTCCTCGGGCATAGGCGTCCCCTACCAACTGGCCACCACACTCTTCGGTGGCAGCACGCCGATCATCGCGGCCTGGACCATCGCCCACGACCACGCACGCGCACTCGGCTTCTACATCCTGTGCCTGGAGGCCATTGCCGCCGTGGTCTACCTCCTGTTGCTCCCGGAGACCCGGGGCAGGACGCTGGACTGACCATCCCGCTGGAGGCGGAATTCGCCCGAGGCCTGGCGAGTGGGCCAGTCAGCGCGTCGCAAGGTCCACGATGCGCTGGATCAGGTCGGGGTAGGTCCAGTCGGCACCGGTCGCCGCCTGCGGCAGCAGGCTCGTCGCCGTCAGGCCCGGGAGCGCGTTGACCTCGAGGCACATCGGCTCGCCACTGGCATCGCAGCGGAAGTCGGTGCGGGAGTACACGTCGCGGCCGAATCCCAGGGCATGGTGGGCGCGCAGGGCCAACTCCTGCAGCCGGGAGGCGAAGCCGGCCGGGATCTGCGCCGGACACACCTCGCTGACCGCACCGGGCTGGTACTTGGCCTGGTAGTCAAACACCGGCGTCGTCAGCTCGATCTCCACCACCGGGAGCACCTGGTCGCCCACCACGGCCACGGTGAACTCCCGCCCCGAAAGGAACGGCTCCACCAGCAGCTCTCCCTCAGCGGAGCCCGCTTCGGCGGCAACCTGTGCCAGCTGCGCGAGCGATTCGACCCGGTGGACCGACACACTCGAACCGTCCGCGACCGGCTTGGCCACCACCGGCCCAGCCGCCAGCAGCCGCTTCACGTCCTGCGGCACCTCACCCGCCCCGGGCCGCCACAGCACCCGCTCGGCCACCGGCACACCCGCCGCACCCAGCACCGCCTGGGCCCGCCCCTTGTGCCACGCCGCCGCACATGCCGCGCTGCCCGCACCCGTGAACCGCACACCGGCCATCTCCAGCAACGCCTGCACATGCCCGTCCTCGCCCCACCCGCCGTGCAGCGCCAGGAACACCAGCTCCGCGCCGCGCAGCAGCTCCAGGACCGGACCGCCGGTCAGGGCGGCGTACATACGCCACCGCAACTGGCGCCGGTGGGAGAGGGACGGCGGCTCCTTCCCGACCGCGACCCCGGCGACACCGTCGCCGGGTTGCAGCGGCCCGGCCAGGAGCGGCACCGCGGCGGCCGGATCGACCAGGACCACCTCGTGCCCCCGCTCGAGCAGGGCCCGGGCAACCGACCAACCCGAGGCCAGGGAGACGTCCCGCTCCGGGCTCTCTCCTCCACACAAGATCACCGTACGCATTTCAGGATCCCCTCGCCCTTCCTGACGGTCAGTCAACTCTATGGCGCGCCGGCTTCTTCGGGCTTCATTGCGCCGGATTCAAGATCATCAAGTTCTCAGGGTTCGGGAAGGGCACGAAGCCGGCCTTCGCGTAGACCTCATGGGCGTCGAGCGTGGACAGCAGGACGCGCTTGAGCCTGTAGGGAGCCAGGCGGTCGCGAACGGCACCGGCCAACCATGTCCCGAGACCTTTGCCGCGGTGCGCAGGGGCGACATAGACGTCACACAGCCAGGCGAAGGTTGCCCGGTCGGTGACGACACGCGCGTAAGCGACCTGGGAACCGGCTGCGTCATGGATCGCGAAGTTGAGAGAGCCGCGCATCGACTGCTCGACCGTTTCCCGGCTGCGGCCCAGCGCCCAGAACGCATCGGTCGACAGCCAGTGGTGGACCAGGCCGACGTCGAGACTGCCGGGGTCCGTGGAAAGCTCGTAGCCGTCTTCCCTGCTCGTGATCATGCTGAGGCAGCGTAGCGGCGGGAATTGGGTTTTCCAAGTGTCAACTTGGAAAACCCAAGTTTCGGCTCCGGCTCACGTCCTGACGCAGGCCCCGTCACTGGCCCCAGATCTTGCGGTAGGCCTGGCGATAGCCCTCGGAGTCCCAGGACAGTGCGCCGCCGCTGTTGGCGGCGGTGGCGATGTGGACGGGGGCGACATACCCGCTGTCCGGCGCACCGGCGAAGGCGCGGTTGAACTCGTCGACGATCTGCCAGCCCTGCTCGGAGAGCGGCTCGGGCACGGTGGCGGCCTGGAACTCCTTGCCGTTGACCCGCTCGAAGGCCGACGGGTCGCCGTCACCGGCACCGATGTTGAACGGGGCCCCCGCACCGTCCTTGCCCGCGGCGCGCAGGGCGGGGGTGGCGTGGCGGAAGTACAGGTCGTTGATGGCGGCGGAATAGGTCCACTTACGGCCGAAACGGGACAGCAGGGAGCGGACTTCACCAAGAGAGCGGCTGCCGGCCTGGGGAATGGGGATGTCGGTGTAGCTCAGCAGCTTGGTGCCGGAGCAGGTGGCGAGTTCCTTCTTGATCAGGTCGGACTTGTGCTTCGCGAAGGGTATGGAGGCGTCGGTGAACAGGACGACACCCGCGCGGCCGTTGGACCGGGCGATGATCCAGTCGGCGCTGATCTTCGCGACATCCTCGACCCGGGAGGTGATGTTGCTGAAGAGCTGCGGATCCTTACTCGGGCCGGGAGCCGCGGTGGCATGCCAGCCGATCAGCGAAATTCCGGCCGCATGGGCCTTCTTGACGTCCGCCGCGGCGATCCCGGGGTCGAACCCGCTGATGACGATCCCGTCCGGGTTGAGGCGGAGGGCCTGCTTGAAGGCCGCGCGCTGGCCGTCGGGTGTGCCCTGACCGTTGAGGGTGCGGGCGTGCCATCCGACGATCTTGGCGGCTTCCTGGACCCCTTGGGCGACTCCGGCGACGCCTGGGTTGGTCAGGGTTTGGGCGATGTAGACGACGGTCTTGCCGTGGGCGGCCTTGGGTCCGTCGGTGGGACCCCGCCAAGGGGCGTTGACCTCCTCGGCCTTCTTGACGGCTTGCCTGGCCCTGGCGAGGGCGGTGGGGCATCCGGGCTTGGAGGAGTTCCTGTGGGATGCGGTGGCGGTGGCGCCGGCATCGCAGCCGGCGGTGGCCATGACCAGGAGTGCGGCGGCGGTCGCGACCGTTTTGCGGGTGGGGTGCACGGGTCTCCTCGCAGGGCGTGATGCGGATGCGGGTTGGGGTGGGGGGAGACAGGTTACGGGTGGCGAGATTCCGACGGTCATCCGCCTTCGGGAGGGACGACGTACGTCGTCGGCTCCGAGCCTGTGGGGCGCTCCGCAACGGGATAACCGGCCAAAAGTGACAAAGATTTGAATACCGATTGGCCATTGATGTTCGTGTGTTGCATGCGCGTGCACAAGCGGTAGTGTTCACGGCCGGTCGGGCATGTGGCGCAATCCTTTCGCTCTCGTTTCGCTCTCGTGCGGGGGCAAACTTCGCATGCGTCACGTTCCCCCGCCGTCGGCGGTCGGCAACAACAACACCTGGGTCACCGCTCAGAAGCACGTCGTAAGGAGGCCTGGGTGTCTGTGGACACAGTGGACCCGCCACACGGACCGGACCCGTCCCGGAGGTCGCCGTCGAGGCCGCGGTTCGGTCGGCAGGCGGGCGCCCTCCTGGACCGGTGGCCGTTCCGGCGGAAGCTCAACGTTCTGGTGATCGCGCCCGTCGCGGTCGTCGGCGTCCTCCTGGGCGTCGGTGTCAACGCTCAGATCGACAAGGCGATGGACGCCGCCCGGACCGCGGAGCTGGTGCGCGACAGCGAACAGGTCACCAAGCTGATCAACGACGTCCAGGCCGAACACCGGCAGGCGCTCCTGTTGTCCGTGGAGCAGGAGGCGACCCGTCCCGGCGTCGCCCTGCCCTCCACCGCCGCCTACCGCCGGACGCAGGAGGACACCGACGAGCAGGTCACCGCCGTGCACTCCGCGTTCGGGGCAGGCCTGCCGAGGAAGGAAGCGCAGGCCCTCGAGTACATCCGTGGCCTTGCGGTGCTGCGCGACAAGGTCGAACGGGGCTCGGTTCCGGCCGCCGGCATCGATCCCGCGTACGCCGCCGCGGTCGGCTACCTGATCGACGGTATCGGCCTCGACCGCTTCGTCGGCACCTCGTCGTCCTCGGTCGTCAACCTCCTCGACACGGTACTGCGCGCCGACGCCGCCCACGCCGCCTTCGAAAGCGGGGTCTTCTCCGCCCAGACACGGGATGCCAACGCGCTCACCGAGTACACGCGCGCGGTCGGTGCCCACAAGCTCTACGAGGAGCAGACGGAACGCTTCGGCAGGATCGCCGACCCGGACCAGGTCCTGCGCCTGGGCGGAATCGACCGGGATGCCGAGGAGAACGGCATCGAGGCCCAGTTCGCGGAGCTCCAGATCGATCCGGGCTCCCTCCAGGGCCAGACCCCGCAGCAGCTGCGCAAGGCGATCGCCGCCGGAACCCGGCAGGCCGAGGCCCGGCTCGGCATCACCCGGTCGCTCATCCAGCAGATCGCCGCCCGGGCCGACGGCCTCTCCCAGAGCGCCCTGCACAACGCGCTGGCCATGCTGGGCCTCGCCCTGCTCGGTTTCGCCGCCTGGCTGACCTTCTCCGTCCTGGTCCGGCGCTCGGTCGTACGCCCCCTGGCAGTTCTGACCGGCGCCGCCCAGCAGGTCGTCGACGTGGCCGGCGAGGAGCTCGCCAGGGTCGAGGACGACGAGTCGCCGGACGGCACCCCGCTGCGGCCGCGGCCGATTCCCGTTCCGGTCCGCGACGAGATCGGCCACCTGGCCGAGGCGTTCAACCAGGTGCAGGTCACCGCCGCGGCGCTGCTGGAACGACAGGTGCTCAGCCGCCGCAACGTCGCCGAGATGTTCGGCAACGTCGGACGCCGCGTCAGCAACCTCACCTCACGCCAGCTCCTGCTGATCGACGCCGTGGAACGCGAGGAGACCGACCCCGACGTCCTGGAGCGGATGTACCGCATCGACCACATCGCCGTACGCCTCCAGCGCAACGCCGACAGTCTGATGCTGCTCGCCGGAATCCGGGACCCCGAGGTGGAGGACCGGCCGACCACCCTGGTCAACGTCATTCGGGCGGGGCTCGGCCAGATCGAGGGATACCAGCGGGTGTCCCTGCGGTCCGAGACCGAGGTCACCGTCGCGCCCGACATCGTCGACGATCTGACGCTGATGCTCGCCGAACTGCTGGAGAACGCGGTGTCGTTCTCCCCGTCCGACACACCCGTCGAGGTGGTCGTGCGGCCCGGCACCGACGTCACGTCGGACGGTGGTGCCCTGATCGAGGTCATCGACCACGGCCTGGGCATGAGCACGGAGCGCCTCGCCGAGGAGAACTCCCGGCTGGTCCGCCGGGAACGGCTCGACCTCGTCCCGACCAAGGTCCTCGGACTGTTCGTGGTCGGGAACCTCGCCCGGCGCTCCGGCATTCGGGTCGCCCTGAGCCGTACGCCGGGCGGCGGGGTCACCGGCACGGTCTGGCTTCCCTCCGCGCTGCTGCTGGCCGTGGGCCCCGCCGCCCCGCCGGCTCCGGCAGCGGATGTGGCCGCCGTCGCTGTCGGGCCCGACGCCGAGGCCGACGCCGACGCCGAGGCGGCGTCCGCGCACCCGGCAACGCCCGGGCCGGAGCCCCTCGCGCTCGCGCCCGAACCCGGACCCGAACCCGGACCGGCCTCCCCCACTCCCCTGCCGGTGCGGGCTCCCGCCGCCGCGCCCGAACCGCGGCCGGCCGCCTCCTCCCCGCAGGAGGACGAGCTCCCCCGGCGCCTCCCGCGCCGCACGGACGCGGAGCGGACCGCCCCCGCGTTCACCCCGCGGCAGGCACCGTCCGCCCGGCCGCTTCGACGGCGGGTACGGGGTGCCACGCTCGAGATGACCACCCCCATGGCCGACCGGGAGGCCCAGGCCGTGCGCCGACCTGCCGACGCCGACGCGGTCCGTTCGGAACTCGACGAATTCGAGGCCGCCGTACGCAGGGCAGAGCAGGACAGTGCCGCTGCCCCGCAGGATCCAGCGCCCTCGCAACACCAGCAACACCAGGAATCCCGGAAGGAGTCGGGCAGTGACGACGCCGACAGGTAAGAGCAGTTCCGAACGAACGGAACCCACCGATCTGACAGCCGCGGCCGCCGACTTCACCTGGCTGCTCGACCGGTTCGCCACCCAGACCGCCGGCGTCGTCGATGCCATCGCGGTGTCCTCCGACGGTCTGCTGATCGCCGTCTCCCAACTGCGCGAGCAGGCCGACTCCGAGCGGCTCGCCGCGATCGTGTCGGGCGTCACGAGTCTGGCCGCCGGTGCGTCCGGCAACTACGGTCTGGGCGCCCTCAACAAGGTCATCATCGACCTGGAGGGCGGCCATGTGCTGGTGTCGGCCATCGGCTGCGGTGCCGTCCTCGGCGTGGTGACCTCGAAGGAGGCGAAGCTCGGCAACATCGCCTACGAGATGACCCTCTTCGCCAACCGGGCCGGGAGCGCGCTCACCCCCCAGCTGGTGCTGGAGCTCAAGAACAACGCCGGCGCCGCACCGGCCCGCTGACCCGTCCCACATCTCGGAGGCAAGGGTGCAGGCGCTGAGAAGAGGATCAGATGGCCGCCGGTGAACCAGGACCGAACGAGGCAGGGCGCAGCGCCCCGGGTCCGTCGGAGCCGGCCGGCCGCGCTCCCGCGATCCGGCCTTTCCTCCTGACCGCCGGCCGGGTGGCGGGGGGCGGCGCCGGCCCACCGCTCCCGGTCGAAACCCAGGTCGTGGCGACCTCGTCCGGGCTCGGTGCCCTGGACTCGCTCGCCTTCGAACAACACGACCTGGTCGCTGCCAGCCGACGTCCGCAGTCGGTGGCGGAACTGGCCGCGGAGCTGCGCCTCCACCTGAACGTGGTCCGGGTGCTGGCTCAGGACCTGTGCACCGCCGGACATCTGGCGGTACACGTCCCGAACGCCAGGACAACCCAGGACATCTCCGTACTGCGAAGGGTTATCGATGGTCTCCGTGCCGTCCCCGACTCACGGGGCACACTCCGTGACAGCGGTTGAACAGCCGCCGCTACCGGTCAAGTTGGTCATTGCCGGCGGCTTCGGCGTCGGCAAGACCACGGCCGTGGGCTCGATCTCCGAGATCCGGCCCCTGACCACGGAGGCCGCCATCACCGAGGTCGCGGCGGGCGTGGACGATCTCACCCACACCCCCGGCAAGACCACCACCACGGTCGCCATGGACTTCGGCTGCCTCACCATCGACCCGACGCTGAAGCTCTACCTGTTCGGCACGCCGGGCCAGGACCGGTTCGGGTTCATGTGGGACGACGTGGTCCAAGGCGCTCTCGGCGGTCTGGTGATCGTGGACACCCGCCGCCTGGACGACTGTTACGCGGCGGTGGATTACTTCGAGCACAAGGACATCCCGTTCGCCGTCGCCGTCAACGCGTTCGACGGCGAGATCCACCACAACCTCGACGAGGTGCGGTGGGCGCTGGACGTCTCCGAACACGTACCGCTGGTCGTCTTCGACGCACGCAACACGGGCTCGGTCCGCGATGCACTGCTGGTCGTGCTCGAAGTCGCCCTGTCCCGCGCGGAAGGCACCGCAGCGGGCTGACTCCCTGCCGGTCACCGTGCGCTGGGCCGTAACGTCTGCGGTCCGGCGCAGTTGCTCCCTTGCCGTTGGGCAATCCCCGCACGAGGAGCAACCCGGGAGTGAAGATGTTCTTTGCGGAAACCCGTACATGGCTGACCGAGCTGGGAGTTCCCGGCACCGATCCGGACACGAACACCCTGGTTTCCGGGCGGACCTTCTCGGACGGCTGTCATTGGCGGTTCGAGGCGCCCACGGTCAACACCGTGGAAGCCGTGGAGACGCTGCTGTCACAGAGCGCCCGGCGCGGGTTCACGATCAACCGCGTCACCGAGACGTTCGGGCTGAGCCGGCACACGCTCGGCGAGATCCGCGACTATGTCGCCCTCGGGCGGGAGTACGGTGCGCAGATCCTCATGTCGGTGGGTCCGCGTGCCATCTATGACATCGGCGCGACGGTCCGGACCCAGGAAGGTGTCCGGGTCGGATACCGGCTGCGCGGGCAGGAGCAGCTCGTCCGCGCCCTTGAGGATGTCCGGCGGGCGGTCGACGTCGGAGTGCGCGGGTTCATCCTTCACGACGAGGGCCTTCTGTCGGTGCTGGGCCGCTTGCGGGCCGCCGGGAAGATCCCCGAGGACACGCACCTGAAGATCTCCGCGCATTGCGGGCTGGGGAACGGCGCGGCCGCCCAGGTGCTGGAGGGGCTCGGCGCCGACAGCCTCAACCCGGTACGCGATCTGACGCTTCCTATGATCGCGGCGCTGCGGCAGGCGGTGGAGATCCCGCTGGATGTCCATGTGGACAACACGAAGACGTCCGGCGGTTTCATCCGCACCTACGAGGCGCCGGACTTCGTGCGGGTGGCCTCTCCGGTCTACCTCAAGACGGGCAGCAGCGCGCTTGCCGGTCACAGCACCAGAGTGACACCGCAGCAGACCGAGGACATGCTCCGCCAGATGGAGATCACCGCGGAATTCATGGCACGCCACTACCCGCGGGCTCGCCAGAGCCAACCCGGCATGCCGACGGCGGGGTGACGGGCTGACACGTGCGGGTCGGCACCCCGGCGCTCTTCAGACTCCGGCTTGTGAAGCGAATCACAGTGCCGGACTGTCACTGTGTGCCGGTGCGGGGTGTCTCGATGGGCATCCGAAGAAAGGAGCCGGGTGTGATGCCGGGGTGCCGACGACGAGGACTGGTGGTGGGGGCAGGCCATGGCTGAGGACGCCTTCACCGAGCACCGTCCACTGCTGTTCACCATCGCCTACGAGATGCTGGGCAGCGCCACCGACGCCGAGGACGTGCTCCAGGAAAGCTATCTGCGGTGGCGCACGGTCGATCCGGCCACGGTCCGGCATCCGCGCGCCTACCTCGTCCGCATAGTGACCCGGCAGGGCCTCAACCACCTGCGCGCGGCCAAGGCACGGCGTGAGGAATACGTCGGTACGTGGCTGCCCGAACCCATCCGCACCGCACCCGAGGTGAGCGACGACGCGATCCTTGCCGAGTCGGTGTCGATGGCCATGATGCTGGTCCTGGAGACGCTGAACCCGACCGAGCGCGCGGTGTTCGTGCTGCACGACGTGTTCGGCTACACCCACCGCGAGATCGCCGCCTCGATCGGCAGGACCGAGGTCACCGTCCGGCAGATCGCCCATCGCGCACGCCGTCACGTCCACGCGCGGCGCCGTCGCTTCGATTCCGACTCCGATGCCGCCCGGGCGATCGTCGAGCGGTTTCTGCTCGCGGCGGCGACCGGCGAAGTCCAGGCGCTGATGGACCTGTTGGCGCCCGAGATCGTACAGATCTCCGACGGCGGCGGGAAGGTGGTCGCCGCCCGCCGCCCGATCATCGGCCGCGACGACGTCGCCCGCTTCGTCCTCGGCGTGATCCGCAGCACCGCCGCGACGACCCGCGTCGAGCACGCCACCTACAACGGCATGCCTGCGGCTCGGTTCCTGACCGACGGTGAACTCGACTGGCTGGTCGCGTTCGAGATCCACGACGGACGGATCACCGGCCTCTACGGCATCCGCAACCCCGAAAAACTGCACCTCGCCGACACGGTGCACCCACTCGACAGAGGAGAACCCCAGCCGTGGAAACGATGACCGTGGAACGCCTGGTCGACGCCCCGATCGACGAGGTGTTCGCCTGGCTCACCACCACCACCAACTACACCAGGTCGCCCCTGGTGCTGCGCTGCCGCCTGACCCGGCACGGCAAGACCGCGCCCTACGGCGTCGGCGCGGTGCGCAGTCACCTCTGGCTGATCGGCTGGTTCCGGGAGCGCATCACCCACTACGACGCGCCGCACGCCACCGAGTACGTCGTCGAGCGCAGCCTGCCGCCGTCCCGGCACGAACTGGGCCGTATGACGTTCACCGAGGTCGACGGCGGCACCCTCGTACGCTGGACCACCCGTGCCGAGATCCCCCTCCCGTTGCTCGGCGGCCTCCTCACCCGGCGCTTCGCGCGACCGGTCATTACCCGCACCTTCGGCAACATCCTCAACGCCGCCGACACCGCACTGGCTCAACGCCCCAAGTCAGGACGGAGCCCCGCCGCAGGCCCCGCCCAGCCCTGACCGGCGCTGCCGGGGCCGGGTATGGCCGTGTATGTCAGCCGGTGGTGAGCACCATCCGGAAGCGCGCGGCGCCGGACAGCATCTTCTGATAGGCGTCGTCGGCCTGGTCGAGCGGAACGACCTCGGTCATCGGGCGGATCCCGTGCAGGGCGCTGAACGCCAGGGTGTCCTGCACGTCCTGCGCGGTGCCGGACGGGTGGCCACGGACGGTCCTGCCGCCCATGATCAGCTGGGCCGGGCTGATTCCCAGCGGGGCGAGGTCCACTCCGACGACCACCAGTTCGCCGCGGTGGGAGAGCCCGTCCACGGTCGCCGTGATGGCGTCGGAGTTGGCGGCGGTGGCCAGGACGACCTTGGCGCCGCCGAGTGCCTGCAGCGCGTCGGCGAGCGGGGTGTCCGCCGTGCTGTCGATGTAGTGGTGCGCACCGAGCTGCTGGGCGAAATCGGCCTTGGCGGCCCCGCGGGCGATGGCCACGGTCTCGAAGCCCATCGCGGCCGCATACTGCACCCCGAGGTGGCCGAGGCCGCCGATGCCGAGCACGGCGACCAGGTCGCCCGAACGTGCCGAGCTGCACCGCAGCCCGTTGTACGTGGTCACGCCCGCGCATGCCAGGGGAGCCGCATCGGTCGCCGTCAGCCCGTCGGGGATCCGGGCCAGGGCATCCGCCGGCGCGATCACGGACTCGGCGTACCCGCCGTCGTAGGCCCATCCGGGGACCTTGAGGTTGTCGCACACCATGAAGTCACCCTGTCTGCACGGCGTGCAGTGGTGGCAGCTGCCGCCGAACCAGCCCACCGCCACCCGGTCACCCACCTGCCGGCCGTGGCCCTGCTCTCCCTCGCCGAGCGCCTCGATCCGACCGGCGATCTCATGCCCCGGAACCAGCGGAAACCGCACACCGGGGAACGCATCGTTCACGAAGTAGACGTCGCTGTGGCAGATCCCGCAGGCGTCCACGGCCACCCGTACGTGTCCGGGACCCGGCTGCGGCACCGCACGCTCGACGATCTCGAACCGACTGCCGGTGGCGGGGACCTGCGCGACTCGGTAAGTGCTCATCTCGATCTCTCCGGGTAGGGGTACGACGGCCCCTCCCCTCCACCCAGCACAGCAGTTACGGCCCGATCACGCGCGCCGAAACCGGTCGGTTGAGCAACCGGGAACTTTGGGTAACCGACCGTCCACCGCGGGTGGGTATCCGAAGGCGGGGTGCCTGTCCTGCGCAGCACACCTCCGTCGGCGGGAATGCGCCCTCTCGGCTTCTCGGCTTCTCGGCTTCTCGGCTTCTCGGCGTGGAGTGTGGGGCGCCTCGGGTAGCCTCCGCAGCATGTCTGCCCGCCTCTTCGTCCCCCATGACTTTGCCGTTCCTCAGGGGTTGTCCGGCGAGGGGTTCCGCCTGGAGCCTCTGCAGCCGCGGCACAATGCAGCCGATCACGCTGCCTGGATGTCGAGCATCGAGCATATTCGCGCCACCCCGGGCTTCCAGGAACGTGGCTGGCCGCCGTTGGCCGGCATGAGCTTGGCGGCGAACCTCCGGGACCTGGAGCGTCATGCGGACGACTTCGAGAAGCGGGTGGGCTTCACCTACTCGGTCCTCGACCGCCGCGATGAGGTCATCGGCTGTGTGTACATCTACCCGTCGCGTGCGGACGCGCACATTGCGCGGGTACGTTCGTGGGTTCGCGCCGACCACAGCAACCTGGACGGGCCGGTGCACGATACGGTGACTGGGTGGCTGTCGTCGGTCTGGCCGTTCGAGCAGGTCAGCTACCGGTCGGGCACGTAGCGGGATGCGCGGCACCTAACGCAGGGCGTTCCCCAACAGGTCGGCGCCAAGGCGGCCGACCAGCTCGATGTCGAGCTCGTGGAGCACGTAACGCCCTTCGCGTCGGGTGCGGGTGAGGCCCGCCTTCTTCAACACGCCGAGATGCCGGGACACCTCAGGCGGGGTGAGGCCCTGGGCATCCGCCAGCTCCGTCGTCGAGTGGGGCCCGCGGGCCAGCGTCCGGCAAAGCCGCAGGCGAAGGGGGTGGGCCACGGCTTCGAGGCGCTGCTGGACGGTGGCCAGGGACAGGGTCGGTGGCATATCGGGCACGGCGACCGGGTACTGGAGGACCGGCCGGTCACCGTGGGCGTCCCGGACGACGAGATGTGGCCATCCGAAGGCCGTGGGCAGGAAGAGCAATCCGGTGTCGGACGCCCGCACCCAGCCGTCCTGCAGCTTGTCGACGACGAGGCGGCCGCGCTCGGCGTCGAAGGTGACGGCAGGGGACATCGCCGTGGCGGCCTCCTTCAACCCACGGTGCCTGAGGATCTCGTTCTTGTGGCGGGCGTCGGCCACGAGTTGAGGCCGCACCCGCTGCCAGACCTCCCCGAAGAAGGTCTCCTCGCAGTCCTGCAGCAACCGGCGCAGCCAGGCTCGTACCTTCTGCGGGTCCGCCAGCAGCCGGTCGACGAACGCCGCCTGACGCACTCCACGCCCGGCGGCAAGCTCCCGGGCCCGCCGCCGGTCCTCCGCTCGGTGGAGGGGAGACGGCTGGGAGTGCGGGAACGAGGTGGCACAGGAGAGCTCCACCACGGCGACAACGAAGGCGTCGTCGTCCAGTCGCTCCCATGTGTCCAGCTCTTCCTTGAGATCCGTCGCCGCGATACCGGGCAGGAACAGATCCGATCGCGTCGAGCGCCAGAGGATGTCCGCCTCGTACAGCCTGTCGGCCAGGTCCGGCGGCAGGCCGGCCCTGGTGTCCGCGGCCCATTCGAGAAGGCCGGGGTGGTGCGAAGGCTCGGCCAGGACGTGGAGGGCCGCGCCCAGCTCGGCAAGCGGCGAAACCCCGAAGGAGATGCGCTCCAGGGGAACGTCTGCGACGTCGATCACCACACTCATCTCCTCAGTGTCCCCCGCCCCCGGACCGTACAAGTCCTAAGGCCACTCCACCCGCCTGGCGAAATGCACCCACGCCGCCAGCGCCATGACCACCGCGGTCGCTCCGCCCAGCGTCATGACCGTCGATGCGGACGTACGGTCCACCACCACTCCCCCGACCAGCGCACCGAGCGAAAAGGTTGCCTGGAAGGACGCGGTGAACAGCACCGAAGCGGCCTCCGGGGCGTGCGGGGCGGACCGGTGGAACCAGGTCTGGGACGAGACAGGGACCGCGCCGTACGCGACTCCCCACACGAGCAGCAGCGCCAGCGCGCCGAGGGGCCGGTGTCCGAGGACGGGAAGCAGCAGGGTCGCGGCGGCAAGCAGGCACGCGGCCGCGCCGAACGCGGCGTGCGGACAGCGGGTGACGGCCGCGCCGCCGAGGAAATTCCCCAGGACACCGGCGGCTCCGTACGCCAGCAGGAAGAGGGTCACCGTCCGCTGGTCGGCCCGAGTGACCTGCTCCAGGAACGGTGTGACATACGTGTAGGCGCCGAAGTGCGCGAGGACGATCAGAAAGGTCGTCAGCAGTGCGAAACGGGTGTGGAGGTTGCGGAGCATCGCGCGCAGGACGGCAGGTCGGGTGATCCGGACGGCGGGGAGCGGGGGCAGCAGGACCAGCAGCATGGCGAACGCCACCGTGGTCAGGACGCCCATGGCGAGGAACGCCGCCCGCCAGCCCGCGAGTTCGCCGAGGAATGTTCCGGCAGGGACCCCGAAGACGGATCCCAGGGGCACCGCGGAGAAGATCACCGCGGTGGCGCGACCGGCCGATTCCGGTCGGACCAGGCGATCGGCGAGACCGGCCCCGATGGACCAGAAGCCGCCGATGGTGATGCCGACCAGGACGCGGGAGACCAGGACGGGCCAGTAGACCGGTGCGACCGCGGCAAGGACGTTCGCCAGGGCCAGAAGGAGGGTGAGGGCGCCGAGCATCAGGCGGCGGTCGAGGCGGGCGGTGGTCAGAGTGACGGCAGGGGCGGCGACGGCGGCCAGTAATCCGGGGAGAGTCATCATCAGTCCGGCCGTGCCCTCCGAGATGTGGAAGCCGGCCCCGATGTCCGTCAGGAGGCCGATGGGCAGGATCTCGGTGGTGACGATGCAGAAGATGCCCAGCGTGACAGCGAGGACAGCAAGCCAACCGAGGAACGGCGAGCGAGCCGGGGCGGGCGTGGTGGGTGCGGCGAGCGCGGGTGCGGCAGACATGGATACGTCCTGAACGGTGGTGGGTTTCAGTGCCGCTCACCAGTCCAGCAGGGACGCCGACCTGGGTCTGGCAGGTATTCGACCTGGTAGTGGGGCCGGGCGGTGGGGCCGGACGTGGTCGCATCGGGACCTCGAGTCACGCTTGATTCGATTATGTGTTCGATGTCTGGTGGTGGCAGGATGCAGGGCATGGCGATGGAACATGACCTCTCTTCGGGGCTCGGCTCCCGTAATCCCGGGGCCTGGTCGGGCGAGGCCGGGATCCCCGGTGACCTGTTGGCGGCGAAGGCGCTGGTGTACGACCCGAGTGGGTTCACATGCTCCCGGCCGGCGCCCGAAGCTGAGAGCGCCGAGTACGGGGCGTGCGCGTTCACGCTGGACGGCTTCTCGGTCAGGTACCGCGTGGCCAAGACGACCCCGACGAAGGTCGGTCAGTTCGTCACCGTGTGGAAGAGGTCCCCGAGCGGGCCGATCCAGCCCTTCGACGCGGCGGATCCCGTCGACCTGTTCGTCATCAGTACTCGCGAAGGCCGGCGGTTCGGACAGTTCGTCTTCCCACGGGACGTGCTCTGCGAGCGGGACATCGTGTCAAGGAACGGCTCCGGCGGGAAGCGGGCATTCCGCGTCTACCCGCCATGGGTGACCACCACCAACCGCCAGGCCCGCCACACCCAGGCATGGCAGGTGGACCACTTCCTGCATCTGCCTGAGGACGGGCCGGTTGACACCGCCCGCGCCCGCGCGCTGTATCACGCCTGCGGCCGCCTGTGACATCGCATGTGAACGGCCGCCGCCCTTGCCGGAGTCGTCAACTTCCTGTTTCCTGCCCGAATTCGGGCACAGGGCTCATGTAACGTCTTCTGGATGGCGGGCATCGTGGGCACGGTCGAGCGCATATGGCGGTATCCGATCAAGTCGACGGGCGGCGAACAGCTGCAGCGAGCGGATGTTGACGCCCGCGGTCTCGTGGGCGACCGCCTGTTCGCGGTGCGGGACGGGGAGGGCAAGTTCGGCTCGGGGAAGAACACCCGACGATTTCGCCGGATGCCGGGACTGCTGCAGTTGCGCTCTCGCTATCCGGACGGGACAGAACAACCGGAGTTGCTGGATGCGCACGGCGCGCCCGTCGCGGAACCAACTGCCTTCCTTCGTGGGTACCTTGGCCGGGGCGACGTCGAACTGGCCCGGGAGGGCGGGATATCCCACTTCGACCAACTCCCCCTCAGCATCCTCACCACCGCCACTCTTGACTGGGTGCGCGCGGCCGTCCCCGGTGTTCCGGTCGATGAACGGCGCTTCCGGCCGAATCTCCTGGTGCGGACCCCGCCCGGCACCCGCCCCTTCGTCGAGGACGAGTGGTTCGGGTCCAAGGCATGGATCGGGGACGCCTTGTGCGTGGAGTTCGTCCGGTCCAGCGAGCGGTGCGTGATGACCAATGAGGCCCAGCAGGATCTGCCTCGTTCCCCGCTCGTACTGCGTGCCCTCGCGAAGGGACATGACACCCGGCTGGACGCCCTGGCCACAGTGGTGTCGCCCGGCCCGGTGAGCCTGGGCCAGGCTGTCGCCCTCGTCTGACACATCCCCCTTCCCCATGAGGGGATTTTCCGCGTACACACGACAAAACCGATGTGAGACATTCATCAATGCCTCACCATGGATATCCGCCCATAGAGCGGAAAGTGAGGCATGAGCGCCCCGCGCTTCGCCTCGGCCGTCGTCGGCCACCGCCAGTCATCGTCATGTTTCAGCCACCTCCCCCATTTCGGGAGTTCCCTGAACTGGGCCGCCTTCGACCGGCTTCCTATCACCACCCGGAATTCCGCAGGGCACCTTCGCCGATTCACCGAGATTCGCCCGTCCGGAATGACCGACGACCGCACGCGACGACGAGGCGGGCGTCGATATGCCACCCGGACCTGGCCAGATACCCGCACCCCCGCCAGGGGTGTCAGTAGTTAAAGTCCTGTTTGCTCTTGACAGATCCCTGCAAGATTCCCAGTGTTGACCCTCGGCATTCGATTAGCGTCTGCGGCGACCGAGGTACGCGACGACGACCGGCGTACACGAAATCCCTGAAGTTCAATTCATATATACAGAATTCAACCAAAGGCCTGAAGGGGCCATCCGCATATTCAGCGGTCGCGTGCCGTAGGGCAGGGCCGTGCGCACGGGTACGGACGGGGGAGGAAAGCCATGAGCGCGAGCGAGTTCGGCGTGTCCGAGAAGGCGGACGAGTCGGCGGAGGACTCGCCGGAGCCCGGGTTACCCCGGTTAGTTGACTTCGACGAGGTGGACCCCGGGGTGCTCCGCTCCGGTGCCGGGCTGAAGAAGTGGCGGCAGACGGCCGCCGGTGTCCTGCCGGCCGGGCTGGCCGAGATGGACTTCCCTGTGGCGGAGCCGGTGCGTGAAGGGTTGCGACGGCTTCTCGGCGAGGGCCTGCTCGGCTATCCGTACTGGCCGGACGGCAGCCCGTTGCGGGAGGTCTTCGCCGAGCGTATGGCGAAGCGTTATGACTGGCGCCCGCAGCCCGGACCGGTCAGGGAGTTCGCGACCGTGACGCAGGGCGTCCACCTCGCGCTTCACCTGGGCACCGAGCCCGGTGACGCGGTGGCCGTGCACACTCCCGTCTACGGGCCGTTCCGCGACGGCCTCGCCCGGATGGGCCGGCGGCTCGTCCCGATTCCCTTACATGACACCCCCCAAGGCTGGGTCTGGGACCCGGGCCTGCTCGCCAAGGCCGTGGCGGACAGCGGCTGCCGTGCCCTCGTGCTGGTCAACCCGCACAACCCCACGGGCCGGGTGTTCCACCGGGCTGAGCTGCTGCAACTGGCCGAACTCGCCGAGCGCCACGATCTGCTCGTCATCTCCGACGAGATCCACGCCGATCTGGCCCACGCCCCGCACCACCACATCCCGTTCGCCTCCCTGGGCCCCGAGATCGAGCAGCGCACCGTCACCCTCACCTCGGCGACCAAGGCGTTCAACCTCGCCGGGATCCGCTGCGCGGTGGGTCACCTGGGCCCGGCCCGGCTGCGCGCGGCGGTGGACGAACAGCCCGTCGAGTTGTACGGCGCCGTCAACGCCCTGGGCATCCATGCCTCGTTGCTCGCCTGGACGGAGGGAGATGCCTGGCTGGCAGCCGTGCGGCGGCATCTGGCCGGCGTCCGCGACCGGCTCACCGCCACGCTGGCCGACCGGCTGCCCGGGATCGCCCACCACCCGCCCGAGGGCTCCTACCTCGCCTGGCTCGACTGCCGTGCGCTGGGGTGGGGCGAGGACCCGGCGGCCCGTTTCCGGGAGCGCGGTGCCGTCGAGCTCGGCTCCGGGCCCGGTTTCGGCCCCGGTGGCCACGGCTTCGTACGCCTCAACTTCGCCACGTCCGCCGCCGTGCTCGACGAGCTGCTCGATCGCCTGGTGCACTGTGTGGCAGCCGAGGAGCCCGCATGCTGATCACGGTGGGGCAGTTGCTGCACGGCCCGGTGGGGGAACGCACCACGGACGCGGCCGTGCTGGTCAGGGACGGGAAGATCGCCGCAGCCGGTCCCCGTGAAGCGGTCGCGGCGCAGGCCCCGCCCTCCGTGGCGCGCCGGGACTTCCCCGGTGCGACGCTGCTGCCAGGCATGATCGACGGCCATGTGCACCTGAGCTTCGACGCCGGCCCCGAACCGTTCACGGCACTGCTGAACAGCGACGGCCCGACGCTGCTGGACGCCATGGCCCAGCGTGCCGGGCAGCTGCTGGACTGCGGTGTGACCACGGTCCGGGACCTCGGGGACCGTGGGGGCGCGGTGCTGCGGCTGCGCGAGGCCATCACGGCGGGCCGGGTACGCGGCCCGCGCATTCTCGCCGCGGGGGCCCCGCTGACCCCACCGGGCGGCCACTGCTGGTTCCTCGGGGGCGAGGTGGCGGACGAGGCCCAACTGCGGGCGACGGTACGGCGCAACGCCGAGGCCGGCGCCGATGTGATCAAGGTGATGGCCAGCGGCGGGCACATCACCGAAGGCGGCGCGGCGATGTGGGAGTCGCAGTTCTCCACCGGACAGCTCGCCGCGGCCGTCGACGAGGCGCGCCGCTACGGACTCCCGGTCGCCGCCCATGCGCACGGTGCGGCGTCCATCGCCTCGGCCGTCGCCGCCGGTGTGCATACCGTCGAACACTGCCTGTGGCTGGACGGCCCCGAGGGTGTCGACCGCCGCACCGGTGTCGCCAAGTCGATGGCCGAACAGGGGATCGCGGTCTGCGGCTCCCTGTGCGGGTATGACTGGCGGACCAAACTGGAACGGGACGGGGAGGCCGCCACCCGTGCCTTCTACGACCGGCTCAGCTGGCTCGACGGCCTCGGCGTGCCCCTGATCACCGGCACCGACGCGGGCATCCCGCAGGCCGCGTTCGACGACTACCTCAGCATGCTGGAGCTCTACGTCTGGCTCGGCTTCCCCGCCGAGCGCGTCATCGAGCTGGCCACCGTCGGTTCCGCGCGGGCCCTGGGCCTGTCCGGCGTCACCGGGCGCATCGCCCCGGGGCTCGACGCCGACCTTGTGGTCGTCGACGGTGATCCGCGCGCCGATCCCTCGGCCCTGCGCGCCGTACGCCTCGTCGTGACCAGAGGCGAGCCGTATGCCGTGCGGGGCCCCGGGGGCCGGGCCTGACGCGGCGTTGCGCCGGGACCGGAGACCATCCACCAACCAACGGGGGACGTGTGAAGAACAAGAGAGACCTCGGCCTGCTCACCGTGACCCATGGGGTCAACGACATGTACCAGGGTGCGATCCCCGCGTTGCTGCCGTTCCTTCAGGCCGGACGCGGTTACAGCTACACCCTGATCACCGGGATCACACTGGCCGCGACCGGGCTGTCCAGCCTGATACAACCATTGGTCGGACTGCTGGCCGACCGTCGGCCGTTGAGCTGGCTGATACCGGCCGGCATGGTCACCGCGGGAGTCGGCGTGGGACTGTCCGGCCTGGGCGACGCGTATGTGTGGACCTGGTTTGCCGTCGCGCTCGCCGGCATCGGGCTGGCCGCGTACCACCCGGCGGGCGCGATGGCGGCGCGCACCCTCGGCGGCGGCGACGCACGGTCGATGAGCGTCTTCGCCGTCGGCGGCAACATCGGCGTCGCGCTCGCCCCGCTCTATGTGTCCGTGGTGATCAACGGTGCCGGTGTGTCCGGCACCTGGCTGCTCGCCCTGCCCGCCGTCGTGATGGGCGCGGTCTGCCTGGTGACCCGGCGTTCCTGGCGGGTCACCACCACAACTCACCCTGGAACAGCGGGCGTTGAGCGCCATGCCGGGCAGGCCGGCCACTCGGATGACTGGCGGGCCTTCGGCACGCTCTCCGTCATCTCGGTGTTCTGGTCGATTCCGTACGTCGTCATGGGGTCGCTGGCCGCGCTGTATGTCATCAGCCGGTTCGGCGTCTCGGCGGCCACGGGGTCGGCGACCCTGACCGCGTTCACCGCGGGCGGCGTCGTCGGCACGCTGGCGGGCGGGTGGAGCGCCGAGCGCTGGGGCCGCCTGGCCGCCCTGCGCTACGGCTACCTCGTGTCCGCCCTGGCCGTCGCCGGAGTCGTCCTCATGCCGGAGATCGCCGGGGTGCTCGTCTGCGCGTTCCTCTACGGCACGGTCCTGTTCGTGCCGTTCGCCGCGCAGGTCACCCTGGCGCAGGACTACCTGCCCACCCGCATCGGCACGGCGAGCGGACTGACGCTGGGCGTCACCCTCTCGGCGGGCGGCCTCCTGTCGCCTCTCTTCGGCATGCTGGCCGATGCCTGGGGGGTACGCGCCGTGCTCGCCACCCTGATCGGCATCCTGCTCGTACCGGCCGCGCTCGCCTGGCGCCTGCCCGAGCCCCGCGCCGCCGAAGGACAGCCGACAGGCGGACACAGCAATCGACCTGACGTGATGTCACCCCAATCCGACCAAGCGCAGGAGAGCCGATGACGACGACGGTGCACGGTCTCGCCGGGCTTGCCGAGCTCGCGGGAACGGACCTCGGCCGCACGCGGTGGGTGCCGGTCCACCAGGAGCATGTGGCGGCCTTCGCCCACGCCACCCACGCAGACACCCACGCCCACCATGCCGACGAGGAGGGCGCCGAGTCCCCGCTGGGCGGGCCCGTCGCGGACGGGTTCCACACCCTGGGGCTGGTGGGCACGCTCGTCGACCGGCTGCTGGAGTTCCAGGAGATCCGGATGAATGTGATCTACGGCGTGAACCGGGTCCGGCTGCCGAGCCCGGTGCCGCGCGGCGCGCGGGTGCGGCTGCACGCGGGTGTCGGCACGGTGACCGAAGTCCGCGTCGGAGCCATGGAAATGCTGGTGAACGCCACCGTCGAGGTCGAGGGCGAGCCCAAACCGGCGTGTGTCGCGGAGGTCGTGTACCGGATCTACGGCTGACGCACCGCCCGCCCTTCCGCCCACCTGCCCGGCCTCCCCCCGCCCCTCCCCCCACTCCCTCCCTCCTTCCATCCCTCTCTCCGTTCCTCCCTCCCGTCTCCGGACAGAAAGGAGCGTTCAGGCATGCCCATTTATGCCTTGGGCGACGTCGAGCCCCAGATCCACCCCGATGCCTATGTCCACCCCGACGCGACGGTGATCGGCGATGTGCGCGTGGCCGCGCACGCGTCCGTATGGCCGCAAGTGGTACTGCGGGGTGACGACGGTCGCGTCGAAGTGGGTGCGCGGACCAACATCCAGGACGGCAGCGTCATCCACGCCGCCCCGGAGACGCCCGCCGTCATCGGCGCGGGCACGGTCATCGGGCACTGTGTGCACATCGAGGGCGCGTGGGTCGGTGACGGCTGTCTCGTCGCCTCGGGCTCGGTCGTCCTCAACTCCTCCGTGATCGAATCGGGCGCGATGGTCGCGGCGGGTGCGGTCATCACCTTCGACGGACATGTGCCGACGGGCTGCATCGCCCTCGGGGTGCCGGCGAAGAACCGCGAGAACACGATGTTCCCCATGGAAGCCGTCGCCGACATCGTCGAGGACTACGTCAAGTCGGCGCAGCGGTTCCGTACTTCCTTGCGCAGGGTGGTGTAGCCGCATGAATCCGACCAGTCGCATGACGGCGGCAGACAGGCCGACGACGACACTCCGTACCGGGCTCCACACCGGACTTCGCACCTCGGCGCCCGAGGGAGAACGATGTTGAACAATGCGGGCTGTCAGCCCTGCGTGAAGATCATCCGCTGGCCACGGGAAGCACACAAACGGGAGTGGTGCCGGGAATCCGGGCACCTGAGGCTGCTGATCATCGACGACGGCACCGACGCACCCGTATGCGACGACGTCCGTGAGGACTGGATACGGCTGCCCACCAGGAACGAGGACGTCCAGGCCCGGATCGCCGCGCTCCAGGCCCGCAACCTCGGTGACTGCGCTCCACAGGTCGACCCCAACGGCACCATCCGTCATGGCTCCCGCACCGTGACCGTCTCACCGACCGAGGCCGAACTGGTCCGGCTGCTGACCGTCAACTTCGGCGAGGTGGTGCCGCGCGAATCCCTCAGGAAGCGGCTGTGCCAAGGCAACCCCCACGCCAGCCGCAACGCCCTCGATCTCCACATCATGAGAATCCGCCGCCGGATCACCCCCTTGCGGCTCGAGATCCGCACTGCCTGGGGCCGCGGCTACACCCTCACCACCTGCGGGCACGACGGAGGCACGGATGCATGACATCGCACTGGATTCGATGACCACCATCGGGGACGTTCTCGGCACGCGGGCGGAGAGCCACCGCGACGAGACCTTCCTGAAGTTCCGCCAGGGCGACCTCAGCTTCGGACATGTGCACCACATGACCAACCGAGTGGCCCAGGGACTCGCGGCGCTCGGCGTCAGCCGCGGCGACCATGTCGCGGTGATGCTGCCCAACTGCCCCGAACTCCTTTACACCGTCTTTGCGTTGAGCCGACTCGGCGCCGTGGCCGTCCCCGTCAACACGGCCCTGTGCGGCAACCTCCTGCGCCGCGCCCTGGCCAACTCCCACTCCCGCTACCTCGTCATCGACGCCCCGTACGCCGAGGAACTGCCCGCCCTCACGCCCTGCCTGCCCGGCCTGGCACACGTCGTCGTACGGACCCACGACGCCGCTCGGGCACCGTTCGGCGCGCTGGGCAAGCCGGCGGTCGCCCTGTCCAGTCTGCTGTCCTACGGTGCCGACACCCCCCGCGCCGATGTGGCGTTCTGCGACCTCCAGGCGATCATGTACACCTCCGGGACCACGGGCCCGTCCAAGGGCGCCATGGTCTCCCATTCGCTCGCCCTGACCTGCGCCCTGGACTCGCTGGACTTTCTCGACCGGTGGGGCAAGACGGCCTACTGCCCGCTTCCCCTCTTCCATGCCGCGGGTCTGTGGGACGGGGCCCTGTCCGCACTGCTCTCCGGCAGCCCCCTCGCCATCGCCGACCGGTTCCATGTCTCGCGGTTCTGGGACGACGTACGGCACTTCGGCGCCCAGGTCGCGCTGAGCGTCTTCTCGATGATCCCCATGCTGCTCAACCAGAAGCCGACCGAGCGCGACAAGGACCACCCCCTGGAAGTCTTCTACATGGGCAAATCGGCCCTCGACAAACCGCTCTACGACAGGTTCGGAGTCCGTTCCGCGGAGTGCTACACCAGCACCGAGGCAGGCATCGCGACCGGCAGCCCGTACGGCGAATGGCGGCTCGGCTCCTGCGGGCAGGTGCACCACGAGCGCTTCGAGGCCGGCGTCGTGGACGCACTCGACCGGCAGGTCGGCCCGGGAGAGCCGGGCGAGCTGGTCCTGCGCCCCAAGCAGCCGTCCATCATCACCAGCGGGTACTACGGCGCTCCGGACGCCACCGCCCACTGCTTCCGCAATATGTGGTTCCACACCGGTGACCGGGTGTGGCGCGACGGCGACGGCTATTTCTACTTCCTGGACCGCATGAAGGACGCCATACGCCGGCGGGGCGAGAACATCTCCGCCTTCGACCTGGAGTGCGAGGTCAATCTGCATCCGGCCGTGCTTGAGTGCGCCGCCGTCGGGGTGCCGTCAGAGCTGGAGGAAGAGGACGTGAAGCTGTTCGTCGTCGGACGCCCCGGCTCCGGCCTGGATGCCGCCGAAATCGTGGAGTTCTGCCGGAAGCAGCTCCCCCGGCACATGGTGCCCCGCTATGTGGAGTTCCTCGACGAACTGCCGCGTACGGCGACCGACAAGGTCGCCAAGCACCTGCTCCGGCAGGGCGTCGCGCAGTGAACCGGGAAGAGAACGTGAACCGGGAAGAGGCGATGGACCGGGAAGAGGCGATGGACTGGGAAGAGACCGCGCAGGAGCGGGAATTCCGGCAGGAGGTGCGCGCCTTCGTCCGGGACCGGTTTCCCGCCTGCTACCGGCCGGATCCGGAGGCCGAACACAGCCTGGAGCCCGAGGATGTCTGGGGTTACGACTGGCCGGCCGACCGGCGCTCCGCGGACCCGGAGCGACGCGCCGCAGCCCGCGCCTGGGCGGCCGCCCTGGCCGAACGGGGCTGGATCGCCCCGCACCTCCCCGTCGCCTACGGCGGTGCAGGGTTGTCGCCCATGCGGGAGTTCATCCTCCGCGAGGAGATGATGCGCGCCGAAGTCCCCACCGTGAACGGCATCGGTGCGATGCTGCTCGGCCCGACGCTCGTGGAGTACGGGAACGACGAGCAGCGCGCGGCGCATCTGCCCGGCATCGCGCGCGGCGAGACGGTGTGGGCCCAGGGCTTCTCGGAGCCGGACGCCGGCTCCGACCTGGCTTCGCTGCGGACCACGGCAGTTCGCGAGCCGGCCGAGGCATCCGACGCAGCCGATGCCGAGGTGTACCGCGTCAACGGGCAGAAGGTGTGGACGTCGTCGGCCCAGCATGCCGACTGGCTGTTCGTCCTGGTGCGGACCGACCCGCGGGCGCCGAAGCACAAGGGCATCAGCTTCCTGCTCATCGACGCGACCAGCCCCGGCATCACCATCCGCCCCCTCCGCGACATGCGTGGCGCCGATCCGTTCGCCGAGATCCACTTCGACGATGTGCGGGTGCCGGTCGCCAACCGGGTCGGCGAGGAGAACCGGGGCTGGTACGTGGCCATGGCGGCGCTCGGCTTCGAACGCGCGGGTATCGGCGCCACCATCAAGTTCGAGCGGGTGCTGGAGCGACTGATCACCTCTCTGCGCTCGGCGCAGGGGCAGGACTTCCGCCGCGCGGACACCGCCGTCCTGCGGCATGAAATCGCCCAGCGCCATATCGAGCTGCGCGTCCAGTACGCGATGGCGCGTCTGACCGCCTCCCGGCAGACCGCCGGCGCCGTACCCGGCTACGAGGCGTCGGTCAGTCAGCTGCTGGGCGCCGAACTGCACCAACGCCTCGCCCGCACCGGCGCGAAGGCCTTCGGTCCGTACGCCCAGCTGTGGCAGCGGGACGGCGCGCCGATGGACGCCGCATTCGCGCATATGCGCTTCGACGCGGTGGCCGCCACGCTTCTCGGCGGCACGACGGAGATCCAGCGCAGCGTGATCGCGACCCGCGGACTGGGCCTGCCCCGGTCCTGACCCGCCCCGCACCGGCGCCGGGCCCAGGGCACCCGCGCGCCCCTGACACCCCCGACATCGGAGAAGCGATGAACCTGACCTCCACCGAGGACCAGCGGCACATCCAGGCTGCGGCAGCCGAGCTGCTGGCGGCCCGGCGTATGACGGCCGGCGCACGGGCGGTACGCGAGGAGCCCGAGGGCCACTCGCCGGAACTGTGGAAGGAGATGACCGCACTCGGCTGGCCCGCGCTCGTGCTGCCCGAGGAACACGGCGGCCTGGGCGCCGGCTTCACCGACCTCTGCCTGCTCTGCGAGGAGCTCGGCCGCCACCAGATACCGAGCCCCCTCCTGGCCACCGTGGCCTGCGCGGCCCTCCCGCTCGCGCGGCACGGCAGCGCGCAACTGTGCGCGCAGTGGCTGGGCGCGGTGGCGGAGGGCCGCACGCTGACGTACGTCCGCGCGGCACCGCACGGCCACTGGGGCACGGCCGGCTCGACCCTGACGGCGACCCCGTCGGGCCGCGGAGGGTTCCGCCTCGACGGGACGGCCCTGTTCGTCCCGTACGCCGGGACCGCCGATGCGATGCTCGTCATGGCCCAGGTCGGCGACCGGACGGAACTGACGGCACTGCTGGTGGAGGCGGGCACCCCGGGCCTGCACCGGCACCGCCTCGACGTCGTCGGCAACACGCCCGAATACCGCGTGGCCTTCACCGATGCCCCCGTCCCCGCTTCCCGAGTGGTCGGCACGGTGGGAGGCGGCGGCGCCGTGGCCGCGACAGCCGCCGCTCTGGGCACCGCCGCCACCTGCGCCGAGATGGTCGGCGGCGCGCAGGGCGTGCTCGACATGACGGTGGCGTACGCCACGACACGCGAGCAGTTCGGCCGCCCCATCGGCAGCTTCCAGGCGGTCCAGCAGCACTGCGCGGACATGGCCGTGGACGTCCTCGGTGCCCGCGTGAGCACGTACGAGGCCGCTTGGCGGCTCACCCGGGATCTCCCTGCCGAGCTGGCGGTGTCAGGGGCCAAGGCATGGGTGAGCGAGCGGTACGAGCGGGTCTGCGCACTGGCCCACCAAGTCCACGGCGCCATCGGCTTCACGGCCGAACACGACCTCCCCTTCTTCACCCGCCACGCTACGGCGGCGGCCCTGTCCTTCGGCGACGCCGACCACCACACGGGACGCGTGGCCGAGGCGCTGGGGCTCTGACGGCTCGCCAGCTCCGGGCCGGACGAGGCTCCGGCACCTGGTTGCGTCGGGCGGGTCTGCAGCACGCTGTGCTCCTCCATCCCACCGAGGACGGGGGAGCTTCTAGACCAGCGCGACGACGAACAGCGCAAAGGCGAGCACGATGACGCCGACGCGGACGTAGTGGAACCGGTCCCACCGCCTCACCTGCTGCTTCCAGTCCGCGGGCACGCCCTCCCGCGACCAGGTCGCGACACGCGAGTTGATCGGCACCAGCAGCAGGATCGACATCACCACGCTCAGCACGAGCAGCACCGTGCCCGCGGCGACGAACGTCGCTCCCGCAGCGCCCCAGGCCAGTGCGGCCCACAACGCGCCGAGGACGACCGAGCCGATGTACCAGAACGGCATGACCCGGCCGAGCACGCGCGCCCCGTCGCTGCGAGCGTCGAGTCCGCCGTCGTTCGGGAGCCGATCGAGGATCGGGTTGACGAACACCGCCACCGCGAACTCCACGCCCACCATCACCCCGACGACGACCACCGTGACGACGGCCAGTGCGTCCCGCATGTTCTGCATGTCCCCTCCCAAGGGCAAGCGCCCCAGCGGTTCTAGCGCCGCTAGGTTCACATTCGATGCTAGACATGTCATCGCTCGACTGTCTAGCGGTGCTAGCATTCAGGCATGTCGGTACGTGAACGCAAGGAACGCGAGCGGGCCAACCGCCACCAGCTGATCGTCTCAACGGCCCGCGAACTCGCCGAAACCCACGGGTGGGACGCGGTCACCACGCGCCGGCTCGCCGAGCAGATCGAGTACAGCCAGCCCGTGCTCTACAGCCACTTCCGGGGCAAGGACGAGATCGTGGGAGCGGTCGCGCTGGAGGGGTTCGCCGAGCTGACGGCCTCGCTGCGCGCCGCGGTGCAGGAAGGAACCGCAGGCCGGGAGGCAATGGCGGCGCTGGCCCGCGCCTACACCGACTTCGCCGCGCACAACCCCGCCCTGTACGACGCGATGTTCAGCCTCGACAACGGCCTCCCCTTCGCCGACGAGGCCACCCCCGCCCCCCTGCGCGAGGCGTTCCAGTCCCTGCTGGACCCGCTGGCCGACCACACACATCCCGACGAGCCGGGATTGTTCGTCGAGACGTTCTGGGCCGCACTGCACGGACTGGTCACCCTCACCCGCGCCGGACGCCTGCCCGCCGACCGCGTGCCCGACCGTCTCACGCTCCTGGTCAACCGCTTCGTGCCCCGCTAGCGTCTGACGACGAGCGCAGCCGCGGCAGCCGAGAAAAGCCCGGCACCTCCCCACGCCTCCGCTCCCGCACCTCTGCGAAATTTCATCGGCATTTCAGCGCCTCCGGTAAGAATTGACGGTCAACACCGAGACAGCCGACCGGAGTTACCATGCCCATGCCCGGCACCCCGCTCCCTTCCCCGGTCACCGCCGGCCGGCAGCGCATCGCCTGGAGGAAGAAGGGGAACGGCAAGCGCGCGCATTCTCGTGGGTGGGCCCGCCGGCTGGTGACGGCCGTCGTCGCACTGGCGGCGGTGATCGCCCCGCTGCCGACGGAAACGCTGCCTCCCGCTTATGCACTGCCCGCCGCCCAGGCGAAGCCCCCGATGCCCGATGAGTGGGGGGAGATACCGCTCTACGACCACCCGATCAGCCAGTTCGGCTACGACGTGCGAAAAAAGGCCGGGATGGCGTCTCCTGACAAACCGGAGGCCTTGTACCGTAACGCCGCGGTCGGCTTCGTCGACATGACGTCGGAGGTCGACAAGGCCCGGCATGCGGACGATCCCGAGACGGCACTCGCGGAGCTCAGCAAGAAGTACGGCGGGTTCCAGATCAGGGAGGCATCGGCCAGTCCGGACCTGTTCGCCGCCTTGGGGCTGGACCCCGAAGTCACGGCCTTGCTGGTCGTTCCCCGGCTCAACAATCCTCTGAGGGACAATTCCAACCCCAAAAGGTCCAAGGAGAACCCCGGGACACTCCACGCCGAGATGGAGCTCCTCAGAACGCTGAGGAAGCAAGGCATCCCCTGGGAACGGCTGTTGGCATTGTGGTCCGAGCGTTCACCGTGCAGGACCGGCCGCAGCCGCTGCTCTGAAAAGCTCCTGAAATACGCACCGCACCTCAAGATCTTCTTCTCCCTCACCCATCAGAGCTGGGAGGGCGGGGAGGCGGAGAAGATCAAAGAAGACCTCACGAAGGGGCTCAGAGACGAGGCCAAGCGCCGAGCGGAGATGAAGTCCGCCCCCGATCCCAAGGCACAGGCCGCCGTGGATTCCGCCTTCACTCCCGGCGCCGCCAGCGAGTGCGAGACCTCGGGGCTAGGGAAGCCGAAGCCCGGTCAGCCACTCGCCCTGATGGCGGCGTATGCACCGCCCGCCGGTTCCGTCCGCAGCGCCGCCTACCCCTGCGGCGAAGGCGACCCCGACGGCA
This sequence comes from Streptomyces chattanoogensis, assembly GCF_001294335.1. Lineage (GTDB taxonomy): Bacteria > Actinomycetota > Actinomycetes > Streptomycetales > Streptomycetaceae > Streptomyces > Streptomyces chattanoogensis. The sequence continues at coordinate 47,878 of NZ_LGKG01000146.1, forward strand.
ATTCCAGGGACGGAAAGCCGTCCGCGCTCGCCAAGATGCTGGGAATGCCCGAATCCGACCCCGGCGGTATCGACTTCTCCTCACTGAACCTGCGCTATCTGTCCGACACCGGCTCGGCGAAGACCGGTCTGCGCTATTCCATGGGGGCGGCCCCCGTCGGGACCGGCGGTGACAACCGGCGGTCGGACGGGGTGAAGGCAGTGGCGGAGGCGTCGGACGCGTTCTTCGTCTGGCTCTCGCTGCGCCCGTCCGCGTTCTGGGTGAACCTCAACCCCACCGAGCCCGACCGCATCGCCGATTCCGCATTCGGGCGCACCGACGCCGGACGCATTCTGCTCCAGGCCGACTTGCGCATGAAGAAGACGATTGCGCAGCTGATCCACCCGGACACCACACTCGGCGCGGACTACTGGGGCCGGATCCAGGGGAGGTGCATGTCCATGCGCACATGGATCGTGCCGGGCGAGGCCAAGGTCCATGCGACGCCGGATGAGCTGTACATCATGGACGCGCCGCTCAAGGTGAAGATGGAGACCCAATATCTGCGGGAGGTCGGCGCCGGCGGCACCAAGGCGTGCACCCAGGAGAAATCCGCCGAGGAGCACAACGAGTCCCTCTTCCGCAGCATGATCCTGCCGAAGGTGGAAAAGGCGGTGAACACCGCCCCGGAGTACGCCGAGTTGCGACGGGTGTATATGAGCCGGGTCGCGGCCGAGTGGTACCGCGACGTCAGCCGGCGCAAGAACGTGACCTACGCGAAGCTCATCGACCAGGGCGACGTCAGCCGGTGGACCACCAAGAGCGACTGGAAGCCGCGCGACACGTTCGACGACTACGTCGACTCCTACAAGAAGGGCGAGTTCAAGGTCACTCGCCGCACGACGAAGGGCACCGTCGTCTACCAGAAGACGTATGTGTTCGGTGGTGTCGACCTGTCGCACGTCCCCTTCCACAAGGTGGACGACGGCCGGTTCAAGGCCGAGTGGCCGAACGCGTCCACGAGCGTCGACCGGTCCTGGGACAGGCCCGTCCGGGGCGCCGGCGGAAGCGAGCGGACCCTGCTGCTGAGCGGCGGTCCGTCACCGGCCGCAGCGCGCCAGGCCGCGGACGAGCAGGGTTTCTCCTGGGCGGAATTCGTGGATTCGGTGCCGTTCCGCTGGGGGCTGCTGGGCACCGTCGCCTTCGCCGTTCTTTTCACCAGGTGGAGGCTGCGCCGTCAGACCCCGTCCGCGGTGACCACGGCTCCGCTGTCGACGTCGTCTCCTGCACGACCGCAGCGTACGTGGCAGCCCGCACCACCGCAGCGCACGTCGCAGCCCGCACCATCGCAGCCGACGTGGCGGCCTGCGCAGCGCCGGCCCACGTGGCTGACGGAAGGATCGCCTCCTGCGCGGCCGACAGTGGGACCGCCGCCGACGGGGCGGAGCGGGCCGCGCCACCTCTCCCTGCCCATGCGCACCTACTACTGGGGACGGTCCCTCCGGCGGAAGGCATGGGCGTTTTATGCGGCCCGCAAGAGGTAGTCGTCCCTCCCCGTCGGCCCGAGGTATGAGCGCTATCGGGCCGCGGGGTGGGCCGGGACGGGGAGAGGCGCGACGGCAGGGTGCGTCCCGACGAGGCCGCCGGACGGTGTACGGGCGAGGTGCAGTACGGCGGATGAGACCCGGGCGACCGCGTCCGGCACCTGGCGGAAGCTGGGGAAGTCGTTGATGTCGACGACCACCGGCCCGTCCGGTCCGAGCAGGAAGTCGACGCCGTACAGGTCGAGGCCGAAGGCCGCGCCGACCTCTTCCGCGATTCTGGCGACTTCGGGGGTGAGCGGCACCCGGCGCTCGCGTACGGCGTGGCCGGGGTGCAGCGGGGAGCACCGTTCGGTGGCGAACAGCTCGCCGGCGACGCAGTACACCTTCAGATCCGTACCGGAGTTGGGGACGTAGGGCTGGGCGATGAGCAGTCCGTCGCCTGCCGGTTCCGCGCCAGGATCCGTCAGGCTGTCGGGGCTCTCGACCAGGCGGACGGCGCGCCCGGAGCTGCCGTCCGCCGGCTTGACCACGAGGGGGAAGTCCGCGTCGGGCAGCTGCGCGAACTCCTCGGGCCGGGACGCCGCATAGGTCACCGGGACCGGCAGGCCGTGGGCGCGGGCGATCACCGCGGCCAGTGCCTTGTCGCGTACGCCGCGGATCGCCCGTACGTCGTTCACCGTCGTCAACCCGACCGCAGCGGCGGCTTCCAGGAGGCTCAGGCCCGGCCCGCCGGAGACCGTCTTGAGGACCCAGGCGTCGTGGCTGCCCGCTCGTATCGCCTCGGACATCCGGATCAGCGACCGGCCCGGCCGCATCACCTCCACTTGGTGGCCCCAGGCGGTGAGCCGGCGGACGACGTCCAGCGGCATGCCGTCGTGGCGGTACTGCTCCTCCACCAGGAAGCACAGTCTCATCGGTGAAACCCCCGTAATCGCCGGTCGCATGTCACCCGCCCGTCCGGCAGACCCATGACCATGACACCGGGATCCTACGTGTGGTCTCTACAGCCCTGTAGAGGCTCCCGGCGGAGGCCGATTGCACGACACCCACGGCTGCCTCCGCCGCTGCGAAGGCGGCAGGGCGGCCACTTCTACAGTGCTGTAGATTCAAGGCACGGTCAGCCGGATCCGAAGGAAGAGAGGAATCAGATGTCCGTGAATCTGAGCAAGGGCCAGCAGGTCAGCCTGAGCAAGTCCGACGGCGGGGCGCTGAACGTCGTACGGATGGGGCTGGGCTGGCAGGCCGCGCCCCGTAAGGGATTTCTCGCCCGGCTCACCGCCCGCGAGATCGACCTGGATGCCTCAGCGGTGCTCTTCGCCGGCACGCAGCCGGTCGACGTCGTCTTCTTCCAGCACCTGATCAGCGACGACGGATCGGTCCGGCACACCGGGGACAACGTCGTGGGCGGGAGCGGCCAGGGAGGCGACGACGAATCCATCCTGGTCGATCTGCAGCGTGTGCCCGTGCACATCGACCAGATCGTCTTCACGGTCAACTCGTTCACCGGCCAGACCTTCCAGGAAGTCCAGAACGCGTTCTGCCGGCTGGTCGATGAGGCCAACGGCCAGGAGCTGGCCCGCTACACCCTTACCGGCGGCGGTTCCCACACAGCCCAGATCATGGCCAAGGTCCACCGTTCGGGTCCCGGCTGGCAGATGGCCGCCCTCGGCGCCCCCGCCCACGGCCGTACCTTTCAGGACCTCATGCCCGAGATCGCCGCCCATCTCTGAGCGGGTGCCGGTGGTTCACCCCTCCGAGAGACGCGGAGGTCCGTACTTACGGCGCAGTTTCGCCGCCATGTCCCGGTCCGAGCGCCGCCTCTGGCCGGCGTAGAACATGGCCGAACCGGTCACGGCGAAGAGGCCGCCGGTGATGCCCGGTCCCACGCCGTCCAGACTGCGGTCGTCCCCTGCCTCCACCCAGGGGTCGAGGCCGCCGAGAGGATCCTTGAACAGGATGACGTGCTGCTTCGGCGTGAACTGGCCGTGGCAGTTCTGCTGTTCGGACAGGTCCTGGATCTCCCCCGAAGTATCGACGACACGGCAGACGGCCAGCTTGGTCCCCTTGGCGTTGGTGCGTTCCCCGGTGTCTGCCACCAGGGCGTCGACCCGCTCGCCGAGCTGCTTCACGTAGGTCTCATACAGGTTGGGCCCGGCGAAGAGTGCGAGCGCCAGGGTGCCGAAGGAGGCAAGGGTTGCGGCACCGGCCCGGTTCCAGACGCCGCCCGCCACGATCGCTGCGGCTGCCGCCGTGCCGAGCACGATGATGACGCCGACCCACAACATGCCGTAGGGGTACTGGGCGAGGAACCCGGCCCCAGTGGCCACCAGAGGGATCAGCCCGGCCCACAACAGCGTGTTCAGCGTGCGCCGGGGCCTGGCCCCGGCGGCTTCCTCCACGGTCCTGGACGCCCCGGATGTTCCCACGTCGATCCCCCTGCGACAGCTGACCCTGCAATGACTGGCATGCGATTCCCAGGAATCCCAGGCACACCCTATGCCGTCACCCGCTGCCCGGCAGGTCAGGGCCGGTGAACCCCGGGCTGCCGAAGTCAGGACCCGTGAAGTCGGGCGTACTGAAGCCTGGGCCCAGGTGCTGCGTCTGGTTGCCGCCACTCGGGCTGTCGGCCAACTCTGCCGGGCCGTCGCTCCCGGCCGGGCCTGTGTCGTCGAGGAGCCCGAGCAGGAACGGCGTCACCCCGCGCTCGAGAAGAGCCTGTTGCCAGGCCTCGCGGGCCCGCGTGGCAGCGGAGTCCATGTCTCCGGGCGTCCCGGCATCCGCCGCCGCGCGATTGCGCGCCGCCGTGACGAGCATCCAGACCAGTCCGATCAGCGTCGCCGCCGCCGCGATCGCCCCGGCTGTGAGGCCGGCGAAGATCAGCTCGTCAGCGAGTCGAGAGCCCATGCCGACGGCTCGCAGGCCGCAGCCGAAGAGCAGGAAGACGGCGGCGGCCGTGGCCGAGAGGCCCGGTACGAGCACGCCCAGTGCGGGGAGCAGCCCGGCCCCGGCGCGCGCCGTCGTCTCGGCGGATTGCTGCGCGGGACGGGAGCGGGCGGTGGACGCACGGAGCTGGAGGTAGGCGCGGTACTCGACGGCCGCCGCGGAAACGATGGCCTCTCGCGCGCCCCGTGCCTGGGTACGCAGCTGCTCGGCGTGGGGAGTTCCGCCGGCGCCGTGCAGTGCCGCACGGATTTCCTCGGAGTTCAGCGCTCGATCCAGCATCCTTTCAAAGACCGGTGCGTCCTCCGCTCGTAAGCGGTCAAGTTCATACACGCGTTTCCCCCGATGAGGTGGAGAAGGAGAAGGTGGCGGTGTACCGCGTCAGGCGAGGGGCCCGGCGCCGGGAACCGGCGCCGGGTGGTCGGATCCGGTACGGGCGGCAGCCGGACCGTCGGTCGTGGCACCGGCGGACGTGGCGTGGATCGTGCGCGGCTCCGCAGGTGCCTGCGGGCCGGGCTCGTATGCGGCGGCCGGCGGTTTGTCGTCATCCCTCATGGCCTTGGTCTCGCTCTTGAGGATCCGCAGCGACTTGCCGAGTGCGCGTGCGGTGTCCGGGAGCTTCTTGGAGCCGAACAGCAAGATGACGACGAGTGCGACGATCAGCAGGTGCCAGGGCTCCAGTCCGTTGCGCAGCATTGCCGCCCGTCCTCTCTTGTGATCGGAGTCGCGGGCCGAGGAGCCCGGCTCAAGAGTTCACTTGCTACATTGCGCAACTGTACAACCCTGAGTGGCCGGTAGCCGTCTACTCCTGCAGGGAACCGCACGGATGAGGTGCACACGTGACAGCCAGCCACAAGGAACGGGCCGGACACCGCGGCGACGAACCTGCCATGGGGCGGCGGAGCAAGCGCGGCAAGGCGCGTATGGCTGCCGTGGCAGCGGTCTCCTTTCTTGTGCTGCTCGTCGCCTGCACCGGGTGGATCTACCTGAAACTCAACGGCAACATCACGACGTTCGGCGCGGACGGGGTGAGCGGGGACCGGCCCGCCGCGGGCGCCGGAGGCAGCAATGTGCTGGTCATCGGCTCGGACTCGCGCTCGGGCGGGAACAGCAGGCTGGGCGGCGGGGAAGGGGATGTGGGGCGCTCGGACACCGCGTTCCTGCTGCACATCTACGGGGACAGCCGGCACGCGGTCGCCGTGTCCCTGCCCCGCGACGCCCTCGTGGACATACCGCCCTGCAAGCTGCCCGACGGAAACTGGACCGCAGCGCAGACCGACGTCATGTTCAACACCGCGTTCAGCGTGGGAGACACCGCCAAGGGCAATCCCGCCTGCACCCAGAACACGGTGGAGAAGCTGACCGGACTGCGCGTCGACCACACCGTGGTCGTGGACTTCCAGGGCTTCTCGAAGATGACCTCCGCGGTCGGCGGCGTATCCGTGTGCCTGCCCAAAGACGTCTATCAGGGCGATCTCGACCCCAACCGGGGGTCACGGGGGAAGGTCATCTTCCCCAAGGGGCTGCAGACGGTCTCGGGTCAGAAGGCTCTGGACTACGTCCGTCTCCGGCACGGTATCGGCGACGGTTCCGACATAGGCCGGATCAAGCGCCAGCAGGCCTTCGTCGCGGGCCTCATCAAGAAGGTGAAGTCGGAGGGAGTCAATCCGGCGACGCTGCTGCCGCTCGCGAACGCCGCCACCGAGTCGATGACCGTCGATCCGGGACTGGGCACGGCGAACAAGCTGATGGCCTTCGCGATGTCACTGAAGGACATCGACCTGCACAACACCAAGTTCGTCACCCTGCCGTGGCGCTACCAGGGCGCGCGGGTCGCGGTGGTGCACCCGCAGGCCGACGCCTTGTGGGCGGCGCTGAGGGCGGACCGCACCGTCGACGGCAAGGACGCCAGCGGCACGTCCCAGCACGCCAGGAAGGCCGGGGACGGCAAGGGCGATGCGCCCGGTGCACCGAGTCCCGACGCGTCGGTGTCCGGAGCCGGCATCAGCGTGGCCGTCTACAACGGCACCACCGTCACAGGGCTGGCCGCCCGCGCGGCCGCCGGTCTGAAGACCGCGGGCTTCACCGTCACCGGCACCGCCACCGCTGCGGCCCAGGACCACGCCACCACGGTGGTCACGTACGGGCCGGGCCAGGCAGACCAGGCACACGCTCTGGCACGCTTCTTCCCCGGCGCGGAGGTCCAGCAGGCCACCGCCCCCGGAATCAGCGTCACCCTCGGCCGGTCCTACGCGGACCATCCCGAGCCGCCCGGCGCCTCCCCCTCGTCCCCGTCCTTCTCCGACGACATGCCGCCGCACGTGGCCGACAAGGCCCGCTCCGCCGACGACAGCCCGTGCTCCGACCTTTCGTACGGGTAGGCGTGACCGCCCCGCCGCGAAGCCCGGAGCGGGTGATCCGGCGCCCGGCCAGACGGGGCTGCAGCCGGGCGCCGGGGAGGCGGTCAGTCCTCGTAGTAGTTGTTGACGACCACCTCGGGCTCGTCATCATCGAACGCCTCGTTGAGCAGAGCGCCGCCGACCAGGCCGGCCGCACCGGCTCCGATGAGCGCGCCCGTGCCGAAGCGGCGGCCGCCCTGCTGCTGGCCGTGCTGCTGGCCGTAGTCCTGCTGCATCGGCTGTGGGTACCCCTGCTGCGCGGGCTGCGGACAACCCGCCTGAGGCGCCGTGTAGTACGGCGGCGGTGCCGCCTGCACCCGCTGGGCGCAGGCACCGCATGCCTGGATCTGACGCGGTACGCCCCACTGCGGGGACCACATCACGGGCGTCATACCGGGACCGTGGTGCGGGTCGAAGAAGCACGTCATGTCGGAACTCCCTGCTGGTTGCTGTGGTGTGACGGTGGAGCCGTGACCGGGCGTCTCCCAGCCGGCGGCGGTTGCCGTGACCGGAGGAACGGATGGCTCGGCGGACGGGGCGTGAACCGGCGGGACCTCGGCCGCGGGACCCGGCCGCAGGACGTCGACGCCGTAGTCCTGCGCGATGCCTGCCAACCCGGAGGCGTAGCCCTGGCCGACGGCACGGAACTTCCAGTCCGCGCCATGGCGGTAGAGCTCGCCGAAGACCATCGCGGTTTCGGTGGCGGCGTCCCCTCTGAGGTCGTAGCGGGCCAGTTCGGTGCCGCTGTCCTGGTCGACGATGCGGATGTAGGCACTGCGGACCTGGCCGAAGTTCTGGCCTCGCTGCTCGGCCTCGTACAGGGAGACCGGGAAGACGATCTTTGCCACCGCGGCCGGAACCACGCCGAGGTCGACCTGGATCTGCTCGAGATCCCCGCCGCTGCCGCCGGTCAGGCCGCTGCCGGAGTGCCGCACCGAACCGTCGGGGCTGCGGAGGTTGTTGAAGAAGACAAAGTGCACGTCGGAGAGGACCTTGCCGGACCGGCCGCACAGCAGCGCACTGGCATCGAGGTCGAAGCCGGCCCCTCCGGCCCCTGTCTGCCAGCCCAGCCCCACCCTCACGGCGGTCAGACCGGGGGCCTGTTTGCTGAGCGACACATTGCCGCCCTTGGTCAGGGCCACACTCATCTGCTTCCTCCACAACTGTCCTGTCGTCCGGCGTCCTTCGGCTTCAACGCAGGGGGAAACCGCATAGTTCCCGGATTGCGCAATATCTAAAGTATGGCGCCGGAGCGGGTCGGGCGGTGAGCATCGCCGTGCCCCTTGCGTACTGTCGCGTCGTCACGGTGGCGACGGCACGGCAAGGCGGCGGCACGGCAAGGCGGCGGCGTGCGCTCGGGCCGGGCGCATCACAGGAGGAGGTGCGCGGTGCCCGTAACCGGCGACCGCTGCCGACGGCTCAGTTCTGTCGGCTCGCGTGGCGCTTCCTGGCAGCCGCGAGGGCGATGCCGTAAAGGGTGAGGACGGCCGCGAGCAGCGCGTAATACAGGGGCGGCGGGGGCGACATGTCCAGCGTCGGGCCCAGGGGGGACAGGGGCAGCAGTACGCCGATCACGGCGAGGGCGGCGACGGCCAGGTGGACGGGGCCGGCGGCCCGGGTCTCAGCGGCGTGGCGGCCGGTGCGCAGCAGCAGCATCACCATGGCCTGGGTCAGGAGGTTCTCGGTGAACCACCCGGCGTGGAACATCGCCGGGTCGCCGGGGCCCGCCGTGGTGTGCAGGGCGACGGCGAGGACCGCGAAGGTGGCGATGTCGGCGGCGGCGTTGAGCAGGCCGAAGGCGGTGATGTAGCGGAGGAAGGCGCGCGGCCGCAGTACCGCGGGTTTGCGCAGCGCGGCGTGGGCGGGCCGGTCGAAGGCGAAGGCGAGCTGGGCCGCGTCGAAGAAGAGGTTCTGGACCAGGACCTGCGCGGGGAGCATGGGGAGGAAGGGCAGCAGCAGGCCGGCGGCGAGCATCGCGATGACGTTGCCGAGGTTCGAGGAGAGCGTGATACGCAGGTAGGCGGCGATGTTGCCGCTGCTGTTGCGCCCGGCGGTGATCGCGCGGTCGATGGCGGTGAGGTCCTTCTCCGCGAGGACGACATCGGCGCGCTCGCGTGCCACGGTCACCGCCCCCCGCGGGCAGATCCCGACATCGGCCGCATGCAGTGCGGGCAGGTCGTTGACGCCGTCGCCGAGATATCCGGTGGTACGGCCGCTCTCGCGCAGGGCGGCCACGATGCGGGCCTTGTCCTGGGCCGTACAGCGGGCGACGACCGTGGCCCGGCCGACGGCTTCGGCGAGCGGCGGCCCGGTGAGCGTGCCGAGCCGGTCGGCGGTGAGCACCTCGCCGGGGTCCAGGCCGAGGTCGCGGCAGGCGCGGGCGGCGGTTCCGGGGTGGTCGCCGGTGAGGATCTTGACCGCGACGCCGCGCCGGGCGAGGTCGTCCAGCGCCTCGCCGGCGGAGGGCGTGAGCGCATCGCGGAGGGCGACGAAGCCGAGGAAGGTCAGGCCGCGCAGGTCGTGGTGGCCGTACGAGCCGAGACGGGCGGGGCGTTCGGCGCGCGCGACGGCCAGCAGGCGCAGGCCGTCGGCTGCTTCCCGGGCGGCGAAGCCGAGCAGCCGCTCGCGTTCCTCGTCACCGAGGTCGGTGGCCGCGCCGTCGACGACCAGCCGTCCGCAGCGGCCGAGGATGTCCTCGGTGGCGCCCTTGACGACGAGGGTGTGGGTGCCGTGCTGCCCGGGGCGGCGGACGACGGCCGTGGCGAGCCGGCGGGACGGATCGAACGGCAGCGCGGCGATCCCGTCGTACTCGGCAGGGTCGGTGCCCTGGTCGCCGGCCGCGCCGAGGATCGCTTCGTCGAGGGTGTCCGGGGCAGGCAGTTCGGCGAGTTCGAGGGTCCAGAAGCTGTTGACCGCCGCCCATCGCAGCACGTCCGGATCGTCGTTGCCCCGGGCGTCGACGGATCGTTCCACGACCGGGCGGTCCTGGGTGAGGGTGCCGGTCTTGTCCAGGCACAGGACGTCGATCGCCCCGAGGTCGTGCAGCGCGGGCAGCCGTTTGACGATCACGCCGCTGGTGCGCGCGAGCGCGGACGCGCCCCGGGCCAGCGCCGCGGTCACGATGACGGGCAGCATCTCCGGGGTGAGGCCGACGGCGACGGCGATCGCGAACGGCAGGGTCTCCAGGCCCCGCCCGCGCAGTGCGGCGTTCGCCATCAGCACCAGGGGCGGGGTCACGAGCATGAAGCGGATCAGTGTCCAGGCGATGCCATGGACCGAGCGGTCGAAGGCGGTCTCCGTGTGCCGCCGTGCCGGGTCGCGGTAGGCGGCGGCGAACCTGGTGTCCGCGCCGGTGGCAATGACGACGGCGGTCCCGCTGCCGGAGGCCACGCTGCTGCCCTGGAAGCAGAGGTGTGGTGGCTCCGGCAGCTCCGCACCGCCGTCGGCGGGCGCGTCGCGGGCGTACTTCGGTACGGGCTCGGACTCGCCGGTGAGTGCGGCCTGGTGCACGGTCAGCCCGCTCGAGCGCAGCAGGCGCACATCGGCCGGCACCAGGTCGCCGGCGCCGAGCCGGACCACGTCTCCGACGACGAGCTGATCGACCGGCAGTTCCCGGACCGCAGGCGAGCTTTCGTCGTCCGCCCGCCGCTGGACGGACGCCGTCGTGGCAACCAGTTCGCGCAGGGCGGCCATCGACCGGCTGGCCTGGTGCTCGCCGCCCGAGCGCAGAACGCAGCTCACCACGACGAGGACCATGATCACGCAGGCGGTGCCCCAGGAGGCCACGGCCGCCGAGACCAGCCCCAGACACAGCAGAACGGTGGTGAACGGATCGCGGAGGCTGCCCAGAAAGCGGCGTGGCCAGGAGACCGGCCGCCAGGCGGGGACCACGTTCTCACCGTGCCGGACCAGGCGCTCCTCGGCCTGCTGCTCGGTCAGTCCCCGCGGGCCGGTGTCCAGCAGCCGCATCAGTTGGAGCGAGGTGAGCGCGGCCGGCTCCCCGGCGTCGAACAACGGGTTCTGGCCCGCCCGCACCTCCCTGGTGTCCAGAGGCGTGCGACCGGTTCCGGCTGCCGCGGTGGTTTCAGGCACCGAAGCCACGGCGGTGCACCGGCGACACCTGCCCGGAGCGGGCGTCCAGCTGTACGACCATGAGCCGCACCACCGCGACGACATCAGGGTCGTCGACGAGGTACACGACCCGGCGGCCCTCCCGACGGGAGCGCACCAGACCGGCGAGCTTCAGCTTCGAGAGATGCTGGCTCACGGCCGGCAGCGCGCCGCCGACCCGTTCCGCGAGCCCGGTCACATCGCACTCGCCCTGCGCCAGCGCCCAGACGATGTGCAGCCGTGGCGGGGAGGCGAGCAGCCCGAACATGGCGGCCGCCTCGCCCAGCACCTCGGCGGACGGGTCCACCATGCCGCCGTCGTCTTCTGCGCTGCCCATCGCCACTGCCGATCTCCGTCCCCCTGGGACGTCGTCCACGTCCCCGAAGCGCCCAGTCTAGGTGGGGCGTGCCGCGCCGTTCGGACGGTTGTCCATGCGGGGGCCGCGGAGACCTCACGTACTTCGCCAGGTCCTGGTGCCGACCGCCGGATCAGCGTGGATCGACGATCTCCGCCGCGAAGACCGTCCCCAGCGGTTCGGGACCGATGTACTGCTGGCAGTTGCACGGCCGGGGCTCGTAGTGCAGCGGTTTGCGCTCGGCGTCCCAGGCGGTCGGCGCTTCGACCACCTCATGGCACCGGCCGGCCTTGTCATGCTTGGCAAGGTGGTGAGTGCAGCCGCAGACCGGCTCGGGCGGCCGGTTCGCCGCGTCCAGCGCGAGCTGACGCCGCTCGGTGGCCTTGAGCAGCTCCAGTTTGCGCTTGTGCCGGGTCTTCAACGCGCTCCGGACGTTCTCGCCTATCCAGCCCCCGCCGATCATTACGGCGGGTACCACCATCCACAGCCACCACATGCCACGCCTCCCCCATCTTGGTCAATGGCACATTTTATCGGTTATCGGTGAGCGGATCCGCCGCCGCATCCCGAAGAAATGATCCACCCTCAAGCGCGCGAGCACTCACAGTATTCACATTGCCACTACACGCCACCTTGCCCACGGCCTCATCTTCGCGGGCGGGAAAGCGATGTTGATGACGTGACGTCCAGCCACCGGCGCGGTGCGATGCCCTGCCCTTCGCACAGCCGGACCCGTCCTCGGTAACAGGCGGTCATCTGGCGGAAGTTGAAGTCCCCGAGCGACTCACCGTAGCCGTCGTAGAAGTCCCGGTAGGAGAAGTCCAGGCCCGCGGGCGTCAGCCGGGGATTCTGGAAGATGTGCCCGCAGCCCCGACACTCGTCGAGGACGAAGCGGCCCGGCTTCCCCTGGAACCGGTCGCCGGTGCGCAGCAGGACCCTCAGCCCGACCGATCCGCACCACGGACAGTCCTCGCGCCTCGGCTCCAGGAACCGCTCCCCCCCCGGCGGCGATCTCGCCCGCGTACCAGGCCCGCGAACCGGTCGTAGGCACATCCCCCGTACCGAAAAGCCTCCGCTCGGAACCCGCCAGACGGCTACAGCCAAGCGCCCGGCCCGGCCGTGCAACAGCCCCCGCCGCAAGGGTGGTCCTGCGCCAGGCCACTCAATGCCGCTTGCCCCCGTGCTGGGAATGGTCTGTCGGCGGTTCGGGCAGCCAGTCATGCGCCGGGTTGTACTCCAGCCATCGGCTGTGCCCTGCTTCCGTGGCGCAGGCGGCGGTGAGGCTGTGCAGCCCGGGGTGTCCGTTTCCGGTGCGCCACAGCAGCGACCAGGCGTACAGCGGTGTGGGATCGACCAGCGGGACGGAGCGCAGCCCGGGGACCTCCGGCAGGGGCACATCCGCGGGCAGCAGGGAGAAGCGGGTCGGGTCGTCCGCCACCTCGGTGAGGAAGTGGGCGAGCCCCAGATTGACGCCCGCGGCACTCTTCCGGATGTCGAATCGCTCGGCGAACTGGTGGAGGAAGTCGAGCCGGTCCAGCGCACCGGGTGACCACAGCACGCTGCCGCGCAGCTGGTCCGGCCGCAGTGCCGGCTCGGCGGCGAGCGGGTGGTCCGCGCTCAGGACGGCGTCCACCGGTTCGAGGCGGACGAGACGGTGTGCCAGCCCTGCGTGCAGCGGGGGGTGGACCCGGCCGAAGGCGGCGTCGATGTCGCCGTGCATCAGTGCGTCCGTCACCGACGGCAGGTCGCGCCCGTGGCCCAGCACCAACTCCCCGGCCCGTCCGGCGACCTGGGCCAGCGTCCGCATCGGCTCGTAGAGGTGCCCCCAGACATCTACGCGCAGCGGACGGTCCTTCCCGACCGCGGCCGCCACGGCGGCGTCGGCGGCGGCCACGGTGTGCCGGGCCGGCGGGAGAAAGCGCTGTCCGGCATCGGTGAGGTGTACGCCGGTGCCGCTGCGCCGGAACAGCTCGGTGCCGAGCAGGGTTTCCAGCCGCGCGATTCTCTTGGACAGCGCCTGCTGGGAGATGGAGAGCGTCCCGGCCGCCCGCCCGAAGTGCAGTTCCTCGGCGGCGCGAACGAAGGCGCGTACCTGCGCCACGTCGAGATCCATGCCTCCCACCATAGGCGACAACCGAACGTTGTCGGCCGTGCTCGTTCGTTGTTGGATCGCGGGGCGGCCGCGGAGGTTGCATTCTCCGCATGCAAAGACTGATTCCCACGGGGGAAGCGGCGCGTCCCGTCGCCTTCGCCGAGGTCCCCCAGCCCGTCCCGGAGCCCGATGAGGCACTGATCAAGGTCGAGGCGTTCGCGCCGAACCGGGGCGAGACGTTCCTCCTCGAACACCCCCGGCCGGGGCACCTGCCCGGCAAGGACATCTCCGGGCTCGTCGTACAGGCCGCGGCCGACGGCTCGGGCCCCGGCGTCGGCACCCGCGTGGTCGGGCATCCGGCGCAGGGCGGCTGGGCCGAGTACGCCGCCGTGCCCACGCACTCTCTCGCGGCGCTCCCGGACAGCATCGACAGCGTACGGGCGGCAGCCCTGCCCCTGGCCGGGATCACCGCCCTCCGGCTGCTGCGTACGGCCGGTTCCCTGGCCGGCCGACGGGTGCTGCTGACCGGCGCCTCGGGCGGCGTCGGCCATTACGTCACCGAGCTTGCCGTCGGGGCCGGAGCCGAGCTGACCGCGGTGACGGCCACGCCGGTGCGCGGCGAGCGGCTCGCGGAACTGGGCGCGCAGGTGGTGCACGACGTCGCGGCGGCTCAAGGGCCGTTCGACATCGTGCTGGAGTCCACGGGCGGGTCGGGTCTGCCGACCGCTCTTCTCAAGATGCGCCCGGGCGGCACACTCGTCTGGTTCGGCCAGGCGAGCCGCACCCCGGTGACCCTCGACTTCTTCCAGCTGCTGGGCGGGCCCGAGCGCGTCACGATCCGGCACTTCCACTACGCCGGCGCCCCGTACGGATCCGATCTCGCGGCACTGGTACGCCTCGTGGAACAGGGGCGACTGCACCCGGAGATCGGCCGGATCGCCAACTGGGCCGAGACCGCCGACACACTGGTCGACCTGCAAGAGCGCCGGATACGCGGCAAGGCCGTCCTGCTGACGGGAGAGGGACGATGAGCGCTGCCGAGTTCGCCGCGACCCAGTGGACACGTGCCACCGGTGCGGGCGTCGACCCCCACGAGTACCGGCGGGTCACCGACGGCCTCGCCTCCGTCGACGACTGGGGACCGTCCTTCGTGAGCACCGGACGGGCGTACCTGGACCGCGCGGAAGGCGCGGGTTCGTCCGTCTCGGCGGGTGAGCATCTCCTGATGGCGGCCCGGTGGTTCCACCTCGCCACGCTCGCGCCGTACGCGGAGGCCGGCCGTGCGGCCGCCGAGGCGGACCACGCCCTGGGCAGCGCGCTCACCGTGCTGGAGCCCGGAGCGCGGCGCGTGAGCGGCGAGGGATTCACCGGCTGGCTGCGCGGCCCCGCCGACGCTCCCGCCACCGTGGTCGTCGTCCCCGGCCTGGACTCGGCCAAGGAGGAGTTTCTCGATCTGGTGTCCGCGCTGCTGGCCAGAGGGCTGGCGGTGTTCGCGATGGACGGCCCCGGGCAGGGCGTGCTCGCGGCCACGACGTCCCTCCAGCCGGACTACGAGCGGGTCGTGGGCCGGGTCGTCGACGCCCTGGGCGTCGCCCGCATCGGGCTCGTCGGCCTCAGTCTGGGCGGCTATTTCGCGGCCCGGACCGCGGCGCTGGAGCCGCGCGTGGCGGCGGTCGCCACCGTCAGCGGCCCCTTCCGCCTCGACTGGGAGCAACTGCCCCCGCCCGTACGGGACATCATGGCCCGGCGCACCGGAGGAGCCGACGCCGCCCGCGAGTTCGCCCGCCATGTGGACCTTGCCGCCCTGGCGCCTCGTATCACGGCCCCGCTGCTGGTCGTGGACGGTGGCCAGGACGTCATTCCCGGCGTGACGAACGGCGAGCCGCTGGCCCGTCTGGCGCCGCTCGGCAGCTACCTGTCCGTCCCCCACGGGGACCACCTCCTGGGCAATGCGCGGTCCGACTGGCTGCCCCAGCTCAGCGATCACCTGTGGCACGCGTTGGGGAACGGCGCATAGGCCCCGGTGCAGGTGCGGTGCCGGTCCGGCACCGCACCTGCGGCTGCGCTCATCACCGGCAGGGTCCTTGGTGGTTCAGCGGGCGCTCTCGCGGGTCTCGAAGGCGGAGTCGAGGACGGCCATGACGTAGGGGCGTTCGGAGGCCGTGCCGGTGGGGTTGAGGGAGTAGGCCACGCGGCGTTCGAGGTCGCGGGTGGCGAAGACGCCGTTGGTCCAGCCGGGCAGGGAGCCGGTTTTGCCCCAGACGGTGACGCCGTTGTCGAGTGTGATGCGCATCAGGCCGCGGGCGCTGAAGCAGCTCTTTTTGTTGATGCAGTTGGTGTTGGTGGGCGCGTTGTCCACGTTGGGCACGGTGAAGGCGAGCTTCTGCTGGGCGGGCGGGAGGAGGCGGCCGCGGAACAGGGCGGTCATGAACCGGTCGAGATCCGCGGCGGTGGAGATCATTCCGCCCTCGGCCCATGCCCAGGGGCTCTGCTCGGTCACCTCGTCCGTACCGACGTACACGCGCGCGTGCGGTGCGGGGAGGGACATGTCGTCCGGCGAGGGGAGGCTGGTGTGCTGCAGACCAAGCGGCCGGATGATACGGCGGGTGAGTTCCTCCGTGAAGGTTCGGTCGGTCACCTTCTCGACCAGCAGGCCGAGGACGAAGGTGTTGACGCCGTTGTACTGCTGGACACGGGCCTTGGCGTGCTGGGGTGGCTGCCCCACCCCCTTGCTCTTGGCGGCTGCGAAGGCCTTGCGCACCACGTCCCGCGGCGAGATGCCCTTGCGCCACCACCCGGGCCCGTCGGCGGGCCCGGGTATGCCGGCCGGGGCGGGCAGGCCGCTGGTGTGGTCCAGGAGCTGGCGCACCGTGACGGTGCCGTATGCGGCGGGGATGAGATCGGGCAGGCAGCGGCGGACGGGCGCGTCGAGGGCGATGCGGTGCTCGGCGGCCAGCTGGAGCACGACGGTGCTGGTGAAGATCTTCGTCACGCTGCCGATGCGGAAGTGGGCATCGCGGGACACCGCCCCCGCAGTGCCGGTCCACGGCATCGCCGGGCCGTCCCCCGCCACTCTGACCAGCGCGCCCGCGACCACGGGATCGGGCAGACGGCCCCTGAAAGCCCCCTGGCAGCCGCCGACATGCCCGGGCCGCCCTCCCTCGGGTTCAGCCCAGCACCCCGGCGAGCCCGGCCCGTACCCCGGCGGATTCGAAGGGCCGGCCGGTGAGCAGATGCTGGAGCAGCAGCCCGTCGATGAACGCCACCACGGCCCGCGCGGTCTGCTCGTCGCCGATCCGCCGGCCGAGCAGCCGCACCATCTCGTTCAGACACTCCTCGGCGATCGGCCGCACCGCCTCGCGCCGCAGCGCCGCCAGGTACAGCTCGTACTCCAGCTCCACCCGTGAGCGGTCCCCGGCCAGCGTCTGCCCGACCAGCTCGGCCACCTGATCCGCGAGCGGCACCGCGGGATCGAGACCGTCCACCCAGCGCGCGAAGTCGGCCAGACATTCCCCGTTGGCTTGCCGAAGCGCCGCGACCAGCAGGTCGTCCAGGGTCGCGAAGTGGTACGTCGTCGACCCCAGCGGCACCTCCGCGGCGGCGGCCACGGCACGGTGGCTGAGCCCCGCGATCCCTCGCTCACCGACCACCGCGATCGCCGCATCGATGATCCGCTGCCGCCGGTCCGGGTCGTACCGCCGGGCCATCAGTGCGCCCCGTCCAGATTCAGCACCACAACCCCGGCGATCACCAGCAACACCCCCAGGATCTTCGCCGTGCTGGCGCTCTCCCCCAGGAACACGATCCCGATCGCCGCGATCACGGCCGTCCCGGCCCCGGACCAGATCGCATAGGCGGTCCCCACGCTCATCGACTTCAGCGTCTGCGCCAGCAGCGCAAAGGCCAGCAGATACCCGGCCGCGGTACCCAGCGACGGCCACAGCCTGCTGAAGCCCTCGCTGTATTTCATCGCGGTGGTGGCCAGAATCTCGGAGAGTATCGCGGCTGCCAGCGTCACATAGGCCATGCGTACGAGCGTACACAACGTTGCGTACGGGCGTACATAACGCCGGTCGGCCGCCGGCCTCACGGGCTCTGGGGGCGACTGTGCGAGCAGGGCATACAACGGCGGGGCCACCGGTAGGAGGTGGCCCCGCCGCGGGGTGCCGGTCAGGCCCAGCTGGGGTTGCCGGCCTCCTCCTTCACGGTGACATCGATCCGGTTGAAGAAGTTCGGCGTGGCAATCATGAGGACGATGGCGGACAGCTGCTGCTCGTCGTAGTGGGCGGCGGCCGCGTCCCAGATCTCGTCCGGCACTCCGTCCCCGGACCGGTCGGCGAGCCGGGTGACGGCCTCGGTGAGTGCCAGCGCGGCGCGTTCGGCATCGCTGAAGAACGGCGCCTCCCGCCAGGCCGCCACCACAGCGAGCCGCTCCTCGGTCTCGCCGGGCCGTATGTCATCAGGTGCCCATGCGCGTCACATCGGCACGGTTTCGCGAGTCATTGCTCTGACACCTGGCGATGGAGGAACGTGACCGATGAACGCGCATGAATTTCTGGCTGCACGCTTCGAGGAGCACCGGACCCATCTGCGGGCGGTGGCGTACCGGATGCTCGGCTCCCTGAGCGACGCGGACGACGCCGTCCAGGAGGCCTGGATGCGCATCAGCCGAACCGACACCAGCGGCGTCGAGAACCTGGGCGGCTGGCTGACGACCGTCGTCGGCCGGATCAGCCTGAACATGCTGCGCTCACGCACCCAGCGGCGCGAGGAGCCGCTGGATGCGCGCGTACCCGACCCGATCATCAGCAGCCCGGAAGGTCTCGACCCCGAGCACGAGGTGATGCTGGCAGACTCCGTCGGCCTCGCGCTGCTCGTGGTCCTGGACACCCTGTCCCCGGCCGAGCGGCTCGCCTTCGTCCTGCACGATCTGTTCTCCGTGCCCTTCGACGAGATAGCCCCCATCGTCGGACGCACCCCCGCCGCCGCCCGTCAGCTCGCCAGCCGCGCCCGCCGCCGGGTGCAAGGCACGACGTCGGCGCCCGACGCCGATCCGGCCACCCAGCGCGAAGTCGTCGACGCCTTCCTCACTGCCGCGCGGGGCGGAGACCTGGAGGCGCTCCTCGCGGTCCTCGACCCGGACGTCGTGGTGCGCTCCGACGGCGGCTCGCTGCGCCCGAGCGGCGTGGTGCGCGGCGCCCCGGCCGTGGCCGAAGGCGCGATCACCTTCGCCCGGCTCGCCGAGTTCACCCGGCCCGCGCTCGTCAACGGAGCCGCGGGAGCCGTCGCGGTGTCGCACGGCCGCCCGGTGTCGGTCGCCGCGTTCACCGTCACACGCGGAAAGGTCGTCGCCCTCGACATCCTCACCGACCCCGAACGCCTCGCCCGGCTCGACCTGACGGTCCTCGATGACTGACCAGCCGACCCGCGTACCGTTCGGGGAGGCTCCGGCCAACCACCCGCAGATCAGAGCACCCAGACCGCGCCCACCCTTCGCGAAGTCACACGCCTTGCGCCCGGGGTGCCGTGAGGAGTTGGGCCGCGGAGGATCCCGGGTGGGCCGGCCGCTCACGTCGGCGGCTAGACCTCCGCATCGTGCCAGGCCACGCACACCACTTGGCCGCCCCGCATCTCCCACAGATCGCAAAGTCGGGCCCCGAACGCCTGGGGGTCATCACTCTCACGATGGTGAAAATCGGTGACGATCCGGTGTCCTTCGATGCTGCGAACGCCGTATTGCCGTGAGAAGTCGATACCTCGCAGCAGCAGCGCCCGGACGCCTCCGTTTGCTTTCCTAGGATCTCTAGGTTATATCTAGGACTACTAGGAACGTGAGGGAGGACGCATGGCGCGGGCCGGGCTGACGGCGGAGCGGGTAACGATCGCGGGCGCCGAGTTGGCGGACGAGGTCGGGCTCGACCGGGTGACCATGTCTCAGGTGGCGCGGCGGCTCGGCGTGAAGGATGCGAGCCTTTACTCGCACGTCCGCAGTCTGGAGGATCTGCGCGGACGGATCGCACTGCTGGCGGCGGACGAGAAGACCATCCGTATCGCGGAGGCAACCGCCGGGCGGTCGGGCAAGGACGCGCTGATCGCGTTTGCCGACGCCTGGCGGGAGTACGCCCACCAGCACCCGGGCCGCTACATGGCGACGCAGACCCCGATCCAGATCGACCCCGAGCTGGCCGCAGATGCGCCCGGGCCGCGGCGCGCGGTCGAGCTGACCTACGGCATGCTGCGCGCCTACGGACTGGCCGAGCCCGACCTGACCGACGCGGTCCGGCTGCTGCGCAGCACGTTCCACGGGTTTGTCGCCCTGGAGGCCGCGGGCGGGTTCGCGCACGCGCGTTCGCCGCAGCACTCCTGGGTCCGCGCCCTCGACGCCCTGCACGCCCTCCTGGAGCACTGGCCCCCGTCCCGAGAAGGAGACTCCTCATGACCGACCCGACCCTCGGCAGCCTGCGGGTGAAGGGCGCAACCCTGCACTACGAAGTACGCGGCCAGGGCCCGCTCCTGCTGCTGATACCTGGCGGGGCGGGCGACGCGGCCTCCTTCGACGGCATCGCCGACGACCTGGCCGCCGCATACACGGTGGCGACCTACGACCCGCGCGGCATGTCCCGCAGCCCGCTGGACGACCCCGAGGCCGAGCAGCACGTGGCCGAGCACGCCGACGACGCGTTCCGGATGCTGGAACTGCTGTCGCCCGGTGAGCCCGCCCGGGTGTTCGGCGCCAGCTCCGGCGCGATCGCCGCTGTACACCTGCTCACCGCCCACCCCGAACGCGTCGAACGCCTCGTCGCGCACGAACCGCCGATGGTGGAGGTACTGCCGGACGCCCCCGAACATCGCGCACTGCTCGCGCGCGTGCAGGAGACGTTCCGCACCCAGGGGCTCATGCCGGCGATGGCCGTGTTCGCCGCGGGTCTGAAGAAGGACGGTGACACCACCGAACCGAAGGCCGAGCTCAAGCTTCCGCCGCAAGCGGCAGCGCGGGCCGAGCGGACGATGGCCAACCTGCCGTATTTCGTCGGGCGTATCGTGCCCAGCTTCATGTCCTACGCCCCGGACATCCGCCGGCTCGAAGCGCTGTCGGACCAGCTCGTGCTTGCCTGCGGCCACGACTCACGCGGCGAGCTGCCCTACCGTCCGGCAGCTCTCCTGGCCGAGCGTCTCGGCACGGAACTTGTGCACTTCGCCGGCGGGCACACCGGCCTGACCACGCACCCCGTCGAATTCGGCGAACTCCTTCGGAAGGCCCTCCGCGCCTAGCGTGTCTCTTTGATCGGTTGTTCAGTTGATCGGATGTGTCCGTCCGATTAGTGATCACTGATGCGATGTGGGACCGGATCGAGCCCACCAGCATGCCGCCGGAGCCCGGGAAAAGGGGCGCCAGGCCGGGCCGAACCTGACGACCATGCCCTCGGATGCTCCCGAGGTGGCCTGAGCACGAAAGTCCACCTTGCCAGCGACAGCCGTGCTCGGCCCCTGGCCCTTCGCGTCACCGCAGGCCAGGCGGGCGACGCCCCAGCCTTCGAGACCGTCATGGCCGGCATCCGTATTCCGCGAAGCGGACCCGGAAGACCGAGGACTCGGCCGGAGGCCGTGTTGGCGGACCGCGCGTATTCATCCCGCGCGATCCGAAATCATCTCCGCCGACGCGGAATCCGCGCTGTCATCCCCCAGCCGTCCGACCAGGTCGGCCACCGTCTGCGGCGAGGCCGCGCCGACGGTCGCCCACCAGCTTTCGACGCCGAGGCGTACAAGCAGCGCAACGCCGTCGAGCGATGCATCAATCGACTCAAGCAGTGGCGCGGCCTGGCCATGCGAACGGACAAGCTCACCATCGCCTACCAGGCCGCACTCCACATCGCAGCCGTCCTCATCTCGACAGCCGCTTGACCGCTGGAGCGCCTTGCCCGCGAAGATGGCCACATGGACGATCTTGTGAAGTTCCTCGTCGCACGCATCATGGATGACAACCACGCCTATGCGTACGTGGCCGACACCGTGGGCGGCGAGGCTCTACTCGACAGCCATCTCCCCATGCTCGACCTGACCGAGCAACTGGCGTACGACTACAAGGCCATGGCTACCTCGGACCCCCGCTCGGCCGGCCTGGCATACGCGCTTCGAGTCCTTGCCCAGTCATACGCTGAGCATCCCGCTTACCTCCAGGAATGGCGCCCATAGCCTTTCAAGGAGCCAGGCCCTAGCCGTCTCAGGTGACACCGCAACACCCAGCCCCCGGCACGTTCCCGGACGCGCGACGGCGCTTCCAGTACGCGACGGTCAGCACGGCCAGCAACGGCCCCCACAGGCTCAGCGGCGTGTAACAGACGTGGTACCAGGCAGCCTCCCAGCCGGTGGCCAGGGTTGGGGAGCCGGGCGGCAGGTCGTCGCCTTGGATCGTGGTGCCCCTGATCTCGGAGACGAGGAACAGGAGGGTGAACATGAGTGTGAGGATCGTGGCCCCGATGGCGGCCGGGACGACCGCCGCCTTCGTCGGGACCCGGCGGCCGCGCAGGAACGGGATCCAGCGCGGGAACACCTCGCCCCAGCGGGCGATCAGGCCGATCGCGGTAAAGGCGAGGGCCTCGGACAGGATCGACAGGAAGACGACGTACGCCCGTTCACCGAGCCCGATTCCTCTGTCGAAGGCGGCCGGCAGCCGCCAGATGCCGGCCGGCAGAACGGTGAACGGCACGGCGTAGGCGAGGAGTTGCATGCGCCGGGGTACTCCGGCAACGGGATCGTGGGCCGCCCGCCATGCGGTGCGGAGTCGTCCGGGGCGGGCGGTGGGTTCCTTGGCGTGCCGGGGCGGCTGCATGTCAGGTCCTCGGTTTCGTGGGCTGGGGCTGACCCGTTCGGTAATGAAGATCCCAGTCAGGGGGTCGCAGGCCATCCCGCTGTGGGCGAACTCGGCTCCGTCGTACGGCCGATGGAGCGATGCGACCGAAGGATGACGGCAGCAGACACGGTGCCGTCACGCGGCTCCTCGCCGGAGCCGCTCAGGATTGCCCTTTCGTCCCGGCGGATGGGCCTTGATCAGGCCGAGGGTGCTCGGCCTGCCAATGGATGCCAGGCGCTCGGCGGCGTTCTCACCGTGGGCCCGGACCCGACAGCACGCCGCGACAGGCGAGTGGGGGATCATCGACGTCGCCATGCATGGGCAGCCCGATGGGGGCCGGTCTCAGCGGGTGACCGTTCAGTTCCTGGCGGCCGTCCTCTGCCATGGCGCCATCCTGCCCCACTCGTCCGGCACGGCGGATCGAAGCCCTGCCGCCCGATGACGTGAGGTCAGACAACAGCCTGCCGTTCGGCGCGGGCGGTGTTCGCCAGCTGGAGAAGAGGTTGTGGGAAGACGATGGCGACGCTGTTCTTCTCCTCGTGTTCGGTCAGGTTCTGGAGAGACTCACGTGGAGGTTCCAGTGGAGCTCGGTGGCGCCCCAGTCGGCAGCGTAGGTGTGCGGGGACGGCGACTGGGAGCATTCGGCGTCGAGGGCGTTGGCGTATGCCTGGCGTCGGGGGCCGGTCGACGGCGTCGGGGGCCGGTCGGCTGTGCGGCGCCGGCACTCTCGGCCGTCTGTCCGTTGGTCACCGGCCCAGGCTGGCGCCCCTGGCCTCGCGTTGGGCGAAGACGTCGGCACGGCGCTCTTCCATCTGCCGCAGTGCGTCGCGGCGGTCCCGCTTGGAGAGCCGGTCGAGATACGTGTGCCCGAGAAGGTGATCGGTCTCGTGTTGCAGGCACCGGGCGAAGTAACCCGTCCCCTCGATCACGAGGGGGGCACCGTCCTTGTCGAAACCGCGCACGACCGCACGATCGGTCCGGGGGACCTCCATGGCTGCACCGGGCACTGACAGGCATCCTTCGAAGTCGTCGATGAGTCGGCGGCGTCCGGCATCGGGCTCGTCGAGAACGGGGTTGATGAGGTGGCCGACATGCCGGATCCCGCGATCGTCCGGGCAGTCGTACACGAACAACCGCACATCGACACCGACCTGGTTGGCAGCCAGACCGGCACCGTCCGCCACATACATGGTCCGGAACATGTCGTCGATCAGTGCCGACAGCTCGGCGGTGCCGAACTGGGCCACCTCCCGGCATGGATGGCTGAGGACCTCCTCGCCCACGACCGTGATCCGGCGCACCGAGCCTCGGCCTGCTTCCGGCGGCAGGGCCGGATAGGAGTCGACGGGCTCGCCCTGAACGCGCACGCGCCGGTCGATGGAACGAGGTTGGTCGTGAGGAACTGGCATCGCGATTCCCATCTTGTTGGCGGGCTAAGGCCGGGGAGGGTGGTGAGCCCAGAGCAGGCCTGCGGCTGAAGGCTTGGTCCGGTGGGACCAGTTGCGAACTTCTTTGCAAAGTACCAGACTTTGCAAAGTGACTGGAGAAGACGTCAACCTCCCGGCCGGCCCGCCACCCAAGACCCGCGAGGGGTTGCGCGAACATGAAGTGCGCACCGCCCTGCTTGACTTGCTCGCCGAGGTCGGCGCCGTCACGGCGACCGAAGCGGCCGGCCGGCTGGGCTACAGCTCCGGGCTCTGCTCGTTCCACCTGCGGCAGCTCGCACGCCATGGACACATCGAAGAAGCTCCTCATAGCGGGGGTCGCGCACGTCCTTGGCGTCTGCGACGGCCGGACCCCGCGTCCGATCCGTCCACGGAGGATTCCGATCCGTCCACGGAGGATTTCGGCGATCTCGCCCGTGGCCTGGAGGACGAGAGCTGGCAGCACTGGCTCGTCCAACGAGACCAGGCACCCTCCGAGTGGCGCCGCGACGAAGCGTTCAGTGCCGTCGCCTATCTGACGCCCGAGGAGATGAGCCGGGTCGCAGCGGTGATCCGAGGGGCCCTTGCGCCCTACCAGGACCGTGACCAGCGGCCATTGGCCCGCCCTGAGGGTGCTCTGCCAGTTGCCCTCATCACCCGGCTGTTCCCTCTGCTTCCCCACCCGGCGGAGGTCACAGGCGAGGAGTGAGGAGCCGAGGTGACGGCGGTCTCCCTCGCACACCGCCGTCTGCTGGGTTCGCCTGCGGGTGGGGAGAGGTGGAATCTCCCGCAGGGGGAGGTCCTACGTTTCGGGGCGGCAGTACAGCCGAGCTTTCGAAGGGGTCGATCATGACGACGTTTGTGCTGGTTCCCGGTCTCTGGATGGGTGGTTGGGCCTGGGATGCCGTGGTTGCCGAGTTGACGGCGCAGGGGCACCGAGCGATTCCGGTGACGCTTCCCGGTCTTGGTGAACGGGCCGGCGAGGATACTGCGGCCATCGGCCTTGCCGAGCACACGGACGCGGTGACCGAGGTGCTCGACGCGCAGGAGCCGGGCGCGGTGCTGGTGGCGCACAGTTACGGCATCTTCCCCTCGCTCGCGGCGGTCGACCGGCAGCCCGGGAAGGTCGAGCGGTTGGTGTTCGTGGACACCGGCTTCCCCGAGCCCGGCGAGTCGGTGGTTACCCAGATGCCGCACCTCCTGGAGGCCGCCGACGGTCATGTGCTCCGGGTGCCGAGCGAGATCGACGCCGTCCACGGTGTGCCGGAGGCGGAGTGGGAGCGCTACCAGCGCCTGGCCACCCCGCATCCGGTCCGGACCATCACCGACCCCGTTGCGCTGACCGGTGCCTGGCTCAAGCTGCCCACCACCGGCATCTTCTGCCTCGCCAACGGCCTGAGCCTGGAAGTCGCCCGGGCCCTTCACGCCACCGGTGACCCCAGGTTCGCCAAGCTCGCCGAGCCCGGAGTCACCTTCTTCGAGCTGGCCACCGGCCATTACCCGATGCTCTCCACGCCGACGGAGCTGGCCGACGTACTGGTGCGCGCCGCAGCGGGCGAAGGCCAGAGCCTCCAGGGACAGTAGATGACTTCCGGACCGCCGGTCTTTGCGGGATGCCGGAAGTGGACTCCGTCATCCCGGGAAGGCCGAGCATGATCTGATCCAGATGATGGTCATGGCCGGCCCCGCTCCCCACCCGGCTCGGGGAACACCGTTCGCCCCGTTCCCCGAGCCGGTGGTGTGGAGTCATGAGCAGTCATGGGCAGTCATGGGCACTTGTATGTACCTATGGGCACTCAGCGGTCATTCGCCATGGAACGCCGACGGCTCGCAAGGCTCGCGAGAGAGTTGCCCTGTGGTCGTGCCGGTGCGGCGCCGGCCAGCTGCTGTGCGAGATCCGCAACCACAGGAGACTCGAACACGGTCCGGATCGTCAGCTCCACACCCAGCGCCGAACGGGCACGGTTCACCAGCTTTGCCGCGGTCATCGAACTCCCGCCGAGGGTGAAGAAGTTGTCCTCCCTGCTGGCCACCGTGACGTTCAGGACGTGCTCGATCAGCAGGCACGCCTTTCGCTCCCAATCGGTGCGCGGTGGCGCCCCGCCCGGGGAGACGGCCGTGGGGGACGTCGGCAGTGCCCTGTGGTCCAACTTGCCGTTGCCGGTCAGGGGCAACGCATCGAGCGTGATGAAGGCCGACGGGACCATGTACTCCGGAAGTTCCGCGGCAGCGTGTCTGCGCAGTACCGATGCGTCCGGACAGCTTTCTCCGGTCGGCGGCACCACGTACGCAACCAGCCGCTTCTCGCCGGAGGGTGACTTCTGCGCCACCACCGCGGCCTGGGCCACTCCGGGGCAGCCGGAGAGGACGTTCACGATCTCGCCCGGCTCGATGCGTACGCCTCGGATCTTCACCTGGTCGTCAGCACGACCGAGGTAGTCGAGCTCGCCGTCGGGCCGCCAGCGGGCGAGGTCGCCGGAGCGGTACATCCGCGAACCGGGCGGCCCGAACGGGTCTGCTACGAAGCGTTCGCTGGTCAGCGCGGGTCGGTAGAGGTACCCGCGCGCCACGCCGTCGCCCGCCAGATAGAGCTCGCCGACCACACCGACCGGCACCGGGTTGAGGGCGGCGTCCAGTACGTATGTCTGGCTGTTCCACACAGGCGCACCGATCGGTGCCGCAGCGGGCCAGTCGTCCACGTCGGCAGGCAGCGTGAACCCGGTCACCACATGGGTTTCCGACGGCCCGTAGTGGTTGTGGAGCCGGATCCACGGGCGGCGTCGATGGAAGGCCTGTACGTTCTCGGAGAGTTGGAGCGCCTCGCCTGCCTGGAGTACGTGGCGGAGCGAGGCGAGCTCGAGGTTCTGCTCGTTCGCCGCCTCGTACACTCGCCCGACGACCAGATCGGGTGCGAAGAACTCGGTCACCCGCTCCCGGTCCAGCCAGGTGGCCAGCTCTGCCGGGTCCAGCCTGGTCTCTTCCGTGGGGATCAGCAAGGTCTTGCCGTTGAGCAGGGTCGCCAGGAACTCATGGATGGAGGCGTCGAAGGTGATCGAGCTGAACTGGGCCACACGTGCCTGGGGTTCGACCGGGATGGCGTGCCGATTCCAGGCGAGCAGGTTGGCCAGCACCTGGTAGGTGACGACCACGCCCTTGGGCCGACCGGTGGAACCGGAGGTGTAGATCACGTATGAGGGGGACTGCGGGGAGGCCTCGGTGGACTGACCCGACGTCAGGTTGTCCGGCGAGTTCTGCCGGAGCGCGGTGGTGGTCTCGGTCGTGTCGAGCGACAGGACCGGGGTGCCGGACAGCAGCCGGCTCGTGGCGCTGTTGGCCAGGGTGAGCACCGGTCGGCAGTCCTTGGCGATGTATTCGACCCGATCCTGGGGGAACAGCGGGTCCACCGGGACGTACACGGCGCCGACCTTGAAGATCGCCAGGAAGGCGACCAGGAGCTCGGCGGAGCGGGGCAGCAGCACACACACGCGGTCCTCGGGCCCGATTCCCCGGTCGACCAGCAGCCTGGCCAGGCGATTCGCCCGGGCGTTCAACTCGGCGTACGAGAGGGTGGCCCCGGGGTCTGTGACCGCGGTCGCGTCGGGGGTCCGGGCGGCCTGCGCCTCCATCTGCCTGCTCAGGGAGGCGGACGGCAGCTCCGCCGCAGTGTCGTTCCAGTCGAGCAGCACCTGCCTCCGCTCGGCGTCGTCGAGCAGATCGATCGCGGCGACGGGCCGGTCGGGGTCCTCGGTCACGGCCTCGAGGAGGTGGACGAGCCGTTCCAGGAGACGCTCCACCGTCGGACGGTCGAAGAGGTCGTGGGCGTACTCGACCGTTCCGGTGATCCCCGCGCACTCGCGTCGCTCGGACCGGTGCGCCGAGATGGTGAACAGCAGGTCGAACTTCGCCGTATGAGTGCCCAGTTCCTCGGATGTCCTGGCCAGACCAGGCAGTACCAGCCCAGTCCCGCCTGTGTCCTGGAACACCAGCATGGTCTGGAACAGCGGGTGTCTGGCCTGCGTACGCACCGGGTTGACCGCCTCCACGACATGCTCGAACGGCACGTCCTGGTGATCCAGCGCGGCGAGCGTGGCCGCCTTCACCCGCCCGAGCAGTTCGCGGAAGCCGACCCGTCCGGAGACGTCGGTACGCAGCACCACGGTGTTGACGAAGAATCCGACGAGGTCGTCGAGAAGTTCGTCGGGGCGTCCCGCGACGGCCGTTCCCAGGGGGATGTCGTCGCCGGCGCCCAGCCGGTGGAAGAGCGTCGTCAGCGCCGCCTGCATGACCATGAAGAGGGTGCTGCCGTTCGTACGGGCGGCCTCTGCCAGTCGGGCGTGCAGGTCGGCATCGATCCGCAACGCGATCCGCTCTCCACGATGGCTCGCGGTCACGGGGCGCGGGCGGTCGAAGGGCAGCTTCAGCTCCTCGGGCAGGTCCCGCAGGGCGTCACGCCAGTACGCCAGCTGCTCCGCGAAACGGCTCCCCGGCTCGTCCGCACCGCCGAGCAGCTCGCCCTGCCACAGGGTGTAGTCGGCGTACTGGACGGGCAGCTCGGTCCAGTACGGTGCCGCGTCGGCACACCGCGCTGCGTACGCGTGCTCCAGATCGCGGCTGAACGGGCCGTCGGACCATCCGTCCGACGCAATGTGGTGGAACACCAGAAGCAGGACGGACTCACCGGTGCTCACCTCGAACAGTGCGGCGCGCAGCGGCACTTCGCGTGTCAGGTCGAACGGCTCGGCCGCTGCCTGGCGCAGCTCGGCGTCCAGCCGCTCGGGGGTCGTCCGGACAACCGGGAGCGGGGGGCGGGCGGACGCCACGTCGAGCACCAGCTGGTAGGGCTCCCCGTCGGTTTCGGGATACACGGTGCGGAGCGCCTCGTGCCGCTCCACCACATCGCCGAGCGCCGCCTCCAAGGCCGCGAGGTCCACGGTCTGCGTCAGGCGGTGCACGGAGGGCAGGTGATAGACCGCTGACGGTCCTTCCAGGCTGTTGATGAACCACAGCCGCCGCTGCGCGAACGAGAGCGGCATCCGCTGCGGGCGGTTCCTGCGGGCCAGCGGGGGCCGGGGCTCGTTCGCACCGTCGAGGCGGGCGCTGAGTCCGGCCGCCGTCGGCGCCTCGAAGAGCATCTTGATCGGCAGCTCCGCACCGAGCACCGCCCGGGTCCGGCCGGCCAGGCGGGATGCCGACAGCGAATGCCCGCCGAGTGCGAAGAAGTCGTCGTCGACCCCCACGCGTGGCAGGTCGAGAACCTCGGCGAACAATCCGCAGAGGATCTTCTCGCGGTCGGTGGTGGGCAACCGGCCGACGTCGGCGGCAGTGGCGAAGTCGGCGTCGGGCAGGGCCTTGCGGTCCACCTTTCCGTTGGCGGTGAGCGGCAGCGCGTCCAGGACCACCACCAGCGCCGGCACCATGTACTCGGGCAGCTGCTCCGCCGCGAAGGCGCGGACGGAGGCGGGCAAGGCGGGCAAGTGGTCGGGGCTCGCGGCCGGTGAGGTGACATAGGCGACCAGGCGCTGGTCGCCGGCGGTGTCCGCGCGGGCGATCACGACGGCCTGGTCCACGTCCGGGTGGCGGGCCAGTCCTGCCTCGACATCGCTCGGTTCGATCCGGTACCCCCGGACCTTGACCTGGCCGTCCGCACGGCCGACGAAGGTCAGTTGGCCGTCTTGCGACCACTGGACCCGGTCCCCCGTGCGGTACATCCGGCTGCCCGGCTGCCCGAAGGGGTCCGCCGTGAAGCGCTCCGCGGTGAGGCCCGGTTGCCCGTGGTATCCGCGGGCGACGCCCTCTCCGGCGAGGTAGAGGTCCGCGGTGACTCCGGGCGGCACCGGCCGCAGCAGGCTGTCGAGGACGTAGGCCCGGGTGTTGGCGATCGGACGGCCGATGGGCGGCGTGCCGCCCTGGTGGTGTGCGGGGATCCGCGCGGCGGTGGACCAGATGGTGGTCTCGGTCGGGCCGTAGAGGTTGGTCGTCTCACCGAGTGACCGCAGGGCGTCGGCGAGACGCAGGGGCAGGGCCTCGCCGCCGACCAGTACGCGGAGCGCCGGCAGCGCTTCACCGCGGTCCGACAGCTCGGCCGACAGCACGCGCCACAGCGAGGGTGTCGCCTGCATGATCGTGGCCTTCTGGCGGCGGAGCAGTGCGATCAGTTGGGCCGGGTCCAGCACGGCGGCCCGCTCGGCGAGGATCACCCGGGCGCCGCTGATCAGCGGCAGGTACAGCTCGAGTGCGGCGATGTCGAAGGCGATCGTGGTGACGGCAAGCCACCCGTCGTCTCCGTCGAGGGGGAAGCGGACGCTCATGTCGGCCAGGAAGTTGGCCAGGTTCGCATGGGTGACCACCACCCCCTTCGGGCGGCCGGTCGAACCGGAGGTGTAGATCACGTAGGCGGCCGAGGCGGGGCACAGCGGCATGCCGCGCTCGGCGTCGGTCAGCGCGGTGCCGTCGAACCCGGCGAGCGCGTGGGCGCTGTCCGGGCCGTCGAGCAGCAGGCAGCCGGCTTCGGTCGTGGGCAGCCGGTCCTGTGTCGTGGTGTCGGCCACCACCAGTGCCGGAACGGCGTCGCGGATCACCCCGGCGATGCGCTCGGCCGGATAGGCCGGATCCACCGGAACGTAGGCCGCACCGCACTTGAGCACCGCCAGCAGACAGGCCGGCAGGTCCACGGAGCGCTGCAGGACGAGTGCGACGCGGTCTCCCGGGCGGACGCCTCGCTCCAGCAGGAGGCGCGCGAGGCGGTTGGCCCGGGCGTCGAGATCCCCGTAGGAGATCTCCGCCCGGCCGGCGACCACCGCCACCCGGTCCGGGGTCCGGGCGGCCTGCCGCGCAAACAGCTCCGGCAGGGTGGCGGACGGTGCCGGCACGACGTCGCCCTGCCATGCCTCCGGGATGCGGGGGCAGGCGCGGGGGGAGGAGGGCGTGCTCACGGACGTGGTCCCGGGCTGGGACGGGACGACGCTCATGAGCCGTTGGCCATGAGGTCGCGGAGGCTCTTCGGCCGGAGATCGGTCCAGTTGGCCTCTACGTACTCCAGGGCGGCCTTTCGTTCACCGGGGCCGAAGACGACCCGCCAGCCGGCGGGCACCTCGGAACGGGCGGGCCACAAGGAGTGCTGCTCCTCGTCGTTGGCCAGCACGGAGAACTCGC
The DNA here is from genome assembly GCF_001294335.1 of Streptomyces chattanoogensis. GTDB lineage: Bacteria > Actinomycetota > Actinomycetes > Streptomycetales > Streptomycetaceae > Streptomyces > Streptomyces chattanoogensis. The sequence goes on from NZ_LGKG01000146.1 coordinate 78,724, forward strand.
CTTCGGCGTCGTCGAAGGGGTTGGTGGTCATGGTTCCGTTCCCATCTCGGTCGAGGACCTCATCATCAGCGGCGCGCTGCGACCGCAACCGGGGCCATCCAGCTCAGCAGTTCGTCCAGCGCCTGGTAGAAGCCCTCGATCTCGGAGACCTCGTTGTACAGGTACGCCGAGACGCGGAGGGTTTCGCCGCCGGCCAGCTCGGTGACCAGGGGCTGCGCGCACATGTGGCCGCTGCGCACCATGTAGCCGTAGGAGTCGCTCAACAGACGGGCGACCTCGCCGGCGGGCACGGCGCTCTCCAGGCGCAAGGTGGCGAGGGCGATCCGGTCGGTCTGGTCCGGGGGCCCGATCAGGTTCACCCTGGGACGGGCGAGCGCCCCGTCGACCAGGGCCGCGCAGAGGTCCTGGGCGTGCTGATGGGTCTGGGGGCCGTCCAGCGCCTCGAGATACCGGATCGCCGCGGCGGATCCGATGATGGAGGCGATGGCCGGTGTCCCCGTTTCGAACTTGAAGGGGATGCGCCGGTCGACACTGCCGTCGAGGTCGACCCAGTCGACCATGCCTCCGCCGACCGACAGCGGGCGCAGTTCGGCGAGGAGTTCGCTCCGGCCGAAGAGGCAGCCGACGCCGGTGGGGCCCAGCATCTTGTGCATCGAGAAGGCCATGAAGTCGACGTCGAGCTCTCGCACGTTGATGCGCTGGTGCGGCAGGGACTGCGCGGCGTCGAGCACGATCGTCGCGTCGCAGGCGGCGCGGACCTCGGCTATCAGGTCCGCCACCGGGTGGATGACGCCGGTGACGTTGGAGCAGTGGGTGAGCGCGACCACCTTCGGGCGGCCGCGGAGGAGCTCGCGGAAGTGGTCGCGGTCGAGGCGGCCGTGGGAGTCCACCCGCGTCAGGTCGAGGCGTCCGACCCTCCGCCAGGGCAGCATCTGGGAATGGTGCGCGTCCAGACAGCCCACGATGGAGGCGTCCGGGTCCAGGCCCAGACCGCCGGCGACCAGGTTCAGCGCCTCGCTCGTGTTCCGGAGCAGGACCACTTCGTTCGCCGCGGCGCTGATGTGCCGGGCGATCACCGTCCGGGAGGCCTCGTACGCGTCGGAGGCCTCTTCGGACAGCCGGTGCTTCCCGCGGTGGATGTTCGCGCCGTTGGTCTCGTAGTAGTCGGTGACGGCCTGGATGACCGAGCGGGGCTTCAGGGTCGTGGCCCCGTTGTCCAGGTAGGAGATCGGCTGTCCGTCGATCTCTCGCCGCAGCGCCGGGAAGTCGTCCCGGCAGGTGTTCCGCATGGTCATCACGCGCCTTCTGCGGAGATGTGGGAGATGCACGGCTGGAACTTCCCGCTGCGTTCGGTGGCGATGTAGTCCACGGCCTCGAGGTGAACGCGGTTCGGCGCCAGGGCTTCGGTCAGGCGGAGTTCGAGCGCGGTGGCGTCAGCGGCTTGTGCCGTGTCGTTGGCGACGTACCGGAAGGTGCAGGCACCGGAGCGGTCCTGCTCCAGCTTGTAGACATCGATCCAGGGTGCGTCACCGATCACGGCGTCCACCGCGCCCGGCGTGACGGTGCGGCCGTCCGCCAGCCGGATCATGTGGGTGGCCCGGCCCTCGATCCGTACCAGCGGCAGATCGCTGCCACAGGCGCACGCACTCGTCAGCGGGGTGAAGTAGTCCCCGGTGGCGTAGCGGATGCGGGGGACCAGACCGTCGTCCACGGTGGTGACGTACAACTCGCCCGTCTCGCCGTCCTCGACGGGTGTACCGTCCCGGACGAACTCCACGTAGAAGTCCCGGTTGTTGATGTGGCGTTGCCCGTGGTGGCATTCGAATCCCAGATAGCCCAGCTCGGACATGCCGATCATGTCGCCGATCGGCAGGTCGGCGCCCATGAAGGCCTCGATCTGGCGCCGTGCGACGCGGGTCATGAGGGTGTATCCGCACACCATGTGCAGGGTGCGAGGTGAGGTGATCCGGCGTCCCAGTCGGCGTGCCCACCTGGTCAGGAAGGCGAAATGCGTCGGGTCGACCACCAGCATGTCGGGCTGGTAGACCTCGATCTCGTCGAGAGCCTTGACGATCTGCCACTCCGGCGTCGCCAGCAGGTCGTGGGCGACGGTCAGCACCAGGGTGCCGTCCGGAAGCGTCCGGTCCGCCAGGGTGGAGAATCCCGTCGCGCATTCCACGTCGGAGCAGTTCGGCGGCGCGAACCGGCAGATCCTGGGCCGGCTGCCGGGACGCCAGAGCTCGTCGAAGCGGCGGTTGACCCCGATCGCGGTCGCCTGGCGCCGCGCCAGGTCGAAGGAGAGAATGGCGCTGTTGAGACGGTCTCCGGAGGTGCCGGAGCTCTGGAAGCGCATGACGTTCGGCGAGTTGAGGGTGTACCCCTTGGCCAGCACGCCGGCCGGGAAGTTGCGCCGGTAGTGCACCTTCGAGGTCGGCGGAATCCGCCGGAAGTCCGCCGCGTCCCGGATGTCGTCCGGCCGGAGGCCGTTGGCTTCCATGTGCTCGCGGAAGAAGACGGTGCGGTCGAATGCGTAGGCGATCTCTTCCCGCACGGCGTCGAACATGATCGAGTCGGTCATGCCATGGCCACCAGCACTGAACGGGCCCCGGAATAGGGCCTTCTGCCGTGTGCGAACTGCTCGTTGTCGACGATCACGACGTCGCCCGTCTGCCAGGGGAAGGCGATCTCCTCCGCCGCGTAGGCGGCCCGGACGTGGGCCAGGTCGGCCGGTTCCAGCGGGGTGCCGTCGCCGTACAGCGCGTTGCGCGGCAACTCGTCCTCGGAGAAGCTCTCGCGCAGTTCGCGTTCGACGCTCTCGGGGAGCGAGCTGACGTGGAACAGATGCGCCTGGTTGAACCAGACCTTCTTGCCGGACGCCCGCGACTCCACGGTCGCCTGCACCACGTGCCGGGTGCGGAGCCGCTCGCCTCCCAGCCACTCCGTCTGGATGCCGTTCTTCTCGCAGTAGGCGGTGACCTGGTCGCGGTCCTGGGTCTGGAACGCCTCCTGCCAGCTCAGGTCCAGACCATGGCCGAAGTTGCGCACGTACATCACGCCGTCCCGCTCGAAGCGTTCGCGTGTCGAGGCCGGCACCCGGTCGTGGACGCGAGCGCTGTCGGCCAGCGGCGTCTGACCGCCCTCGGCCGCCGGGACCATGCAGGCGAGGTACAGCGTGTCCGGCCATGAGGCCGTGTACGACATCTCGTTGTGCAGGGGGATGGTCTGCTCGGGCGGGTATTCCGTCGAGGTGAAGACCCTGTTGTTCACGCGCGTCCGCGGAGTGGAGCGGTTGTCGTAGTCGCGCAGCTCTCCGGAGAGCGCCGTGGCGAGCTCGCCGAGGCCGTCGGCGTCGAGCGGGCTGAAACCGCGCAGCAGGACGGCTCCGTGCGCGTCGCGCAGCCGTGCCAGTGTCTTCCCCGAGCCGGCCAGCCACTCCCGCGCGTCGAGCCCGGCGACGGCCGGGGTGCAGGACACGGCCCGCGTTCCGTCGAGCAGCGGAGCCACGCTGACCAGTGCCTCGCTGCTGACCGAGATGGACTTCCGCGAGCTGCCGAAGCGGCCCTTCGGGCTCGCCTGCGTCTCCTGGGACATCATTCCCCTCCCGACTTCTTCTCGAGGAGCTCGTCGATGAACTCGGCGAGCTCCGACACGACGGGCCGCTCGAAGAGACTGCGCAGCTTGAGGTTCACCTTGAACTCGTCGCGCAGCTTGGCGATCAGCTGGGTAGCGAGCAGCGAATGACCGCCGATCTCGAAGAAGTCGTCGTCGGCTCCCGCGGTCTTCAGCAGGAGGAGTTCCGCCATGACGTCGGCGACCTTCTTCTCGGTCGGGGTCCGGGGCTCGACGTACGACGTGGCGGGCTCGCTGTAGGAGCCGGGCGCGGGGAGCATCTTGGCGTCGATCTTCCCGGTGCTGGTCAGCGGGAAGGCGTCCAGGGCCACGAAGTGGGCGGGAATCATGAATTCCGGAAGATGCTCCGCCAGGAACTCGCGGAGCCACTCCGCGGATCCGCGACTGCCCTCGGCATCGGTCACATAGCCCACGATGTGTGCGGCCGTGCTCTCGCCGGCCACCACGGCCACGCTGCCCGTCACCCTCGGGTGCCGGCGCATGACCGCCTCGATCTCCCCCAGCTCCACCCGGAATCCGCGCACCTTGATCTGCCGGTCGATGCGGCCGAGGAACTCGATGCTGTGGTCGGGGAGCAGGCGCGCCTTGTCGCCGGAGCGGTACATCCGCGCGGACGGGGCCGGGCTGAAGGGGTCGGCGACGAAGCGCTCCTCCTGGCCGGCCGTACCGGCCAGGTACCCCTGGGACACCGAGGATCCGCCGATCCAGAGTTCTCCCGGGATGCCGACGGGCAGCGGCCTGCGCTCGGGGTCCAGGACGTAGGCGCGCGCGTGGCGCATGGGCTTGCCGAGCGGCACCGTGGAGGCCAGATCGGCCAGTGCGTTGGATGTGGTCTGCCCGCAGAGCACACCGACGGTCGTCTCGGACGGGCCGTAGTGGTTGAAGAGCCTGCAGTCGCCGAGGAAGTTCCGGAACAGGTCGTACGTGCCCCAGCCGATCGGCTCGCCGCCCACCACCAGCGCCTGACGGGGCATCAGCTCCTCCGGGGCCTCGGCCACGGCGAAGACGGCCTCCAGATGCGACGGGGTGATCTTCAGGAGGTCGTAGCTCTCCTGAGCCAGCAGCTCCGCGAGTGCCTGCGCGTCCGCCGAGTCGTCCGCGGCGACGACCCGGAGCTCTCCCCCGGTCATCAGCGGCGGGAACAGCGCGGTGTTGCCCAGGTCGGTGCCCAGGGTGCTCAGGGCGACCGAGTCGATCTCGCCGGTGAGGCCCAGCCGGTCGAGTACGCCGTCCAGGTAGGCCGCGAGCTGCCCGTGACCGACCAGCACCCCCTTCGGCGTGCCGGTGGAGCCCGAGGTGAACAGCACGTAGGCGGGGTCGTCGTCGGCCGTCACCACGTCAGGGCGCTCGCTGCTGCGCTGTGCGCAGACCGTCAGGTCCGCGTCGAGGAGGACGACGTCGCAGTGCGCGGGGAGGTCCGAGGCCGTCTCCGCGGTCGCCACCACGTGGGTGAAGCCGACCGCGTCGATGATGGCGGACCGGCGCTTCGGGGGCAGGTTCGGGTCGACGGGAACGTAGCCGGCGCCGGCCTTGGCGATCGCCAGCATCGAGACGATGGCCACGTCGGAGCGTTCGAGGCAGAGACCGACCAGGTCCCCGGTGCGCACGCCGCGCGCGGCCAGCTCGTGGGCCAGGCGGTTGGCGGTCCGGTCGAGCTCGCGGTAGCTCCAGGTGCGCGTGTCCGACCTGAGCGCCGCGGCGTCGGGCGTACGCTGCGCGGTCTGTTCGACCTGCCGGTGCCAGTGCGCCACGGGGTGGGCCGGCGGCTCCGCGGCGTTCGTGGCCGCCACGAGCTCTCGCGCGGCGTCCGCGTCGAGCATGGCCGGCGAGTGCACCGCGGCCGAGAGGTCGCCGCCCAGTGCCGACAGCACGGCCCGCAGGCAGGCGAGCAGCGCCTCGGCGCCCCCCTCGGCCATGCACAGGGCCTGGTGGCGCAGCCTGAGGCGGATCCCCTCGTCCGTGCCCTGCACCCAGAGGCCGACCTTGCGGGCGTCGTCGGCCGGTTCGAGCCACAGGTCGCGGAAGCCCGGCGCGTCGGGCGAGGTGATCTTCGGGGCGTCGCTGAACCTGAAGCCCGGTATGCCGCCGGCGTGTTGCCTGGCCGGCTCCATGGAACTCTCGTCCGCGCGCTCGAAGGAGCCGACGTCCAGGTCCACCGACCGCAGCAGGCCGCTCAGCGTCGTCTCGTCGGATATCGCGGCGAAGACCGGCATCGGGGTTTCGAAATACCCGATCGACGTGGCCATCTCGCCGAACGGACGCCGGGTGAGCATCGTGTCGACCGCCAGGCTCTCCGGCCGTCCGGTGGCGTGCCAGAGGGCGGCGATCCAGCCGGTCAGCAGGACGCTGCGCAGACCGCCGTCGAACTCGCCGCCGAGGCGCCGCAGCTCCTGCGCCAAGGGCGCCGGGACCGTCCACTCCACCTCGTCGTGACCCGCCTCGTCGGAGCGGAGCTCCAGCGGCAGGTGCAGAGGAGGCAGACTCGACAGCTTTGCTTCGCGGGCGGCCGCGATCTCCTTCTGCGGCGTGCTCGGCGTCCCCTCTTCGACCTGCCACTGGGCGTAGTCGGCGTACTGGACGACGTCCTCGCGGTGCCACGGAGTGCCGTTCAGCCGCGAGGCGTACGCCAGCTGCAGATCCCGGAAGAAGACCTCGACGGAGGCTGCGTCCATGCTCATCCGCGGTGCCGAAAGGACGAGTGACCGGCGCTGGTCGGCGTGGGTGAAGAGGGTCAGGCGCAGCTCGCGCTCCTCGCCCTCATCGAGGTGTGCATGCAGTTCCTCGTGGACGAGGGCGGTCAGCGCCGCGTCGTCACCGAAGCTCTCCGACACCCGGATCCGCGGCTCGTCCTCGATCACCATCAGCACGGTGCTGTTCTCGCCGAGCACCTTGCGGTAGGCGGTGCGGAGGCTTTCGTGCACGAGCGCCACATCGCGGACCGCGTGCTCCAGCACCGCACGGTCGAAGGAGGCCGCCAGGCGCACCCCGGCCACCGTCCTGCTCGCCATTCCGCCGGACAGGAGACCGAGGACGTGCTCCTGTTGCTTGGACAGGCGAAAGCCGTCCCATGTCTGGGGAGTCAGCTCTGTTCCGTGTCGATACATAGTTCGCCTCCCGTGAATGTGTTCCATGTGCGGATTGCGTCAGGCCCGAGGTATTCGGCGGCCATCTTCCAGAAACCCGAATACTCCGTCGTCACATCGACCAGGGAATGACCGACCTGCGGTGGCAGATGCGCCAGGACATCGCCCAGCTTCATGCGCAGGAGGTCCAGGAATTCCTCCCGGTCCATCGGGATGTCCGCGCCGGTCCTGCGGTCCTTGATCTCCGGTTTCCCGTTCGGCCGCATCACCTTGCGGAAACTCTTCCCCAAGGACGCGTAGCTCATGACGGAGAAATTAAAGATGATCTGTTCCACTTCGGGCCCGACGGCCGACCGGACCTTGGCCCGCTTCCAGTCGGGAATGGACTCGACATCGTCGTTGTGGAGCCCCTCCGTCCCATAGGCGCCGTGGAACAGCCCGGCGAGGCAGATATGTTCCTTCGCCTTCATGTCCTGGAGGATGGCGCAGGCCCGAAACATGTGATCCATCAGGGTCACGTCCTGATGTGCGACCTTATGCATGCCCAACCGCATGAGTTCGCTTCGATATTCCTGAGCGTCGATCATCTAACCCTCCTTGCTGGTCGTTGGTTCGCTCTTCTTGATGCCGACATCGGAGATGTCCCGAATCCGTCGGATGGGCGAGATCAGCGTCATGACCGCCGGAATCAGGAACCCGGCGCCGATCACGACGATCGTGGGCCGGGTTCCGAACGCCTCACCCAGGAAGCCGCCGATCAGCGCCCCGATGGGCAGCGCTCCCCATACGAGGAAGCGAATGGCGGCCGTCGTGCGCCCCATCAGATGATCGGGGGTGATCATCTGGCGGATACTGATGACATTGACGTTGAAAATCGGCTGGCTGGCGTTGATGAGCAGGAATCCGAACCCGACGATGGCGATCGCCGGGAGCGATGACCCGTCGGCCGTGGCCAAGAGGATGCCGCCGGCGCTGGTCATGCACATCGAGAGCACGATCCCCCACCCCAGGCCGCACCACTTGTTGATGCGGCCCATTGCCAGGACTCCGAGGACGGCACCGAAGCTTCCCGCGAGCACGACGATGGCGATGGTGGTGGCGCTCAGGTCCAGATCACGCGCGAGGTAGACGAAGAAGACCGCAAGAAGTGCCTGGTACAGCAGGTTCCATGACGCGCCGATGGCGGCATTCCAGCGCAGAAAGCTGGTTTCCCGAATGTAGCGCAGGCCGGCCTTGAATTCTGACCAGATCGATGCATCACGTGTGGACGGATCGCGCGGCGCCGAGGAGACCGGTCCGGCGGGACGTATCGAATGCACGAACAGGGCCGAGAAGGCAAACGAAAGGGCGTCCACCGCAATGGAAACCGGTACCGACACCACCCTCAGGAGCCCTGCCGCGACACCTGGGCCGGACATTTCCGCCACCGACCGGCTGGTTTCGAGCCAGCGGTTGGCCATCAACAGGTCGCCGGACTCCACAACGGAGGTGAGGACGCTCTGGTAGGCGATATCGAAGAAGACGGTACAGGACCCCACCGCAAAGGTGATGACGAACAGCCATTCAATGCTCAGGACGTCGAAGAAAGCCGCTGCCGGAATCAGACCCAATACCGCCGCACGGATCCAGTCCGTGATGAGCAGTACGAGCCGTGGCCGCCAGCGGTCGACCAGTACGCCGGCAATCAGGCCGAACAGCAGAAATGGCGCCCTTTCCAACGACGCCAGCATACCCACTTCCGACACGCTGGCGTCAAGCAGCGAGATCGCTATGAGAGGGAACGCGATAAGGCTGACCTGGGAGCCGAAAACCGAAACAGACTGAGCGCACCAGAGCCTACGGAAGTTCGGTCGCTCGACAGCGAACGACCACCACCTCGGCCGTGCGGACACCACATCGTCCATTGACCCTCGCCGGTAGAAATACGAGGGAACTCGCCGAACACGGTGATTACCCTCCTGCGCCGTAGCAGCCGTGAAGGTAGCCGGTATTGGTTACACGGCGGTTATGTGCACGGGCGACGTCAATGCGGCCCTTCTCGCGCGACGGGGGAACTGCACGGTCCCGGTGCGACCTGCGGGTAGCCGTACGCGCCGCGCCCGGCGACGGTCCCGGCGTTGCCCTGCGCGCTGCTGCACCCCACGTCCGAAGAACCCCGTTCCCGCAGCTCAGAGGCGTTCTTCGTGGGGCCTCGGTGCCGCCGGTGCCGCCTGGATATCCACGGCCACCGACCGGCTTTCGTAACCGAACCAAAACTCGGCCCGCCTACTGTGACCCCGCTTGCATGGCGTTGAACCAATGACAAGGGGCAGTCGGTCAAGGCCATTGGGGCTGATTACCGGGCCGATTGGCGACTCGGGCCCGAGGAATCGGATGCCGTCGTCGGCATCCGACGTGATCTCCGGAAACAGCTACCGGGTTCGGTTTCCCTCGTATTGATCTCTTCAGGCCCACCGGTTGGGAGAACCTGCATGATCCAGTCATCTCTAGCGCAGCAGCGGTTGTGGTTCCTTAATCAGCTCGAAAATGCCAGTGCCACGTACAACCTGCCGTTTGTCCTGCGGTTGCGTGGGGTGGTGGATCGGGATGCGTTGGGTTCGGCGCTGCGGGACACGGTGATGCGGCAGGAAAGCCTGCGGACCGTCTTCGTCGACGAGGGCGGCATCCCCTGGCAGCGGGTTCTGGAGCCGGAAGAGG
>NZ_LGKG01000147.1 GCF_001294335.1 Streptomyces chattanoogensis
GGCGGGTCGCCGAGGGGCTGTCGTACGAGGCGCCGCAGATCCCGCTGGTCTCGAACGTGACCGGGGAGGTCGCCGCCGAGGGGCTGGTGTGCTCGCCCGGCTACTGGGTCCGCCATGTGCGCGAGACCGTGCGCTTCGCCGACGGTGTCCGGGCCCTGGCCGCCGAAGGGGCGTCCGTCTTCCTGGAGTTGGGCCCGGACGGTGTGCTGACGGCGATGGCCCAGCACACCCTGGACGAGACGGCGGTGGCGGTCCCCGTATTGCGCAAGGACCGGCCCGAGGAGACCGCGCTGCTGACCGCCCTCGCCCACTCTTGCGGACTCCGGCGAGGTGGTGCTGACGGGCAGGCTGTCGCTGCAGGCATACCCGTGGCTGACCGACCACACCATGGGCGGCAGCGTCCTCTTCCCGGCCACCGGCTTTCTGGAGCTGGCGATGCGCGCCGCCGACCAGGTCGGCTGCGACCGGGTCGACGAGTTCGTCCTGATGACCCCGCTGGTGCTCGCGGAGGAGAGCGGTACGCAGGTCCAGGTGCTGGTCGGGCCCGCCGACGAGAAGGGGAGCCGCTCCGTCTCGGTGTACTCGCGCCCGGACGGTGACTTCGACCAGCCGTGGGTGCAGCACGCGGGCGGCACGCTGACCAGCGGTGAACGGCTCGTGGACTTCGGTTCCACGGTCTGGCCGCCGCAGGGCGCGGTGGCCGTCGACCTGGAGGGCTTCTACGACACGACTGGCTACGGCCCCGCGTTCCAGGGCCTGCGCTCGGTGTGGCAGGGCGAGGACGGTGCCTACGTGGAGGTGGCGCTGCCGGACCAGGTCGCCGACGATGCCGGGGCCTTCGGGCTCCACCCGGTGCTCCTGGACGCGGTGCTCCAGTCACGCCGGATGGCCGGGATCGGCGCTGCGGGGGACAAGCTCCTGCCCTTCGCCTGGCGGGGCGTTTCGCTGCACGCGGGCGGCGCCTCGGTCCTGCGGGCCCGGGTGATCAAGACCGGCGAGGACACGGTGTCCATCGTTGCCGTCGACGTCGAAGGTGCCCCCGTCCTGTCCGTTGAGGAACTCGTCCTGCGAGCCCAACTGACCGATGCAGAAACACCGTTGACGGCGCGGCGCGGCGCGGAGCGCGACGCACTGTTGTCGTTGGAGTGGGTGTCTGGTCCTGAGGTGCGGTCTGCCGAGGTGCGGTGTGTGTCCTTGGGCGTGGATGAGCTGGGCCTGGGCGCGTCGGTCGCCTCTTTGGCGGAGCTTTCCGGCGATGAGGATTTCGTGGTGGTTCCCGTGTCCGGTGTGGGTGGCGATGTGCCGTTTGCCGCCCATGAGTTGACGGCCCGGGTTCTCGGTCTGCTTCAGGAGTGGGCCGGCCGGGAGGGTTCCGGCGCTTCGCGTCTGGTGTTTGTCACCCGTAACGCAGTCTCCGCCGATGCGGGGGAGTCGGTGGCGGACCTGGCCGGTGCGGCGGTGTGGGGTCTGGTGCGTTCGGCGCAGTCGGAGAGCCCCGGGCGGTTCGCGCTGGTGGACCTGGAGGCCGGTTCCGGGGATCTGGTGGAGGTGCTTGCGGGTCTGCCGGGTCTGTTGGCTGCTGGGGATGCGCAGTTCGTGGTGCGCGAGGGTGTTGTGCGGGTGGGGCGGCTGGCGGAGCTGGGTGGTGAGGGTGCGGGGGTGTCGTCGCGGGCGTGGGATGCGGACGGCACGGTGCTGATCACTGGTGGTACCGGAGGCTTGGGGCGTGAGCTGGCCCGGCATCTGGTGGCGGAGCGCGGTGTGCGGCATCTGCTGCTGGTCAGCCGGAGCGGACCCGAGGCGCCGGGCGTCTCCGGACTGAGCGACGAACTGGCCGCCCACGGCGCGCAGATCACCGTGCGTGCCTGTGACGTGGCCGACCGGAAGGCGGTGGACGCTCTCGTCGCCGCCGTACCGGCCGAACACCCGTTGACCGCCGTGATCCACACGGCCGGTGTTCTCGATGACGGGCTGGTCACCTCGCTGACGCCGGAGCGGCTGTCGGTCGTACTGCGCCCGAAGGCGGATGCCGCCTGGCATCTGCACGAGGCCACCAAGAACCTCGACCTGGCCGCCTTCGTGCTGTACTCGTCCATCTCCGGGGTGCTTGGCTCTCTGGGACAGGGCAACTACGCCGCAGGCAACGTCTTCCTCGATGCGCTGGCCGGGCACCGGGTGGGCCTGGGGCTGCCCGCGCAGTCCCTGGCCTGGGGCGCCTGGACCCAGGACGGCGGCATGACCGCCAACCTCTCCGACACGGATATGCAGCGGATGGCCTCGTACGGGACCGCACCGCTGAGCCCCGAGCGCGGCCTGGCTCTCTTCGACGCCGCTACCGCCAGCAGCGCGGCCCACCTCGTCGCGGTCGGCCGCGTCTCCGGACCGGTGCGGGCCCAGGGCCCCGTCCCGTCGATGCTGCGCGGCCTGGTCAAGGGCGCCCGCCGTACAGCCGTGAACACGACAGGAGAGACGGCCGTACTGCTCGCCGACCGACTGCGAGCAGCGCGCCCCGAGGAGCGCACGCAGCTGATGACCGACGTCGTACGGACCGAGGCCGCCGCCGTCCTCGGACACGCCTCAGCCAAGAACGTCGACGCCCGCAGGGAGTTCTATGAGCTGGGCTTCGACTCCCTGACCTCCGTCGAACTGCGCAACCGGCTCTCCACCCTCACCGGACTGCACCTCTCGGCAACCGTGGTCTTCGACAGCAAGACCCCCACCGACCTCGCAGCCCGGCTCCACGCCGACCTGGCCGCCCAGTCGGCCCTGGACGGCTCCGCGTCGCAAGCGGGCTTCCTCCCGGCCGCCGCACCCGAGACCGACTCGCTCGAGCGGATGTTCCTCGATGCCTTGGAAAGCGGCAGGATCCCGGAGGCCCAGCGCATGCTCTCCGCCCTCGGCGCCCTCCGCCCGAGCTTCGAGAACACCGCCGAACTGGAGGATCTGCCGCTCCCGGCCACCCTGGCCGAGGGCCCCGGCACGCCGCGGCTGATCTGTGTCAGCACTCCCACCGCCAACGGCGGCGTACACGAATACGCCAGGCTCGCCGCATCCTTCCGGGGCGAGCGCCACGTCAGTGCGCTGCCGCTGGTCGGCTTTGCCGCGGGGGAGCGGCTACCGGCCACCCCCGAGACCGCGGTGCGGGTCGTCGCGGAGAGCACGCTTCGCGCGAGCGACGGCAACCCCTTCGTCCTGGTCGGGCACTCGTCCGCCGGCGCCTTCGCCTACCTGGCGGCGGCCCTGCTGGAGAACACCTGGGGCATCAGGCCCGAGGCCGTGGTGCTGCTGGACACCCTCAGCCTCCGGCACGAGCAGAACGAGACGATCGACTACGCGGGCCTGATGCGACGCCACTTCATGGTCGACGAGGTCTCGCCGGTACGGATGACGAACTCCAGGCTGTCGGCGATGGCGCGCTGGATGGGCATGCTGAACCAGCTCGAAGTGCGGCACACGACCGTTCCCGTGCTGATCATCCGTGCCACCAAGGAGACCTTCGGCATCGGGACCGACTCGGGAGTGTACGGCGAGGACCACGGCAGCCCGGTCGACGTCCGTAGCGTGGACGCGGACCACTTCTCGATGGTCCGCGACGATGCCCCGGAGACCGCGCGGATCGTCAAGGAATGGCTCGACTCCCTCAGCAACACATCACAACGGCAAACGAGGGACCAAGGAGCGGAGTAACCGAGTAACCGAGTAACAACGGCACAGCGGCAGAACGCCACGGCGGGCGGCCACCAGGCCGCCCGCCCGGACGTATCCGGGACGCGGTCGCACGCGAGACGGCCGGCTGCCTGAGCAGCCGGCCGTCTACCGGGTACTGGAGAATGTCACCACCCGTGCGGGTGTACCCGGGGGCTCTCAGGCCAGGGCCGGGAGCGCGAGAAGCAGGCTGGCGGCGGTCTCCCGCCCGCCCGCCGAGCGCATCAGGGCGGCCCGCCGCTCCGACTTCTCGTGGAAGGACGGGGTGCCCAGGACCCTCGTGAGCTTGTCGACGATGTCGTTGACGTTGAAGTTCTGCGGCTGGTCGAGGGTCAGGCTGATGCCGAAGTCCTGGCCGCGGACGGCCTGGTCGTAGCAGTCCACCCACAGCGGTCGCACCACGAGCGGCTTGCCGAAGTACATGCCCTCGTTGTAGCCGTTGCCGCCGCCGTGGGTGAAGAACACCTTGACATGCGGATGAGCCAGCACGTCCATCTGCGAAGGAACCCAGCTCTCGACACGCAGGTTGCCCGGCAGCGACGCCATGGGCGGCAGCAGATGCTGCTGTTCCGAGGGCAGCTTCCACAGCACCTGGTGTCGGCCCTCCAGCCGCCGGGCCACCTCCACCATGGAGCCGACCTGCTCCCGCGTCAGCCGGGTGATCGTCCCGAGCCCCACGTAGACCACGGAGGACTGGGCGTCCAGCCACCGCGAGAGGTCCTGGTCGTCCGGCGCCTCAGGCAGCGGCGGCACCATGGCACCCACCAGCCGCATCTTCTCCGGGATGTCGAAGGGGTAGTCCAGCTCGGCGATGGAGTTGCACAGCACCAGCTCGGCGTGCTCGATCCGGGCCATGAAACTGGCCTTCGGCAGCCCGAGTTCCTTGCGCCGCCGGTTGTCCTCCGCGAGGACCCTGCCCAGTCGGGGGTTGAGGAACATCGCGAAGGTCCGCAGCTTGAACAGCTCGTTGCGGACGCGCTGCGTGAGCGTCATCCGCCGCGACAACCCCGTGTGCGGGACGGGGAAGCCCCGCGGGGTGTAGCTCTTCGCGAAGTGCGTATGCGCCGTCAGCACATTGCTCGGCAGGAACGGCACGCTCAGCACGTACGGGATCTTCCGGGCGATGGCCACGTCGACCGCGAAGCTGCTGATGCAGTCGATGACCATCAGCGCCGGCCGGACCTCGTCGACGACAGCCTGGAGACGGCGGAACTTCTCCGCCTGGATGCCGGGCCTGTAGGTGTGCCTGACCACCGCGCGGTGAGCCTTGAAGCGCGAAGGCTGCGTTACCTCGCGGTAGATCTCATCGCTCCACGTCACGGCCGACATTTCGGAGTCGACTTCGCCCAGGGAGGCGAACTCCACAGGGGAGCCCTCTGCGATCCGCTTCACATCGTTGCGGCGCGGCTCGTCGGTGGCGAACCAGAGGTCCTCCACGCCCTGGCGAGAGAGTTCGCCCGCCAGCACGAGCAGCGGATTGAGCAGGCCGCTCTCCGGAAGGCTGACGAAGAGGATCGGCCGTCGGGCGGATTCCATGGATTCCCTTTCACCGGTGGCAGGCTGGGCTCGGCGAGCACGCCTGTGTGCGGGGTGATTGGTCGCACCTACCTTTGATGTCACGCCGGGCGTCGGGAAATCCTTAGACTTGGCCCCGGACCGGACGAGCCAACTGACGAGGCAGGGCATGGGCCCACCACGCTCATCGGCCGGAGTCGGGCCCGTCCCGTCCTGGGTCCCAGCCTGCGAGCGCCTCGTCGGCACCGTGGCCCAGCAGTTCGTGGAGCAGCGCGGTCGCGGGCAGTGCCGGGTGGAGGTACACGCGCTCGCGGCGTTGTTCGACGGCGGACAGCAGCATCCGGAAGGTGTTCCTCGCCTCCTCGATCCGCCCGCCGTGATGTTGCGCCTGACCCAACAGGCCCAGGTGGAGCGGGTGGCGTATGTACGTCCTGGACTGGCTCAATTCGGCCAGCGAGGTGTGCATGAGGGCGAGGCCATCGTCGTGATCTCCTGCATGCACCAGGCCCCACCCTTTGACGACGCCCAGCATTGCCCTCCAGTAGAGAAGTCCATGGTCGCCCGCAACGCGGACGCCCTGGTCGCTCGAGGCGAGTGCGGTGCGGGTGTCCCCCTCCCAAGCCGCCACGACCCCGTCCACGTACAGCGCGAAGGAGCGGTCGGACGGCCTGCTCTCGTACTCGGTGAGGGTCAACAGCTCACGTCGGCGCGCGTCGGCGGTCTGCCGGTGCCCAAGGAGCCAGTGGGTGAAGGTGTCGTAGGAGCGGCAGGAGACGCGCGGGTCGTGCTGGAAGGTACGCGCCAGCGCATGACCCTCGTTGGCGAAACGATCTGCCATGCCGACGCCGCGCTCCAGTTCGGCGAGCGCCTGCGGCAGCATTCCGCGCACATGCAGCACGATGCCTTCGCCGTACGCCGCACCGAGCGCCGCCACGGGCTCCCCGGTCTGCTGCGAGATGTCCCGCAGCAGTCCCGACAACTGCCGTGAGGTGTCGTAGCGGCCGGTGACCAGGTGTGCCGCGCACAGCGCCCAGAGCACCGACGGGTCCTCGGGGGCATGAGTGACCGTGCTGAGGGCGCGACCGCGCATCAATGCCGCCTCGGCCTCGGGGTGGCCGTAGCCGCGAGTGGTGGCGAGTACCTGGCCGAGTTGAATGTGCAGCCTCTGTTCCAGGCTCACCGTGGCGGAATCGTCCGGCGGCAGGAAGCCGACCAGGTGTACTGCGCGGCGTAGCCAGATCTCCACCTGCTCGTACGCCATGGACTGCTCGGCGTGTTCCACGGCGAGCAGCAGCCGAGGCAGCACCTCCACGGCGGGCAGTGCACTCTTGGCGTGCCAGCTGTGATGTGCCACCCGCTCGATCTCCTCGTCCCCCACGTACCCGCGCCTGCGTGCGCACAGTGCGTCGGCGACCCTGGCGTGCAGGCGGTGACGGTCCTCACGGGGGAGCTCGTCAACGAGCGCCTCCTGGACCAGGGCGTGAGCGAAGTGCAGCTGCCCCGGATGGTGCGGGTCCTCACCGAGCAGGCCGGCACGGATGGCCGACTCAAGACCCGCGATGACCGGTTCGTCGCCCGCGGCGATCCGGCGCAACAGATCGGTGTCCACCTCGGCGCCGATGATGGCGCACAGTCGAAGCACCCGCAGGACCGGCTCGGGCAGCGCGGCGAACCGCTGGTGCAGCGCCTCGCGCACGCCGGTGGGAATGTGAGCCAGCAGCGCGTCCACCGCATCCGGGCGATGGAGCTTCCGCGCATCGCCCACAAGGGAGAGAAGCTGCATCACAAAGTACGGATTGCCTGCGCTGCGGCGGTGCAGCACCTCGACAACCCTCGGGTCCACACCAGCTCCTGCATGTGCCTCGACGAGGGCGCCGACGGCTTGCAGGGAGAGCCCGCCGAGCCGCAGCGTCTCGGTCCTGGGGCCACGGAGTACGCAGGAGACCATCCGGCGCAGCTCTGCGTCCGACTCGGCCTCGAACTTCCGGACCGTGAGCACGATGCCGAGCGGATGGCCCTGGCAGCGGGTGCTCAGCAGCCTGAGCAGGTCGAGGGAGGCGGTGTCCGCCCATTGCAGATCCTCGAGGAGCAGCACGAGCGGGTGTTGCCCGGCGAGGGTGAGTAACACCTCGCAGACCGCGTCGTGGGCGAGGAAGCGGGCCTGGGACCAGTCGGAGGCCCATTGCGGGCCTCCGGTCCGGGCCGCCGACCGCTCGGGCATCAGTGGGGCGAGCAGGGCGCCGTACGGTTCCGTCGCCTTGCGGAAGGCGTCCGGCCGGGTGGCGGACAGCCGCCGCAGGATCTGGGTCCAGAGCCAGTAGGCGGGGACGCCTTCGCCGGGGAAGCAGTGGCTCCAGATCACCTCCAGCCTGGGGCCCTTCTCCTGCGCGTCCATGCTCTCCAGACGTGCCGCAAGTTCCAGCAGCAGGCGGGTCTTTCCGACGCCTGCCGGGCCGAGGACGCCGGCCACATGGCCGTGGCCCACGACCGCGCTCGCGGCGGCGGTCGTCAGGCGGTCGAGGTCCTGGCCGCGGCCGATGAACGGCGAAGGGACAGCCGTCCACCCCGACTCGAACTCCGGGGATGCGCCGGCCGCCGTGGCGGCTGCCGACTCGTGTTCCGGCCCGGGCACGGGCTGCCACCGGGCTGTCCCCGCTTGCGTGCCGGCGGCATCCGTCCGCGCGCCCGGCGGCACATCGGTTCGCGCCTCCGGGCGCGCCTCGGTCCCCGTGGTCCCCTCCCGTTCGACGGCCGCCCCGGAGTCATCCGTCCCGTTGGCGTCGTTGGTTGCCACCGCCCGGCCGTGCCCCTGGGGCGTGACGGCCGTCCTCCCCGCCCCGGAACCCCCGAAGCCCTCGGGGTTCTGTTCTCCGTCGTCTCCGGTCTCGTTCCTCACGACCGGGACATGTGACGCTCCGGTGGACTCCGGTGGTGTGGGAGGCAGCTTCTTCGAGGGGGCGCTCGCTTCCGGCTCCTGGCGCAGGATCGCGTTTCTGACCCGGCGTAGTTCCGCTGCGGTGTCCAGTCCGAACTGCTCGACCAGATGACTACGCGTCCGCTCGTACACCTCAAGCGCCTCGGCCTGCCGCCCGAGCCGGGACAGCGCCGTCATGAGGTGGCCGACCAGCCGCTCCCGCGTGGGATGACGGCGCGCCTCCCCGTCCAGATCGGCGGCGACCTCTTCGGCCGCGCCGAGAGCCAGCCGCGCCTCCGCGCAGGACTCCACGGCGGTGAGCCGGAGCTGTTCGAGTCGGGTGCACTCGCCACTGAGCGGCAGATTGCCGTCGAACTCCGCGTAGGGCGAGCCGCGCCACAGCCCCAAAGCCTCCGTGAGCAGGGCCTGCGCGGTACGCGGATCGTGCTGCTCCAGCAGCCGCCGTCCGTCGGTGACCAGACGCTCGAACCGGCAGGCATCGACCTGTTCGGGATCGAGATCGAGGACGTAACCGCGCGTCCGATGACGCAGCACCGAAAGTTGGCCCGTTCCCGCCACTGTATGCAGGGCCCGGCGCAGATGAGAAACATGGCTTTGGAGCGTGGCGACGGCGTGTTGGGGTGCCCCGTCACCCCACAGTTCCTCGATGAGCACTTCGGTGGGCACCACGCGGCCAAGGCGGATGAGCAGCAGGGCGAGCAGTGTTCGCCGGCGTGGCGGGCCGAGCGGCAGGTCATGACCGTTGCGTCGCGCCGACATGGGCCCCAGAACGTTCAGGAAGAGCTCAGCCCCGCCGGTCGTCGTGGGTGACACGTTTGCGGTCGGAGGTGCGTGCATGACGGTCCCCATGGCTCTCGCGGATATGGCTGACGGACGATTTCGAGCTGACTGTTCTCCTACCGTCCTCTGCGGATCTTGACATAGAGAAAGCACCTTCCAGGGTGGATGCCCATCGATTGGCAAGAAAGCGGCAGGTGTTCGGCAAGGATTTCGACAAGGGGTCCGGAAAACGATGGCAGGCGATGGCAAGGGGCCGCCAGTGGCACGACCAGGACCCCGCAAGGGCGATGACGCACAATGTTCAACATCTGGAGATACCGCTGGTCCCAGGGTCGATGACGCCCCTGATGACGGCCTTCACCGCCGCTCGCCAGCCTCCGAATAGATTTCGCCCTCAAGTTCTCTGACAGGGAGCCCTCTCTTGCTGAGTCCAGCACCTGCAGTTCCGGGCCTTTGCATGGCGAGCCTTGATAAAACGTTGACCATCCAGCAGGCGAACCAGGAGTTCTTCCGGCAGTTCAACGGCTCGTCCGAGGACCTATGCGGCCGCAATTTCCGTGACGTGGTGCACCCGAGCGTGCAGCAGCCGTTAGTGCGCCAATTCTCCAATTTACTGGAAGGGAAGCATCAGCGATTCGTCACGCCCGTCATTGCCGTGGGGCCCGGCGAGGGGTCCGCCTTCACCGTTCCCCTCACCGCGGTCGCGGTGCGCGGCGGCCTGCCCGACACGACCGCGATCCTGGTCATGATGCCCTCGGCCGGGGAAGCCGAGGGGGCGCAGGTCGTGACCAAACGCAAGAAGATCCTCTCCGCGATGGACGCGCGCATCCTCGAAGGCATCGCCGCCGGCGTTTCCACCGTCCCCCTGGCAGCCAGGCTCTACCTCAGCCGGCAGGGCGTCGAGTACCACGTGACCTGCCTGCTGCGGAAGCTGAAGGTGCCCAACCGCGCCGCGCTGGTCTCCCGCGCATACTCCATGGGCGTGCTCAAGGTCGGCACCTGGCCGCCGGAAGTCGTGGACGACTTCGTGAAGTGAGCGGCCTGGGGCCCGCGCGGTCCGTCGCGAGCGGGCATCCGCTCGCGACGGTGACTGGGGCGGCGTTCGCCCATCGGCGGTCGAAGCGCCGACTGGCCCAGGCGTGCACGCGTTGGCGCGGCACTTGGGGCTCGTCGATCCCTGGATGCCTGCTCTCGTCCGGGTGCCTGGGCGGGACGTGCGAAAGCCGGCCGCCTCGTAAGGGCGTTGGGGTGGTGTGGTTCGATCCCTTGGGTCACTTCCCGGAACGAAGGCGAGCAGCAATGACCGGCTATCTGCGCACCAAGGAGTTCCACGGCCGGCCCTTGCAGGCGTTCGATCCGGACGGTGGTGCAAGGGCCGTCCGGCAGGGACCGGCCTGGAGTCTGAGCGCGCCGGTCTCGGGACCGCCCGAGTTCCCCGAGGTCTTCGAGCGCTTTGTGCAGTCGGTGGACACCACCCAAGTCACCACTCTGGTAGTGGGTTTCACAGGCTTCGACGGCCCGGACGCCGCCACCTCCCTGCTTGCGGCCGCCGAGCGCTTCCCGCAGTTGCGGGCGTTGTATCTCGGCGACGAGGAGGACTTCCCCTGCATCTGGCAGACCGACCTCACACCCGTCCTTGAGCGCTTCCCGCTGTTGGAGAGACTGGACGTCCGGGGCAAGCAGGGATGGGAGCTGCAACCCTTCCGTCATGCCGCACTGAAAACCCTGCGGTTCGAGTCCTGCGGCCTGCCGTCCGGCGTCCTGCAGGCGGTCGCGGCCAGCGACCTTCCCGGGCTGGGACACCTGGACCTATGGCTCGGCGTCGATGACGACGGGCTCGAAGTGGCCGACGTCTTCGATCTGACGCCCCTCCTGAGCGGAGAGCGGCTGCCTTCGCTGCGATCCCTGGGCCTGGAGAACAGCTCGATCCAGGACGAGATGGCAGAGGCGGCATCGACCGCTCCTGTGGTGGCGCGCCTCCGGTCCCTGAGCCTGGCCCTGGGCGCGCTGAGCGACCGGGGCGCGGAAAGCCTGCTCTGCGGACAGCCGCTGACCCATCTGCAGCGTCTGGACCTCCACCACCACTATCTGTCCGACGGCATGATGGAGCGACTGCGGGCCGCATACCCGGATACCGACGTCGACCTCGGCGAGGCGCAGGGCGAATATCACGGTCCCTTCGACGATGAGGCCTATCTCTGGGTCGCCGACGGACGGGACTTCTGAGCGGGCGGGACGGCAAGCCGGCTCCTACCGGCGCGACAGCGAAGCGACGACCGTCGTGAGGAGGGTGACGCCCGCGAACGCCACACCCAGCGGGGTGCCCAGGGACGGGTGACGCCACGTCACGTACACGAGGATGCCCGCACCCATCAGCCCCAGCAGTGCCAGGACGAGCATCAGCAGCGACCAGACGGTACGCGCCGGCACGGTGTCTTGCGGCTGAGGGGTGCCCTCGTCCGGAATTCTCGTGGGCATGACCACTCCTGTCTTGGGGGTGCCGGAGGCACGGGGTGGATGACTGGACGGAGACCGTGGGGCCGGTGGGGAGTCGGCCACTCAGGGCCGCGGCGTCTCCTACCACTCCAAGTCCCGCCGTCCCCACGGGAATTTTCCTTTCCGGGCCGTGAAAAATCCGCGGTCCGTTCCGCGTCCATAGAGGGAGCCCGGGGCGTTGAAGGCAGCACCCGGACAGCGGAGAGGCACCACACATGAGGCACCTCGCAGACGGCGGCGACGACTCCCCGGAGTTGTCCCGCAAGCTGTCGAAGGAACGCGAGGCGGCGCTGAAGGAGGCGCTGAGCAGCGTTGTGCCGCGGCTGATCTCCTCGGTCACGCGGGTCACGCACGACTACCACCTGGCCGAGGACATCACCCAGGAGGTATGCATCGCCGTCTTCCAGGAGTTCCGTAAGGGAACGAAGTTCAACAAGCCGGTCATCGTGTTCGCCACCGCGGTGGCCCGCAACAAGCTCCGCGACTACTGGCGCAAGAGCTCCTCGGGCGAACGCCCCTACGACGAACCTCCCGAGCACGCCAGGCAGTTCAGCTCCAGTCCGGTCGCCGGCCTGGAGTACCTCGAGCTGCTCGAATCGGTGAAGGCGGCCATCGCCAACGAACGGCAGGCGGCCGTCTGGGAGCTCACACACATCTGGGGCCTCATGGGCCTCGAGATCGCCGAGCTGCTGGAGATCTCGTCGGCAACGGTCAGCCGTGAGCTGGCCGCGGCCGAGAAGAAGGCCAAGCTCTGCCAGGACGACGAGGAGGCGGAGCCGGCATAGGCGGAATCCGGGCTCCCGGCGGCCGCACACGGTGGCCGCCGTGCCCCGGCTCCGCCCCGGGGTGCCGGGTTGGATCCCGCCCGGTGGCCACGGCCGGTCCACTCACTGGCCGTGGCCGCAGGGTGGAATCCACCACACCAGTAGATCTGAAGGGGAATTACATGAGTGATCGACAGTCCTCTCCACACGAGAGGATGCTCGCCTACCTCCGGGCGGGGGACCGGCTCGTGCCTGGGGGGACGCGCACGGCCCAGGACTGGGACTCGCTGTACCGGGTGATCGCGGAAGCAGCCGACCCCCTCTGCGCAGAGCCCCCCGAAACGCCTGACCTCTCGTCGGAGGCCTGGTACCAGAATGCACTCGACACCGGGATGGAACGATCCGTGGTCAGGTGGGGCAAGTGACCCCAGAGGGAAGACCACACTCACGCGCCGGCCGGATCGGGATGGCCCGCCGCCCGGTCGCAGCCATCGCGGCCCTCGTGTGCGCCGTTGCTCACCGCAGGTGGGGACGGACGACGTATGTGACGGCGTTCCTGCGGACTCTCAATCCTGCCTGGTGCAGGTTCCTGGTAGCAGTGGGACGAGAGTCCGCCTAGAGGGCGAAGGACCGGTCGGTGTGGCCATACAGGGGGAGGGCCACACCGACCGGCCCCGCCATTGCCTGGACCGCTCCGGTGTCCCGTGACCGGGCGTATGGATGTCGGCCGATGTGAGCTACGGCGGCCGTCAAGCGTCCGTTTGGCGAGCGACATCCGCCTGGGCCAACCACGCGTACCCGTACGCGGCGTGCCACCACTTCGCGAGAAACGTGCCGGCCCAGCTGGACGGCAAAAAGGCAAAGGCAAGGAGATGCCTCTCCTCGCCACTCTTAACGTATAGCGCACTGGGGGGCTTGCGGCAAGACCCGGGTGGTGACGCAAAATCGTCGGCCGAGGCCACAAGCTGCAGAAATGGGGCACGACGTGCGTGTGTTGTCGACGTATGGGGGACGCGGTGGCGTCGAACCAGTGGGGGGACCGGCAGTGCGGTCGCGAGCGCTCGGGGCGGTGGTGCGGGGGTGCGCGCCACCCGACTCGTCAGACGGAGCGCTGACAAGAGGTTCGGCAGAGCTGGAGGCTCCGGTGATGCGATCGGCCAGTGCAGGGCGACGGGACACGACTGCCTCGGAGGTAGCGCGATGATCGAGCAGTACGTGTGGGATCTTCACGAGGTTGACGAGACGCAGGTCGCGGTCGTCGGCGGCAAGGGCGCGCACCTGGGCGGGCTGTCGCGGATCGAAGGCATCCGCGTGCCGGCCGGCTTCTGCGTGACGACGGACGCCTTCCGGCGGATCATGGCGGAAGCACCGTCGATCGACGATCGGCTCGCTCAGCTGTCGCGTCTGAACCCGGACGACCGGGAGGCGATCCGCACGCTCAGCGCGCAGATCCGCCGGGCCATCGAAGGGATCGCCATCCCGGGCGATCTCGCGGCGGCGATCACCCGCGCGCTCGCCCGGCTCGGTGAGCACACCGCCTATGCCGTCCGATCCAGCGCGACGGCAGAGGACCTGCCCACGGCCTCCTTCGCCGGCCAGCAGGACACCTACCTGAACGTCGTGGGGCCGACGGCGATCCTCCAGCACGTCAGCCGGTGCTGGGCCTCGCTGTTCACCGAGCGGGCCGTGACCTACCGCCAGCGGAACGGCATCGACCACCGTACGGTCCATATGGCCGTGGTCGTGCAGCAGATGGTCTTCCCCCATGCGGCCGGCATCCTGTTCACGGCCGACCCCGTCACAGGCAACCGGAAGGTCGCCACCGTGGACGCCGGCTTCGGCCTCGGCGAGGCCCTGGTCTCCGGCCTGGTGAACCCGGACGTCTTCACGGTGCGGGACGGCGAAGTCGTCAGCAAGGCGATCGCCGCCAAAGAGCGTGCCGTTCAGGCCCTGTCGGCCGGCGGCACGCAGGAAGTGGCGATCGACGCGCAGCGGCAGGAGCAGCCGGCGCTGACGGATGCGCAGGTCGTGCAGCTCGTGCAGCTCGGGCGGCGGATCGAAGCGTACTTCGGCCGCCCGCAGGACATCGAATGGTGCCTGGTCGACGATGGCTTCCGGATCGTGCAGAGCCGGCCGATCACGACGCTGTTCCCCATCCCCGACATCGGCGATCAGGAAAATCACGTCTACCTCTCCGTCGGGCATCAGCAGATGATGACCGACCCCATGAAGCCCCTGGGCATCTCCATGTGGCAGCTGACGGCGATGGCGCCGATGCACGAGGCCGGCGGGAGGCTGTTCGTCGACGCCACCCGGGCCCTGGCCTCGCCCGCGGGTCGCGCCGGCTTCCTGGACCTTGTGGGGAGAGGCGATCCGCTGGTCAGGGACGCACTGGAGACCGTCCTCGACCGCGACGGTTTCGTTCCGTCGCTCCCGGACGCGGGTCCCGGCAGGCGGTCGGCCGGTGCGCCCGCCCCGATCGAGACCGATCCGGCCGTCGTCACCAAGCTGATCGAGCGCAGCCAGGCGTCCATCGCCGCCCTGGAGCGCGACATCCGGGCGAAGACCGGACCGGCGCTGTTCGACTTCCTGCTGGAGGCCTTCGAGGAACACAAGCGGGTCCTCAGTGACCCCTTGAGCATGCAGGCGATCATGGCGGGGATGGAGGCCACGTGGTGGCTCAACGACAAGCTGCAGGAGTGGTTGGGCGAGAAGAACGCGGCTGACACGCTCACCCTGTCCGCCCCCGACAACATCACGTCGGAGATGGGACTGGCGCTGCTCGACGTCGCGGACGTGATCCGCCCGCATCCGGAGCTGGTGGCGTTCCTGCAGAACGTCGACGTCGGGGACGAGGGCTTCCTGGACGGCATGGCGAAACTCGCGGGCGGGGCCGAAGCGCGCGACGCCATCGAGGCCTACCTCGACCGGTACGGCATGCGCTGCGTCGGCGAGATCGACATCACGAGGCCGCGTTGGCGCGAGCGCCCCACCACGCTCGTGCCCGTGATCCTCGACAACGTCAGGAACTTCGAGCCGGGTGCCGCCGAGCGGCGCTTCGAGCAGGGGCAACAGAAGGCGCAGGAGAAGGAACAGGAGGTGCTGTCACGCCTGCGGGCCCAGCCGGACGGGGACCGGAAAGCCGACGAGGCCAAGCGGATGATCGACCGGGTCCGGACCTTCATCGGGTACCGGGAGTACCCGAAGTACGGCATCATCAGCCGCTACTTCGTCTACAAGCGGGCCCTGCTGGAGGAGGCCGAGCGCCTCGTGCGGGCCAACGTGCTTCCTGAGAAGGAGGACGTCTTCTACCTCACGTTCCAGGAATTCCACGACGCCGTGCGCTCGCACCAGGTGGACGACCAGCTCATCCGGCAACGCAGGGAAGCCTTCCGGTCGTACCACGCGCTCACACCGCCCCGGGTGCTCACATCGGACGGTGAGGCACTCACAGGGGCGTACCGGCGCGACGACGTACCGGCCGGCGCCCTGACCGGCCTGCCGGTTTCCGCCGGGACCATCGAGGGAAGAGCCCGCGTCATCCTCGACATGGCGGAAGCCGATCTCGAAGCGGGCGATATTCTGGTCACGCCCTTCACGGACCCCAGCTGGTCGCCGCTGTTCGTCGGAATCGCGGGCCTGGTGACGGAGGTGGGCGGCCTGATGACCCATGGCGCAGTGATCGCCCGGGAGTACGGCTTGCCGGCCGTCGTGGGCGTGGAGCAGGCCACCCGGCTGATCCGGGACGGGCAGCGGATCCGTGTGCACGGAACCGACGGGTACGTCGAGATCCTGCCCTGATCGACCGGCACGCCACTGGGAGGTGTTGAGCGGGCGGGCACGCGCCCGGGCCAAGCCCGGCGACGGTCCGGTGCAGATCGTCCGGATGTTCACACTCGCCAAGGGCTCGGCGGTCAAGGCCCGTACCCAGGCGATCAACCAGCTCCAGGCCGTACTCTTCCCGCCGACCCGGTCCTGCGGGAGGAACTGGCCAGGCTGAACAACCCGGCCCTGATTCGCACCCGCGTGCGGATCAGGGCCGACGCCGCGCTGCACCGGCTCGTGCGGACCGCGAGGCCGCTTACCGGCCCACCGGCCTGCACATCAACGATTGCTCGCTGCCCGGGCAGATCCACACCGGCGCATCCGCGGTCCCAACGGTGGGGCTTGAGGTGCCCAAGACGTTGCTGCCGGCGGTGGGCTCACCGTCACCACCGAACACGGGGCGGAGTCAAGGTATTGCATGCGTCGTCGGAGCCTGGCAAGAAGGAAACGCGCGACGCCATCGGATCCGGGGCGGCTGGTCCGACTCCATGCGGGCCTTCCTCCGCCGGTACGCAGCAGCCCGGCGAAGGCGGCCCTGCGATGCTCTTGCTCGTCTGCCGTACGGCGCACCGAGACCGTGAGGAGGGGCAGACCGGCGCCCGAGTTCGGGATGCGGTCCGCTGCGCTCCGGCGCAGGCTGGAGGTATGACGGATGCCGCCTGTGATCGTGTATCCGTCATACAGCGGCGGCCGAGGAAGGTCGTGATCCGCAGGCAGGACGCCGGACGCCGGTCGCGCACGCGGCCCATGGTGATCTGATCAAGCTCCTACGCCGCGCCGGCCGCGATGTCGATCAAGGCGGCTCTCGACGACCGCGAGTTCATCGAGTGCGCGGCGGACCGGATGTGTGCACGGCACGAGGGCTGTCCGGTCCGGCGTGGACTCGTTCGTCCGGTCGTCGTCTTCCTTTTCCGGAGGTGGCCATGACTGGCAAGGTTCCCATGACTGGCACCACAGCGGTGCAGCACGCGCGGACCGCAACGCTTCCCAAAGAAGCCGAACTCGGCGATGTCTTTCGTATCGAGCACAGGAGCGGTGGTCCTCTTACTTGGGAGCCCTTCTGCACCATTTGGCTGTGCACCGGTCACGACCGCCTCACGTCCTTCGCCCAGTGGCAGCAGGTGCAGCTGGGCGAAGAGCAGCTCGGCGAGTAGACCGCGGGCCGTCGCACCCCTGCGACCTCGTCGCGTTTCTGGCAGCCGCCCTTCGAGCGTGGTGAGCCATCGGGCGACGACGGCGTCGATGAACTCGTCGGTCACGTCGCTGCGGTCGAGGAAGAGCCGAACGAGGACCGGCCCGTTGGGCCGGGGGTACTCGGCGTCGTAGAGCTGGATGCCTGAGGGCCGGCAGCGGTGTGTTGCGGGTTGTGAGGCGGTCCTGGCTGATGCGCACAAGGGCCTGGGCCCGGCCCAGCTGCCAGTGCCGGGACGCCTCGCGGGTGCCGGGGCCGTGGCCCAGAGAACCCCCATCATCACAGGTCACAAGGCACGTCTTCGTCGTCGAGGCACCAATAGGCGATCACCGGTCCGTGGGTCCAGCCTCAAAGGTTGGGCACATTTTGCACACATCCTCTCTACAAACTGGTCGCGGTGGTCTAGATTGACCGTGCTTCAGCTGGTCGGTCATGAGACGACCAATAACGATCTATAGGTCCGGCACTACGGAACGGTCAGCAGTCGCATCCCCAGCGCCGTGTGGGGGTGATCAATTCTTGGAGCCTCAGAGGGCCTTGAGTGCGGGGAGCACCCGAGGTTTCGACGGGTTTCCGTGTACCTCGAAGGTCTGGCATGCAGGTAAGTCCGCTGCCGCCAGGGTGGGTTGTTCAACTAGCGCTGAAATAGCCGCGATGTCATGCGCGGGGGGCTGAGGCCTCCCGAGGCGAAGAACAGCGCGGCGCGGGGGGCGGGGGCCTCCCGAGGGGTGGAACAGCGGGGGGCGGGGGCCTCCCGGGGGGAGGAACCGTGTTGAGCGAACACGTCGAACCCGCTGGCGACCTGGGGGGTTCCGTGCAGCAGGGGGAATTAGTCAGCCCTTTTCCATCGGCGCGCGGGCGTCTGGAGATCGGGGCGATCAGCCGGCCCGCGATCGACTGGGAGCAGCGGTACCGCCGTATCGTGATCACCAGCGACACCGTGGCCACCGCCTTTGTGGTGGCGGCGATCGGCGGCTTCTTCGGGGTCCGGGACGCGGCCAACTGGCACGAGAAGTGGAGAATTCTCGCCTTCGGCACCGAGCTTCTGGTGCTGGGAGCGCTTGCGGTGAGCCGGGCGTGGGCTCCGGCCGTGCTCGGCCAGGGCGCCGAGGAATTCCGCCGGCTCGGACGCTCACTGTGCACCGCGGCCGTCGTACTGGCGCTCGGCGGGATCGCCCTCACCTCGCGCAATATCAAGCTCTGGATCTTCGTCGCGATACCGGCGATCGCGATCGTCACCATGACCGAGCGGTATCTGCTGCGCCTCTGGCTGCACAGACAGCGGAAAGAAGGGCGGTGCCTGCGCCCGGTGCTCGCTGCCGGGAGCCTGGCCACCGTGCGCGACCTGATCACCCGGACCCGTAAGTTCCCGCACCTCGGCTGGCGGGTGGAGGCGGTGTGTACGGCGGACGGTCTCGGGCTCGACGGTGACCATCTGGACGGAGTGCCGGTCGTCGGCCGGCTGACGGATGTCGCCAACCACGTGCGCCGGGACGGCTACCGGGTCGTCGCGGTCACACCGCACCCGCACTGGTCACCGGACCGGTTGCAACGGCTGGCCTGGAACCTCGAAGGCAGCGACGCCGAGATGGTGGTGGCCCCCGTGCTCATGGAGGTGGCCGGCCCGCGGCTGCATGTCGACGCGGTGCTCGGGATCCCGTTGCTGAGGGTCAGCATGCCGATCTTCACCGGGGGCCGCCGGGCGGTCAAAGGGGTGGTCGACCGGGTGGGCGCAGCGATCCTGCTGATGCTGTTCGCGCCGCTGATGGTGTGTGTCGGGCTGCTCGTCCTGCTGGACAGTCGGGGCGGGGCGTTCTACCGCCAGCGCAGGGTCGGCAAGGACGGCCGCGAGTTCACCATTCTCAAGTTCCGCACCATGGTCGCCGGGGCCGACGGGGCACGTGCCGAGCTGGCCGATCGCAACGAGGGCGCCGGCCTGCTGTTCAAGCTCCGCCGGGATCCGCGGGTGACCCGGGTGGGAGGGGTGCTGCGCCGGTACTCGATCGACGAGCTCCCGCAGCTTTTCAACGTGCTCACCGGCTCGATGTCGCTCGTCGGACCGCGGCCTCCCCTACCGGAGGAGTGCGCCGCGTACGGCCCGGACATCCGGCGGCGGCTGCTCGTCAAGCCCGGCCTCACCGGTCTGTGGCAGATCAGCGGGCGCAGCGACCTGCCATGGGAGGAGGCGGTCCGGTTGGACCTGCGGTACGTGGAGGACTGGTCGCTCGCCCTGGACACGGTGATTTTGTGGAAGACGCTGCGTGCGGTGCTCCAGGGGCAGGGGGCGTACTGATGCGCGGGGGGCGTCGTCCGGTCGGCGTACGGACCGCAGGCCACAAGGGCCTGCCTGGGGTGAGGAACGGG
Organism: Streptomyces chattanoogensis; assembly: GCF_001294335.1. Classification (GTDB taxonomy): domain Bacteria; phylum Actinomycetota; class Actinomycetes; order Streptomycetales; family Streptomycetaceae; genus Streptomyces; species Streptomyces chattanoogensis. The sequence goes on from NZ_LGKG01000147.1 coordinate 19,577, forward strand.
TCATGAGAGTCAGCGTTTTCGGGCTCGGCTACGTGGGCTGCGTATCGGCCGCGTGCCTGGCCAGCATGGGGCACGAGGTCATCGGGGTGGACGTGAACCAGGTGAAGGTCGACCTGGTCAACGACGGCAAGGCGCCGGTGGTCGAGGAGCGGATCGGCGAGCTCATCGCCGAGGTCGTGCGGACCGGAGCGTTGCGCGCCACCCGCGACGTCCACGAGGCGATCACGGGCAGCGAGGTGTCGCTGGTCTGCGTGGGCACGCCGTCGGAGCCCAACGGCAGCCTGTGCACTACCTACTTGGAACGGGTCACCGAGCAGATCGGCGCCGCGCTGGCCGAGGGGGCCGAGCAGGGGGGCCGGCACACCGTCGTGTTCCGCAGCACCATGCTCCCGGGCACCTGCCTGAACCTGCTGGTACCGATCCTGGAGAAGAACGTCGGCGGCACGGCCGGGGTGGACATCGGGGTCGCGGTCAACCCGGAGTTCCTGCGCGAGGGCACGAGCGTGCGGGACTTCTTCGACCCGCCCAAGACCGTCATCGGCGAGCTCGACCCGGCAAGCGGCGATGTGGTGAGGGCGCTGTACGACGGCTTGCCCGGCGAGGTGTTCCGGGTGCCGGTCCCGACGGCCGAGGCAATCAAGTACGCGGACAACGCGTTCCACGGCCTCAAGATCGGCTTCGCGAACGAGCTGGGCGCGGTGTGCCAGGCACTCGGAGTGGACTCGCACCAGGTGATGGACGTGTTCCTGGCCGACCGCAAGCTGAACATCAGCCCCGCCTACCTGCGGCCCGGCTTCGCCTTCGGTGGCTCCTGCCTGCCCAAGGACCTGCGCAGCCTGGTCCACGCGGCGCGGCGGGCCGACATCTCGGTGCCCATCCTCGCCCACGTGCTGCCCTCCAACGCCGACCATCTGCAGCGCGCGGTGGGCCTGGTCGAGCGCACCGGCAAGCGCCGGGTGGGCCTGTTCGGGCTGTCCTTCAAACCCGGCACCGACGACCTCCGCGAGAGCCCGCTCGTCGAGCTGGCGGAGCGGCTCTTCGGCAAGGGTTACGACCTGCGGATCCACGACGCCAATGTGAGCCTCTCCCGGCTGATGGGCGCGAACCGCGAGTACATCGAGACCCGGCTGCCGCACCTCGCGCAGCTGCTTGCGGACTCCGTCGGCGAGGTGCTCGAGCACGCCGAGGTGTGCCTGGTCGGGACCAGGGATCCGGCCGTGCTGTCGGCGCTGCCCCATGGCGACGGCCCGGTGATTGTCGACCTCATCCACCTTCCCGACGCCGACGCGCGCCGGACCGAACCGGGGTACATGGGCCTTGCTTGGTGACACATCGTTTGGTGACACGGCCAGCGGCGACCGGCCGGACCGGCGCGCGCTGATCCTGGTGGAAAACCTGTCGGTGCCGTTCGACCGGCGGGTGTGGCAGGAGTGCACGACGCTGCGCGACGCGGGCTGGAAGGTGCACGTCATCTGTCCCCGGGGAAACAAGCGGGACACGGAGCCGGAGGCGGTGATCGACGGGGTGCAGATCCACCGCTACCCGTTGCGCGCGGCCACCGGAGGGCCGGCCGGCTATCTGCGGGAGTACGGATCGGCGTTGTGGCATACGGCCCGGCTGGCCCGCAAGGTCGGCCCGGTCGACGTGGTCCACGCCTGCAACCCACCCGACCTGCTGTTCCTGCCGGCACAGTGGCTGAAGCGGCGCGGCGCGCGATTCGTCTTCGACCAGCACGACCTGGTACCCGAGCTGTACCTCTCCCGGTTCGACCGCGGCGAGGATCTGCTCTACCGCGCCGTGTGCGCGCTGGAACGTCGGACCTACCGGGCCGCGGACGTCGTGCTCGCCACGAACGAGAGCTACAAGGACGTTGCGGTGCGTCGTGGCGGTCGACGCCCTGAGGACGTTTTCGTGGTCCGCAGCGCGCCCCAGGTCGACCGGTTCCAACCGGTGCCGCCCGAGCCCGAGTTGAAGCGCGGCAAGCCTCATCTGCTGTGCTACCTCGGTGTCATGGGCCCGCAGGACGGCGTCGACTATGCCTTGCGGGCCCTTGCGAAGCTGCGCGACGAGCTCCGGCGGACCGACTGGCATGCGGTGTTCGTCGGCGCCGGCGACGCCTTCGACGCGATGGTGGAGCTGTCCCGGCAGCTCGGGCTCTCCGAACAGGTGCAGTTCACCGGGCGCATTCCGGACGCCGACCTGGTGCGCTACCTGTCCACCGCGGACGTATGCCTTTCCCCCGACCCGCGCAATCCACTCAACGACGTGTCGACCATGAACAAGGTCCTGGAGTACATGGCGATGGGCCGGCCGATCGTCTCGTTCGACCTGAAGGAGGCGCGCGTCTCCGCCGGTGACGCCGCCGTCTACGCGCCCGCCAACGACGAGGCCGAATTCGCCGGACTCATCGCGCTGTTGCTGGACGATCCGGAGAAGCGGGCGCGGATGGGCAAGATCGGCCAGGAGCGGATCGACGGGCAGCTTTCCTGGCGGAACTCGCAAGCGTCGCTGCTCGCCGCCTACGCCGCTGCCTGCCGTGACCGCACTCCGGCGTCGGCGGGCGACCCGCTCCGGGCAGGGAAGAGGCCGCGCCGTTGAGCGATGACACGGTACGCCTGGTCACGATCGGGCGGATTCTCTGTCGGCGCTGGCGGCTTCTCGCCGTCGTCGCCGTGGTGGGCGCGCTCGTCGGCTACGGCGCCTCCCTGCTGTTCCCGCCGAGTTACACGACCTCGGCATCGGTACTGCTGGCGGGGCAGTGGGAGGAGCGCGAGCTGCTGACTCAGGCGGAAATCGCGGCCAGTTCGGCGGTGGTCGACCGCGCGGCTGCCACGCTCGGCTGGACCGGCGTCAGCGGCAGCGAGCTGCGGGATCGAGTGAGCGCACAGGCCGCCGACGGAAACATCATCAAGATCTCGGGTACGGCCGACACCCCGGAGCGCGCGCAGCGGCTCTCCGACCAGGTCGCCCGGCAATTCGTCGCCTTCGCCGCGCGGATCGCAGGCGACAGCACCGACCCCGAAGCGGCTACGGGGCCCGAGGCCCTGCGGCAGAAGGTGGCGCAGACCAACCGCCGCATCACCGACCTCGCCAATGCGGCCGATCCGGGGCAGACCGTGGAGAGCGTGCAGGCCCGCACCGAGCTCGAGCAGCTGCGTACCGCGCTGCAGGAGGCCATGAAGAAGCTGGACGAGGCCGACCTGGCGACCAACAAGGCCAACATGGTCGTCATGGGGCCGGCGGCCCGGCCGACCGGCGAGGCACCCCCGACGAGGATGCAGCTCACCGCCGCCGGGGCGCTGCTGTTCCTCCTGCTCGCGGTCATCGGCCATCTCGCCGCCGCACGGGTGAATCGCCGACTGCGCACCGAACCGGCGATCGCCGCGGCGCTGGGCTCGGCGCTGCTGGGTACCGTCGACGTGCCCGGTGAACGGCCCGGGCACCGGCAAAAAGGCCATGGCCCGCGGGCCTGGATCCGCCGGCTGCTGGGCGTCGACACCCGGTGGGACATACCGACCCCGCAGACGTCCGGCGACGAGGCCAGCAGGAGTATCCGCTACCGGCGGGTGTGCGCTCGCCTCCGGGACCAGCTGCCGGCCCCGCGGCGGCTGCTGGTTGTCGTACCGGACGGCGACGAGATCGCCCGCCGGGCCGCCGGGCAGCTCGTCGCCGAGGCCAAGAGCGATCCGCTGCTGCGAGTGGTGGGGGTTTCGGTGTCCCAGCCGATGGTGCCGGACCGCGACACCGAGTCCGGTGCCCTGGTCGTGCTCAGCGCGGGCAGCTGGACCGCAGGGGAGCTCGCCGGCATCGCCGAGGCGTGTGCGGACGGCAAGCACGAGGTCGTCGGCATCGTCGTCGCCGGCACGGTCCGGGCCCGTCCGACGCGGTCTGCCGGCCGTCCTCCGGAAGACGCCACTCTGGCGCTCGCGGTTCCCGGCCACGCGACGGGAGGTTCAGTGTGACGACGAGCGCTACGCAGCAGACACAGCAGTCGTCGGCCGCCGCTCCGCTGCTGGACCTGCAGGCGCTGGTGGTGGCGGTGCGCAGGCGTCGCCGCCTCTGGTGCTCCCTGGCGCTCCTGGGGCTGCTGGTCGGCGCGGCGGTGGCGGTCCTGCTGCCGGCGCCGCCGAGCGCGGTGACCAAGGTGCTGGTCGCGCACAAGGAGGACCAGCCCAACGACCCCGGAACGCTGATCCGCACCGACGCCGAGCTGCTGGGGACCACGCGGGTCGCCGGCAAGGCCCTGCAGATCCTCAAGTCGTCGGAAAGCCCGGAAGACTTCATGCGGGACTACCGGGGTACCGGCCTGACCAACAACCTGCTGCAGATCGATGTGACAGGTGACAGCGACGCGGAAGCGGTGAGCCGAGCCAAGGCGCTGGCCGATGCGTTCGTCGCCGACCATGTGAAGCGGATACGGGAGGCCGCGAACGCCGAGGCCACGACCCTGCTCGACCAGCGCGACCGACTGCGGGACGAACTCGCCCAGGTCAACACGGCGATCGGAGACCGAACGCCGGAGAGCGACCCGAAAGCGTCGGCGAGCATGGAGTCGCTCTTCGCCCGCCGGGCCGAGCTCAAATCGAAGATAGCCGATTTCGGCCAGCGCGCCGCGGAGGCGCGCATCGGCACCCCCCAGCTCATCGTCGGCACGCAGATCGTGGACGCCCCGCGCGCGGTGCAGCACTCCCTGCCGAAAGCCGCTGTCACCAACGCCGCGATCGGGCTCGTCCTCGGGCTGGTCCTCGGGCTCGCGTTGGCCGCGGTCGGCGCGGTGGTGGCGGACCGCCCCGTGCTGCGCCGGGAGATCGCGGCGAACCTGGGCGCCTCGGTCATCGCGGAGCTGCGCCGCGTGCCCCGCCGGCCGGCCAGGCCGTGGCAGCGCCGACGGACCCGGGCGGCACGCGAACGGCTCACCGCGACCCTGGCCCGCACCGTGCGCGGCGCCGCGGAACCGGTGTCGCTGCTGGAACTGGGCTGTGCGCGCAGCACGAGCGTGATCGCCCTGGACCTCGCCGGGGCACTGGCGGCGGAGGAGCCAGTGGTCATCGTCGACGGTCTGCCCGGCCCGCAGCTCGCCAACCGCCGCCAGAAGCCAGGAGACCCAACCGTGGTCAGCGGCGAGCGTGCCGCGGCCCTGTCGCATCAGGAGCGCCGGCTCGGCGTCGGCTCGGTCGCGCCCGGCACGGCATGGACCGACCTCCAGTACCTCGGCACTCAGACCGTGCTCGTCGTGCGTGCCGGGCACGGCAGCGCCGCATGGCTGCACACCGTGGCGCGGCAGCTCGCGGACCAGCGCATTCCGGTGATCGGTGTGGTGCTGATCGACCCCGATCCGCGTGACCGGACCGACGGCACCCTGTGGGACGGGCTGCACATCGCGCTGCGCGGCCAGAACGAGCGGCTGGCCCGACAGAACGGGACGGGCCGGCGGCGGACGGAGCGGCTGCCGATGTGGGCGAGTGGGGCCTCCCCTGCTCGAACGGAGTTGAGAGCCGGGGGAAGGGTCCCGGACAACGACCAGGAGGCGCGGTAGGACATGTGTGGCATCGCAGGCACGTACCGATGGCCGGACGGAAAGGTCGTGACCGACCGGCTCACCGATACCCTCGCCCACCGAGGTCCGGACGGGGCGGGCCGGTACAGCCACCCCGCAGGTGACGGCGAAGTGCACCTCGGGCACCGCCGGCTGGCCATCATCGACCTGTCCGGGACCGGCGCCCAGCCGATGGTCTCGGACGGCCTCGCCCTGACGTACAACGGCGAGCTGTACAACGCTCCCGAGCTGCGTGCCGAGCTGGCAGCCGCCGGGGTGCGCTTTCGCGGTACCTCCGACACCGAGGTGCTTCTCGAGGCGTGGCGGCGCTGGGGCACCGACTGCCTGCCCCGGCTGCGCGGCATGTTCGCGTTCGGGATCTTCGACGAGCGCACCGGTGAACTGGTGCTCGTCCGCGACCAGTTGGGCATCAAGCCGCTGTTCCTGATGCGGCGCGGCGAGGGCCTGGTGTTCGCCTCCGAGCTCAAGGCGCTCGCCGCCGCGACCGGCGGACCGCTGGAAGTGGACCAAGCGGCGCTGGTGGCCTCACTGCTGTACTACTGGGTGCCGGACTCGCGGTGCGCGTTCCGCGAAGCGGAGAAGCTGCCGCCGGGGAGCTGGCTGCGGATCCGGCCCGACGGCCGGGTGGAGCGCGGCCGGTACTGGCACCTGAAGGACGTCGCCGCCGAGGGCCGGGAGCGGGCCCGGAGCGGCGAACAGCCCGATCTGGCCGCCATCGTCGAGGAGTCCACCCGGCAGCACCTGCTCTCCGACGTACCCGTGGCGACCTTCCTCTCCGGCGGGCTCGACTCCAGCTACCTGACCGCGCTGGCGGCCCGCCACCAACCCGGGATCTCCGCCTACACGATCGGGTTCCGCGCCGAGGACGCCAAGTTCGAGGCGATGCCGGACGACCTGCGCTACGCCCGGCGGGTGGCCGAGCGGTTCGGCGTCGACCTGCACGAGATCGAGATCGCCCCGAACGTACTCGACCTGCTGCCGGAGATGACGTACCACCTGGACGAGCCGATCGGCGACCCCGCCGCGATCAACACCTTCCTGATCTGCTCGGCCGCCCGGGAGGCCGGGGTCAAGGTGATGCTCTCGGGGATGGGTGCCGACGAGCTGTTCGCCGGCTACCGCAAGCACCTGGCCAACCTGCTGGCGCTGCGCTACCAGCGCATCCCGCGGCCCCTGCGGCGCGGCCTGTCCGGGGTCGTGGACCGGCTTCCGGTCGCCACGTCCCGCCGGGGGTACAGATCGGTGCGCTTCGCGAAGCGGTTCCTCTCCTTCGCCGATCTGCCGGAGGAGACCGCGTTCCGGCGCAGCTACACCATGTACGACCGGAACGAGCTGCTCGCCCTGGTCGATCCGGACCTGGCGGGAACGGTCGAGGACGTGCTGACCGAGCATGCGGACATCTACCAGGACAACGACCTCGACGACTTCGTCAACCGCATGTGCCTGGGCGACGCCCGGATGTTCCTGCCGGGCCTGAACCTCACGTACACGGACCGCTCCAGCATGGCCGCGTCGACCGAGGTGCGGGTGCCGTACGTGGACGTCGAGGTGGTCAAGGCGGCGTTCGCCGTGCCAGGCAACCGCAAGATCGCCGGACGACAGGGCAAGGCCGTCCTCAAGGAGGCGGCCACCTCGATCCTGCCCCGCGAGATCGTGTACCGGCCCAAGGGCCTGTTCAGCGCCCCGCTGCGTGCCTGGATGAGCCGGGATCTGGCGCCGCTGGTGCGCGAGGTGGTGCACGACGGCGTGCTCGTCAACTCCGGGCTCCTGCGCCGCGATGCGCTGGCCCGCATGGTCGCCGAGGACGCCGCCGGGCAGCGGGACTTCTCCAAGCATCTGTGGCATGTGCTGACCCTCGAGTACTGGTATCGCGGCGCGACCTCCGGGTCCCGCCAGAACGCTCACTTGACGGCCTGGAAGACGGCTTAGAAACAAGGGGACTTCGGGTGAAACAGGTTGTGCAGAACTACAAGAGCGGCGAGCTGGCGGTGCTCGACGTGCCGGTGCCTGGGTGCAAGCCGGGCGGTGTGCTGGTCCGCAGTGCCTACTCGCTGATCTCCACCGGGACCGAGCTCATGAAGGTGTCCGAGGCCGGCATGTCGATGCTGGGCAAGGCCCGCTCCCGGCCGGACCAGGTGGCCAAGGTCATCCAGAGCGTGGCCACCAACGGGGTGCCCGCCACCTACCGCAAGGTGATGGGCAAGCTGGACTCCTACACGCCGCTGGGCTACTCGCTGTGCGGGGTGGTCGAGCAGGTCGGCGCCGGGATCGACGAGGTGAAGGCCGGCGACCTCGTGGCCTGCGCCGGCAATGAGCACGCGCTGCACGCCGAGCTGAACTGGGTGCCGAAGAACCTCTACACCCCGGTCCCCGACGGCCTCGCGCCGCGCCACGCCGCCTTCGGCACCGTCGGGTCGATCGCGCTGCAGGGCGTCCGCCAAGGCGAGCCACAGCTCGGCGAGGTGGCTCTCGTCATCGGCCTCGGCCTGATCGGGCAGCTGGTGGTGCAGCTTCTCGCCGCCTCGGGGGTCCGCGTCGTCGGGGCCGACCCCGACCCGGTGCGCTGCGAGCTCGCCGAGCGCCTGGGCGCCGCGGCCTGCGGCGATCCCGCGTCCGCGGCCGTGGAGACCGCCGTCGCCGAGCTCACCGGCGGCCACGGCGTGGACCAGGTGTACCTGGCCGCCGGCGGCGGCACCAACCAGCCCGTCGAGCTGGCCGCCCGGTTGAGCCGGGACCGCGGCCGGGTCGTCGACATCGGCAAGTGCCGCCTGGACCTGCCGTGGAACGCGTACTACGAGAAGGAGCTCGACGTCCGGTTCTCCCGCAGTTACGGCCCCGGGCGCTACGACCCGGAGTACGAGCTCGAGGGGCGGGACTACCCGATCGGCTACGTGCGCTGGACCGAGCGCCGCAACCTGGCGTGCTTCCTCGACCTCCTCGCCCGCGGCCGCGTCGACGTGGAGCCCCTGGTCTCCCACATCGCCGACTTCGACGACGCCGTCGAGACGTACCAGCGCCTGAAGGACGGCGACCTGAAGGCCGTGGCCGTGCTGTTCCGGTACCCCGAACACGCGGTAGAGGCCGAGGCTCCGGCCGTGGCGGTTCCCCCGGTGAACGTGAAGCGGAGTCCGGTCCGTGCCGCCAAGACGCCGGTGCGCCTCGCGTTCGTCGGCGCGGGAAACTACGCGACCTCGATGCTGCTGCCGCACCTGGCACAGCGCGACGGCGTCGAGTTGTCGTCCGTCGTCACCACGACGGCGCTGTCCGCGGCCAACGCGCAGCGCAAGTTCGGCTTCACCGAGGCGACCACCGACCTCGACGCCGTGCTCGGCGACAAGTCCATCGACGCGGTGTTCGTCGTCACCCGGCACAGCTCGCACGCCGAACTGACCTGCAGGGCGCTCCTCGCCGGCAAGACCGTGTTCGTGGAGAAGCCCCTGGCCCTCACCGAGGACGAGCTGGCCGGCGTGCTCGCTGCGGTGGAGGAGTCCGGCAACGACCGGCTGCAGGTGGGCTTCAACCGCCGCTTCGCGCCGCTGCTGCAGGAAGCCAGGAAGCGGTTCGGCGCCCGGACCGGTCCGGCGAGCCTGCGCTACCTGGTCAACGCGGGCCGGCTGCAGCACGGCAGCTGGTACCTCCAACAGGGCACCGAGGGCTCGCGGTTCACCGGCGAGGGCGGACACTTCATCGACACGGCGAGCTGGCTGCTCGACGCCGACCCGGTCTCGGTGTACGCGGTCGCCCCGTCCGGCAACGAGGACCTCCAGGTCGTCCTGCGCTACCCGGACGGGTCCACCGCCACCATCAGCTACGTCACCACCGGCGCGCCCGGCTTCCCCAAGGAGACGCTGGACCTCGTCGCGGACGGCAAGGTGCTGCGGCTCGACGACTTCGTCCGTGCCTCGCTGTATTTCGAAAAGAGCACAGCCGGCCCCAAGAAGTGGGTCAGTTCGCGGCTGCCCAAGGCCCGGGACAAGGGCCAGCAGGCCGAACTGGCCGCGTTCATCAAGGCCGTGCGGACCGGCGGGCCGATGCCGGTGCCGCTGGAGTCGCTGGTCGCCACCACCTCGGCCACCCTCGCCGTGCAGACGGGCCTGGCCGGCGGCGCGCCGGTGACGTTGGAGTGGGCACGATGACTGTGAACTCGGGGAGTCCGGGCTGGTACCTGCGGCGGCTGTCCCGGATGGGGCCGCGGGAAATCGGCGGCCGGGTGGGCGACACGGTGCGCAGACGCCTGTGGCGGTCGGCGCGGCCGGACTGCCCGGGCGTGACCGGCGCCCGGTTCACCGCCGTGCTGCCCGCCGGGACGGTCGCCGCGGTGCCACCGGACGCCGCGAAGCGTCTCATCGCCGAGGCGGACCGGCTGATGGCCGGGCACGCCGAGTATTTCGGGGTGGACCGCCACGACCTGGCCGACCCGGACTGGTGGTACGACCCGAAGACCGGGCGCCGGGCTGCGTCGGGCTACGCCTTCGACGTGCCGTACCGCAACGAGGACGCGGTCGGCGACATCAAGCAGATCTGGGAGCTGTCCCGGCACCAGTACCTCACCCAGCTCGCCGCCGCCTACGCGATCACCGGGGACGAGCGGTACGCCGAGCGCGTGGCCGAGCACCTGAGGTCGTGGTGGACGGCCAACCCATCGCTGCGCGGCGTGCACTGGATCAGCGGCATCGAGCTGGGCATCCGGCTGCTGTCCTGGGTGTGGATCCGCCGGCTGCTCGATGGCTGGCCGGGCGCGGCCGGGCTCTTCGAGGGCAACCCGGTGGCGTTGAACCAGATCTGGCACCATCAGCGCTGGCTGGCCGCCTTCCCCAGCCGCGGGTCGTCGGCGAACAACCACGTGATCGCCGAGGCCGCAGGGCAGTTCGCCGCGGCCTGCGCGTTCGGCTGGTTCCCCTCCTCGGGGCGTTGGCGGGCCGACGCCCTGCGGTCGCTGGAGCGGCATCTGCGCGGCAACACCTTCGGCTCCGGCCTCAACCGCGAGCTGGCCACCGAGTATCACGGACTGGTGCTGGAGCTCGGCCTGGCCGCGGTGGCCGAGGCGGATGCCGCCGGTGTGCCGGTCCCCGCGTCGATCCGGCTGGTGCTGCTGCGGATGACCGATGCGCTCGCGGCCATCGTGGACGGCCGGCTGCGGCCGCCGCGCCAGGGGGACGCGGACGACGGGCACGGTCTGGTCGTGGACGGCGCGGGCACCGACCGCTGGGCCTCACTGCTGGCCACCGGGGACGCCGTGTTCGGCCGGCTCGCCTGGTGGCCGGAGGTGACCGGCACCGACGTGCGCACCCCGCTGCTGGCCGCGCTCATCCGGCCGTACGCGAAGCAGGGAACCGCACCGGCCGTGCCCCGCCCGGCAACCCGACCGGCCCACTTCGCCGACGCGGGCATGACCATCCTGCGCGGTCCGGCGGAGATCTGGTGCCGCTGTGACGGTGGCCCGCACGGATTCCTGGCCATCGCCGCGCACGCCCACGCGGACGCGCTGTCCGTGGAGGTCCGGCACGACGGGGTCGATGTGCTCGCCGACCCGGGGACGTACTGCTACCACGGGCAGCCCGAGTGGCGGCAGTACTTCCGGTCGACCCTCGGCCACAACACCCTGCAGCTGGACGACGGTGACCAGTCCGTCTCCGGGGGCCCGTTCCTGTGGACCCGGCAGGCCCGCAGCCGCGTCCTGGTCGCGGACACAACGGACGAGGGTGTGGCCCGCTGGTGCGCCGAGCACGACGGTTACCAGCGCTCCGTGCACCGCCGCCGGGTGGAGCTGACCGCCGCGAGCCAGGAACTGAGGGTGGTCGACGAGGTGCGCGGCCCGCGCCGGGCCGTGCGCCTGGCGTTCCACCTCGGCCCGGCGATCGCCGCGGACCTGGCGGGGGACCGGGCAGTGCTCACCTGGACCCGGGACGGCGAGGACCGCTCCGCGCTGCTCGACCTGCCCGGACAGCTGTGCTGGCGGGCGCATCGCGGCGAGACCCGCCCGCCGCTGGGCTGGTACTCCGCGGGCTTCGGGTGCAAGGAGCCCACCACCACGCTGGTCGGCACCGGCTTCGCCGACGGCGTGGAGGGCTTCACCACCGTACTCAGGTTCCGCGGCTAGGAGGGGCGCGTGGGGATCAAGAGGCGGCACTGGGCGTGGGCGGCGGCACCGCTGACGCTGGCCCTGGCGGCGACCGGCTGTGTGAGCACGTCGAGCGCCGGGGCGGAGCCGCAGGCCGCGCCCTCCACGTCCGCGGCCCGGTCCGTGGCCCGGGTGTGCGCCAAGCCCGCGGCCGGGCCGGCGAAGGCGCCGTCGGGCGCGGTGACGGTCGACCCCGCAGTGGTCGGTGACCTGGCCGCGAAGACCAAGAGCCACCCCCCGAACACCACGTTCTGGCTTCGACCGGGCAAGCACAGGCTCGAGCCGGACCGCTACTCCCAGGTCATCCCCAAGAAGGGGAACAGCTACGTCGGCGCGCCAGGCGCGGTGCTCGACGGCCGGAAGACCAACCAGTACGCGTTCGGCGGGACCGCCCGCCACGTCACCCTCCGCTACCTGACCGTGCAGGGTTTCGTCGCGCCGCAGAACGAGGGTGTCGTCAACCATGACTCGGCCGACGGGTGGGTGATCGAGCACACGACGATCCAGCACAACTCCGGCGCCGGGCTGATGGCCGGTGCTCGCCAGCGGGTCCGCGCCAACTGCCTGCGCGGCAACGGTCAGTACGGCATGAACGCGTACAAGGCCACCGGTCATGTCAGCGGCCTGGTGGTCGAGGGCAACGAGATCGTGGCCAACAACACCGACGACTGGGAGCGGCGGCGGCCGGGCTGCGGCTGCACTGCCGGCGTGAAGTTCTGGGCCGTCAACGGCGCCGACGTACGCGGCAACTGGGTGCACGACAACCGCGGAGCCGGGTTATGGGCGGACACCAACAACAACGACTTCCGCATCGAGGACAACGTGCTCGAGGCCAACGACGGTGCCGCGCTGATCTATGAGACCAGCTACAACGCGGTCATCCGGAAGAACACGATCCGGCGGAACAACTGGGTCGAGGGCCGCAGGTCCGCCGACGGCGGCGACAGCTTCCCGTTCGCGACCGTCTACCTGTCCGAGGCCGGCGGCGAACCACGGATCCGAGCCCGTACGGACAAGATCGAGATCTACCGGAACGTGCTGGAGAACAACTGGTCCGGCATCACCCTGTGGGAGAACGCCGACCGGTTCTGCAACAGCCCGGCCAACACCTCGTCCGGTGACTGCACGTTGCTGGCGCGGCACTCCGACCGCTGCGCGCGGCCGGCGATCGCCACCGCACCGCTCTACGCCGACTGCCGGTGGAAGACCCAGCGGGTGGACATCCACGACAACCGCTTCGTGCTGGACAAGTCCGTCGTCGACTGCACGGTGAAGTGCGACCGCATGGCGGTGCTGGCCAACTACGGCACCTATCCGGACTGGTCGCCTTACCAGGGCGAACGAGTGGCCGAGGCGATCACCCGCAAACAGCACAACCGCTGGCACGACAACGTCTACCTCGGACCGTGGAAGTTCGTCGCCCACGACCCGAGCCGGGTGCTCGACTTCGGGCAGTGGCAGGGCACGCCGTACCAGCAGGACGCGGGCAGCACCTTCCGCGCACGGGACGGTGGTTGAGATGCGCGCGGACCACACGTCGAAGATCGTCGGTACGGTCTGGGGGCTGCTGATCCTCAACACGCTCGGCTCCGCCGGGGCGAAGACCATCGTCCCGCTGCCCCGCTCCCTCATCCAGATGGTCACCATGGGCGCGCTGGTCGCCGCGTTCGCGCTGGCGCTCCTGGTCAATCTCCGGCTGCGCATCCGAGCCAGCGCCTACGTGTTCCTGCTCACCCTGCTGCTGGTGGCGAGCGTGATCTCCAGCGTGCACCTGGAGTCCGGGTTCGGCGCGCTGTTCCGCTGCGCCCGGCTGGCTCTCTTCGTCGGCACGCTGTGGCTGCTCAGCCGCTGGTGGGACGGCGGCCTGAGGTTCGTCCGGCACCACATCCGGCTGTACTTCGCGGTGCTCGGGTCGGTGGCCGCCGGCCTGGTCATCTCACCGGGCGCGGCCATGCCCGAGCTCTACGGCGGGCGCCTTGTCGGCGCGTTGTGGCCGCTCACCCCGCCGCAGATCGGACAGTACGCCGCGGTGATCATCGGGCTCACCGTGCTGCTCGTAGTGGGCCGCCGGACCGACCGGGCCGGCGCGGCGGTGGTCATCGTGCCGTCACTCGTCCTGCTCGCGCTGACCCATACCCGGACGGCCACGCTCGGCCTGTTCACCGGGCTGGCGTTGGCGATCGGCTCGCTCATCCTGACCAGTGCCGCCGCCCGCCGGTTCTTCGCCTGGGCGGTGCTGTGCGGCACGGTGGCCGCGGTGGCGTTCAGCTCCGCGCTGCAGGCATGGTTCCTGCGCGGGCAGAGCCAGGAGAACTTCTCCAACCTCACCGGCCGGGCCAAGGTCTGGGACGCCCTGCTGGCAGCCCCCCGGACGACCTCGGAGCAGCTCTTCGGCGCGGGCCTGGGCGACAAGTCGTTCGGCGGGCTGCCGATCGACAACAGCTGGCTGGCCGTCTACCACGAGCAGGGTCTGACCGGCGTCACCCTCGTCGCGGCGATCATCATCGTGCTGGGCGGCGTCGCGTTGCTGCGGCCACCGTCGCTGTCGAGGGCCTGCGCGATCTTCCTGATCAGCTACTGCGCGATCGCGTCGTACACCGAGGCCGGTCTCGGCGACGCCTCGCCGTATCTGCTGCATCTGGCCGTGGCCGCCTGCCTGCTGGCGACACCTGCCGCGGCCACGCCCCTAGCGACGCCCGAAGTCCCCGGACGACGCAATCCGCGATGGGCCCGGAAATCGGAGGTGACCTGAGCATGCACGTCCTCGTGGTGCACAACCGCTACGCCTCGGCGCAGCCGAGCGGGGAGAACAAGGTCGTCGACCAGGAGGTGGCGCTGCTGCGCGCGGCCGGCCACCGGGTCGAGGTGTTCGAGCGGCGCAGCGACGACATCGCCGCCCGGTCCCTGCCGGGCAAGGTCGCGGTGCCGCTGCTCGTGCCGTGGAACCCGGCGGTCCGTGCGGAGCTCGCCGACCGGCTGCGCACCGAGCGGCCGGACGTGGTGCACGTCCACAACGTCTTCCCGCTCCTGTCGCCCGCGGTGCTGGCCGCCTGCGCCGACGCAGGCGTGCCCGCCGTCGCCACGCTGCACAACTACACCCAGGTCTGCCCGCCCGGCACGCTGCAACGGGACGGCCGGCCGTGCACCGAGTGCGTCGGGTCGGCGCCGCTGCCCGCCGTCCGGCACGGCTGCTACCGCAGCTCCCGGCTGGCGACGGTGCCGCTCGCGGTCAGCCTGTCGGTCAACCGGCAGCGGTGGTGGTCCGGCGTGGAGCGGTTCTTCTGCATCTCCGCGGCGCAGCGCGACGTCCTGGTGCGGGCCGGCATGCCGGCCGAGCGGCTGGCGGTGAAGCACAACTTCGTGCCGGAGCCCGGCGTCCGCCGATCGGGCGCCGGCGAGCATCTGCTCTATCTCGGCCGGCTCGCGGAGGCCAAGGGCGTGCGGCTGCTCATGGCCGCGTGGGACGAGATCGCCGCGGACGGCGGTGCGGGCGTGCCGCTCGTGGTCGCCGGCGCGGGGCCGCTGGAGCGAGAGGTGACCGCCTGGGCGGCGGGCCGGGACGACGTGCGCTACGTCGGTCTGTATGACCAGGCGGAGTGCCGTCAGGCCGTCGCGCGGTCGGTCGCCGTGGTGGCTCCCTCGACGTGGCTGGAGGCGTTCGGCCTGGTCGTCGTGGAGGCGATGGCAGCGGGGGTCCCGGCCGTCGCCGCCGGTCACGGCGCCTTCGTGGAACTCGTCGAGGACGGCGTGACCGGGCTGCTGCACCGGCCGGGCAAGGCAGCCTCGCTCGCGTCCTGCATACGCCGGATCACGGCAGATCCGGACCGTAACCGGGAGATGGGCCAGGCGGCCCGGCGCCGTTACGAGCAGGGATTCAGCCCGGCCGTCGGGCTGGAGCGCCTGGTGGAGGGGTACCGCACCGCGATCGCGGGGCGGACGGAACTATTGGGGGGCAGTACATGACACGATGCCGACTCTGCGGCTCGGAAGCGCTGGCGAGCGTCGTCGATCTTGGGGCGACGCCACCGTGTGAGAGCTTTCTCGCCGCGGACCAACTGGATCAACCGGAACCGGCGTATCCGCTGCACCTGCGGGTCTGCACCGACTGCTGGCTCGCGCAGATCCCGCCGCTGATCACGCCGGAGGAGACGTTCAAGGAGTACGCGTACTTCTCCTCGTACTCGACGTCCTGGGTGGAGCACGCGCGCACGTTCGTCGCCGACGCCGTGGAGCGGGTGGGTCTCGGCACCGATGGCTCCGAGGCCTTCGTGGTCGAAGTCGCGAGCAACGACGGGTACTTGCTGAAGCACGTGGTGGACCGGGGGATCCGCTGCCTGGGCATCGAGCCGTCGGTGAACGTCGGCGCCGCGGCGCGCGACGCGGGTGTGCCCACGCTCACGGAGTTCCTGTCCCCGGACACCGGCTCGGCCGTCCGCGCCGAGCACGGCCCGGCGGACCTGGTCGTGGCCAACAACGTGTACGCGCACATCCCCGACGTCGTCGGGTTCACCCGGGGGCTGCGCGCCCTGGTCGCCGACGACGGCTGGGTCTCCATCGAGGTGCAGCATCTGCTGACCCTGATCGAGGAGAACCAGTACGACACGATCTACCACGAGCACTTCCAGTACTACACGGTCGCGTCCGCGATCCGAGCCCTGGCGAGCGGCGGACTCGCGCTCGTGGACGTCGAGTTGCTGCCCACGCACGGCGGCTCCATCCGGCTGTGGGCCCGGCCGGCCGAGGCGGCAGGGGAGCCCACCCGGCAGGTGGCCGACGTGCTGGCCCGGGAGAAGGCCGCCGGGCTGCAGGAGCTGTCCGGGTACACCGAGTTCTCCGCCCGGGTGGCCAAGGTACGCCGCGACCTCCTGCGGTTCCTCATCGAGGCGGCCGAGCGCGGCGAGACGGTCGTCGGCTACGGCGCCCCGGGCAAGGGCAACACCCTGCTCAACCACTGCGGCATCCGGCCCGACCTGCTCGCCTACACGGTCGACCGCAACCCCTACAAGCACGGCAGGTTCACCCCGGGCACCCGCATCCCGATCCTGCCGCCCGAGCAGATAGCCGCCGACAAGCCCGACTACGTCCTCGTCCTCCCGTGGAACCTGCGCGCCGAGCTGACCGAGCAGTTGTCCTTCGTCCACGACTGGGGCGGCCGCCTCGTCTTCCCCATCCCGGAACTGAGCATTGTCGAGGTCACGTCGTGAAAGAGGTCACAGCATGAAGGTCGTACTGTTCTGCGGCGGTTACGGGATGCGGATGCGCAGCGGCGCCGCAGACGACGTGCCCAAGCCGATGGCGATGGTCGGCCCGCGCCCGCTGATCTGGCACGTCATGCGCTACTACGCGCACTTCGGGCACACGGAGTTCATCCTGTGCCTCGGCTACGGGGCGCACCACATCAAGGACTTCTTCCTCAACTACGAGGAGACGACGTCCAACGACTTCGTGCTGCGGGGCGGGCAGACCGAGCTGCTGTCCACCGACATCGCCGACTGGACGATCACGTTCGCGGGGACCGGCATCGAGTCGCCGATCGGGGAGCGGCTGCGCCGGGTGCGGCACCACCTGGACGGCGACGAGATGTTCCTCGCCAACTACGCCGACGTGCTCACCGACGCCCCCCTGCCGGAGATGATCGAGAACTTCGCCCGGCGCGACGCCGGCGCGTCGATGATGGTGGTGCCGCCGCAGTCCTCGTTCCACTGCGTGGACCTGGGCGAGGACGGCCTGGTGGGGGGCATCACCGCGGTGAGCGAACTGCCGCTGTGGGAGAACGGCGGCTACTTCGTGCTCCGCCAGGAGGTCTTCGACCACATCCCGGAGAACGGGGACCTGGTCGCCGACGGATGCGCCCAACTGGCCAAGCAGGGACGGTTGGTGGCGCACCAGCACCGCGGCTTCTGGAAGCCGACCGACACCGTGAAGGAGCGGGCCGCGCTCGACGCCGCGTACGCCCGGGGCGACCGCCCGTGGGCCGTGTGGGAACGGGACCGTGCCGGAGTTCGGGCGTGATCCGGCTCGGGGCCGGGCCCCTGGACCGGATCGTCGCGGTGGGCGCGCACTGCGACGACATCGCCATCGGCGCCGGCGGCACGCTGCTGACGCTGTGCCTCGCGCGACCGGGCATCCGCATCGACGCGCTGGTGCTCTCCGGCGGCGGCACCGAACGCGAGCAGGAGGAGCGGGCCGCGCTCGCCGCCTTCTGCCCGGGTGCCGACCTGCGGCTGACCGTGCTCAAGCTGCCGGACGGCCGGATGCCCGTGCACTGGGAGGAGGCCAAGGCCGCGGTCGAGGAGCTGCGCGGGCAGACCGAGCCGGACCTGATCCTCGCCCCGCGGACCGATGACGCGCACCAGGATCACCGCGGTCTGGCGCAGCTGATACCCACCGCGTTCCGCAACCACCTGGTCCTGGGCTACGAGATCGTCAAGTGGGACGGCGATCTCGGCCGTCCGGCGGCGTACCAGCCACTGTCGCCGGAGATCGCCGAACAGAAGGTGCAACTGCTGCAGGAGCACTACCCGTCGCAGCGGCACCGGCCCTGGTACGACCGCGAGGCCTTCCTCGGCCTCGCCCGGATCCGCGGCATCGAATGCCACGCGCGCTACGCCGAGGCGTTCGCCGTCACCAAACTCACGCTCAGCCTGGGCACTTTCGACCTGGGCACGTCCAATCTGGGCACGTCCAATCTGGGGGGATGAACCTTGCGCGTACTGCTGACCGGACACCAGGGCTACCTGGGCACCGTGATGGCCCCGGTCCTCGCGGCCGCCGGGCACGAGGTCGTCGGGCTGGACGCCGGCCTGTTCGCCGACTGCGTCCTCGGCCCGCCGCCCGCGGACCCTGCGGGGCACCGGGTGGACCTGCGCGACGTCACGGCCGACCACGTGGCCGGGGTGGACGCCGTGATCCACCTGGCCGCGCTCTCCAACGACCCGCTGGGATCGCTGGCACCGGACCTCACCTACGACATCAACCACCACGCGTCCGTACGGCTGGCCCGGCTGGCCCGCCACGCCGGAGTACGGCGCTTCCTGTACGCGTCGACGTGTTCCGTCTACGGCGCCGCCGGAGGCGATGGCCTGGTGACCGAGGACGCCCCGCTGCGCCCGGTGACGCCGTACGCGGAGTCCAAGGTGCGGGTGGAGGACGACCTGCACGCGCTCGCCGACGACGACTTCACCCCGGTGTACATGCGCAACGCCACCGCCTTCGGCTACTCACCCCGCCTGCGCGCCGACATCGTGCTCAACAACCTGGTGGGCCACGCGCTGCTGTCCGGCGAGGTGCTGGTGCTCTCCGACGGCACCCCCTGGCGCCCGCTGGTGCACGCCGCCGACATCGCACGGGCCTTCACGGCCGCGCTGGCCGCGCCGCGCGAAGCGGTGCACGACCGGGCGTTCAACATCGGCAGCGAGACCAACAACGTCACGGTGGCCGAGATCGCCGAACAGGTCGCCGAGGCGGTGTCCGGTGCGAAGGTGAGGATCACCGGGGAGAACGGCGCCGACCCGCGCTCGTACCGCGTGGACTTCTCCCGGTTCCGCGCCGCGATCCCCGGCTTCGACTGCGAGTGGACGGTGAAGCAGGGCGCGCTCGAACTCGCCGACTCCTACCGGAAGTTCGGGCTGACCCCGGAGGACTTCGAGCGACGCTTCACCCGCCTCGCCGTGCTGCGCACGGCGTCCGACGCCGGCTCCGTCGACGACACCCTGCGGTGGCGCCGATGACCGAGACCGGCGAACAGCCGATGACCTCGGCCGGCGAAGAGATGCACGCGCTGGTGGAGCTGCTGTACCCGCTGTGCCGGAGCATCACCGGCGACGGTGTGCGCGCCACCCTGGAGATCGTCGGCGAGTACGTCCCGCTGCAGGTGCACGAGGTGCCGACCGGGACGCAGGTGCTCGACTGGACGGTGCCGCAGGAATGGAACATCCGGGACGCGTACATCGCCGACACCGCCGGCAACCGGGTCGTCGACTTCGCCGCGTCCAGCCTGCACGTGCTCGGCTACAGCGTGCCGGTGTCGGCGACCATGCCGCTGGCCGAGCTGCGCGCACACCTGCACACCCTGCCCGACCATCCGACCTGGGTGCCGTACCGCACCAGCTACTACACGCCGGAATGGGGATTCTGCCTGGCCCAGGAGACCCTGGACGCGCTACCGGACGGCGACTACGAGGTACGCATCGACTCCACACTCGCAGACGGCCACCTCACCTACGGCGAGCACGTGGTCCCCGGGCAGGTCCCCGACGAGGTGATCGTCTCCTGCCACGTCTGCCACCCCTCGCTGGCCAACGACAACCTGGCAGGCATCGCGGTGGCGACGTTCCTGGCCCGGACGCTGGCACAGGAGACGCCGTACTACACCTACCGGTTCCTCTACGCGCCCGGCACCATCGGCGCGATCACCTGGCTCGCCCGTAACACCGAGCGGGTGGACCGGGTCAAGCACGGCCTGGTGCTGGCCTGCGCCGGCGACCCGGGCCAACTGACGTACAAGCAGAGCAGACGCGGCGACGCGGAGATCGACCGGGTGATGCGGCACGTGCTGGCAGCCTCCGAACGACCGCACCACGTCAACGAGTTCACCCCGTACGGCTACGACGAGCGGCAGTACTGCTCGCCCGGGTTCAATCTCGGCGTGGGCTCGCTCAGCCGGACCCCGTACGCCGGCTACCCCGAGTACCACACCTCGGCGGACAACCCGGACTTCGTCTCCCCTCAGGCGATGGCGGACACCCTCGCCGTCTGCCGCGAGGCGTTCGCCGTCCTGGACCGCAACCGGCGGTACGTCAACCTCAGTCCCTACGGCGAACCACAGCTGGGCCGACGCGGGTTGTACGACGCGCTCGGCGGCCGCAGCGACACCAAGCAGGCCCAGATGGCCATGCTCTGGGTGCTCAACCTCTCCGACGGCGAGCACAGTCTGCTGGACGTCGCCGAGCGGTCCGGGCTGCCGTTCGACACCGTTGCCGTCGCGGCCGGGGCCCTGCACGGCGCCGGGCTGATCAAGGCATGACGCCGATGACCAACGAGGGGGAGAATCCGCAGACAACGGCGCCACCGGCCGGATCCGCCAGGCGGGCCATCGTCGGCCGCCTGTCCTGGGGACTGGCCGACCAGGCGGCCTCCAGCATCAGCAACTTCGTGGTGGGCATCTACGTGGCCCGCTCGCTGGGGGTGACCGCGTTCGGCGTGTTCAGCCTGGCCTGGGTGACCTACGGCGTGGTGCTCAACGTCTCCCGCGGCCTTGCCACCGACCCGCTCGTGGTGCGCTTCAGCGGCGTGCCGGACGCGTCCTGGCGCGGGGCGGTGGCCCGGTCGACGGGTACCGCACTCGGCGTCGGCGCGGCCCTCGGCGCGGCGTGCCTGGTGGCCGGGCTCGGCCTCGGCGGCCGCGTGGGGCCGGCGTTCGCCGCCCTCGGCGTCATGCTGCCGGGGCTGCTGCTGCAGGACGCCTGGCGCTTCTCCTTCTTCGCCGCCGGCACCGGCCGGAAGGCGTTCGTCAACGACGTCGTGTGGGGCGTCGCGCTCGTCCCCGCCATGGTGGTGGCGGCCCGCGTGGACACCGTGGCCGCCTTCGTGCTCGCCTGGGGCGCCTCCGCCACGGTGGCCGCGGGGTACGGCTACCTCCAGTCCGGCATCCGGCCCCGGATGACCGAGGCGCGCGGGTGGCTTCGCGACCAGCGCGATCTCGGCTACCGGTACCTGGTCGAGAACGTCAGCCTCAGTGGCGCGAGCCAGCTGCGGGCGTACGGGCTCGGCGCGATCGTCGGGGTCGGCGCGGTGGGTGCGGTCCGGGGCGCCGAGCTCCTGCTCGGCCCGTTCCTCGCCGTGCTGATGGGGCTGTCGCTGGTCACCGTCCCGGAGGCGGCACGGGTGCTGCGGCGGGCCCCGCACCGCCTCCGCACGTTCTGCCTTCTGCTGGGCGGCGGGCAGGCCGCCGGTGCGCTGCTCTGGGGCGCGGCGTTGCTGCTGGTGCCCGGCCGGCTCGGCGAGCTGGTGCTCGGCGGCGTCTGGCACTCCGCCGCGCAGCTCATCGTGCCCGTCACCCTCGGTGTCGCGGGCGCGGGGCTCGGCACCGGTGCGGCGGCCGGGCTGCGCGCACTCGGCGCGGCCCGGCGCAGCCTGCGCTGCCAGCTGTTCGCCTCCGCCTGCTATGTCAGCGGTGGGCTCGGCGGGGCGGCCGTGGCCGGCACGGTCGGCTCGGCCTGGGGCGTCGCCGCCGCAACCGTCAGCAGCTCGGCCGTGTGGTGGCTGCACCTGCGCTCCGCCCTGCGCGAGCACCACCACCACAACCCCATCCCCGAAGTGAGGACCTCATGACCGCGCAACCCAGGCTGAGCATCGGCCTGCCCGTGTACAACGGCGAGGAGTACCTCGCCGAGTCGCTCGACGCCCTGCTCGGCCAGACCTACGAGGACTTCGAGCTGGTCATCTCCGACAACGCCTCGACCGACGGGACCCAGGACATCTGCCGCAAGTACGCCGCGCAGGACTCACGCATCCGGTACCTCCGGCTGCCCCGGAACATCGGCGCCACGCCGAACCACAACCATGTGTTCGCCGAGTCCCGCGGCGAGCTGTTCAAGTGGG
This sequence comes from Streptomyces chattanoogensis, assembly GCF_001294335.1. GTDB lineage: Bacteria > Actinomycetota > Actinomycetes > Streptomycetales > Streptomycetaceae > Streptomyces > Streptomyces chattanoogensis. Next base: position 41,857 of record NZ_LGKG01000147.1, read on the forward strand.
CCTCGCACGACGACCTTTACGGCCGGGACCTGCTGCGGCGCTGCGTGGAGGCGCTGGATGAGCGGCCGGACGTGATCCTCGCGCACACCGACCAGGCAGTCATCGACGGCGACGGCCAGCTGAAGGTCCCGTACGAGTACCGGCTCGCCACCGACTCGCCGCACCCGCCGGAGCGCTTCCGCAGTCTGCTGTTCGAGCCCGGCGGCGACGACTTCTACGGGGTGCTGCGGGCCGACGTGCTGCGCCGGGTGAAACCGCTCGACAGCTACCACCACGCGGACCGCACGTTCGTCGCCGAGATCACCCTGCACGGGCCCTTCCACCAGGTGCCCGAACTGCTGTACTTCCGCCGCGACCACCCCACCCGCGCCGAGCGGGCGAACCCTTCCAAGCGCTCCCGGTGCGTCAACCTCGACCCGCGCCGAGCGGGCCCGCTGCACCCGACGCCCCGGCTGCTCGCCGAGTACGTCTGGGGCTTCGTCGCAGCGATCCGGCGGGCGCCGCTGTCCCCGGCCGACCGGCGCGCGTGCTACCGCCACCTGGCCGCGTGGATGACCAGCCGGGTCCGGCCGGGCGCCGGCGAGCGGGTCGAGGACCGCGCCCCGGTCGACCCGGCCCTGCTCACGGTCTCCGTCGACGCCCTCGTCGCCGGCCGTGAAGGTCGTGCAGGGAGGCAGGCATGACGTCAGCGGACGAAACTCCGGTGCGCGTCGGGGTGTTCGGCCTGCTCGGCTCCGGCAACCTCGGCAACGACGGATCGCTCGAGGCCGTCCTCGGCTACCTCCGCGCCGAGCACCCGGACGCGGTCGTGGACGCGCTGTGCGGCGGACCCGAGGCCGTGACGGCCCGGTTCGGGATCCCCGCCACGCGGCTGCACTGGAACCGCGCGGAGTACCGGACCGCGTCCCGCGCGGGCGCGATCGCGGCGAAGGGCCTGGGCAAACTCGTCGACGCCGTCCGCACCGCCGCCTGGGTGCGCCGGCACGACGTGGTGATCGTGCCGGGCATGGGCGTCCTGGAGGCCACGCTGCCGCTGCGGCCGTGGGGCTTCCCGTACGCGCTGTTCCTGCTCTGCGCAAGCGGACGGCTGCTCGGCACCTGGGTCGCGCTGGTCAGCGTCGGCGCCGCCGAGATCCGCAACCGGCCCACCCGGGCCCTGGTGCGCTGGTCGGCGCGGCTCGCCGCGTACCGCTCGTACCGGGACGCCCAGTCCCGCGACGCGATGCGGGCGATGGGCGTGAACACCGCGCGCGACGAGGTCTATCCGGACCTCGCCTTCTCCCTGCCGACGCCGCAGGCGAGCACGCCCGCGGACTCTCCCGGCACGGTCTGCGTCGGCGTCATGGACTTCCACGGCGGCAACGACGACCGCGCCCGAGCCGGGGAGATCCACCGGCGCTACCTCGACGGGACGATCCGCTTCGTCCGCACACTGGTCGAGGAGGGCAGGCCGGTCCGGCTGCTCACCGGCGACCAGTGCGATGCGCCGGTGGTCGCCGCGATCCTCGACGCGGTGGACTCGCCGCTGGTCACCGCTGCCGAACCGACCTCACTGGCCGACCTGATGAACGAGATGGCGGCCGCCGACACCGTGGTGGCGATCCGGTACCACAACCTGATCTGCGCGCTGAAGACCGGTACGCCGGTGCTCGCCCTCTGCTACGCGGCCAAGAGCGACGCGCTCATGACGCAGATGGGCCTCGGCGCGTACCGCCACCCGGCGCGCGAGGTCGATGCCGACCGGCTGCTCGAGCAGTTCCGGGCGCTGGAGAAGCGATCGGCCGAGCTGCGGCAGACCCTCACCGAGCGGAACCTGGCCGCCGCCCGGCAACTAGCGCACCAGTTCGCTGCCTTGACCGCAGCCGTGTTCCCGGCGACCGACCGCACCCGCACCCGCACCCACACCCACACCCACACCCACACCCACACCCACACCCACGCTCGGCAGGAGTCTCCATGAAAGCAACCGAAGTCCCGGAGATCGCCGGCGCGTACCTGTTCGAGCCCACGCCGTACGCCGACGAGCGCGGCTTCTTCTGCCGCACCTTCGACGCCGACGTGGTCCGCTCGGTGGGCCTCGACCCGCACGCCTTCGTCCAGGACAGCGTCTCCCGCTCCGTCCGGGGCGTGCTGCGCGGCCTGCATCTGCGCTCCGGCGCCGGCGAGGCCAAGCTGGTGCGGTGCTCGTACGGGAGGATCTTCGACGTCGTCGTGGACCTGCGACCGGACTCGCCGACGTACCGCAACCGGGCCTTCTTCGAGCTGTCCGGCGAGACACAGACGACCCTGTACATCCCGGCGGGGTGCGCACACGGCTTCCAGGCATTGACCGAAACCGCCGACACCTCGTACCGGATCGACCGCCCGCACGATCCGGCCGAGGACGTGACGATCGCCTTCGACGACCCGGAGCTCGCCATTCCCTGGCCGCTGCCGGCCACATCGATGTCCCAGCGGGACCGGGAGGCGCCGAGCCTCGCCGACGTCCTGAAGCAAAAGGAGAGTTGAGGCGGCGTGGACACCGAACACACCGAAAGGGCCGGGCAGTTCGTCCAGTCCCGGTCGCGGACGGCGAACGAGCGGCTGCACGCCCTGGTCCCCGGGGGCGCGCACACCTACGCCAAGGGCGACGACCAGTACCCCGAGAACCTGGCCCCGGTCATCAGCCGCGGTCACGGTGCCCATGTCTGGGACGTCGACGGCAACCGCTACATCGAGTACGGCTCGGGTCTGCGGTCGGTCAGCCTCGGCCACGCCCACCCCCGCGTGCTCGAGGCGGTGCGGCGGGAACTCGACCGCGGCAGCAACTTCGTCCGCCCGTCCATCGTGGAGGTCGAGGCCGCGGAACGCTTCCTGGCCACGGTGCCCACCGCGGAGATGGTGAAGTTCGCGAAGAACGGCTCGGACGCCACCACCGCCGCGGTGCGCCTCGCCCGCGCCGCCACCGGGCGCCCACGGGTGGCCATCTGCGCCGACCATCCGTTCTTCTCCGTCGACGACTGGTTCATCGGCACCACGCCGATGTCCGCCGGTATTCCGGCGGCGACCACCGAGCTGACTGTGGCGTTCCCTTACGGAGACCTGGCCGCCACTCAGCAGCTGCTCACCCGGTACCAGGACGAGATCGCCTGCCTGATCCTCGAACCTGCCTCCCACACCGAGCCCCCGCCCGGATACCTCGAGGGCCTCCGCGAACTGGCCGACCGGCACGGCTGCGTACTGATCTTCGATGAGATGATCACCGGCTTCCGCTGGTCCGAGGCGGGCGCCCAGGGCCTGTACGACGTCGCCCCCGACCTCTCCACGTTCGGCAAGGCGCTGGGCAACGGGTTCGCCGTCTCCGCGCTGGCCGGGCGACGCGAGCTGATGGAGCGCGGCGGGCTGCGTCACTCCGGCGACCGGGTGTTCCTGCTGTCGACCACGCACGGCGCGGAAACGCACTCGCTGGCCGCCGCGATGGCCGTGCAAACCACCTACGTCGAGGAGGGCATCACGGCTCGGCTGCACGCCCTCGGCGAGAGGCTGGCCGCCGGTGTCCGCGAGGCCGCGGCCGGAATGGGCGTCGGCGACCACGTAGTCGTCCGGGGCCGGGCCAGCAACCTGGTCTTCGCCACCCTCGACGAGAACAGGCAGCCGTCGCAGGAATACCGCACCCTGTTCCTGCGCCAGCTCCTCGCGGGCGGGGTGCTGGCCCCGTCGTTCGTGGTGAGCAGTGCGCTCTGCGACGCCGACATCGACCGCACCGTCGACGTGGTGGCCCAGGCATGCGCGGTGTACCGGAAGGCACTGGAGGCCGCCGACCCCACTCCCTGGCTGGCCGGGCGACCGGTCAAGCCCGTATTCCGTCGCTTGGTGTGACTGCCGGTGACCTGACGTGACGTGACATGGCGTGACGTAACGTCAGCGACGCTCCCGCCGCCTGGCGTCGGCCATCCGATCTGCCATCCGATCGACCAGCCGGTCGGCCATCTGGTCGACCAGCCACGCGGTCGCCGGTATCACCGCCAGCGCGGTGCACCAGCCGCCGAGGACGTCGGTCGGATAGTGCGCGCCCAAAGCGACCTGCGCCCCTCCCATGGCGGCGCCGGCAACCAGCGCTGCGGCGAACACGAGCAACGTGCCGGCCGCCCTGCCGAGGCCGAGCCGGCCGCTCGCGAACAGCGCCACCATGAGGGCGAGCGCGGTGACGAAGGCGGTGTGCCCGCTCGGGTAGGACAGGTTGCCGTCGCCGTGGATGGTGCGTCCCACCAGCGACTTGAGCAGTGTCGCCGTCCCCACGCTCATGCCGACCCCGGCAACGACGAGCACCGCCGCACGAGGACGCCGAAGCAGCAGACAGCCGCCCACGACGGCCACGACCAACATCGCCGCTCCGACGGGCTCACCCAAGAAGTCCATGGCCAGAGCGACGTGCCGCCACGGCGGCCGCACACCGTCCACCGCCGGCTGGATCCACGCGTCCACCACGCCGGGCCGGCTGTGGCCGGCGTACCGGACCCCCAGTACGACGACGATCAGCGTGGCGAGGGCCGCGATCGGCCCGAGCCACGCGCGCAGCGACGGGGGTAACACCGCGGGCGCCGGCCGGCCGGTCACCGGCCCACCGCGTCCGGTCGCTGACCGCGTTGGCGAAGGCGGAGCCGGCGACCGCGCCCCACGACGGCGGGTACCCGCTGCACACCGTGCCCTACCAGCCGACGCTCACCCTGCCCCAAGGGCCTGCCCTTCCGGCGTTTCGCACCAAGGGCCAACTGTCCGCCCCCATGGTGGCCCGGGTCCGCGCCGCAACCCCCAACGCGGCGGCGGTCGAACCGAACTCCCCGCTGATGACCGAGACGGGGAAAACCCACACACCGTCGCAGACGACCGTCCGTTCCGGCCACGCGCTCCCACGCCACTGGACGCCGGTCGACGTGACCTTCGGCTTCTGCTGACACCAACCCCCCCAACAACGAGCCCCAAGTCGTGCCCGACCCACCCTGTCGTGCCCGACCCACCCTCCAGCGACCATAACCGCCGCTCTTGGCCTGCACGACCCCGCCGGGTAAGCAGGGACCTGACGCCGCTGCATACCCGGCACCGCTTGGCCCGCGCAGGAGCCGTCACGTCTACCGGGTGATGTCTGCCAGATGACGCGGCGCGGTTATGAGCGAGCTCGCCGAGGAACTGCCCCACGTAGGGGTGGCCGCCGTTGTAGCCGGAGAGGAAGACGCGGGCCCCCGGTTGCCGCCGCTCCGCCTCGATGTGTTCGTGACACTCCAGCATGCGGAAGAGCGTGGGTCCGCCGGTCGTCCTGGCCCGGTCTGCAGCTCAACCTGCCTGAGTACGTTGCCGTACCAACTGTGGCCGCGGTCCGCCTCTGGCTCCGCCAGTGACCCGTTGGAAAGATCAAGCTGAGACCGTCTGTTCAGTACGGCGGCGAGTGTTGCGGCGTGCCGGCCTGACTGGCGGGCCAGGAGCTGCCTGGTACGACGAGACCGCCGCCTTCTACGAAGCGGCGGTCCCACTTGCCTCGTTCCTGCTCTGGGCAAGATTGTTTGAAGGGGGACCCTAGACGAAGGTCAGCGTCGCGGGCCCGGACTGCTGGGGCACCCCTGCTCGGCAGGCGGTGGCGTTGAGGGTGGGCAGCGTGACCGTGCGCGTAGCCGTGTTGCCCTGGCCGTAGCCGTTGGTGACCTTACCCACGGCGGTGACCTGGGTAGTTCCGTTGGCGAGCCTGTCCACGCTCGTCACTTTGAAGAGCACTCCTGACGTGTCACCGGTGTTCCATGTGTAGGTGGGGCTGTCCTGCGCGCCCAGCGGGTTGTTGATCGAGGTGCAGGACGCGGTTTCGGTGAGCGAGAAGGATCCTGTTCCGGACCGGATGCCGTCCACATTCACGCAGGAGGTGTACACCTCGGTGATGGTCACCTTGGTCGACTTGGGCGTGTCGGTCAGCGGCGGTTTGTACGTGACGGTCTGGGTACCCGTGCACGACAGGAGCTTGGGGGCCGCATGTGCAGGGACGGGGAGAAGGAGAGCCCCGCACGCGAGCGCGAGTGCGGCTCCGGCGCCGAGGAAACGGGAACGTGTGATCGTCAACAGAGGTCCTCTCGGTGGCGTCTTCGACGGATGATCCGACGCGCCACCATTAGCCCACCGCTTTCCGCCAGTTGACCAGATGCTGACGCACCCGCGAAAGCGCATCGGAGCACGGCATGGAGCGGCCTGCCCGCCGGGCGCCGCGCGCCTGTCACCGCACGCGCCGACTCGCCGGCAGCGATCCCCATTTCTGCTGGTCAGTGCAGCATTTGCATGCGGTTGTCGGTTGATTCGGGGGTGGTGTCGCGGGCGAGGAGGAGTGAGGAGGAGTTCGGTGCGTCTGGTGGCGGCTGGGGCGTTTGGCGGCTCAGGCGGAGATCAGGCAGCGATCGCGATGTGGGTCTCGGCATGTGTTTCACGACGCCGGTGAAGCGCCGAAGCAGGAGCCCACTGCCGTAGTGCGGCGTTGGTGTGCTCAACGAAGATCCGGGCCGAGGACTGTCGGCGCCGCGCCTCGTGCCAGGCATAGTTGTCGCCGTCGCAGGCGCCGTCGCCGTCGCCGTCGCAGGCGTCGTCCTTCGGCTTCTTCGGCGGGGTGGTCGCCTGGCGGGGAAACTCCTTGACCGGCGGCCCTTGATACCCGGAGTCGAGCTCGACTTTCCACGCGGGCGATAGCGGAGCTGTTCGGCGATGCCCTCGACCATAGACGCCGCCGACAGCGCCTTGCCGAGCTGTCGGCCCTGCCCAGCGGCTACTTGGGGGTGAGGGCGAAGCGGAGTGAGGTGTGGTCGATGGTGTGGGGGAGTGGCAGCGGCGGGGCCAAGGGGCGACGGGGGAGCAACAGGAGGGCTTTGTGGTCGCGGAGGAGCGCGGCGAGGAGGGTTGCGGCGGTGTAGAGGACGAGGTCCTGACCGGGGAGCATTGCCGGACCGTGGCTGAGGGGAGCCAGCGCCCAGTTGTCATCGTTGCGGCCGTCCAGCCAGGCGTCGGGCTCGAAATGGTCGGCATGCGCGAGGTGTTGGGGATCTCGGTGGAAGAAGGAGCGGTAGAAGACGACAGTGGTGTCGGCCGGGGTGGTGGTGCCGTTGTGCCAGGTGGTCTCCGCGGTGGTGTCGCGGTGGATGGCCGGTGGGATGGGCCAGAGGCGCAGCGACTCCAGGATGCAGGCTCGCAGGAGGGACAGCGCGTCGGCCGTGGCCGGCTGAGCGGGGTCGGCGTCGTCGAGTGCGGTGCGTACGCGGGCGGCGTGTTCGGGGTGGCTGGCCAAGAGGGCGAGTGCGCTGTAGGCCGCGATGGAGACGGCGTCGTAGGCGAAGAGCCAGTGCGGGATCTGCCCTAGAGGTTCGGCGGACTCCGGGCAGGGGGCGGTGGCGACCAGGGCGGCCAGGCTGTCGGGCTCGGCGCTGTCCGCATAGGCGCGTACGCGGGCGAGGAACGCGTCGCGGACCCTTTCCTTCGGCTTGCGCAGGGTGAGCCAGTCGGCGTCGGCACGCAGCCTGTCCAGGAGTTGGGTGACGCGGTGGTCGTCGCGGGCGGCGTCCCCGAGGACGATACGGCGGGTGATGCGCCGGAAGGCAGCGGAGAAGTCCTCCCAGTGCAGCGGTCGGCCCGAGCTGCCGACGAGGGTGAGGAGGGCCTGGGCCTCCTCGGGGATGCGCGGGGTGAGGGCCGGGAAGAGCCGGTGGGCGGAGGCGTCCCGGTCGAGCACCGCCTCGTTGAAGGCGCGCTGCTCGGGACGGGATTCGGTGGGGCCGATCAGGGCTCCGTCGGGTGGGAAGTGGTGTAGTCCGCCGGCCTTTTCCCTGGTGGCAGGGGTGGCGGTGAACATGTGCCGGGCGTCCTGCGGAGAGAGCAGCAGGAGCACCCGCCGCCCGGGGACGAGGACCGAGACCGGGCCTTCGCCGTGCCGTCGGCGCAGGTGCGCGAGGGTGCGATGGGCCCGGCGGTTGGCGTCGCATCCGGCGGCGAGGCGGACCATGCGGGGACGGCGGAGGATCGCGCCCTGAGCCGCGGTGGGGAGGAAGACGGTGGCGGCCAACAGCACCGTCTCCGGGAGCGAGGCTCGGGCGGGTGGCCGCTGTGGCATGGGGGCCGTCCTTCATGAGCGGGTTTGCGGGGCGGTGTGCGCTTCGGGCCGAGGTTCCGGAGCGGTTAGCGCTGGGCCTCCAGCGCCGAAACAAACGCGGTGGTGACTGACTTCTGGGTGGGAAGTTGGCCGGCCGCAGGCGCGGGCTCGGCGGCGGCCGACGTCTGGTCGTTGTTCAGGCCGAGGCGCAGATGCAGCAGGGTGGTGAGGCCGTCGATGGTGCCGCCGCTGCGCAGGAGTTCCATCGGGGGGATGTCGAGATCGAATTGGTGGCGCAGCGCCATCAGGAGTTCGGCGGCCATCAGGGAGTCCATCCCGTATTCGTCCAGCCTGCGGTGCGGATCCAGGGCGTCCGGGGCCAGCTGCATGACCTTGGCCAGCACCTGGGTGATGGCGTCCTGTACCGCGGCGCGGGCCTCTTCGGGGGGCAGGGCGGCCAGTGCCGCGAGGATCTCTTCGCGGGACCGGCCGCCCGTCTCGGTATACGTGGGCACGAGCAGGCTGTGGCGCGGGGCGTCGAGGGTGGGGACGAGACCGCGGCACCGTCCCCAGTTGTAGCGGCCGGCTCCGGCCACCGGGGTGTCACGGGTGAGCAGGTCGTCGGCGGCGGCGAAGGCGTCGCGGAGGCTGAGGGGTTCGAGGCCGAGGGCGGAGAGCTGGGCGGCCAGGTTGTTGCGGACGACGTATCCGGTTTCGCCGAGCGCTCCCCAAGCGATGGCCTGGGCCGGGAGCCCGGCTGCGCGCCGCTGCCGTACCAGGGCTTCGAGGAAGAGGTTGCCCGCAGCGTACGGGGCCTGTTGCACGTTGCCGACGTACGCGGTGTCCGAGGAGATCAGGAGGAACAGGTCGAGCCGCCGGTCGCGGGTGAGCCGGTCCAGCACCAGTGCGCCGCCCGCTTTGGGGGCCAGCACGGCGGCGAAGCGCTCTTCGGACAGCTCGCTCAGGGGTGCGTCGTCGAGGTGCATCGCGCAGTGCACCACGCCGCGCAGCGGATGGCCTCCGGCGTCGATGCCGTCGAGCAGGGCACGCATGCTCTCGATGTCCGTGCAGTCGGTGGCATGCGCGGTCGCGTGGACGCCGCGCCGGGTCAGCGCCTCGAGGAGGGCGGGCGCTTCGGGGGCGGCGGCGCCGCGCCGGCCGGCCAGGGCGAGGTGGCGGGCTCCGCGTTCGGCGAGCCAGTGTGCGGTGGCGGCCCCGAATCCGCTGAGCCCGCCGGTGATGAGGTAGGTACCGTCCGGGTCCAGGACCGGACGGGCGGGGTGCGTTTCGACGGTGACGGGTTCGTCGAGCGGGTCGAAGGCGACCACGACCTTGCCGATATGGCGGGAGTGCTGCATGAGCTCGAACGCCTCGCGCACCCGTGCCGCCGGGAACACGGTGTGCGGCAGCGGCCGGTAAGCGCCGCTTCGCACCCGCTCACCGACCTCGTCGACCAGGGCCAGAGCCGTGTCGGGCCGGTGCATCAGGGCGAGCAGATCGACGCCGAAGAAGGCGAGGTCGTTCCGGAACGGGGCGAGGGAGAGGGGCTTGTTCTCGTACATGTCGCGCTTGCCCAGCTCGATGAACCGGCCGCCGGGGCGCAGCAGTTCCAGGCTGCGGCCGATGGCCTCGCCGGCGAGGGAGTTGATGACGACGTCGACGCCGTTTCCCCCGGTGAGGTGCTTGATCTCGGCTGCGAAGTCGAGGCTGCGGGAATCCAGCACGTGCTCTGCGCCGAGGAAACGCAGCAGTTCGCGTTTCGTCTCGTTGCCCGCGGTGGCGATGAGGTGCGCACCCCGCATCTGGGCGAGCTGGAGTGCGGCCAGTCCGACGCCGCCGGCGCCGCCGTGGACCAGGACCGTCTCCCCCGCCTGGAGCCGGGCCAGGTGCTCCAAGCTGTAGTGAACGGTGCAGAAGGCCACCGGAAGGGCTGCCGCGGCCTCGAAGCTCATGCCGTCGGGGAGGTGCCACAGCCCTTGGGCCAGGGTGGTCACGTGGGAGGCGAGTGCCGAGGGCGCGAAGCCGAGGACGCGGTCGCCGACGGCTACGGCGCTGACCTCGGGCCCGACGGCGGTGACGGTCCCGGCGCACTCCATTCCGGGCGCTGAGTGCAGGGTCCCTTCGCTGGCCTCGGCCGGCAGCAGTCCGGTCACGGACATGATGTCGCGGTAGTTCAGCGCGGCGGCCCGTACGGCCACGGCCACCTCCCCGGCGCCCACCGTCGGGGGTTCGGCCTCCTTCCAGCCCAGGTCGTAGAAGAGACCCGGGCTGCGGGCATCCAGGGCGTAGTGGTCCGGAGCACGGGCGGGCGTCGCAGGGAGCGGCGTCTCTCGGGGGACGAATCGTCCCCCGAGGGTGAGGACGATCTCGTCCTCGTCGGAGGGTGCGAGCAGTTCGCGGGCCAGCCGGCAGGCGTCGTCGGCCGAGGTGCCGGACCGGTCGAGGCTGATGCGTCGGACGGCCAGGTCCGGGTACTCGTTGCCCAGTGTGCGGCCGACGCCCCAGGCTGCGGCGTCGGCCGGGACCTGGGGCCGCTCGGGGGAGGGGAGGGCCCCGCTGGGACGGGTCACCAGCCACAGCCAGGTGCGGCCGTGCGGGGCGCGGCTTTCCTGTACCCGCGCCAAGGCGCACAGCAGTGCCGCCCGTTGTGCACTGTGCTCGGTGAATTCGCCGACGCCGGAAGGGACGCCGTCAGCCAGGATTGCCACCAGGTGGAGCTCCTCGGCCGACTCACCGATGCCGCGTGACCGTTCCCGTACGTCCTCGTCGGCCTGGACGCGGCACACCGCATGCCGTCCGCCGGCGGCGAGAAGCTCCGCCAGGGAGTTGGCGAGCGGCTCCTCGGCGGGCGCCTCCGTGACGATCGCGTAGGCCGCGCTCTCGGACCCGGCGGGAGGCGCGGGCGGCAGTACGCGGGCCCTCCCGGGAGCGGTGGCCAGCACCACGGAAGCGGAGCCGAGGACCGACTCGTGGTCGTCCCCGGTCTGGACGATGTCGGTGAATCCGCACCGCTCCAGCAGTGGCGGCCACGCCTCCCTCGGCAGCAGGACGGAGCTGGGTCGCAGCTCACGGTCGGTGTGCTGGTGCCAGAAGCCGTCCACCGCCCAGAACCAGGGGAGCAGGGCCTCGGGGCTGTGACTCTCGATGCTCAGGAGACGGCCATGGGGGGCCAGGAGGGTGGTGATCCGTTCCAGGGCGGCGGTGAGGTCCTTGCTGGTGTGGAGCGCGTTGGCGGCCACCACGAGATCGAAGCAACCCTCGGTCAGGCCCTGTTCTCCCGGTTCCTCGTCGAGATCGAAGGTGCGGTACTGCACGAAGTCGTACCGTGCGAAGCGCTGTTCGGCTCGGGGGAGGAAGATCGCGGAAAGGTCGGTGTACAGGTAGGTGGTCCGGTCGGCCGGCAGGACGGGGAGCAGGGCGCTGGTGAGGCCGCCGGTCCCGGCCCCGACTTCGAGGATGCGCAGTGGTCGGTCGGCCGGCCAACGTCGGGCCATCTCGCCGACGAGCGCCTGCGCGATGCGGTTGTGGAAACGGCAGAAGGGCGCGGTGTCGTAGAACAGCTCCAGGAGGTATCCCGCCCCCTCCCCGGTCAGCATCTCCAACGGGTCGCATTCGCCGCGGAGCAGCAGCAGGATCTGCGAGGCGTTGCGCACCGCCAGGGCTGCCTCGTTTCCCCAGGCGGTGAACTCTGATGTGAAGAGCATGGGAGGTGACTGAAGCGCGGCGGGTGTCAGCGCCCAGTGCCCGGGTGCCACCGCGGTGACGAGACCGTGCCGCTCCAGAACCGGCAGCGTCAGCTCGCACACGGGAAGGTGCTTCTCCAGCATCCCCGCCGCGGTCAGGTCTGCCGGCGTGAAGGGCGCGGCGGGATCGGGCAGGAGCTCCGCCAAGGCGGCTGCGAGGCAGGCCACGAAGTACTGTTGGGTCCTTTCCGTCGCCTCGGCGGGCTTCAACGGCCGGAATGCCCGGCGCAGTTCCGCGATCCGTTCCCCGCAGGCGGTGGCGATCAGCCGGGAGGCGGGAAGGGGGCTCGGCGCGGCCGGGGCGTCGTGGTGCGGGGCGGCGCGGAGCACGGTGTGATGCCGGGTCACGGGCGCGTACACGGGGCTGGCAAAGCGGCGCATACGGCAGCCTTCCAGCTCGACGGTGACGGTGCCGTCCTCGTCGGTGATGACGATGTCCCAGCACACTTCGGACGGCGTACGGGACCGCTCGCGTACGTACGCAAAGCCCTGGGCGGAGGGAGCACGCCAGACCTGAACGGCTCCGATCGCCGTCGGCAGGTAGACGTCACCGTCGGCGGCGACGCCCTCCATCAACGGCGCACCTGCCTGCAGTGCACCGTCGACCACCGCGGGGTGCGCCGTGAACTTCCGCTGCGGCTCCTGTTGTTGATAGGCGGCCAGCACCTCACCCGGCCCGGCGTGCAGTTCGGTCAGGACGCGGAACGTGGGGCCGTACGCCAGCCCGCGCTCGGCCAGCATCGCGTACTGGTCGGCGGCGGCGGTGCGCCGGGTGCAGCGGGCCCGGATTCCGGCCAGGTCCAGGGGGCCGGGGGCGCTGCCGATGCGTTGACGGACCCGGGCGCGCACATGCGGCCGCGGGTCGCCGGCGCCCTCGTCGGTGCTGGTGATGGCCGCCACTCCGTCGTCCGGGTTCAGCGCGAGCTGAGTGTGGACGCTGGAGGCTTCGGCCCAGGGGATGGTCAGCGGACTGATGATCTCCATCCGGTCCACCGACACCGCCGTTCCCAGCGCCCGTTCGCCCGCGGCCAGGAGCATCTCCAGGTACGCGGCGGCCGGCATGACCACGGACCCGGCGAGCTTGTGGTCGGCCATCCAGGGCACCAGCACCGGTTCGACGGCGCCGTGCCACAGCGGATGCGGGCCGGGCATCCGCTCCCCCAGCAGGGGGTGTTCCACCTGGCCGTTGCCGCTGGTGCGTACCCAGTCGTGCGGGGTGGCGTTCCAGTGGCGTTCGCGCTGCCAGGGGTAGGCGGGGAGGTCCACCACCTGGCCCGGGCGGGGGAAGTACCTGGTCCAGTCGATGTCGGCGCCGGCGGCCATGGTGGCTTCAACCGCCCTGTGCAGTGCCCGGCCGCCGTCCGTCGCGCGCCGCAGCGTGGGTACGACGGCCGCGGTCCCGGGGCGGGCCCGGCCGGTGATCCGGCGCAGATAGGACCGCAGGACGGGGTGCGGCCCGACCTCGACGAAGACGTCCGCGCCCTCCTCCACGGCGGCCTCGACGGCGGGGCCGAACCGCACGGGCTCGCGCACGTTCCGCCACCAGTAGGCGGCATCGAGCTCGCTGCCGTCGAGCCGCTGCCCCGTCACCGTGGAGTACATCGGGATGCGGGTCGGTGACGGGGCCAGGCCGTCCAAGCCCCGCAGCAGCGGTTCGCGGAGGGGGTCCATGGCGGTGCTGTGGAAGGCGTAGTCCAGCTCCAGCACCGTGCAGGCGGTGTCCTGGGCGCTCATGTCTGCGGCCAGGCGCAGGAGCTCGGCCTCGGGGCCCGAGACGGTCACGTCCCGGTCCGAGTTGACCGCCGCGACCTCCAACCCCGGGTATTGCACGAGGACTTCGTTGGCATTTTCCGGTGGCAGGGCGAGCGCCGCCATCCGGCCGCTCCCGGCGGTCTCCGCCTGGACTCGGGAGCGCTCGGCGACGACCCGCGCCGCCTGCTCCAGGTCGAGTGCCCCGGACACGTGGGCGGCGGCCACTTCGCCCACGCTGTGGCCGAGCACGACGATGGGGGTGATGCCGCGCTCACGCAGCGCGGCCGTTACGGCGACCTGCACGGCGAACAGCAGCGGCTGGGCCACCTCGGTCGCGGCCAGCTCGGCGTCCGTGACCGTGCCCAGCCTCTCCGCCACCGACCAGCCCAGATGGGGCAGCAGTGCCGCGTCCACGGCCGCCAGGGCGGTGCGGAAGGCGCCGTCGCCGTCGAGGAGGCCGGTGCCCATGCCCGCCCACTGCGACCCGTTGCCGGAGAAGACGAACGCGACCCGGCCGTGCTCCGTCGCCTCACCGACCGCCCCGCCGCGCTCCTCTTGCGCCGCCTCGGCCTCATCGCCCGGGAACGTCGCCACCAGCCGCTCTGCCGCCTCGCGCGGTCCGTCCGCGAGTACCACCGCCCGGTGCCGGTGCGTACCGCGCCGCAGGGTCGCGGTATAGGCGAGGTCGTAGAACTCATCGGGCTCGGCCCCCGACAGCCGCTCCGCCATACGGGCCACGGCCTGACGGAGCGCCTGTGGGGTACGCGCCGATACGAGTACCGGGCGGGCGGCATCCGCCGCCTGCGCCGCCGCCCCCGCGACATCCGGCACCGCCGGCGCGGTGCCGACGATGACATGGGCGTTGGCACCTCCGAAGCCGAAGGAGTTGACGCCCACCACCGGCCGCGAGGCCGGCGGCAGGGGCAGGGCGCGGTCCACCGGTGCCAGGTTCAGCCCGGCGAAATCGATGTCCGGGTTCGCCGGCCGGGTGTGCAGCGAGGCAGGAGCGGTACCGTGACGCAGCACCAGCAGCGCCTTGAGCAGCCCGGCGATGCCGGAGGCGGGTTCCAGGTGGCCCAGGTTCGATTTCACCGAACCGATCGGCAGCGCCCCCGTCCGCCGCCGGACCCCCAGCGCACGGCCGATGGAGCGGCACTCGGCCGGGTCTCCCACCAGGGTGCCGGTGCCGTGCGCTTCCAGATACACCAACTCGTCCGGGGCGACGCCCGCTTGCTCGTACACCTCTCTCAACAGGTCTTCCTGCGCTTCGGGGTTGGGCAGGGAGACACCCGGCGTGCGGCCGTCGCTGTTGGATCCGCTGCCGAGGATCACCCCGTGCACCCGGTCGCCGTCGGCCCGCGCGTCCGCCAGTTTCTTGAGGACGACCAGCCCGCCGCCCTCGGCCCGTACAAAACCGTCCGCCTCGGCGGAGAAGGCGGCGCACTTGCCCCGCATCGAGAGCATGGACGCCTGGGAGAACCCCACGTAGTGGTACGGACTGAGCAGCATGTTCACCCCGGCGCACAGCGCCGTGCTGCTGGTGCCGTCCCACAGCGTGCGGCAGGCCAGGTCCAGCGCCACCAGCGAGGACGAACAGGCCGTGTCGATAGCCATACTGGGGCCGCGCAGGTCCAGGCAGTGCGAGACGCGGTTGGCGGCGAGCGAGGACGCGCCCCCCGACATGGTGTAGCCGCTCACCGTACGCACCCTCATCAGCTGCAGGGCACCGTAAGAGGCATCGGAGATCCCGACGTACACCGCGGTGTCCGACCCGGCCAATGCGCGCGGGGAGATCGCGGCGTTGTCCAGGGCCTCAGCCGCCAGCTCGAGCACCAGCCGATGTTGAGGGTCCATCTGCACGGCCTCTCTCGGCGTGATGCCGAAGTACTCGGCGTCGAAGGAGGCGACATCGGAGAGGAAGCCGCCCGCGGCGGTATAGCTCTTGCCGGTGCGCGGCATGCTCGTATCGATGAACCGGGTGGCGTCGAACCGTTCGGCGGGCGCTTCACCGACCAGGTCCCGGCCCTCTTCCAGCGCTTGCCACAACCCGTCCACATCGCTGATGTCACCGGGCAAACGGCAGGCGGCTCCCACAATGGCGATCGGCTGGTACCGGTCAGGGGCGTTGCTGGCGCTCATACGCGTTCCTCACATGGTGCCGGGGGTCGAATGAGGGGGAGAGTCAGCGGTTCTGAGGCACCGTCATTCATCCGGCGCGAAGGGCGCGCACTCGGAGACGGAGACGTACGCTGCTCGGCGTCGCCGCCGCCCAGTGGCGTCGGCAGTTCAATGCGCCAAGAAATCCAGGAACGACACGAGGGGCATAACTCCGCATCGGCTCACATCGACACCAGCATCGTGAAGCGATGCCCATCGCCGAGCGGCGTTTTCGCCTGGGTCAGTGGGGGTTGGGCAGCGTCGCGGTGACGCTGCCCGAATAGTCCTGTCTCAGGAGTGAAGCCCGCTACTACGGCGCTTCGCAGTTGGTCTTTGTTTCAAGGTTGATGCAGGTGTCGAAGTCCGCGCCGCCGTCTCCGTTGTCGCCCGGTGGAGTGGCAGGCGGACCGCCGTCCAGGATGTCGTTTCCGTCGCCGCCGCGGAGCTTGTCGTTGCCGCCGAAGACGATATTGGCCCCATCACCCGCGAGGTTGTCGTTCCCGTCGTTCCCGTTGAGTGTGTCGCTGCCGCCGTTGAGGACGCCGGCGCCGTCTCCACTGAGATTGTCATTGCCGAGGCCGCCGCTGAGGGTGTCATCGCCGGCGTTCACGACGTTGAGCCCGTCGCCCTCCGCCTCGTCGTTGTCCGCGCCGCCCTCGATCTCGTCGTTGCCCCCGTTCGCGACACTGACCCCGTCGCCGGTGATCCCGTCGATACCGGGACCGCCCTCGATGTGGTCGTCGCCGCCGGTGAAGGCCGTGCCATCGCCCGCGATCGTGTCGTTGCCGCTGCCGCCGAAGAGGGAGTCGTCACCGCCCGTTCCGGTCACCAGACCGCCACCGAAGTCGCCTGCGATGGAGTCGTCACCGGCCTCGCCGAAGATCATGTCCTTGCCGCCGACCCCTGTGGCCGCGGCGGTCGTGTCCCCGGTCATCTGATCCGCACCGTCTCCGCCGTGCAGCTCGTCATTGCCGTGCGGGCCCGTAGGCGAGGTGTTCGCGTCGCCTTCTATCCGGTCCAGGCCGTCGTCGCCGCTCGCCCAGTCGTCACCGCGCCCCGCAGAGATCGTGTCGTTTCCCTCGTTGCCGCAGATCGTGTCGTTCCCGTCGACGCCGCGAATGGTGTCGTCGCCGCCGAGCCCGACGATCACGTCATTTCCTGAGGTGCCGTTGATCACGTCCGCGCCGGATGTGCCGATGATCGTCGGACTCTTGCCGTTGCACCGCACCTCCTGAAGCTCAACCGCGTAGGCGTTCAACGGCATGAACAACACCACCAGCGCAGCTGCCGTCCCGAGCGGAAGAATTCTTCCCACGCGTCCAGTTACGAAAGTTCTCGCCATGATGGACTCCTCAATCTCCATCCCTCCGTAACTCGAAAGTGTCACTCGTGCACTGTCGTGTAAACAGCCCTATCGACAATGACAAAATACTTCCGCATATGGCTGGTTGCGGGGGATAGGGGAATCGTTTTTCTTCCATTTCCTCAAGCGCCGGAAGAACTCCCGTTCGTCGAATATCTGCGACCACATACATTAGCCCGAAATGCAGGTTCCTCTCCCCGGTACGCGGGAACCTGCCGTCGTTATCGACAGGGGGTGCCGGCCGTGCCGGGGTGACAGGAACTGCCACGCCGGAGAACGGTGCCTGGCGGGTGGGCAGGTCGCCGCGGTCTCGAGGTTTCGGGGTTTCGGGGTTTCGGGGTCTCGAGGTTTCGGGGTTTCGAGTTCAGCGTGGGGGCAGGAGACACGGTGAAGATCAGGTGCCAGTCAAGGGTGGAGCGCGTCGCGACGTCGAGTGTGATCGTGAGGTCGACGTTGTACGTGTCGTTCATCGCGACGTCGAAGGTCAAGACGGCCTGTTGCCGTGCCACCCGGGTGCCCGAGTAGGGTCGGGGGCTGCGTGATGACTGACGGCTGCACCCTGGCGTCCTGGCCCTTGTGAGGGCATATGCGTACGTGCCCTACCCGGCCCCACCCGGGAAGGGCGCAGGGCATGCGCATGTACGGGAACCTCCGTACGCACCGGGCACCGGGATGCGGCTCCGACGTCTCACGGGCAGTACGGCGGGCCCCCGGGTCCGTCCCCCCACACAAAGAGTCGCGCGTGCGCGGCCGCAGATCAGGAGCACCAGTGCAGGGCATCCCCCACATAGCCAGCACACCGCACGACGGGCGATTGTCGTCCGTACCCCCTGCCCGCAGGGAGCAGTACCCGGCGCAGCACCCGGGGCGGCACATGCCACAGCGCATGCCGTACCGGGTCGCGGCGCCCCGCGTGACCCCTGCGGCACGGCGTCCCCAGGCTGCCGCCGCCCAACTTCCCGTCTTCATCGACCAGTCGGGCTGGCGCCGGCGGGTGCTGCAAGGCGTGGCGCTGGCCGTGGGCTGCGCCTGCCTCGGGTATCTGCTGTTCGTCGGCACGCTGGTCAGCGGACTTCGGCAGTCCGTCGGCACGCACCCGCCGAGTATGAACGGACCGGCCGGACCGGTGTCTTCCCGCCCGCACACCGCCAAGCCGCAGCACGGCCACGGCGCACCGGCCCGAGCCGAGGCCAACCGGCCGCCGGCCAGGGCCCACGCGGACCGCGAGAACCACCGCCGTCCGGCCTCCGCCAGACCCGTCCCGCCGACGACCGGAGGCCTGAGGCAGTGAGCGGGCACGCCTCTGTCCGCCGCCCACCGCGAGGACACTGGCTCGTCCTCCTGCTGGTCCTCCTCGTGGTCGCCGTCACCCTCCTCTTCGAGGGCTGGACGACCCACCAGGTCGACGCCGCGCGCACCAAGCCGCTGTGCTACCGGCCGATCCCGCACGAGGCGGACGACGGGAAGCCGCTGCTGGGGTTCGGCCCGAAGGGGGTCGCTACCGCGGCCATGCCGCCGGGGACCGTCGCGCTCACCTTCGACGGCGGGTTCGACCCGGTGTGGACGCCGCGCCTGCTCAACCTGCTGCGCAGGCACCATGCACGGGCGACCTTCTTCGTCTACGGGAAGGACGCGGCCCGGCACCCGGAGCTGATGCGGCGGATCCTGCGCGACGGGCACGAGATCGGCTCGTACACCTACAGCGGTGGCGACCTCGGTGCCGCCTCGCCGCTGCGCGCGCGGCTCGAGCTGTCGCTCACCCAGGGCGCTCTCGCGGGTGCGGCCGGCATCAACACCACCCTGCTGCGGCTGCCGCACACCACGGCTGCGGACACCCTCTGCGGAGCCGAGTGGCCGGCCGCGAAGCGCGCGGCGGCCCAGGGATATCTGGTGGTCGCCTCGGACCACAAGGACCGCAAACCGTGGCGGGGGTTGGTGACACAGCACAGCCAGACCGACCTGGGCTACCACGAGGCCGAGGATCTGCTGCAGGACCGCAGCGTGAAACGATTCACCACCATCAGCGGCGGGCTGGGACGTCCTTCCTTCCTCGACGAGGCACCGGTCGCCCAGAAGATCAAGGGCGAGGGCCTGATCTGGTCGCAGCGGCTCGGGCACGCCTTCCTCACCGTGATGGTGTGGACGCTGACCCTCACGGGCGTGCTCGGCGTCCTGCGGATGCTCCTGTTTGCGGTGTTCGCCCGGCTCCATGTCCGCAGGCTGCACCGGTACCGGCCCGGCGCACCGCGGCTGCGCGCGGTGCGGGACCCGGTGACGGTCCTGGTGCCCGCGTACAACGAGGAGGCCGGCATCGCCTCCACCGTGTACTCGTTGCTCGCTTCCACCCATCCGCACTTGCAGATCATCGTGATCGACGACGGCTCGACCGATGCCACCGCCGACATCGCCGAGGGGATCGACGACCCGCGGGTGACGGTGATCCGGCAGCCCAACGGCGGCAAGCCCAGCGCCCTCAACACCGGCCTGGCGCACGCCCGGCACGACATCGTCGTCATGGTCGATGCGGACACCATCTTCGAACCCGCGGCGCTGGCCCGGCTGATCCAGCCGCTCGCCCACCCGGCGGTCGGTGCGGTCAGCGGCAACACCAAGGTCGGCAACCGGCGCCGTCTGCTGGGCAAATGGCAGCACCTGGAGTACGTCCTCGGCTTCAACCTCGACCGGCGGATGTTCGAGGTCCTGGAGTGCATGCCGACCGTGCCGGGGGCGATCGGCGCCTTCCGCAGGGACGCGCTGATGGGCGTCGGCGGCGTCAGCGACGAGACCCTGGCCGAGGACACCGACCTCACGATGGCGCTCTGGCGGGCCGGCTGGCGTGTCGTCTACGAGGAGTCGGCGGTCGCCTGGACCGAAGTGCCCAGCACGGTGAGGCAGTTGTGGCGCCAGCGCTACCGCTGGTGCTACGGCACCCTCCAGTCGATGTGGAAGCACCGGCATGCGGCGGTGGAGGTCGGCCCCGCCGGACGCTTCGGCCGTCGCGTGATGCTCTACGTCACGCTGTTCCAGATCGTGCTGCCGCTGTGCGCACCGGTCGTGGACATGTTCGCCCTGTTCGGGGCGCTGTTCCGCGACCCCGTGGAGGCAGCCCTCGTCTGGTTCGGGTTTCTCTCCGTCCAGTTGGTCACCGCCGCGTACGCGCTGCGGCTCGACCGCGAACGGCTGCGCGTGCTGTGGGTGCTGCCGCTCCAGCAGTTCGTCTACCGGCAGTTGATGTACCTGGTGGTCATCCACTCCGTGACCACGGCGCTGCTCGGCACCCGCCTGAAGTGGCACAGCATGAAGCGCACCGGAACCGCCGACCCGTATCTGCTCGAAGCGCCGTCCGCAGAGACGTCCGGAGATCCGCTCGCGGAGCCGCCCCCGCGGCGGAGCCTTTCGTCGCAGTGAGGCGACGGAGGACGGGAGGGGAACCGGCGAGCGGCCGCGCGAGTCGGACCTGGGACGTGACCAAGGGAGTTGACCATGACAGACCCGCTTGACCAGCGGGCCGGACGCATCACACCCACAGGGGAGCAGGGCTGGACCGGCGACGCCGGGAGCCGCCCCGTGCGTCGTGCGCCGGTGCAGGTGACGGGCGAGCTGTGGCGCCCCGAGCCGGAGGGCAGCGGGGGACCGTACGTCGCCCCGGACCTGTACGCCGATCCAGACCTGTACGCCGGTCCGGATCCGTACGCCGACCAGGGCCCGTACGCGGACCCGGAAGGCGCCGCCCCACGCGCACGGTTCGCCGAACGCCCCAGCTCGCACTACGGGCCCCGGCGCGCCCACGCCCGGCAGCCGAAGAAACGCAGGAGGCTGCGGCGGGCGGTGCTCGTCCTGCTGGCCGCTGTGGTCGTCGCGGCGGGCGGTACGTACGGCTGGGCCGAGACCCGGCTCCAACGTGACGTCGACCTCGGTGCGTACGGGGACCGTCCGCCGCCCGGCGAGGGCACCAACTACCTCATCGTGGGCTCGGACAGCCGTGACGGGCTCTCCGAGGGCGACGTGAAGGACCTGCATGCCGGCGGGGGCGGCGGGCGGCGCACCGACTCGATGATGCTGCTGCACACCGGGGCCCACGGAACCAGCATGGTCAGCCTGCCGCGCGATTCCTGGGTCACCTTGCCCGGCCGCCTCGACACCTCGACGGGCAAGACCAAGCGGCCCGAGGGGGACAAGCTCAACGCCGCCTTCTCCTACGGCGGTCCCGAACTCCTCGTGCACACCGTCGAGAAGAACACCGGGCTGCGCATCGACCACTATGCGGAGATCGGCTTCGCCGGGTTCGTGAACATCGTCGACGCCCTCGGCGGCGTTCGGATGTGCCTGGACCGGGACATCAAGGACGAGAAGTCGGGCGCCGATCTGCGCAAGGGCTGTCACACCCTGAACGGCAGACAGGCACTCGCCTTCGTCCGTGAGCGGCACCAGGAGAAGGAGGGCGACCTGGGCCGGTCGAAGAACCAGCAGAAGTTCCTGTCGACCCTCGCCCACCAGGCCGCCCGGCCCGACACCCTCTTCGACCCGCTGAAGATCGGTCCGGCCGCGCAGGCCGGGCTCGACACGCTCATCGTCGACAAGGACATGAGCCTGCGCGATCTCAGCAGGATGTTCCGCGCCGTGCAGAGCGTCACGGGCGGACACGGCAAGCAGATCCACGTGCCCGTCTCGGGTATCGGTGTCCCCACGCCCAAGGGCAACGTACTGAAGTGGGACGCCAGGAGGTCGGCCCGGCTCTTCGACGACCTGCGGTACGACCGGCCGGTGACGGAGACGGGGAAGACGTCCCGGCACCGGGGCGGTGCCCTCAGCCGTGCGCCGTCGCGTGACGACCGCCCCCTGAACGCCTCGGCCCACTGAACCCACTGAACCCAGGCGGAAGGACTCGTCTAGAGCATGCTGAGTGCCTGCATCGCCTCGCGTTCGATGCGCGAGAGCTCATGGAGGATGGAGCCGGCCTGCATGAGGTGCTTCGCGTCGCCCGATGCGCCTGCTGTCGTGATGAGTGCGGCCACCTGTGTCCAGAGGGTGGCGGCCTCGGAATACAGGCTGTGGCCGGTGCGCAGGTGGCTGCTGTCGATCAGCTGGGCACACTCGGCGAGGAAGTCCCGGTAGAGATTGCGGAACAGGGCGCCGCCGGTGCCGGCCCTCTCCATGAGGGCGGCGGTCCGTGGCAGGTCCTCCTGCGGATTGTCGCTGCGCTGCAGCCACTTCGGCACTTGCTTGGCGGTCTTCTCGATGCCCCGGTGGCCCAGGTTCGCGATGGGCGGGTTCAGGAAGACCTCGGCGCAGGTCCTGATCGCGGGGATGATCCGGTCCTGCGGTGATGTCAGATTGCAGGGCGCTGTGATGGTGAAGGAGCGGTGCTTGGCGGTCATGGGGCCGCGCTCGGCCCTGGCTCTGGCCAGGCCGGCGAGGCTGGTGGAGACGGCTCCGCCCTGCGGGGCGGTGTCCACCAGGTAGGCGGCCTCGCCGTCGTAGCCGTACATGGCCACGACGTGCCCGCCGAAGTGCACCTTGGTGGTGAAGTAGTCCAGGTGGTAGCTGTCGAGTTGCAGGCCGACCGGCCGACCGGCGTCGATGGGTGCCGCCACGTTCTGCCATGCCGTGCGCGGGGAGGTGGTCTCCCTGATCAGCAGCTCGAGTCCGAGTGCGGCGGTCAGGTTCCTGGTGAGCTCGAACGGCTTGACCCGGCCTCCCAGGAAGGGAAAGCCCATGGCCCTGCTGTCCCAGTAGATGAAGGACAGCCCGGAGCCGAGCCCGAACAGCATGGGCTCGGACAAGTCGAGTCCCTCATGCCGCAGCAGCACACCCAGCGCCGTCGTCTCGCAGTGCTGCATGCCGCGGACATCGATGTCTTTCACCATGGCCATGCCGCTCATTTTCCTCCCTCACCTGACGACGACGCCGCAGATGGGCGTGCCAGACCACCGCGTCCCAGGCATGATCCGCCGGACAGGCCCTGGTCGTCCGAGCCGGTAGCGGACGGCGGTACCTCGACGACGAAGAACAGGAAGCAGGGTTTGGCCGAGAGGTCGTGGAAGCCGTCGGGGAAGAGTTCGCGGGCGGCTGGGTCGGGCTGTGGCTCGCTGATGGTGGAAAGGCGGAAGCCGGCGGTGGTGAAGGCGTCGGTCATCGCGTGCAACGGCTTGCGCCAGAACTTCATCGGGACGGTCTGCCCGCCGAACGTCCAGTCGAAGGTATAGCTGGTGGTCGCGAAGTAGTCGGGGCGAGGCTCCTGGATCGTGTAGGCCACGAACGGGTGGTCCACCGACGCGATCAGTCGGCCGCCGGGCCTGAGCACGCGCCGCAACTCGGCCAGCGTCGGCCCCCAGTCCTCCAGGTAGTGCAGGACCAGTGACGAGACCACGTCGTCGAACGAGCCGTCGTCGAACGGTAAGCGGTCGCGAAGGTCGACCTGGTGCACGTCCGCGACGTCACCGAGCCGTTGCTTGGCCAGTGCCAGCATCCCGGCGCTGGCGTCGATGCCGGTGACGACGGCGCCGCGGTCGCGCAGTGCAGCGGACAGGGGGCCCGAGCCGCAGCCGGCGTCCAGGATCCGACGGCCGGCCACGTCTCCGGCGAGGTCCAGCATCGCGGGCCGCGCGTAGTACGCGTTCACGAGGTTGTTCTCGTTCTCCGCCGAGTACGCCTCGGCGAAGCTGTCGTAGTCGTTCACCCGGGCCGGATCTGCGGGCTGGGCGAGAGTCTCAGGCATGTCGGTTACGCGGTCCATCGCCACAGCCTAGTTTTCACATGATCCGCCGGACAGGCCCCCGTGAGGTGGCGACTGGCTGGTCCTCGTACGCGTGCTGCGGTGCGCAGGCTCCGGTGGGGCGTAGCGGGTGGAGCGGGCGGGCGGATGGTCGATGGGCAGGTCGGTTTCCTCGGCGAGTTCACGGACGACGGTCTTCTCGAAGGACTCGTCGTCCGGCTCTACGGTCCCGCCCGGCAATTCGATCGTCCCGCGCCGATGCGGCCCGAGAAGCAGGCCGTGCTTGCTGAGGACGATGGCCCGATACCCGTTCTCGCCGACGATGGCCAGGATCTCGCCGCGGCGCAGGCGCCAGGTATCCGCTCGCTGAGGCCGAGCGCCTCGTCGGACACCGCATCACGCGAGCGGTCGGCGTGCCGAACCGGATCGGCTGACCGGGCTTCGTCGATCGCTTCCCGGCGCCGGCGGCAGGGGAACACGGTGCGTGCTCGCGCTTGCCCTCACCAGCGGATTCTTGACAGTCGGTCTGGTCGCTGTGGTGGGAGTGGGCGGCGGGTACGGCCTGCTGCTGGGCGCCTCCGGGGTTGCCGAGGTGGTTGGGGTGCTGCTGATCGCCGGCCTACGAGCAGAACCCAGGCCCGCACCGCGGCCAAGGCTGGCCTGCAGCCTTCACGGACATCCCGTTGACCGCACTGGTGCAGCGGCGTATTCCGGAACACCATCTCGCGAGGGCGCTGGGACTGCGGGAGGCCAGGGGCGCCGGAGCCCTGGCGGTCTCGCCCTTCGTGGCCTCGACCGCCCTCACCCTCGCCGGGGTGGAGGCGGCCTTCCCGCTCTCGGGTGCCGCCCCCGTTGCGCCGGCCGCGACCGCCGCCCTCACCCTCGTCCGCGTCAGCGCACGCCAGTCCCGGCGGCGCTTGCCGAGGACGTACGTGCCGCCGTGCGGGCGAGGCTGTCCTCGATGCGCCGCAGGGTGTTCAGCGTTTCGGCTTGCTGATCGGGGGTGAGGTCGCCTGTGGAGGCGCCTTCGAGTTCGGCCCAGATCCGTTCGACCTCTTGGCGCAGCGCCTGGCTGGCGGCGGTCGGTTCGATGATGACGGCGCGTTTGTCGTCGGGGCAGGGGCGGCGGCGGACGAAGCCGGCGTTCTCCAGGCGTTTGATGCTGCGGGTCATGGTGGCGGCGTCGGAGTCGATCAGGCGCACCAGATCGGTCTGCCGCTGGGGGCCGAGTTCCCACAGATGCATCATGACCAGCTCCTGGCCCAGGTGGAGCCCGACGCGGCGCAGGAGCTGCCCGGCGATCATGCGGTGCAGGCGGGCCACACGGAAGATCGCGTGACTGACCGGCCCCGCGTGGGCGGCGGCGGGCACCGGCACCGAGGAGATGGCCGACGTCGCTCTCGGCGGTCGGCTCGGCTGGCCCTGTGTGTCCCGGTTGGTTTCCCGGCTCATCAAGATCCCGTCCCTTCTCCGGCCTGAAACTGACCGGACAGTAATCAGGATAGCTGCTCCTCCGCCCATGGTGCATTCCCGTGGGTGGGAGGGAAATTCCAGGTGAAGAGCTGGTGGGTGATGTGGTCCATGCGTCGGAGCGGGAAGAGATGGCGTGATTTACTTGTTCGGACAGGTAATGGCGCCTCGCCTCGACCGAGAGAGCGCCGGCACACCGAAGGAGCGCCGCCGGACCGGACGGCCTCCCCCCGCTCCACACCAAAGGAATGATCATGACGACCGCATTCGACCCGATCGAGCTGGGCGGCAAGCGTCTGGCCAACCGCATAGCGATGGCGCCGATGACGCGTAGCCGCGCCTACGGGCCGGGGGCCACGGCGACCGAGCTGATGGCGGCCTACTACGCCCAGCGGGCCGGCGCCGGCCTGATCATCACCGAGGGCGTCCAGCCGTCGGTGGTCGGCCAGGGCTACCCCGACACCCCGGGCCTGCACTCCGCCGAGCAGGTCGCCGCCTGGCGGCAGGTGACCGACGCCGTCCACCGCGAGGGCGGAGTGATCTTCGCGCAGCTGATGCACACGGGCCGTGTCGGCCACCCCAGCCTGCTGCCCGACGGTCTGATCCCGGTGGGCCCCTCCGCCGTAGCGGCGAAGGGTCAGGTGTTCACCCACCAGGGTCCCCAGGACTTCGTCACGCCGAAGGAGCTGGAGCACGACGAGATCGTGCGGACGATCGCCGACTTCGTCGACGCGGCGCGCAACGCCATCGCCGCCGGCTTCGACGGGGTGGAGCTCCACGGCGCGAACGGCTACCTGATCCACCAGTTCCTCGCCCCCAACGCCAATCAGCGCACCGACACCTGGGGCGGTGACGTCGCGGGCCGGGTGCGCTTCGCGGTCGAGGTCGCCGCGGCCGTCGCGGAGGCGATCGGCGCCCACCGGACCGGTATCCGTATCTCCCCCGGCACCCCCTTCAACGACATCGCCGAGACGGACCCGGCGGACCTGGAGGCGACCTACACGGCCCTGGTGGCCGGTCTCGCCCCACTGGACCTGGCCTATCTGCACGTACTCGAAGGCCCCGACCGGAGTCTGACCGAGCGCCTGCGCAAGGACTGGCCCGGCACGTTCGTCCTCAACCCGTTCACGCACCCCGAGCCCACCGGCCACGACTCCCTCGACCTGATCGCGAACGGCGCCGCGGACCTGATCGCCTTCGGCGCGCTGTTCCTGGCCAACCCGGACCTGCCCCGCCGCCTGGCGTCCGGCGGCCCCTACAACGAGCCCGACCGCGCCACCTTCTACGGCGGCGACGAGCGCGGCTACACCGACTACCCGGTCCTGCCCGCCTGACCCAGGTCACCGCATCGGGCCGGGGCCCGGCGCACCGGCTCGCCCCGGGCACGCTCGCGCCGAGCCCCGGCCCACCCGCCGAAACCCTCCCCCTCACCCCCTCACTCGAAGGACCCGCCATGACCGCCGTCGCCCGCAGACTCCAGCACGCCGCCTACGGCGGCCCCGAGGTACTCGAACTGGCCGAAGTGCCGCTGCCCGAGCCCGGCCCCGGTCAGGTCCGCGTCCGCATCCACGCCGCCGGCGCCAACGCCCTGGACTCCAAGAAGCGCCGGGGCCTGTTCACCCCTGGCCAGGAGGCTCCCGCCGAACCCCAGACCCTGGGCCTGGAGATGGCCGGCGTCATCGACGCCCTCGGCCCCGGTGTCACGCAATGGAAGACCGGCCGGCCCGTGCTGGGACGCACCGCCCAGCTCGACGCCGTCGCCACCCACGCCCTGGCCGACGCCGACAACATCGTCGCCAAGCCCGACACCCTCACCTTCGAGCAGGCCGCCGCCCTGCCGATCGCCACCGAGACCGCCTATCGCACCCTGCGCCAACTCGGTGTGGTCGCCGGCCAGACCCTGCTGGTCCACGCCGCCGCGGGCGGCGTCGGCCTCATGGCCGTCCAGCTCGCCCGTGCCCTGGGCGCCACCGTCATCGGCACCGCCGGCGAAGCCAACCACCCCTTCCTCCGCGAACTCGGCGCCACCCCCGTCACCTACGGCGACGGCCTGGCCGAACGGATACGCGCCGTCGCCCCGCAAGGCATCGACGCCGTCCTCGACGCCTCCGGCCGCGGCGTTCTGCCGCTGTCCGTCGAACTGACCGGAAACCCGGAAAAGGTCATCACCATCGCCGACCTCGACGCCGCCCGGCACGGCGTGCGCTTCTCCCGCGAGATGCTGCCCCTACCGCAGGTCATGGACGACGTCCTGCCCATGATCGAGGACGGCCGCCTGCGCATGCCCCTCGAAGCGGTCTTCCCGCTGGAGAAGGCGGCCGACGCCTACCGCCGCCTCGACGACGGTCACCTGCGAGGGAAGATCGTCATCACCGCCAGGACGCCCCTCGACGCCGCGGCGCGGGCCCTGCTCGACCAGGCCATGCAGCCTGGCGCTCCCCAGCTGCACGAACTTCCCGCGCCCGACGCCCGTGCGGCGATGGACGGTATGTGGGCCCAGCTCGGTGGCGAGCCGTCCGAGGTGGCCCGGACCGAGGACGCGGTGGCAGGCGGCGTTCCCGTCAAGCTGTACTGGCCGGAGGGGGAGGGCCCGCACCCCGTCCTGATCTGGATCCACGGCGGCGGCTGGGTGCTGGGCAGCGCCGCCGCTTCCGACGCGACCGCCCGGGACCTGTGCCGCCTCGCCGGATACCTGGTGGTCAACGTCGACTACCGGCTGGCGCCCGAGCATCCCTTCCCGGCTGCCGTCGACGACGTCACGGCGGTCGCGAAGTGGGTGGCCGGCGAGATCGGGGCGCTCGGCGGCGACACCACCAGGATGGCCGTCGGCGGGGACTCGGCGGGAGCCAGTCTGGGCGCCGTACTCGCCAACGAGCTGCCAGGCGCCTTCGCTCTCCAAGCCCTGGTCTACCCGGCGACCGACCTGACCCACCCCTTCCCCTCGTACGAGGAGAACGGCGAGGGCCTGATGCTGACCAAGGACGCGCTCGCGTGGTTCCAGGGCCACTACCTCGGCGACGAGGTGGACCCGAAGGACCCGCGCATCTCACCCCTGTACGCGGACGCCGCCACCCTGGCCGCCGCCCCGCCGGCCCTGGCGATCACGGCCGGGTACGACCCGCTGCGGGACGAGGGCGAGGCGTATGCGCAGCGGCTGCGCGAGGCCGGCGTCGCGGTGGCTCTCACCCCCTCCGTTCAGGACGAGAGCATCCGCCTCGGCACCGTGGAGGAACTGGAAAAGGAACTGACCCGCATGCGTGCCTGAAACAGCGTTACAGACGGTGCACCGAAGGCATTTCGCTGAAAGGAGTGCGAGGGGTGAGCGTCCCTCATTCCGTGGAACCGCTGCACGCGGACCCGGCACTGATCAACGCGTTCGAGGTGCTGGGCCAGAAATGGAACGGGCTCATTCTCCACACCCTGGCCCAGCGCCCTGCCCGCTTCGGTGAGATCCGCGGCGCGGTGTCCGGCATCAGCGACAGGATGCTCAGTGACCGGCTGCACGACCTCGCCGCCAGAGGACTCGTCACACCCACCCGGCTCCCACCCGGCCCGGTCGCCTACACCCTCACAGCCGACGGACATGCACTGGCGCCCGTCCTCGACCAGGTCGCGAGGTGGTGGAGCAGCCGCACCGGGTGACGAAGCCGCATCGGGCCCGCGTTGAGAGGTCGGCAGGTCACCGCAGGGTTGCCGGCAGCGCGGACCGCAGACTCGGGTCAAGGTCCACGGCACGGCCTTCTTCCGACCACCACCGTGCCTGCGTACCCGTCCCAAGGCTCCTCGCCGGCCTCCAACCCGCCCACACCCATGCAGACCGTCCTCTCTGACCTGGGCCGCCCGTGCGACCGCCCGGATCCCGCCGTGACCCAGGATCCGGGCTTCGGCCCCCCAGCATCAGCCGCCGCTGCCGCTCGTCCAGATGCGGGAACAACTCCCCGAACTTCACAGCGATTTGGCGCCTCTGTCAGCGCGGCTCGGCGGCTTCACCGGGGTCGCTGTGGTGCCGGTCGGCCAGGGCGGTGATCCCTGCTGCGGCAGCGGCGGCGAGGTCGGTGACCATCGCGCCGTCGAGGGGCAGGTTGAGGATGTACAGGGCGGACGCCAGGGAGCCGAGCAGCAGCAGGTGGGCCATCGCGGGGTCGACGGTCCCGGCCAGCTCGCCGCGGGCCACGGCTTGTTCGATGATTTCGGCGAAGGCGGCCTGTTCGGCGGCCAGGAAGGTGTCCTGGAACCGGGATTCCAGTTCGGGATTGACGGCAAGTTCGCTGAACAGGGCCGGTGCCAGCTGTCGGGCCGCCGGGGCGGCCATGCGAACGTGAAACGTGCGGACCAGCGCCAGCAGGTCCCCTTCCAAGGAGCCGGTGCCGGCCAACGGGGGCAGCTGCTGCTCGTACATGGTGGCAGCGAACGCCATCTCGGCCTTGGAGGCGTAGCGGCGGTAGATCGCCGCCTTGCCCACCCCGGCGCGCGTCGCGACCTGGTCGACGGTCAGGGCCGGGTAGCCGACTTCGTCGATCAGTTCACGCGTGGTCTGCAGGATTTTGTGATCCACGCGACTGTCCCGGGGGCGTCCACCCCGTTGCTTTCTCACTGTCATGCCTCCATGATACGGAACGAGAGTATCGAAACCATGGTCTCGTAACTAAATTCCGGAGATCACTGGCCCCGCTAGGCAGGGGCAACCGCGACGAAGTCGCACCGAGTGGCTTCGCGACAAGAACGGAGAGCTCAGATGATCAAGTGGGCTGGCTGGATCATCACGTTGTGCGGAATCGCACACACGATCGGCGCCCTGACGGTGGAGAAAGCCGCGCGCCACGCCGGGACATGGTTCAGCGGCGGACTGTGGAGCGAGGACTTCGCCGACATGAGCCCCGCGGGCAGCGCGTACTGGCTGAGCCTGGCAAGCTTCGGCATACCGCTCATCCTGGTCGGCCTGACGGTTCTGTGGCTGGACCGCCGCGGCATCACCCCACCGGCATTCATCGCCTGGACGCTGAGCACCTGGACCGTCGTCGACGCCGTGGTCCTCCCGTTCACGCCCTGGCCGCTCTTCGCGCTCGCGTGCGCCCTGCTGCTGATCGGAACCCGCCGCGCCCGCCGCGACAACCCCGCACCCAAGGCCGGGCTTCCACGAGCGTGAGCGCCGAAGCCGTCCGCACCGCGGCCATCCGCGCGCCCACACCGACCAGCGGAGGCGCGTTGCCTCGGCTTGCGGCGCACCTTCGGCGTCACTTCGTGGCGGTGCACGAGACGCACGACAAGGGCATCGCGATCAGGTGATCGCGGAGGCGCTGCGGATGGACCGCAAGACGGTCCGCGAGTACGCCCACGCGATCACCGTGGGAGAGTTGCGGGGTCACCGACGCCCAAGAGGTCCGAGGCGCACACCGTCCGGCAAGTCACCGGAATACCGCAATCATCATGCCGTCACCAGCAGCCGGCGTCTGGAGTCGATCGCGCGCTGGGTGCACGGCCACCTTGCCTGGGCCCAGCAGACTTCCCGGTACAGCCTGGATTGATGTGCGTACCAATCCCGTTGACATGCGTCTGGTCACGCAACACCTCTGCTCAATGGCCGATCCGGGGGTGTGACCGAGATACGCGCCAAAGGGGCAACGGAATGCTCCTGAAGCACTGATCCGCTCGGATTTATCTGCGGCGACGTGCAGCGGGGTCGCCTTCGGCGACGTGCCGGGCGATCGAGTCGACGCCGGGGCGGGCGTAGCGCTCCAAGGAGCGGACGGAGGCGTGGCGGGAGCGAGCCAGCAGCATCGGGGTGGAGGTGCCGTCCTCCGCGTCGTGCGTCAGGGCACTGTGACGTAGCCGGTGAAGCGTCCAGCCGTCCAGGTCTTCGATGTCGCCGGGCGAGGCGAGGGGGTTCGTCGGCAGCCGGGTGTTCTCCTCGAAGATCTCCTCAGCGCGGCGGTAGGAGAGCCGGGCCCGGCCGGTCTCCGGGCACACGTCGAGCGTGGGTGTTCCGGCCGGGGCCTTGCGGTCGGTGAGGAACAGCGGGCCGCGGGTACGGCGGGCGATGAGGCGGGGCAGGAGCTGGGCGGTGCCGGACTGCCAGTGGATCCACTCGGTCGCCCCGCCCTTGGCGGTGATCCTGCCGCGCTTGTCCTGCGGGCAGAGGTCCTCCACGTTGAGGCACAGCACCTCGTCGGCCCGTGCAGCGGACTCGTAGAGCATCTTCCACTGCGTCTTCTCCCGCAGCGCGACGTCGAGGCGCCACAGGGCGGCGATCTGGGCGCCGGGGAAGACGGGCGGTTTCGCGCCTCGGCGGGCGGGTCCGGTCGGCGGCGGTTCGTCGGCGAGCATCCATCCCCACGTCGTCAGCGAGATGCGGTAGATCCGCGCGGACGACTTCGCGATCCCCGAGCCGGTGAGGTACCGCTCGACCGCCGCGGTGTACGAAATGGGCGGGGCGGACAGAGGCATCACCCGGGCTCGCGGCAACCTGACCGCGCCCCCGGCCCCGAGCTCGGTCACCGGCTCGATCGCCACGTCCGTCCCGCCCTTCCGGCGCTGCCGCAGTAAATGCGTACACCTCACTCCGGCAGTCTGAACACCCCGCCGCAGGTCGCGAAGATCACCGTAAAGGCCCCGCCGCAGTAAATCCGGTATTTACTGCGGTAGTTGTGCATACGTCTCCGTGATCGAGTAACCGCCCGAATACGTTTCTGCTGTGCGGACTTGAGGGGAGTGGACTGTCAGTGCCCGGGGTCAGCATGCTTACTTGCGTCATGCCCCAGATCCTCCGTCACGGGCAGGCACTCGGCGAGCAGGTCGACGACGTCGCGCCAGGCTCGCTGCGCGTGCTGTGGGTGGTAGCCGACGCCGGGGCGCACGGTGTGGTCGACCGACGGGTGGTGGAAGGCGTGCAAGGCGCCGCCGTAGACGGTGAGGCGCCAGTCGACGCCCGCGGCCTGCATCTCGGCGGTGAATGCGTTCCGTTGAGCGGGCGGCATGATCGGGTCTTCCGACCCGACCCCGGCCCACACCGGGCAGTGAATGCGCGCCGTCTCGCCCGGTCGGCCCGTCGTCAGTCCGTTGACTGTCCCGATCGCGCGCAGGTTGACGCCGTCGCGCCCGAGTTCCAGCGCGATGGCGCCTCCGGTGCCGTAGCCGACGGCGGCGATCCGGTCGGGGTCGGTCCGCGGTTCGGTGCGCAACACGTCGAGCGCCGCATGGCCGATGCCCCGCATCCGGTCGGGATCAGCGAGCAGCGGCAGGCAACGGGCCAGCATCTCCTCGGGGTCGCCCAAATAGCGCCCGCCATGAAGGTCGAAGGCCAGCGCTATATATCCCAGCTCGGCGAGAGCATCGGCCCGGCGGCGCTCCACGTCGCTGAGCCCCGTGCCCTCTGGTCCGAGCAGCACCGCGGGCCGGCGGTCGACACCGGCTGGGAGCGCGAGGTGCCCGATCATCGTCAAACCGTCGGCCGGATACTCGACCGTACGCGTCGTAATCGTCGTCATGAGACTGGACTGTAGTGATCGTCGAGCCTGTCCGGCCGGTGTTCTGCCGCTGGCAGAACAGCGCGGGTATCCCTCTGAAATACTTCATCGCCTGGTACCCGCGCGACGGCCGCCCCGGGCTCTCGCCCGCGCAGCTGGCCACCGTCTGCGTGCTGCAGTACGCGCTGAACCTGTCGGACCGCCAAGCCGCCGAGGCGGTGCGCTGCCGCATCGACTTCAAGTAACCCTCGGCCTGGAACTGGAAGACCTCAGCTTCCACCACAGCGTGCTGTCCGACTTCCGCGACCGGCTCGCCGAGGGCGACCGCGCCGACCGGCTGCTGAGCCTGGCACTGACCCGGATCCGGCGGGCCGGCCTGCTCAAGGGGCGCGCCACCCGCGTCAGTCGACCATTTCCATAAACTATGAATATAAAAATGCTATGCTTCGGGCATGAGTCGTCAAGACACCGCTCCTGGCGCGTCCGCCGCCATCGGGGCAGCCCTCTACGGCCTGGCCACCAGGGCCGCGAGACGCCTGCCCCGGGACATGAGCCTGACGTCCGCCGCCACCCTGGCCACCCTGGACCGGACCGGCCCGCGGCGCATCACCGATCTGGCCGCGGTCGAGGGCGTCACCCAGCCCGCGATGACCGCGCTGGTCCGGGTGATGGAGGAGTCCGGCCTGGTCGAGCGGCGGGGTGACGCGTCCGACAAGCGGGTCACGCTGGTGTGCCTGACCGAGGCCGGCGCCTCCTATGTCCGGACGCGGCGCCAGGCGGGCGTCCACGCGTTCGAGCGGTTGATCGGCGAGCTCACCGGCGACGAGGTCGAGGCGCTGGTGGCGGCCCTTCCGGCGCTGAAGCATCTGGCAGAGCTCGAAAGCCAGGACCGCGAAGGGCCGAAGCAGTGACCGGGCAGCCAGTCGGCGGGGTCGCGGTGAAGGCGTCCCCGGCGGCGCGTTCCGAGGCGCGGCTGCTGGTCCCCGCCCTGATGTTCATCGCTCTGGTCGTGGCGGCGGTCGCCAGCCTCGGGGCGCCGCTCATCACCAGCGTGGCGACCTCGTTCCACGTCTCGCTCGGCAGCGCGCAGTGGACGCTGACCGTCGCGCTGCTCAGCGGCGCCGTCGCCACGCCGGTCCTGGGCCGGCTCGGAGCCGGCCCGCACCGGCGGGCCACGATCCTCGCCACGCTGGCGGTCGTCGTCGTCGGCAGCGCGCTCACCGTGCTGCCGCTGCCGTTCGCGTGGCTGCTGGCCGGCAGGGCGGCCCAGGGCGTCGGGCTCGGGCTGACGGCGCTGATGATGGGCGTGGCCCGGGACCACCTCCCCGAGGAGCGCAGCGCGGCCGTGATCGCCCTGATCTCGGTGGTCTCGATCATCGGGGCCGGCGTCGGCTACCCGCTGGCCGCACTGCTCGCCGAGCTCGGCGGGGTACGGGCCGCCTACGGCCTCGGCCTGGTCGTCACCGCCGCCGCTCTCCTGACCGCGTGGCGCTCCACGCCCGAAGCCCCCGAAGGCCGCTCCGCCCATGTGGATGTGGCAGGCGCGGTCGTCCTGGCCGCTGCGCTGCTCCTGGTGCTGTTCCTCGCCGGCGAACGGAATCTGTGGAGCCGGCACTTGGCCGTGGCGGCGGGCCTCGCCGTCGTCGCGGTGCTGCTGCTCTGCGTCTGGGCCGTCATCGAGCTGCGCAGCACGACGCCCCTGGTCGATATGCGGGGGGTGCGGCACCCGGCGGTCGCCGGGGCGAACCTCGCCATGTTCGTCGGCGGGATCGGCATGTACCTCCTGCTCACGCTCATCACCCGGTACGCGCAGACGCCGCCCGGCGCCGGCTACGGCTTCGGGCTGACGACCTTCGTCGCCGGGCTGGTCCTCATCCCGTTCTCGGTGCTGGGGTTCGTCGCCGGCAAGCTCACGCCGCGAGTCCGGACGCGGATCGCCGACCCCCTGCTCCTGGCCGGCAGCGCCGTCGTGGTCGGCGGCGGGTTCGCCCTGTTCGCGGCGGCCCGGTCGGACCTGGCCGAACTGTTCGCGGCGATGGGCGTGCTCGGCTTCGGCGTCGGCGGCTTCGCGGCCGCGATGCCCGGCGTCATCCTGGCCGTCACCCCCAGGAGCGAGACGTCGAGCGCCATGAGCTTCAACTACGTCGTCCGCAGCGTCGGGTACTCCCTGGGCAGCGCCATCGGCGGCCTGATCCTCGCCGCGGGCACCGGCCCCGGCCACCTCTTCCCCGACGACAGCGCCTACACCACCGCGGCGCTGGTCGGCATCGGCGCCATGGCGATCACGACGCTGACAAGCCTCGCTCTCGCCCGCCGACGCTCGTCCGAGACCAACCCGTAAGTCAGATGCACTCATCCCCACACTGGAGGTTCCATGCCCAAGGGCTACTGGGTCAGCGTCTACCGCACCATTTCAGATCCTGAGAAGCTGGCTGCTTACAACAAGCTGGCCCGCCTGGCCGTCGAGCCCGCGGGCGGTCGGACCCTCGTCCGTGGCGGTCGGGTCGTGGCGTACGACGCCGGAATCGCCGAGCGCACCGTCCTGGTCGAGTTCGACAGCTTCGAGCAGGCCGTCGCGGCGCGCGAGAGTGCGGCCTACCAGGAGGCGCTGGTCGCCCTCTCCGACGGCGTCGAGCGCGACTTCCGCATCGTCGAAGGCATCGACTGACCGAGGTCCAGTCGGATCTTCACTGAAGAGCAGCAGGATTCTGGGGTATACCGGCCCGCTCCCGTGAAGGGCGTCACCAGCTAGTTCACCTCACGGTTCAGGCGCCTGGCCGAGACCGGCGGCGGTCAGGTCCTGCTCGCGCAGCGGGGTGAAGTCGACGTCGGGTTTCGGGCCGTACGCCTCGGGCTGGATGCCGAGTCGGTGGGTGCTGTACCTGACCGAACCGGTTGATGTGTTCGGTCAGGTACGGCGAGATGTGCGCCAGGTCTTCCGGGTCGATCTCCCATCCCTCTTCCAGCAGCTGGCGGACGATCTCCGCGATGTCCAGGACATTGCGGAAGATCACCGCGTTGGTGAGCAAGGCGTTGAACCGCATCGCCTTTTCCTGCTCGATGGGGTCGTTGTCGGCGATGACGCCGCGGTTGCCGAAGCCGATCCACTGGGGGTGCCGTCCGCCGCCACCGCGGTTCCGTCGCCCCACGCCTGCGAGAGGTCCAGGCGGGCCTGCGCGTTCACCAGGTCGGCGACCGCCTCGTTCAGCAGAACGATCGAGAAGTGCTTGTTGGCGACGTACGACAGTTCGTGCCCGCTCACGCCGGGGATGTGCCGGGCGGCCTCGTACGGACCCATGTCGGTGCCCTTGACGAACGTGACGATCACGTAGCGGCCCAAGGGGGCGGTGAGCTCGGGCTCGTTGCCGGACGGCGGGCCGAAACGGCGCCACCACTCCAACCCAGTACGCGGTCCGGGCCACGATCCCCATCAGGGAACGCTCCGGCATCCTCGCCTTGATCTCCTGCTCCGCGAGCCGGACCTCCTCCAGCTCCGCCTTGGCCTGGTCGTACGTCACTCCGGCCTGCTTGCGGACCAGGCCCCGGTGATGCTTGGCGGTCCGCTCCGCCCGGTACGCCGGCAGCGTGCCCTCCGGCAGCTCCACCGCACGCCGGACGAAGTCCACCACCATCTCCGGGACGTCCTCCAGCGCCGCGAAACACCCCATACGCCGGTACGACTTCAGCTGCTCAGGGCGAAGCGCCCGAAGGAGCTGCCAAAGGTCATACGCTCACCCACGAGCTACTGGACGAACTCGCACCCAGCCGCAACCAGCGATACATACGTCAACTCCTGGTCCGCGCATGCATATTGGACGAACGCAACGAGGGCCTCGAACGCGTCCCCAGCCGGCTGGAACACGAACTCGCGGACAAGCCGGCCACCCACGCCAACTTCGCCGCCCCTTCGCGCAATGATTCCTGCTTCGGCGAGCACGCCAGCCCGCCACCACCCACCGTCATCCCGCCTCAGCCGACCGCGACTTGCGGCGCCGCGTCAGCGTCGCCTTGGGCTGTCTCGTCTGGACGGACCAGCACCGGCCTGGCCCTCGCCCGGCCTCACTCGGGAGCACATCGACGACTGGATCGCCGGAGCCATCAGCCAACGTTGCTACCTGATCCGTTACTCCTGGAAATGGACCACGAGCCGTCGGCACAGCCGCGAACTGAACGCTCCCTCAAGTTGGGCTAGGAGCATGCCCACTTGGTCCCGGGCCGCCACCCCGCGCTGCTGCCTCCACGGCTCGCCGCGCTCCTTCGGTGCCTCGCCGAACAGCCCCAGCTGCGGCCGCAGCTCTCGCGAGTCCACCCGGGTCCTCGGTGGCTCTTCCCCGGCATGGTTGCCGACGTGACCGGGATGCACCGCCACGCCACAATCCGCTGGGTCGCCTACGCCAGAGGCGACTGGGTCGAATGCCTCGCGGCTCGAGCGGCGGACGAGCAGTAACAGGTACGGACACAGGGCGGATGCTCAGTTGGCCGGGGGCGGATCGACTTCGCCGCCGACGCCGGAGCGCCCCGCAGGAACGCCGACGACGTACACGGTCACATGCCGTCGAACGAATTCGCCGAAGACCTCGACCACGGCATCGGTGATAGACGCGATCAGCTGTGTGGGGGCATCGGCGATCCCCGGCAGGTTCAGCGCCGCTTCACGCACGTTCAGCGAGACGATCGGTGCGTTCACCGCGGCGGGTACGCCGCCGATGCCCCAGCGGTTGCGCGGGATGCCGAACAGCTCGACGACCGCCATGGAGCGTGCTCGCTCTCCGTATACCTTGACCAGCGCCTCGGTCAGGGCGAGGACGAGTTTCGGCTCGACTTTTCCGTCGAGTTCCTCTTCGTGGATCCGTACCTCGAAGTGTGGCATCACAGCTCCGTTCAGATGGTTGGCTACCATGAAGACAATTTTGCTTTGCAAGCAATGTATCTTTGTCATTAAAGCTAAATGGAGGGGCAGTCGATGTCAATCGAGGGCCGGGGTCGCCGCAAGACAGACCGGGACGGACCCGAGCTGGGAGTCGACGAGGCGATCAGGGCGTTGCTGCTTCTCATGCCCCGCATGGTTGGGCGGGCGAAGCGGATCCGAGTGCCTGACGAGCTCCAGTCGCTTGCGCTCGCGCCGCGGCACCTGTCACTGCTGTCCTATCTGCTGTTCGACGGCCCGATGACCGTGAACGATCTGGCCGCCCGTCTGGAGGTCGCCCCGACCACCGTCAGCCTCATGGTCGGCGAGCTCAGCCGGAAGGGCATCCTGGAGCGGCGTGAGGACGCATCGGACCGGCGTCGGCGCATCGTCAGCATCACCGATAGCAAACGTCCGTCCGTCGACAACTGGCTGGCACGGGGAGCGCATGCCTGGCGTCAGGCACTGAATCCTTTGGCCCCCGAACAGCGGCAGATGTTCGTCCAGACCCTTCAGGCCTATGAGGCTGCCATGGCCGATGACGAAGGCGACTGATGAAGCCTCAGAGGCCAGATCGGCGATGCGGTCGCCTCCTGGGGCCACGCCACCACCCCGCGAAGTTCTGAGGAAAGTGGTACGGGGGCAGCGACGTCAGTCGAGGTCAGAAGCGGTACCACCGTCGGTGGCAGGCGGCGGGGCCCGTTGCCTGGATGCCGCCGTCGCCCGGCTATGTGCCGACGGCAACAACCCGACGGCCCCGGCCCCACACCTGTCCGAGCGAGCTCTACCTCACCTGAGATGTGTGCCTGCGGGCCGTGACCCGTGGATGTACTGGTCGGCCCAGGCGCTGATGATGTGGGCGGCTCGCTGCGCCTGTCCTCGTGCGGTCAGGAGATGGTCTGCTCCTTCGAGCGAGATGAAGCTTCGCGGGTGTCGTGCCTCGCTGAAGATCTCCCCGGCGTTGGAGATGTCGACGGTGTTGTCGGTGGGCGAATGCATGACGAGCAGCGGCAGGTCCAATTCGCCGATCCGGTCCCGCAGGTGAGCACGGCGGACGTCTTCGACGAAGGCGCGCTTGAGGACCAGGGTCCTCCCGCCGACGAACCACTCGTGCGACCCGTCACTGAGAACGCGATCCACGACCGCGTCGTACTGTCGCTCGACGTGGCTGGGATCGACGGGCGCCGCGATCGTGGCGACCGCGCGGACGCCCGGCGCCTCAGCCGCTGCGGCGAGCACGGCGGCGCCTCCCCATGAGTGCCCCACCAGCAGGTCTGCTGGAGTCCCTCGCTCCGCCATCAGAGCGGCGGCACGGATCGTGTCCTGAACCTTGACGGTGAAGGAACCGTCCCCCCAGTCGCCGTCGGAATCCCCGATCCCGAGGTTGTCGAAGCGCAGCATGCCGATCCCCTCGCGTGCCAGCTGCTTGCTGACGCGCGAGGCGGCCGGCGAGCCCTTGCCGAGCGTGAATCCGTGCACGAAGATCCCCCAGCCTCGGATCTCGCCCTCTGGCAGGTCGATCACTCCTGCCAGTTCGGGGCCTACGACGCTGGGGAATCTCACTTTTTCGGGCATGTTGCGCTCACCTGGGCAGGGACTGTTCGTGGGCAGTGGGACGAGGGCGACACCGGCTGGTGCCACGCACGCGCTCCGAGCAGGAGAGTAGAGCAGTGAGCGCGGTATTTGCCGCTGTCGGCGCGTCAGACGGTCGGCTTCTTCACGGCGGCCGGCTTGGTGGTGAGCAGTGCAGTGATCTCCTCGGCGAGGTGCGGGCCGAGCTCGCCCCAGCCGTCCTTGTAACCATAGACGCCGGCCAGGGTGCGGGCCTCGTAGTCGCCGTTCATGATCTCGATGTCGGTGGCCGTGATGAGTGCCGGGTGGGCGACGCCGACGGCTGCCGAGACCTTGATCAGCTCCTTGCGGAGGGTGCGCAGGTAGACAGCGGCCCGGGTGGCCTTCGAGGTCGGGTCGAGGCCGCGGGCCAGCCACGGGTTCTGGGTGGCGATGCCGGTGGGGCACTTGTCGGTGTGGCACTTCTGCGCCTGGATGCAGCCGATCGACAGCATCGCCTCACGGGCCACGTTGATCATGTCGGCACCCAGCGCGAAGGCGACCGCGGCGTTCTCGGGCAGGCCGAGCTTGCCGGAGCCGATGAAGGTCAGGTCATCGGTCAGCCCCAGCTCGGCGAAGGCGCCGTAGACCCGGGAGAAGCCCATCCGGAAGGGCAGCGACACCGAGTCGGAGAAGGTCAGCGGCGCCGCCCCGGTGCCGCCCTCGCCGCCGTCGATCGTCACGAAGTCGACACCACGGTCACCACGCGCCATCAGCGTGGCCAGCTCCTGCCAGAACTCCATCTCTCCCACCGCGCTCTTGACCCCGACCGGCAGCCCGGTCTCGGTGGCGAGCAGTTCGACGAAGTCGAGCATCGAGTCGACGTCGCTGAATGCGGTGTGCCGCGACGGGGAGGCGCAGTCCTTGCCGAGCGGGATGCCGCGGATCTCGGCGATCTCCGGGGTCACCTTCGCGCCCGGCAGCATCCCGCCCAGCCCTGGCTTGGCGCCCTGGGAGAGCTTGATCTCGATCGCCTTGACCGGGGCGCCGGCGACCACATCCTTGAGCTTGTCGATGTTGAAGCT
This sequence comes from Streptomyces chattanoogensis, assembly GCF_001294335.1. GTDB lineage: Bacteria > Actinomycetota > Actinomycetes > Streptomycetales > Streptomycetaceae > Streptomyces > Streptomyces chattanoogensis. The sequence continues at coordinate 82,148 of NZ_LGKG01000147.1, forward strand.
GCCGTCCTTGTTGCGGCAGCCGAAGTAGGACGTACCGATCTGAAGGACGAGGTCGCCGCCGTTGCGGTGGTACGGCGAGAGGCCGCCCTCTCCCGTGTTCTGCATCGTGCCCGCCAGCGCCGCTCCCTTGTTGAGCGCCGTGATCGCCGCGCCGGAGAGCGATCCGAAGCTCATCGCCGAGATGTTCACCACGCTCGCCGGCCGGAACGCCTTGGCGCGCCCGCGCGGCCCGCCCAGCACCTTGGCCGAGGGCAGGGGGGCCTGCGGGTCGTGCGCGTCGGGCAGCGCGCCGGCGAACGTGCGCTGCTTCAGGTACGCGTGCCCCTGCATGTGCTCAACGTCGTTGTCGGTTCCGAACCCGAAGTAGTTGTTCTCCCCCTTCGCCGACGCGTAGATCCAGGTGCGCTGGTCACGACTGAACGGGCGCTCCTCGTCGTTGGAGGTCACTATGTACTGCCGCAGCTCCGGCCCGATCGTCTCCAACAGGTACCGGGCGTGCCCGATCACCGGGAAGTTCCGGAGCAATGCATGCTTCTTCTGGACAAGGTCACGAGCGGCCACCAGTGCCAATGCTGTTGCGGTGGCCGTGGCGATGCTCCGGGCGCGCATGAACGTTCCTCTCCTCGATGCTCGACTCCATTGCCATGCGGCGGAGTCGTCGTGTCGTGTCGGGCGTTGGGCGGCGGGCACGACCCAGCGGGCCTCAGCGTCCGTCGGAGAACGCGAAATGATATTAGGGGCTTGCCTGGACAGGTGTGGGGGCAGGGTCGTCGGGTGGGGCGGTCGTCCCAGCGGTGATCGTCACAGGGGTGATCGTCCAGCGGTGGTGGTCCAGGCGCGTCGGAACAGGTTACGTACGGTGCTCAGCAGCCGTACGGAGGTTCCCCCCGACCGCCACCGGGCCGGGCCGGGACGGCCCGGATTCGTGGACGCCGAGGACATCGCAGCCGTGGCCGTCCACCCCCAGACCGACATACCCGTCCCCATACCGATCTCGTTCTCACCGGACCCGAGGCGCTCAGCTACGACGACATCGCCGCGGGACCCGTGACGAAGAACGGCGGGCAGGAGTCGAGCGGGGGCAGTCG
>NZ_LGKG01000148.1 GCF_001294335.1 Streptomyces chattanoogensis
ATGCAGGGCGTCGCGGTCCGGGTCGGCGTAGACAGCCACACTCCCGATCCCCGCGTCCCGGCAGGCACGGGCAACCCGGACGGCGATCTCGCCACGGTTGGCGATCAGTACCTTGCGCACCATCGGTTCTCTCGTTCTCTCGTCCGCTGTGTTTCTGTTGTTGCTTCTCTTGTGGTTTCTCTTGTGGTTTCTCTGGTTCCCCGCTTCGTGGCAGTGCTTCTCGAGGGCCGGTGGAGCGGGCCCCGGCACCCTCACAGCCCCAGGCGCCAGGCTCCCGCACCCCGCTGCACCGGCACCCGGGTCATCCGCGTGACCGGCGCGGCCCAACGGCGCTGCGCGGTCCGGTGATCGGCGGTCCGGTCCGCGGTGTGCTGCGCGGCCGTCGACGTCAGCCGGGCGAGGATCGCCACGACCGCGGCGGCCACTTCCTCGTCCGTGGCATCGCCCCTGAGCACCCGGATGTCGGGCGGGCCGGGGGCGGCCGGTGCCCCGATGGCGCTCACAGCGGGATGTTCCCGTGCTTGCGCGGCTGCCGGGTGGCGCGTTTGCCGCGCAGCGTCTCCAGGGCCGTGGCGACGGCCGACCGGGTCTCCTGCGGCATGATCACCGCATCGACATAGCCGCGGTCCGCCGCCATATAGGGGTTCAGCAGGGCGCGTTCGTACGCGTCGAGCAGCCGGGCGCGCTCCGCCTCGGGGTCCGCCGCCTGCTGGAGGGCACGCCGGTGCAGTACCCCGACCGCGCCCTCGCCGCCCATGACGGCGATCTCGGCGGTGGGCCAGGCCAGGTTGATGTCGACGCCCAGGTGCTTGGACCCCATGACGCCGTAACCGCCGCCGTATGCCTTGCGGGTGACGACCGTGACCATCGGCACCGTCGCCTCCGAGTAGGCGTACAGCAGTTTCGCGCCGCGCCGGATGATGCCGCCGTGCTCCTGGTCGAGACCCGGCATGAAGCCCGGTACGTCCACGAAGGTCAGCACCGGAACGTGGAACGCATCGCACACGCGCACGAAGCGGGCGGCCTTCTCGCTGGCGTCGATGTTCAGTACGCCCGCGGCGACCTGCGGCTGGTTGGCGACGATGCCGACGCTGTGCCCGTCCACCCGGCCGAAGCCGCAGACGATGTTCGGCGCGAACAGCGGCTGCACCTCCAGCAGGTCGCCGTCGTCCAGCACGGCCCGCACCACACGCAGCATGTCGTACGGCCGGTTCGCCTGGTCGGGGATGAGGGTGTCCAGTTCCTCGTCGGCGGCGGTCCGGCCGCTGTGGGCGCTGCTCTCGAAGACCGGCGGATCCTCCATGTTGTTGGAGGGGAGGTGAGAGAGCAGCTGACGTACGTACTCGAACGCGTCCTTCTCGTCGTGCGCCAGGTAATGGGCGTTTCCGGAGACGGTGTTGTGGCTGTACGCGCCGCCCAGCTCCTCGCGGTCGACCGCCTGTCCGGTCACGCTGCGCAGCACCTCGGGGCCGGTCACGAACATATGGGAGATGCCGTCGACCATGACCACGAAGTCGGTGAGCGCCGGCGCGTAGACCGCACCGCCCGCGCACGGGCCCATCAGCAGCGAGATCTGCGGAATCACTCCCGAGCAGTCCACATGCCGTTTGATCAGTTCGGCGTAGTAGCCCAGGGAGACGACGCCCTCCTGGATGCGGGCGCCGCCGCCGTCGTTGATGCCGATGACGGGGCAGCCGATGCTGAGCGCCAGGTCCATCAGCTTGTGCAGCTTGGCCCCCGACGCCTCGCCGATGCTGCCGCCGAAGGCGGTGAAGTCCTGGGCGAACAGACACACCCGGCGGCCGTCGATCAGCCCGTGTCCCGCGACGACGCCGTCGCCGAGCGGCCGCCGGTCGTAGAGGCCGAACTCGTGGCTGCGGTGCCGTGACACCGCGTCCAGTTCGACGAAGGTGCCGGGGTCCAGCAGCGCCTCGATGCGCTCGCGCGCCGTCAGCTTGCCGCGCTCGTGCTGGCGGCGTACCGCGTCGGAGTCGGCGTGTGCCGCCAGTTCCGCGCGGAGCTGTGCCAGTCCGGCGAGGCGTTCGGCGGTCGTCTGCTTGCCGCGGAGCGGCCCGTCGGTCGGCCCGTCGGTCGGCCCGTCGGTCGGCCCGTGGGCCGGTTCGGTTCCCTGGTCCGCGGTCATCAGACGCTCCCTTCCGTGGTGACGGCGATGGCAGTCGTGGTGGCGGTGGCAGTCGCGGCGGCGGTGGCAGTCGCAGTGGTGGCGGCGACGGCGGCTTTCAGCTCGCCGGCCAGATAGAGCTTCCGGCAGGCCCGCCGCTGCAGCTTGCCGCTCGTCGTACGCGGCAGCACACCCCGGCGCACCAGCACGATCTCGTCGACGTCCAGCCGCTGGCCGTCGCGTACGGCCTGCCGTATCAGCTCCCGGACCACGTCGGGCGAGAGCCTGCGCAGCACCCTTCCGTCGGCCTCCACCACCAGGACCAGCCGCTCCTCCATGCCGTCGTCCACGGAGAAGGCGGCGGCGCAGTTCGGCTGCAGCCCGGGCACCGTGCTCTCGGCTGACAGCTCGATGTCCTGCGGGTAGTAGTTACGGCCCTTGCGGATGATGACGTCCTTGAGCCTGCCCGTGACGTACAGCTCCCCGTCGTGCAGGAATCCCAGGTCACCGGTGCGCAGATAGGTGGTCGCCGCCTCCCCGGCAATCCGTGCGCCGAAGGTCTCCGCGCTCTCTTCGGGCCGGTCCAGGTAGCCCTCGGCCACACACGGCCCGTCGAGCCAGATCTCGCCCACCTGGCGCGGGCCGCACGCCGTGTGCGAGCCGGGATCCACGATCCGCAGCCGGGTGCCCGGGACGGTGACGCCGGAACTCACCAGCGGCTGGGCCCCTTCGTCGCCTTGCCGGAGCCGTTCCACCCGGCCCGCCGTCAGTGCCTGCGAGGCCACCCAGAGCACGGACGGCTCCTCGTCCCAGCGGCTTCCGGTGGCCTTCAGCGTGTTCTCGGCGAGGCCGTACCCCGGGCACATCGCGGTGGCGGCGAAGCCCGACGGAGCGAAGCCCTCCGTGAAGGCGCGGAGGGTGTGCCAGCGCACCGGTTCGGCGCCGTTGGCCGCCACCCGCCAGGAGGACAGGTCGATGCCGTCGGCGACCTTGCCCTCGGCCAGGGCCCGTACGCACAGCTCGTAGGCGAAGCTCGGCGCGGCGGCGTGGGTGCCGCGGAACCGCGAGATGGCCTCCAGCCACCGTCCCGGCCGGCGGATGAACGCGTCCGGTGCCATCAGATAGGCGGGCACTCCGGAGCACAGCGGCAGCATGACGCCGAACAGCATGCCCATGTCGTGGAAGAGCGGCAGCCACGACACCACCGCGCCGTCCGACGGCGAGGGCCACAGCTCCTCGGTCTCGGCGACATTGCCGAGGAAGTTGCGGTGGGTGATGACCACGCCCTTCGGGTCGCCGGTCGACCCCGAGGTGTACTGGAGCAGCGCGACATCGTCGGGAGCGGGCTCCGGGCCGGACCGGCCGGCGCCCGCTCCCGCCCGCGTCGCCTCTGTGTCGACCAGGGTCAGCCCGGCCAGCTCGGGCCGGTCGCCGAACCGCTCCTCGAGGTCCCGCTTGACCGCCCCGGTGGTCAGTACGGTCGTCGCTCCCGCGTCGTCCGCGATCCGGCGCAGCCGCGCCAGACCGCGCTGCCGCGTGGGCACCTGTACGGGAGCGGCGGCCACGCGCGCATACATGCAGCCGAGGAGGGCCCGTACGAACTCCAGGCCCGAGGGGTAGAGCATCACCACCCGGCCCCCGGCGAGTCCCGCGTCCGACAGCGCCGCCGCCCGGTCGAGCGCGGCGTCGTGCAACTCCCGGTAGGTGAGCGAGGCTTCCGGTTCCTCGCCGTCGCGAAGAAAGACGAACGCCGTCTCGTCGGGCTCCTTCACGCTGCGCAGCCGCAGTGCCTCCGGCACCGTGGCGGCGACGCCCAGTGCTGATGCGGGCGTGGACAAGTGCGTGGTCATGGTCGAAGTACCTCGTTCCGTGCGGAGCGGAAAGGTGGCGGCGAAGGGCGCGGCGCGGGGAGCGGGGCGGCCCGGCCGGGCGGGCACGCCGGCCGGCCGGGGGCTCGGCCGAGGGGGGACGACGGTGCGTCAACGGACAGAAGCTATTTTTGGACGGTGAGTGCGGACAACCCCTATCCACCCTGATTGCCGCGTACGCGGTGCCCCATAGCGGATGTGACGGGCCAGTAGGGTGCAAGACACCCGCGAAAGCGGGTGGTGTGCATCACTGGAGGATCATCCAACTTGCCCGGGAGTAAGCGGAATTGCGTGCTCCCTATTCGCCTGAACTGCGCCTCTGATGACCATGCAGGTGGGTGTGATGGTGCACCGGGCGACTCAAGTGACTCATCTGCCCCTTGCGTAACAGGTTTAGGGGTACCCCCTACCTTTGTCTCGCTGGTTAAATGCGTATCGGGCAAAGGAGCAGGCAATCGCGTCACGTTTCTCGCGACGCGAGAAACCTGTGAGAACGGGAGCGCTGGATGTCGGATGATTGAACAAACCCCAACTTCTTCGTCGTGGGTCCGATTCGCTCCGGATCCCGGCGGACCGGTGCGCGGATGCGCAGGCCACTGGGGCAGTGGAGATGCGCGGCGATGACCGGGCGGCGGTTCGGCCGGAATTTCGCCGAACGGCCTCTTGGACGTCATGGACCATTCCCTGTGCACGGCCGTAATGGCGTGCGCACGATGTGTGGCAGTTTTTTCGTGGGCTGACCTCCACGGCTGCCGATTTGAACTTCTCTTCCTGAACGGGACCTTTGCGGCACGCCCGCTGAACTCGTGTGTGCCGCGGTACGGGGGAAATGAATTTGTTGGCGTCAGCGCGCATTGTGGAACGAGAGACCGAGATCGCCGCTCTCGGGGAAATGTACAAAGCGGCCGTCGAGGGGCGCGGCCGGGTCGTGGTGATCACCGGCGCCGTGGCCAGTGGCAAGACCGAGCTCCTGGCACAGTTCACGGATCAGGCCGTCGCGGACGGCGCCCTGCTGCTCGACACCACCGGGGCATCGGCGGAACGGCACTGGCCGCTGGGGCTGGCCAGACGGCTGTTCGCGGGCCTTCCGCAGCCGTCCGCGGTCCGCGACGAGGTGACGCGCCTGATGGACGACGTGACCGAGGGCACCGGGGAAGCCGAGCTGCGCCGCTTGCCGAGCCTGGCCGAAGCCATCCTGGCACCGGCGAAGGACCGGGTGATGGTCATCGCCGTGGACGATGTGCACCTCGGCGACGATCTCTCCCTTCAGCTGCTGCTCAGCCTCGCCCACCGCGTCCGGAGCGCACCTGTCCTCATGGTGCTCACCGCCTCGTCCCATCTGCCCGAGGGCCGGCCGGCGCTCATGGGCGAACTGCTGAGCCAGCCCCACTGCCGGCGCCTGCGGCTGCAGATGCTGTCCGAGGACGCCGTCGCGGGGATGACCGCCCAGCACGCCCAGGGGCCGGTGGCCGAGGGGCTCGCCGCCGACCTGTACGCGGCCACCGGGGGCAACCCGCTGCTGGTCCGCGCCCTGCTGGAGGACCATGCTGCCCACGCCGGCGAGGGCGAAGCGGGCGCTGCCGCGCTGACCCGGGGGGAGAGCTACATCGGCGCCGTGACCGAGACTCTGCACCGCTGCGGACCCGAGGCGCTGGCCCTCGCCCGCGGCACCGCGGTCCTCGGCGACGGCGCGACGCCCGCCCTGCTGAGCCGGCTCCTCGCGCTCCCCACGAGAGTGATCGAGGCCGGAGCGCGGGGCCTGGCGCACAACGGCCTGTTCCGCAACGGGCGGTTCCGCGACGAGGCGGGCGCACGGGCCGTGCTCGATGCCGTACCGGAGGCCGAACTCGCCCGCCTGCACCACCACGCCGCCGTACTGCTGCGCAACGACGGCGCCGCCGCCTCCGATGTGGCCCGGCACCTCGTCCGTACGACGCCGCAAGGCGACGAGTGGACCGTTCCCGTCCTGCGGGAGGCGGCGGAATACGCGCTGCTGGACGGCGATTCGGACGTCGCCCGGGACTGTCTGACGCTGGCTCAGGACTACTGCACCGGCGAACAGGAACGCATCGCCGTCCAGGTGCGGCTCGCCGATGTGCTGTGGCGCTCCAACCCCTCGGCCCTCGGCGAGCATCTGTCGGCGCTGGTACCGGAGATGACACAGGAACGGCTCACCCCGGACGAGCTGATCGTCTGCCTGGGCTATCTGATCTGGGGCGGATGGATGGACCAGGCCGCCGCCGTCCTCGACGTACTGGAGCGGTCCGCCACCTGGTCGAGCGCCGAACAGCGCGAGGCCCTCGGCGTCGGGCGCCAGTGGCTCGTCATGATCAGTCCCGGCCACCGCACCGCCGCGCCCGGCGGACCGCCGGAGGTCTCCGCCGCCTTCCCGGAGGTCTCCGTCACCTCCGAACCCCTCGGCGGCACGGCATACATCGCGCACCAGCACGCCGCGTCCGCGGTCTCCGCGGCACTGTCCGGCAACGCACCGAGGAAGGCGGTCTCCCTGGCCACCAGGGTCCTCCAGCGGTTCCGGCTCGGTGACGGCTATGTCTGGCCGCTGGCCTTCGCCCTGATCGCGCTGGTCTACGCGGGTAGTTCGGATCTCGCCCTGACCTGGTGCGACCGGCTCCTCGGCGAGTGCGACGAGCGCTACGGGCTGACGTGGCAGGCGCTGCTGACGGCGGTCCGCGGGGAAATCGCGCTCCGCCAGGGCGATCTCGTCAAGGCCGCGGGCCAGGCCGAGTCGGCATTAACCCTGCTGCCGCGACAGGCCTGGGGCACCGCCGCCTACTTCCCGCTGTCCACTCTGGTCCTCGCCTACACCGAGATGGGCCGCCACGACGACGCCATGGAACTGCTCAACCACACCGCTCCCGAACGGCACCTCGACACCCTGCCCGGACTGCACTTCCGCCGGGCAAGAGGCCGTTGGTATCTGGCGACGGGCCGCTTCCACGCCGCGCTCGGCGACTTCCTGACCTGCGGCGATCTCATGCGGCGCTGGAAGGTGGATGCGCCCGAGCTGGTGCCCTGGCGTATCGACGCGGCCGACGCCTGGCTGGCGATCAGCGAACCGAAGAAGGCCCTCGCACTCGCCGAGGAGCAGCGGGCGCTCAGCCCGGACCGGGAACGCGGCATGGTGCTGCGCGCCCTGGGCACCGCGGGCACGGGACGCGAGCGCCTCGGAGCGCTGGAGGAGGCCGTCGACATCCTGAGAAACGGCGGCGACCGCGTGCAACTGGCCATGGCACTGGGCGAACTGGGACGGGGCTACCGGGCCGCGGGGGATGTGCACCGGGGCCGTATGTTCGCCCACAAGGCATGGCACACCGCCAAGCTGTGCGGTGCGGAACCCCTGTGCCAGCGGCTGTTCCCCGGCGACACCGCACCGGACAACCGCCTCGAGATCTCCGGCCAGGGCGCCGGCTCGCCCAACAGCGCGGAAGCCCTCACCGGAGCGGAGGCGCGGGTCGCCGTGCTCGCCGCGCACGGACACACCAACCGCGAGATCGCCGCAAAGCTGTATGTGACCGTCAGCACCGTGGAGCAGCACCTCACCCGCATCTACCGCAAACTGCAGGTACAGCGGCGCCGGGACCTGCCCAAGACGCTCTCCAGCAGCGTGGGCGGTCTCTGCGCCGACCTCTAGACGGCGTCAGGCGGTGTGGGCGGCGCTCCTTCGGCCCCCGGCGGCGCTCCTTCGGCCCCCGGCGGTGCTCCTTCGGCCACCGGCGCGGGAACACCCGCCCGCCCCGCCACGTTGTGGCATGCAAGGGGCCCTCCCATCCCCTAGGGGATCTGTTCGACCATCCCCTAGGGGTCGCCCCCGCGTCCGCTACCGCTCCAGAAGCGGCCCCAGCGCCTCGGTGACGGTGCCGGTCACCGCTGCCTGGTGCTGCTCCAGGAAGAAGTGCCCGCCGCTGAACGTGGACAGCGCGAAGTCGCCCCGGGTGTGCCCGCTCCAGGCCTGCGCCTCCTCCGCGCTGGTGTGCGGATCGGCATCGCCCGTCAGGACGGTGATCGGGGCATCGATCACCCTGTCGGGCCCGCTCCGGTACCGCTCCACCGCGCGGTAGTCGCTACGGAGCACCGGCAGCACCACGGCCATCAGCTCCTCGTTCTGCAGCCAGCGGGAATCGGTGCCGCCCAGCCGCCGCATCTCCTCGATCAGGACGGCATCCGACTGCTGGTGGACGGCCCCGGGCCGGAACCGGCTGGGCGCACGGCGCCCGGAGGCGAACACCCGGACCGGGCCGGGACCGCCGCGCTGCTCCACTCGCAGCGCCACCTCGAAGGCCAGCACCGCCCCCATGCTGTGACCGAAGAACGCCACCGGCACTCCGGCACCGGCCTGGCCGGCCCGCAGCTCCGCGTCGATCCGGTCCGCGAGTTCCCCGATGTCGTCGATGCACGGCTCCTTCCTGCGGTCCTGACGGCCCGGATACTGAACGGAGACCACCTCGACGGCGGGGGAGAGCGCGGCCGACATCGGGAAGTAGTAACTCGCGGACCCGCCCGCGTGCGGGAAGCACACAAGTCGCATCCGGGCCTGCGGAGTGGGATGGAAACGGCGCAGCCAATCACTCTGTTGCGCTGCCGAAGTGGTCACGGTGCGTTCCTGCCGTAGACGGGATGGACGGGATGGACGGGATGGACGGGATGGACGGGATGGACGGGGCGGACGGGACTGCCGGAACTTGAATTTCGCATCGTGGCCCGCGCCCCGACAACCCCTGTCTGCCCCTGTGCGGTCTCCCTGTGTGGTCTTCGGTGTGCGGGGTGTGGCCGGTGCGCCCCTGCCGCCCAGGGCCTACTGCCCGTCGTCCCACGGATGGCCGAGCCAGCCCTCGTGGCTCTTGACCAGCGCGGCCAGGGCGGCGGTGACCCGCGGGTCCCAGCCGTCGGCCACCGTGGTCAGCGCGAACTCCACCCCGCCGTCGGTCCAGTTGAGGACCTCTTCCCCGGACGCCTTCCAGCGGATGCTGCGCGGCATCCGGGCGATATCACCGCTGCCGCTGACCAGACTGCCGACGGCGATGGCCACCCACAGCGGGAACAGCAGCCACCACACGTACCACCAGAACAGATTCCCCTTGACGCCGGCCGCGGTCCGGCCGTCCGCCTGCTGTACGGTCCAGCGCGACCGGCCGTGACCGTTGCTCATCGCCCGCTCATGGGTGATCAGCGCCAGGGATTCACCGGCGCCGCCCAGCACCTCAAAGACCGCGCTCTCCCGCTTCGTCGCGGACCTGGTCACGACCCGCGCCAGCAGCCGGCCGCGCTGCGGGTCCGTCCACAGGAGGAACGAGCGCGCGCCGTCCTTGCGGGCCGCACGGTAGGCGTCGTTGCCGCCGGCGGACAGGTCCCTCTCGATGTACGCGAACGTCGACGACTGCGCGTCTCCGCCGCCCGCACCCGCCGAATGGCCTTGCTGCGCCGTGCCGTTGGTGCGTATCTCCCACCGGACGGGGACGCCCTCCGGCCCCTGCGCTCTCTGCGGCTCCTTCGCCGCCCCGGCCTTCCGGTCCGAGCTCTGCAGCCATACCGTGGTGCTCAATCCGTTCCCCTCGTCGCGCCGGACGGTCCTTCGGCGCCCGGCGATCGGCGCTCTCCGGGGCGGACTTTACCCAGCCGTCAGGCCGCGCCCGGCGCCGTCACAGATACAGCCCCGCCTCCCCGCCGGTGTCCTGTGCCGGGACCGAGGCGGGGCGGGTGCCCCGGCGCAGCGCGTACAGCTCGGCGAGGGAGGCGCCCTCACGGCCGATGCCCTCGTCGGTGCCGAGCCAGTTCACCGCTTCCGCACGGGTCAGCGGGCCGACCTCGATACGGGCCAGACAGCGGCCGGGGCGGACCACCGCGGGGTGCATCCGTTCCAGATCCTCGTTGGTGGTGACGCCGACCAGGACGTTGCGTCCCTGCCCCAGCAGCCCGTCCGTCAGATTGAGCAGCCGGGACAACGCCTGGCCCGCGGTGTGCTTGGCCTCGCCGCGGATCAGTTCGTCGCAGTCCTCCAGGAGCAGCAGCCGCCAGCGGCCCTTGCCGGTGCTGTCGTCCTCGCCGATGGCGATGTCCATGAGGTAGCCGACGTCGTTGAAGAGCCGTTCCGGGTCCAGTACGCAGTCCACCTGGCACCAGTCGCGCCAGGAGCGGGCCAGCGTGCGCAGCGCGGAGGTCTTGCCGGTGCCGGGCGGGCCGTGCAGCAGCAGGAGGCGGCCGGCGATCTCCTCGGGGGCGACCTTCATCAGCGCATCCATCGCCCCGGCCACCGGCGCGGTGTAGTTCGGGCGGATCTCCTCCCAGGTGCCGGCCGTGATCTGCCGGGAGGTGCGGTACGGGCCGCGGCGGGGTGAGAAGTACCAGAATCCCATCGCAACGTTGTCCGGCTGCGGCTCCGGCTCGTCCTCCGCGCCGTCCGCCGACTGCCCCAGCACCTTCGCGGCCAGCTCGTCGGTGACGGCGGTGACCGTCACATCGGCGCCGCGGTTCCAGCGGGAGACCAGCAGGGTGTAGCCGTCGCCCTCGGCCAGGGTGGCGCTGCGGTCGTCGTCGCGCGCGCAACGCAGCACCCGCGCGCCGGGCGGCAGCAGGGTCAGGCCGGTCCTCACCCGCTCCACCGAACGGCTTCGGGCATACGGCTGCTCACCCTTGGCGAAGCGCCCCAGGAAGAGGGCGTCGAGGACATCGGAGGGGGAGTCGCTGTCGTCCAGGGTCAGCCGGATCGGCAAGGACTCCTCGGCGGCGGACGGCGGCACGGCGGACGGCTCCACGGCGGGCGGCGGCACGTGATCGGCACACATCCCGACATGATCCGCCAGAGCGGCCCGCCGCGTACACGGAATATCCCGGCGGGCCGCGCCGCGCGGTGCGGGCCGCCCACAGACGGCGCAATGGCGGCCCCCCGGGCCGGTCTTCCGGACACTGGTGACGGCGTGCCGTCGGTGGAAGGGAGCCGCTCTGTGGAGCCGCCGAGCGGAACCGCCCTGACGGTGGTCATGGTGTGCCTCACCGTGGCCACCGGGGTGCTCGATGCCGTCAGCTTTCTGGCCCTCGGCCATGTCTTCACCGCCACCCAGACCGGCAATCTGCTCTTCCTGGGCTTCGGCATCGCCGGGCAGGGCGGGCTGCCCGTGGTGACCACCGCCGTCTCGCTGGGCTCCTTCGTGCTGGGTGCGGTGCTCGGCGCCCGGACGGAGTCGACGCTGGGTGCCCGGCAGCAGCAGTGGTTCCCGGTCGCCCTCCTCGTCGAGGCGGGCCTGCTGGCCGCGGCCGCGGTGACCGGCTGGGAGGCCGGCCCGGCCCTGGAGCTGGCGCCCGCTCAGCGCTGGACCGTCATCGGGCTGATGGCGATGGCGATGGGCATGCGGAACGTCACCGCCCTACGGGCCGGCGCCCCCGATCTCACCACCACCGTGGCGACCCGCTCGATGGCGGCCCTGGTCAGCGGCTCTCCGCTCGGGCATGACACCCGACTGGGCTACGGCACCCATGCCGCACCCCGCCGGCTGGCCTCGGTCGGGTCGATGTTCGCGGGCGGGCTGGTGGGGGCCTGGCTGATCGGCCTGGGGACCCGGCCGCCGCTGGTGCTGCTGCTCGTGGCGGTGACGGTCGCGGCCACCGCGCTCCTCGTCCCCGGACTGACCCATCGTCAGAACGACGGGGAGGGGCGGATGACCGGTCCCGGGGACGACGACGGCCCGGGACCGGCCGGCACGTGACGGGCGGGCCCGCACGGCCCCCGTTCTTACGGGACGATCCTCAGCAGCTTGTTCGGCGAGCCCGCGCCCGGGTTGGTCACGACGTTCGGCGTGGCGCCGTCCGTCAGGGCCGTGGCGACCTGGGCCGGGGTGGCCGTCGGGTGCCCGGCCAGGTAGACGGCGGCCGCGCCGGTCACATGCGGGGTGGCCATCGAGGTGCCCGAGATGGTGTTCGTGGCGGTGTCGCCCGTGTTCCAGGCGCTGGTGATGGAGCTGCCGGGCGCGAAGAGGTCGACCCGGGAGCCGTAGTTGGAGTAGGACGAGCGGGCGTCGGCGGAGGTGGTCGCGCCGACCGTGAGCGCCTCCGGGACCCGCGCGGGCGAGAAGCCCTGGGCGTTCGCCCCCGAATTGCCGGCGGCGATGGCGTAGGTCACCCCGCTCGCGATGGAGTTCTGTACGGCCTTGTCCAGGACGGCGTCCGGCCCGCCGCCCAGCGACACATTCGCCACCGAGGGCCCCTTGTGGTTCTTGGTGACCCAGTCGATGCCCGCGACGACCTGGGCCGTGGTCCCGGAGCCGGAGTCGTTCAGCACCCGCACCGCGACGATCTTCGCCTTCTTGGCGACCCCGTACGACGTGCCCGCCGCGTTCGCCGCGACATGGGTGCCGTGGCCGTTGCCGTCCTGCGCGACATTGTCGTTGTCGACGGCGTCGTAGCCGTTGACCGCGCGCCCGCCGAAGTCCTGGTGGGAGATGCGGACGCCGGTGTCGATGACGTAGACGGTGGCGCCGGAGCCGGCGCTGTCCGGGTAGCTGTACTTCTTGTCGAGCGGCAGCTTCGCCTGGTCGATCCGGTCCAGGCCCCAGGACGGCGGGTTGGTCTGGGTGCCCAGGGCGTGCAGGGTGCGGTCCTGGAAGACCTGGTCCACGGCCGGGTCGGCGGCCAGCCGTCTCGCCTGGTCCGCGGTCAGCTGCGCGGCGTAGCCGTTGAGCGCGGCGGTGTAGGTCCGTCGCACGGTGCCGCCGTACGCGGATATCAGGTTTCTGCCGTCCGCCGAGGCGGCCTTGAGGCCGGAGCCGCGCTTGAGGGTGACGAGGTAGCTGCCGTGCACGGCGTCCGGGGCGCCGGCGCCGACGACCGTGGCCCGGGCGGGTGCCGCCTGGGCGGGCAGGGCGAGCGCGCCGAGGGTGGCGGCCGCCGTGGCCGCGGCGAGCGCCGTGGCGGTCCGCAGCAGGGACGGACGCCGCGCGGAGGTGCGGCCGGTTGCGGAACCGGGGGTGGTGGAACGGGGGGTGGTGGAACGCATCACTGCCATCGCGAGGGAGCCTCCTCATCGGTGGCGCGCCGTGGTGCGCGCGCTGTGGGGGTGACGTACGGAGCCGTACGCCTTGGGCGGCGCGGGGGCCGCTGTCCATGTGATGACGCAGCCTTGACCCGTTGTTGACCGCCCGTCAAAGAGATTGGCGGGTACGGCGGATGCCCGGCAAGACTTCCGACGACATGTCATCGGCATGACACGGCAGGCCACATCGCGGCAACGAAAGCAAGGACATCACCGTGAAGGTCGAGCTGAATCGGTGAATATGCCGTGAAATCCGAAGAGCCCGGTAACAACTTTTGACATGGACACTTCCGGCTCCCCGTGGGTCCTGCTACCACGAATAAGGCAGAGACCCTGCTATGGGAGGTTCCATGAGACTGTCCCGAGCGGCGGCCCTGGGGTCCGCCTTCTTTGTCACCACGGCGCTCGCGCTCACCGGCGCGAGCGCCGCCGCATCCGCCCAACTCCCGCTCGCCACCGGCTATGTGGCCCTCGGCGACTCCTACTCCTCGGGCGTCGGAGCCGGCAGCTACGACAGTGGCAGCGGCTCCTGCAAGCGCAGCACCAAGGCCTATCCGGCCCTCTGGGCTGCCGCCCACTCCCCCTCGTCCTTCTCGTTCACCGCATGCTCCGGCGCCCGTACGGGTGATGTTGTCAGCGGTCAGCTCGGCCCGCTCAACAGCGCCACCGGTCTGGTGAGCATCACCATCGGCGGCAACGACGCGGGCTTCGCCGACACCATGACGACCTGTGCGCTCCAGGGTGAGAGCGCCTGCCTGGCCCGGGTGGCCGAAGCCAGGAAGTACATCGCCACCACCCTGCCCGGGCGGCTCGACACGGTGTACAACGCCATCGCCGCCAAGGCCCCGGCCGCCCAAGTGGTGGTCCTGGGCTATCCGCGCTTCTACAAGCTCAACGGCGGCTGTGTCGCCGGTCTCTCCGAAAAGTCCCGGGCCGCCATAAACGCCGCGGCCGACGACATCAACGGCGTCACCGCCAAGCGGGCCGCCGACCATGGCTTCGCCTTCGCCGACGTCAACTCGACCTTTTCCGGCCATGAACTGTGCTCCGGGAGCCCCTGGCTGCGCAGCGTGACCTACCCGGTCGACGAGTCCTACCACCCAACGGCCGCCGGTCAGTCCAGCGGCTATCTCCCGGTCTTCGGCTCCGCTGCGTAACTGTCCGTACACGTGACGCCGAGGGGGAACCGCCCGTGCGGAACCTCCTCGTGCGTCCCGATGCCCCGTCAGACGGCCTCCGAGGGCCCGACGGTCAGTCAACTTGCCCTGATGGCTGCCCTGCAGGCGCCATTACGTATGGTGTCCGTCAACGTCAAGGCGAGGCAGGTGAATCCGTTGACCGGTCTGCACGCGTGTCCTCCAAGAGAGATAGGGTTACCCTGCCCGTGCCGGGTGCCCTCGTCAGGGTGGGGAGAGTCATGGAACAGATAACAGTGCGAAGCAGGGCAAGAGTCCCTGCCATCAGTTGCGGCAGCGGCGCGACCAGTGCGCGTCTGGACCGCCATCTCGCGGTGCTGGGCGGTCCCGCCATACCGCAGCGGGAGACGGAAGGTGCGACCTCGCTGATGCGAGAGCTCACCACCCGTGATCACTCCCGCACGAGGAAGAGCCGTGGGGCCAGGGTGTCGCTGTTCGCGCCGCTGCGCAGGCTGCGGCGTTCGCTGTTCGGCGGGCACGGCTGACGCCTTCCTGAAGCGAGACCTCGGAGAACACACCGTCCCGGCACAGCGTTGCGATTCACCGCCCGTCAGTTCCGGGCGTCCGCAACGCTTCGGTGTGCTCGCCGAGGCACGCACCACCCGGCTCTTCCTTTACCACCCGTTCTTGTGACGGGTGGTTTTTTGCGTTCCGCTGCGTGCGTTCCGCTGCGTGCGGAGACGCTCCCCAGTGCTTGCGGGCGGCCACCAGGGCGATGCCCAGCAATGCGCCGGTGTCGGCGGTCAGCATGTCGATGACGACAACGCGCAGGTTCCTGGATTCTGGGCCTCGAACACGCTGGAACCGGTGTGTGCTGTCCAGCAAAGGCACCCCGAGCGTCCGGTTCACCCAATGCGCCATGGGGGCAGCTCCGTTCAGCTGGTGGTGCCTGCCACCTCTGCCGCCGCGGCCAGGTAGGCCGCCACCAAGGGCCGCTCGTCGTCCCGGCGGGCGGCTACCGCCAGACGGGACGGGGAGATGCCCCGGACCGGCACGGCGATCACCTCGTCCCGGACGACCAGCGGGGCGTTGCCGGTGGCCAGAAGTGCCACGCCCTGGCCGTTGGCGACCGCCTCGTGGGTCTCCTCGGCGCTGCCCACCACCCCGCCTATCCGCGGCGCGCGATCGTCCCGGGCGTCCAGGGCCAGCCAGTAGTCCCGCAGCGGACCAGCCTCGGAGGGGAGGGCGAGGAACGGCTCGTCGAGGAGATCGGTGAAGTCCACCGCCCCCTCGCCATCGGCTGCGGCCCGCGCCGCCAGGGGGTGCCCCTGCGGCAGTGCCACAAGGCGTGGCTCCTGGGCCACCACTGCATGCCGGTAGCGGTCGCCGTCCGGCAGCGGCAGCCAGACGAAGGCGACATCGCTGGATCCGTCCGCCAACCCGGCACTGGGGTCGGCCCAGTTGACCTGCCGCAGGACGGGCCGTGCGTGCGGATACCGGGAGACCAGCCGGGTGCGCAAGGCGGGCAGCAGCCCGCGGCCCGGGCTGGTGGACATGCCAATCACCAGGGTGTGCAGCTCGGCGGCCCTCGCCTCCTCCACCGCCGCCTCGGCGGCCTCCCATGCGGCCAGCATCCCGCGGGCGTGCGGCAGCAGGGCTTCCCCCACCACGGTCAACCGCACCACCCGCCGGTCCCGATGGAACAGACGGGCGCCGACCTGCTTCTCCAGCATCCGTATCTGCTTGCTGAGCGCGGGCTGGGAGACGAACAGCCGCTCGGCGGCCCGTGTGAAGTTCAACTCCTCTGCGACTGCGGCGAAGTAGCGCAGATCGCGTCCGTGGACATCCATAACTCATGGCTATCACGACAGGTCTTGGACGTGGTCCCGGATCCCGGCGAAGGATGGGAGCTGTCGGCGGGCAGGTCCCGAACAGCAGTTGACCAGGGAGACGAAGAGATGACCGAGAACGGCAAGGTATGGCTGGTCACCGGTGCGAGCAGCGGTTTCGGGCGGGCCATCGCCGAGGCCGCGGTCGCCGCCGGTGACACGGTGGTCGGCACGGCCCGACGGCCCGAGGCGCTGGCCGACCTGGTCGCCGCGCACCCCGACCGGGTGGAGGCGATCGGCCTGGACGTGACCGACGGCGGGCGGATCGACGTGGTGGCCGCTGACGTCCTGGCTCGCTACGGCCGGGTGGACGTGCTGGTGAACAACGCCGGGCGCACGCAGGTCGGGGCGTTCGAGGAGACCACCGACCGGGAGCTGCGCGATCTGTTCGAGCTGCACGTGTTCGGCCCGGCGCGGCTGACCCGGGCGCTGCTTCCGCAGATGCGGGAGCGGGGCAGCGGATCGATCGTGAACATCAGCAGTTTCGGCGGACAGCTGTCCTTCGCCGGGTTCTCCGCGTACAGCGCGACCAAGGCGGCGCTGGAGCAGCTGTCGGAGGGCCTGGCCGACGAAGTGGCGCCGTTCGGCATCAAGGTGCTGATCGTGGAGCCCGGCGCGTTCCGCACCAACCTGTTCGGCAAGGGCGCGGCCTACTTCTCCCAGGAGCACCCGGCGTACGCGGAGAAGGTCGGCGCCACCCGGAAGCTGTTGCAGGACGGCGACGGCACCCAGCCCGGGGACCCGGTGAAGGCCGCGGCGGCGATCCGGCTGGCCCTGGACGCCGAGAAAACCCCGCTGCGGCTCGCCCTCGGCGGCGATGCGGTGGACTTCCTCGTCGGGCACCTGGACTCGGTGCGGGCCGAGCTCGCCGTGTGGGAGAAGGTCTCTCGGGGGACGGACTTCGACCCCCGGTGACGGTCCAGAGCGGCGCGGGACCTGTCAGCGCAGGCAGAACCCGTTCCTCTGCGTTCCTGGCGGCGACAACGCCAACCGGACCACGGCGGCCCAGTCCGACGCCGTCCCGCCGGCGGGCTGTCGGACGAATCCACACCTTCAAGAGTGTCTCAGGAGTGCCCTGATGAAATCCCTGCTCAAGTCCTCCCCTGCCGCCGGCGCCGCGGCCGATGCGCCGAAGGCGGCCCGAGGCGGCTCCACGGTGGTGCTCGGCGCCGCCCTGCTCGGCTTCTTCCTCATCTCGCTGGATGCGTTGATCGTCACCGTCGCACTGCCCGACATCGGCCGCAGCCTCGGCTGCGGCATGTCCGGCCTGCAATGGATGGTGGACGGATACACGCTGGTATTTGCCGCCCTGATGCTCTCCGCAGGCGCCCTCTCCGACCGCATCGGGGCCCGACAGGCGTACGGCGGCGGGCTGGTGCTCTTCGCGCTGGCCTCGGCCGCCTGCGGACTGGCGCCCAACCTCGGTGTGCTGGTGGCGGCGCGGCTGGTGCAGGGGGCCGCGGCGGCGGTGATGATGCCGGCGTCGCTGGCGCTGGTCCGGCAGGGTTTCCCCGACCAGGCGAAGCGGGCGCAGGCGATCGCCGTCTGGACCGTGGGCGGCGCGGTGGCGGTGGCGGCCGGGCCTGTGCTCGGCGGGGCGCTCACCGCTGCCGTGGGCTGGCGGTGGATCTTCTTCGTCAACCTCCCGGCGGGCCTGCTGGCGCTCGCCCTACTGGCCCGGGTGCCGACCTCCCCGCGGCTGCCCGCACGGCTGGACGTGGTCGGGCAGGTGACGGCGGTGGTCGCGATGGGCGCGCTGACGTACGGCGTGATCGAGGGCGGCGACAAGGGCTTCGGCCGGCCGCTCGTGGTGGCGTCGCTGCTGGTGGCCGCCACCGCGGCAGCCGCCTTCCTCACCGCGCAGGCCAGGGGCGCGCACCCGATGCTCCCCCTGCCGCTGTTCCGCTCGCGGGTGGTGG
This sequence comes from Streptomyces chattanoogensis, assembly GCF_001294335.1. Taxonomy (GTDB): domain Bacteria; phylum Actinomycetota; class Actinomycetes; order Streptomycetales; family Streptomycetaceae; genus Streptomyces; species Streptomyces chattanoogensis. The sequence goes on from NZ_LGKG01000148.1 coordinate 17,975, forward strand.
CGGTGTCCTTGGTGGTCGGCTTCATGCTCAACGCCGCCTACTACGGAGGGGTGTTCATCTTCAGCCTGTACCTCCAGCAGGAGCGCGGGCAGTCCGCGCTGCAGGCGGGCCTGATGTTCATCCCGATGACGGCGCTGGTCGCCGTGGTGAACCTGGCCTCGGCGAAGCTGGCCGCGCTGTTCGGCCCGCGGGTGCCGATGGTGGCAGGACAGCTGGTCGGGACGGCCGGGCTGCTGGCGCTGCTCGGGGTCGGCGCGCACACCCATGTGTGGGCGGTGGCGGCGCTGATGGTGCCGGTCGGTCTCGGCGGGGCACTGACCGTGCCGGCACTGACCGCCATGCTGCTCGACGCGGTGCCCGCGGACCGGGCGGGCACCGCGTCCGCCGTGCTCAGCACCGGCCGCCAGGTCGGCGGAGCGATCGCGGTGGCGGTCTTCGGGGCGCTGCTGGCGGGGGCGAACACGTTCCTGGCCGGAATGCGGTGGAGCATGCTGCTCGCGGCGGCCGGGCTCGTACTGACGGCGGGCGCGACGCTCACGCTGCCGCGGTACGGGCGCGGGGACGAGGAGGCGTGAGGCCTGCTGCGGGCCTGGGCGTGCCCGGAGTGCCCCTCGGGGCACGGCCCGGGGAGACCCTCGCTGTCCCGGCCGGCGGACGGGCGATCACCCACGGCGGCACCACCGGAGTGATCACAGCAGGGCGAACTGCCCCTCCGGCCCCTCTTCGTGATGGTCGAGGACGGAGGCCGGGCGGCGCGCGGCAACCGGTGCAGGGAGGATGCCCGCCTCCCGCAGCCGGTCCGGTGCGATGTCCGGCGCATCCGCCGTGCGTTCCGCCAACTCCGCGCGCTGTGGCTCCAGTTCGGCCAGCAGCGCCACCACGGTGATCAGCTCCAGCAGTTCCGACGTCCACTCCTGTGGCCAGGCCGTGGTGCGCAGCGCCGCCAGCGTGCCCTCCTGGGCGGGATCCGCGGCGGACGCGCGTTCCGTGAACCAGGTCTCCAAAACTCGTACGCCGCCCGCGTGGAAGTCCCACGCGTCCGGCGGCACCGGCGAGATCCGGCCGTCGCCGAGCAGCAGGGCCTCCTCGTCGGGGTCGTAGCCGAGGGCCCCCGGCAGGCCCCGGGCGGGCAGTGCGGAGCGGACGTAGGGGCGGCGGCCGCCCGGCATCCGGGGCCGTTCGCCGGCGTGCGGCCCGTAGGCGTAGCCGCCCCGGGTGTGCAGCCACAGCAGCCGTTCGCCGAGTGCGACGCCGGCGTCCCAGACGGCCGGGTCGGCGGTGAGGGGGACCGTGGTGCCGTCGGGGGAGTGGCGGGCGCTCGCGAGGATCCAGGCGATCAGGCCGGTGGGGCCGACCGGGCGGTCCAGGATGCGGGCGAGGAACTCGGGCAGGCCCGGGGCGAGGTTGGGTTCGAGGCCGCCGGGGCGCCGGTACAGGGGGTGGATACGGCCGGGGCGGCCCGCCGGGGAACTGCCGTCCGGCAGCAGCGCGGAGCACACCACGGCCGGGCCGGGCACCTGCGGCACCTGCCCCGCCTCGACCGCGAACAGCTGCCGCGCGTCCGCCACCCGCCACAGCTCCGGCCGCGCCGCATCGATCAGCCGGTGGTCGGGCAGCAGCCACTGCCGGTCGAAGGGGCCGTGCAGGATCCGTACGGGCTCGGGGCACGGTCCGAGCGCGCGGGAGAGCCGGCCGGTGGGCGTGGCCTGGCCCGGCAGCTGCCCGACGGCGGAGTGCAGGGTCCGCGCCCGGGACGGGCGGAACAGCCGCTCGCGGGCGGCCGCGTCCTCGGCGGTCACCAGCGCGTTCCACCGGGCGCGCAGCACGGCCGGATCCGGCCCCCGCACCCAGGAACGCCCCAGCCGCAGCGGCGGCACGGACCACGGCATCAGTTCGGACAGCCGTGGCGCGGCCGGCCGTGGCGCGCCCTGCTTCGCCGTCACGCGGAGCCCCTCCCGGACCGTTCGGTTGACCCCGGCATGGTATCCACGGGCGCGGGCGCCCCGGGGCGGCTGCCGGGGGCGTCCGCCGTGCCGGTGCGCCCTTCCGCTTACTGATCTTGGAGCGGTACGGTCCCGCCGTACGCCCGTCGTATGCAGGGAGGACGACCGTATGCAGGGGAGGACCGTATGACGGGGTGGACCCCATGACGGACACCGCTGTTTCCCGGGCCCGGGTCGCCGCGCGGCTGGACCGGCTGCCGCCGTCCCGGTGGCACCGCCGGATCACCCTCACCGTAGGCATCGGCGCCTTCTTCGACCTCTACGAAATCTTCCTGGGCGGCGTGCTCGCCGCGGTCCTCGCCGAACAGTGGGACCTCGGGCACACCGCGAAGTCATGGGTGATCGCGGCCGGATTCCTCGGCATGTTCGCCGGCGCCAATGTGCTCTCCGTGCTCGCCGACCGCTTCGGACGGCGCCGGATGTTCCTGGTCAATCTGGGCGCGTACTCCGTTTTCTCGCTGGCCTGTGCCTTTGCCCCGGATCTGCCCTGGCTGCTCGTACTGCGCTTTCTCGCCGGACTCGGGCTGGGCGCCGAACTCGTCCTGGTGGACACCTACCTCGCGGAATTCCTGCCCAGGGCGGTGCGCGGCAGATACATCGCCGCCGCGTACACCTTCGGATTCGTGGGGGTGCCGGTCGCGGCGCTGCTCGGCGCCCGTCTGGTGGCCGGACATCAGCTGCTGGGCATCGAGGGCTGGCGCTGGCTGCTGGTCGCAGGCGCGCTCGGGGCCGGCTTCCTCCAGCTCATGCGGCGCCGACTGCCGGAGTCACCACGGTGGTTGACGGTGCACGGAAGGGAGGAGGAAGCCGTCCGGATCGTGCGGGACATCGAGGAGCGGGTGGCGGGGGAGACCGGCCTCACCCTCCCCTCCGTACCGGAAGCGGAGACCGTTCCGGAGCGCCGGGTGCCGCTCGGGGAGATGTTCCGCGGTGACCTGCGGCGGCGCACCGTCATGTGGTGGATCTTCCAGGTGCTGCAGACCGTCGGCTATTACGGCTTCGGGTCGCTGGCGCCCGTGGTGCTGACGGCGAAGGGCCACACCGTCACCGAGTCGCTGCTGTACGCGGCGCTGGGCTTCTGCGGCTATCCGATCGGCTCGGCGCTGTCCGTCCCGCTCATCGACCGCATCGAACGCCGGACCCTGATCATCGCCTCGGCGCTGGGCATCGCCGCCTGCGGTCTGGCCTTCGGCTTCGCCGCCGCCACCTGGGCCGTCGTCACCTTCGGCTTCCTGCTGACGGTGTGCAGCAACGTCTTCTCCAACGCCTTCCACGTCTACCAGACCGAAATCTTCCCGACCGGCCTGCGCAGCAGCGCCATCGGCATCGCGTACTCGCTGTCCCGGCTCACGTCCGTGGCGCTGCCGTTCGTCGCGCTGGCGGTGCTGGACGGTCTGGGCGCTGCGGCGGTGTTCACCGGGTCGGCGGTGCTGATGCTCTTGCTGTGTCTGGATGTGGCGCTGCTGGGGCCGCGCAGTACCGGGCGCAGCCTGGAGCGGATCTGAAGCGGCCGCGGGTCCGGGACCGTACGGCCGTCCGGGGCCGGTCCGTACGGTCAGTGGGCATCCAGCGTGACCGTGAACGAGAACCGGTCCCCGCGGTAGTGGATCCGGGCCACATCGACCACCCGCCCGCCCTCGTCGTACGTCACGCCCGTGTAGTGCAGGATCGGGCTGAGCAGCGGCACTTCGAGGAGGCGGGCGGTCTCGGGGTCCGCCAGGCGGGCCTCGACGGTGTCGGTGATACGGCTGATGCGCACGCCCACCGCATCCCGCAGCACCTTGGTCATCGGCCCGCGCTCCAGGTCCGCCGGATCGATCAGGGCGGCGACATCGGGGCGGACGTAATTGCGCGCGTGGTTGGTCGGCTGGTCCGTCTTCTCGTCGCTGCGGAGCCGGCGGAAGCCGGTCACCTCCGTCATGTCCGGGAAATACTCGGACAGTTCGGGAGGTACCGGCACCGGGCCGTGCTCCAGCAGCTCCGTGCGCATCCCGGACTGCTGGGCCACGATCGCATCCACCGAACCCAGCAGCCGTACCGGCGCCCCCCGCTGTGCACCGGGCTCGATGAACGTGCCGCGGCGCCGGTGCCGGCTGATCAGGCCCTCCGCCTCCAGTTCCTTGAGGGCCTGCCGCATGGTCAGCACGCTCACGCCGTAGTGCGCGGCCAGCGCGTCCTCGGTGGGCAGCCGCAGCGGCGCATCGGCAGCGCGTCCCAATATGGAGGCGCGCAGCGACTGCGAGACCTGATACCACAGCGGCAGCTTGCGGTTCAGGGCGAGCGAGTCGGGAGCGAAGGTGGTCACAGAGCGATCCCCGGTGTGCAGAGGGTTCCCCCGGTGTCAGGGGCGGAAGTGGCGCTGGAGACCCTGCCATACGTCGTCGTAACCGCGCTGCAGATGCCCGGCGTCGCGGGCCTGCTCGGTGAGCGTCAGCGGCCAGCGGGTCTCGAACATGAAGGCCAGCCCGTCGTCGATCTTCTGCGGCTTGAGCTCGGCGGCGCTGGCCCGGTCGAAGGTCTCCCGGTCCGGACCGTGCGCCGACATCATGTTGTGCAACGAGCCGCCACCGGGGACAAAGCCCTCCGCCTTCGCGTCGTAGGCGCCCTCGATCAGCCCCATGTACTCCGTCATCACATTGCGGTGGAAGTACGGCGGCCGGAAGGTGTCCTCGCCGACCAGCCAGCGCGGTGCGAAGACCACGAAGTCGACGTTCGCCAGGCCCGGGGTGTCGGACGGGGAGGTGAGGACGGTGAAGATCGACGGGTCGGGGTGGTCATAGCTGATCGACCCGATGACATTGAAACGGCGCAGGTCGTAGACGTACGGAACGTGGTTGCCGTGCCAGGCGACGACATCCAGCGGGGAGTGGTCGTAGGTGGCCTTCCAGAGGTTGCCGCAGAATTTGCTGACGACCTCGAAGGGGCCCTCGACGTCCTCGTAAGCGGCCTCCGGGGCGAGGAAGTCCCGCGGGTTGGCCAGCCCGTTGGCGCCGATCGGGCCGAGGTCGGGGAGCTCGAAGGGACGGCCGTAGTTCTCGCAGACATAGCCGCGGGCGTCCGCGTCCAGCAGCTCGACGCGGAAGCGGACGCCGCGGGGGATCAGCGCGACATGCCCCGGCTCGGCGCGCAGCAGGCCCAGTTCCGTACGGATCAGCAGCCCGCCGCGCTCCGGCACGATCAGCAGCTCGCCGTCGGCGTCGCTGAACACCCGGTCCGTCATGGAGGAGTTGGTGTAATACAGGTGCACGGCCATGCCGGTGCGCTGGGTGGCGTCGCCGTTGCCGCCCAGCGTCCACAGGCCGGAGAGGAAGTCGACGGGGCCGGCCGGCTCGGGCAGCGGGTTCCAGCGCAGCCGGTTGGGGTCGGGGACGCAGTCGGTGAACGGCGCGGAGCGGATCGCGCCCTGCTCGGCGCGGACGAACGGCGGATGTGCGGCCGACGGGCGGATGCGGTAGAGCCAGGAGCGGCGGTTGTGGCGGCGCGGTTCGGTGAACGCCGACCCGCTGAGCTGCTCGGCGTACAGGCCCAGCGGTGCGAGCTGCGGGGAGTTGCGGCCCACCGGCAGCGCGCCGGTGACGGCCTCCGAGCTGTGCTCGTTACCGAAGCCGGAGGAGTACGTCAGCCCCTCGGCCGTCTTCCTCGCCTGCTCGTTGCCCGTACCTGACATCGTGCGCTCCCCTCGCAGGGGCGGGCCCCGGTTCTGGTCCCTCTCCTGCTCCTGCTCCTGAACCAATCCTATGCAAGACCTTAGGATTGCCTGCCGGGGTCGCGTACGTCAATGGATGTTCCCGGCCGCGATGGCCGGATCCCGGCGTTCCGCCACTCCCCGTACGAAGGCCGGGCAGGATGTCCGGGTGCAGCCGACCCCACAGTCCCCTCCGCCTTCTGCCGCGCTCCGCCACGCCCCCGTCCAGCAGCGCAGCGCCCAGCGCCTCGCCCGCATCCTCGACGCCTGTGCCGAACTCCTCGACGAGACCGGTTACGAGGACCTCAGCACCCGCGCCGTGGCCTGCCGCGCCGATGTCCCGATCGGCTCGGTCTACCGCTTCTTCCCCAACAAACGCGCCATGGCCGAGGCGCTCGCCCGGCGCAATCTCGACGCCTACGCGGACCGGATCACCGCCCGCCTCACCGCCCCGGACGCGGTGGCGGGCTGGCGGGCCGCGATGGATGTGGTGGTCGACGAATACCTCGCCATGAAGCGGACGGTCCCCGGGTTCGCGCTGGTGGAGTTCACCGTCCCCGCCCCGCCGGCCTCCCGCCGCGCCAACCACGAGGTCGCCGACCGGCTCCTCGCCCTCCTCGCCGGCCCCCTCGGCCTGGACCCCGCCGACGAACGGCTGCGCACCGCGTTCCTCGTCGCGGTCGAGGCGGCCGATGCGTTGCTGCAGCTTGCCTTCCGTGTGGATGCGGCGGGCGATCCTGCGATCGTGACGGAGTGCAAGGCGGTGCTGGGCGCATACCTGTCGCTGCGCTTGGCCTGAGCCCCACGTTTTTGGCTTTCCCGCCGCGGTTTCTTCTCGCCGTTGCGCCTGCGGCGGGCTGGTTGCCGCTGCGCGGGGCTGTTCGGCAGCGGCACCGGGCTTACACGGCTCCGCCGCTACAGCCCGGCACCTCGTACGCGCGCAGTGAGCAGACCACGCCTGCCCCCACCGGCCCCTTACCCCCACCCACGGGAGGGGCCACTCCGCAGGACGAAGTCCGGAGGAGGGGCACCGCACCCGTACGCACCCACGCCCGCCGCAGGCGCAACGGCGAGAAGAAACCGCGGCGGGACGGCCGACAACGTGGGGAGAAACCCCAAGCGCAGCGCCCCGTTTTGCTCGTATTGCTCGCGTGTCAAGGCCTTGTTAACGAAACTTTGCGGCACCTAACGTCACCCCAGCCGCCACCCCCCGGCTGATGTTCAAGGGCGAACGTGAGGTACCCCTAATGCTGACAATCCTCGGATTTGTCATGATCGCCACCTTCCTGGTGCTGATCATGATGAAGAAGATGTCACCGATGGCAGCGCTCGTGCTCATTCCCGCGCTGTTCTGCGTCCTGGTCGGACAGGGCGCCCACCTGGGCGATTACGTCCTCAAGGGCATCGGCGACCTGGCCCCTACGGCCGCGATGCTGATGTTCGCCATCATCTACTTCGGGGTGATGATCGATGTCGGGCTCTTCGACCCGGTCGTCCGCGGCATCCTCAGGTTCTGCAAGGCCGACCCGGTGCGGGTCGTGGTCGGTACGGCGCTGCTCGCCGCGATCGTCTCGCTGGACGGTGACGGCTCCACCACCTTCATGATCACGGTCTCGGCGCTCTACCCGCTCTACAAGCGGCTGAAGATGAGCCTGGTCGTCATGACCGGCGTCGCCGCCACCGCCAACGGCGTGATGAACACCCTCCCCTGGGGCGGCCCGACCGCCCGCGCCGCCACCGCGCTCAAGCTCGACGCGGGAGACATCTTCGTCCCGATGATCCCGGCGCTCGCCGTCGGACTGGTCGCCGTCTTCGCCCTCGCGTACGTCCTCGGGCGCCGCGAGCGCAAGCGGCTGGGCGTGCTGACGCTCGGGGACGTCCGGGTGGTGGACGAGACCGTCGAGGAGAAGGAGGCCGAGCAGGTGCTGGTCGGCGCGGGCGGCGGCGGTGCGGTCGCCACCGGGCGTACGGCCGCGGCGGGCGGCGGGGGCACCGGCCCGGCGGCTGCCGATGCCGCGGCGGAGGTGGACCTCCAGGGCCTGGACCCGCAGCGGCCCACTCTCCGGCCCGGGCTCTACTGGTTCAACGCCGCGCTCACCGTCGCGCTGCTCACCCTGCTGATCATGCAGACCCTGCCGATCCCGGTCCTCTTCCTTCTCGGCGCGGCCCTCGCCCTGACGGTCAACTTCCCGCACATGAAGGACCAGAAGGCCCGCGTCGCCGCGCACGCCGAGAACGTGCTGAACGTCTCCGGCATGGTCTTCGCCGCGGCCGTCTTCACCGGTGTGCTCACCGGCACCGGCATGGTCGAGCACATGGCCCGCTGGCTGGTCGCCGGGATTCCCGACGCCCTCGGCCCGCACATGGGCCTCGTCACCGGCGTGCTGAGCATCCCGCTGACCTACTTCATGTCCAACGACGGCTTCTACTTCGGCATCGTCCCGATCCTCGCCGAGGCCGGCGCCGCCCACGGGGTCGCCCCGATCGAGATCGCCCGTGCCTCCCTCGTCGGCCAGGCGCTGCACATGTCCAGCCCGCTGGTCCCCGCCGTCTACGTCCTCGTCGGCATGGCCAAGGTCGAGTTCGGCGACCACACCAGGTTCACCGTCAAATGGGCCGCGCTGACCTCGCTGGTGGTGCTGGGCGCCGGGCTGCTGTTCGGCATCATCTAGACGCCGCGGGCCGCCCCCGCCGGTCCGCCCATCGGCCGCCCCGCGGCCAACGCCGCCCGTGCCGCCCGGACTTCGTCCATCGCCTGCAGATGCCCGCCGGACTCCGCGCAGCGCTCGGCCCGGTCCAGGAGCCGGGCCGCGTCGTCCGGGGCGGGGACGGTACGGACCCGGGCCAGGGCGGTCAGCGCGAAGGCGAGGGCGGTACCGCCGAAGGGGGCGGCCAGTTCGACGGCCGCCCCGGCCAGGCGCTCGGCCTCCGCCGACTCGCCGAGCAGCAGATGCAGCTCGGCGAGATTGGCGCGTTCGAAGGCGGTGGCCGTGGGGCGCCCGGCCTGTTCGGCCAGGGCCAGGGCGCGGCGCCCGTACTCCAGTGCCTGCCGGTACCGGCCCGCCCGGCGCGCGGTCTCGCGCAGTACCGACAGGACGGTGGCCATCACGGCCGGATCCCCGGACTCCTCGGCCGGGGCCAGCGCCCGTTCGGCGGGCCCCGCCGCCTCTCCGGTCCGGCCGGACAGGCCCAGACAGACGGTCTGCTGGGCGAGGGAACGGGCCAGCAGGATGCGGCCGCCGCGACCGTGGGCCGTTCCGGCCGCCCGCTGGGCGGCCCGCGCGGCGGCCAGCCCCTCCTCGTACCGGCCGGTGTACGAGAACACCGCGGACCACGCCATATGATGCGCCGCCCGCACCTCGTCGGGCGCGCCGGGCCCCGGCGGATGGGCGCCGAGCACGGCGAGCGCCTCCTCCGCGCCGGCGCCGCGGCTGCGGGAGAGCACCTCCGCCAGCCGGGCGGCGGCCAGCGCGGCGGCGTCGCACAGCCCCTGGCGCCGGTACGCGGCGAGCGCCTCCCGCAGTACGCCGACGGCCTCCTCGTACCGTCCCGCACGGTCCAGGTCCCGCGCCCAGTCCAGCCGCACCCGCGCCGCGTCCGCCTCGGGCCGGGGCCCCGCATCCCCCGCGGCGGGCTCCGCGCGGGCCAGGGCGCCGCGCACCTCGTCGCGCAGCCGCGCCAGGCGCTCGCGCGACGGTTCGGCCCAGCTCGCGTACCGGTCCTCGGGGAGCAGCTCACCGGACAGCGCCGCCAGTGCGGCCGTCAGCTCCGGGCCCCGGCCGCCGGCCAGTGCCTGCCGGGCGAGCGCCGCGGCGTGCTCGGTGTCGATCCACACCGCGTCCCGAGCCAGCCGCAGCAGTACCCCGTCGGCGGTCAGATACGAGGAGGCAGCGCGCGGCCGCAGTTCGGGCTCCAGCGCATGCCGGGCCGCGTGCAGCGCGACCCGCAGACTGCGCAGCGCGGCCGGGAGTTCGGCGTGCGGCCAGCACACGGCCATGATCTGCTCGCGGTGCAGCTGACGGTCCGGCGCGAGGGCGAGCAGCTTCACCACCGTCCGGGCGCTGGGCCGGGACCAGCGCTCCGCGAGCGGCGCGCCACCGTCACGCGCCAGCCGGAATCCGCCGAGGAGACGGATGCGCAGCAGCGGGGGAGTCATGGCCGTGGACGCTCCAACCGATCGGGTAGCGGGGGCTGTTACTGGCATGTCACTGGCGGGATCCGGTCCTTCGGCGTGGCCGGTCACGGGCGGTCGGCCGCAGTGATCGCGTCAATGTACCGGGGGCCGCCGGGAGGAGGCCCGATGTGCGTTGACGGTGGGGCGGGGCGGTGTCGAGGATGTGCCCGTACGCACCGCCAGACCAGCGACACCGCCCCGACCAGCGACATCGCCCCGGTGAGCGACTCCGCCGCCGTGCGGTGGACCCCTTCCAGGAGGAAGCGTGCAGCGTTCCCGTGCTCTTGTGCTCTCCGCCCTCGTTCTCGTCTCCGGTACGGCCGTGACGGCTCATGCGGCCGACGGCTCCCGTTCCGCCGCTCCCGCCGCGCACGGCAGGTCGGCCGCCGCGTCCTGGTGTGCACAGCAGGGCGGCGAGGCCCAGACCCGCGTCCCGTACTACACCGGCAGCGGAAACAAGATCACGCCGCTGGGAGGTGAGCGGGAGATGTGCCTGTTCACCGCCGAGGACGGCAGCCGGATCATGATCGCGGCGGACACCCTGGCCGCCGGCAAGCCGACCCTGGCCGCGCTCGCCTACGTCCGTAAGCCCGACGGCCCGAGCGGCCCCGGCAACCCGTCCATCGCCTACTGCCAGGGCATCAACGGCACCGCGATGTTCGGCAACCGGCCCACGGACGGCGGCGGCTGGGGCGTCCGGAACGAGACGGACCCGTCGAAGCCGGTCTCGGCCTGCATGTTCGGCGACGGGTCGGTGATCGACGCCTGGGGGCTGAAGTACCACCAGGGCGGGGTGATCCGCGGCGCCGATCTGACGAAGAAGTTCCGGGCACACCTCCCGGCCGGGTGACCGCTCGTACGCCCCGTTCGTCATGATGGCCGGGTGACGCGCTCCACTCCCGGAGAGGGGTGGCGCCCCTCAAACTAGCGCCGCTAGTTTGAGGGGCGCGGCAGACCGCCGCGCGCCTGGACCGCTCGGGAGGACGGCTAGATGACGGCACACGACGGGATGTACATCGACGGAGCGTGGCGGCCCGCGGCCGGGGACGGCACCATCGAGGTGCGCAACCCCGCCGACGAGCAGGTGATCGCGACCGTACCGGCCGGCAGCGCCGAGGACATCGACGCCGCCGTACGCGCCGCCCGTGCCGCGCTGCCGGCCTGGCGGGCGACCGCCCCGGCCGAGCGCGCCGCCCGGCTGGCCGCACTGCGCGACCGGCTCGCCGAGCGCGCCGGGGAGATCGCCGCGACCATCACCGCCGAACTGGGCTCGACGCTGGCCTTCAGCACCCGGGTGCAGGCTGCCGTGCCCGTCGCGGTGACCGGGATCTACGCCGAACTGGCCGCCTCGTACGCCTTCGAGGAGAAGCTCGGCAACTCCACCGTCCTGCACGAGCCGGTCGGCGTGGTCGGCGCGATCACGCCCTGGAACTACCCGCTCCACCAGATCACCAACAAGGTCGCCCCGGCGCTCGCCGCGGGCTGCACCGTCGTGCTCAAGCCCGCCGAGGACACCCCGCTGACCGCCCAGCTGTTCGCCGAGTGCGTCGACGCGGCGGGCATCCCGGCCGGTGTCTTCAACCTCGTCACCGGGCTCGGTACGGTCGCCGGCCAGGCGCTGGCCGAGCACGAGGGCGTGGACCTGGTCTCCTTCACCGGCTCCACCGCCGTCGGCAGGAAGATCGGCGCGATCGCGGGCGGCGCCGTCAAGCGCGTCGCCCTCGAACTCGGCGGCAAGTCCGCCAACGTCATCTTGCCCGGCGCCGATCTGGCCAAGGCCGTGCACACCAATGTCGGCGATGTCATCCGCAACTCCGGCCAGTCCTGCAACGCGCTGACCCGGATGCTCGTCCACGCCGACCAGTACGACGAGGCGGTCGCGCTCACCGCCGAGGCGGTCGCCCAGTGCGTGCCCGGCGACCCGACGGCGGAGGGCAGCCGCCTCGGCCCCCTCGTGAACGCCAAGCAGCGCGACCGCGTCCGCGGCTTCATCGCGCAGGGCGTGAAGGAGGGCGCCCGCCTGGTGACCGGCGGCGAGGAGGCCCCGGACGGCCTCGAGTCGGGCTACTACGTCCGCCCGACCGTCTTCGCGGACGTGACCGAGGACATGACCATCGCCCAGGAGGAGATCTTCGGCCCGGTCATCTCGATCCTGCGGTACGAGGACGAGGAGGAGGCCGTACGGATCGCCAACGGCACGGTCTACGGGCTCGCCGGTGCGGTCTGGGCCGCCGACGAGGAGACCGCGGTGGCCTTCGCCCGCCGCCTGGACACCGGCCAGGTCGACATCAACGGCGGCCGTTTCAACCTGCTGGCCCCGTTCGGCGGGTACAAGCAGTCCGGCGTCGGCCGCGAACTGGGCCCGCACGGTCTGACCGAGTATCTGCAGACCAAGTCGCTGCAGTTCTGACGTCGCTGCAGTTCTGAGCCGCCCCCTCCCTACTCCCCGAGGAGCTCCCGTGGCCGTCCGCGCCGCCGTCCTGTCCGCCGTCAACGCCCCGCTCCGGGTCGCCGAGATCGATCTGCCCGAGCCCGGCCCCGGGCAGGTCCGGATCCGGCTCGCCGCCGCGGGCGTCTGCCACTCCGACCTGTCGCTGTCCAACGGCACCCTGCGCCAGCCCGCCCCGGCCGTCCTCGGCCACGAGGGCGCGGGTACCGTCACCGCCGTCGGGCCGGAGGTGACGACGGTGGCCCCCGGCGACAAGGTCGTCCTCAACTGGGCGCCGTCCTGCGGCAGTTGCCACTTCTGCGGGCTGTCCGAACCATGGCTCTGCGCCAACGCCGGTCTCACCGCGAACACCCCGTACGCCACCCTCGCCGCCGACGGCAGCGAGCTCTACCCGGGCCTGGGCACGGCCGTCTTCGCCGAGGAGACGGTGGTGCCCGCCCATGCCGCGCTGCCGCTGCCGGACGGCGTACCGCTGGCCGACGCCGCGCTGCTGGGCTGCGCGGTGCTCACCGGCTGGGGCGCCGTCCACCACAGCGCGCAGGTGCGGGCGGGCGAGTCGGTCGCGGTCTTCGGGGTCGGCGGGGTGGGCCTGGCCACCCTCCAGGCGGCGCGGATCGCGGGGGCGGGCCCGGTCGTGGCCGTGGACGTCTCCCCGGAGAAGGAGGAACTGGCGCGGGCGGCCGGGGCCACCGAGTTCGTGGTGTCGGGGGAGGACACCGCGAAGCGGATCCGCAAACTCACCGGCGGCATGGGCGCCGACGTCGCCATCGAGTGCGTGGGCCGCGCCGACACCATCCGTACGGCCTGGTCCGCCACCCGCCGCGGCGGCCGCACCACGGTCGTCGGCATCGGCGGCCAGGACCAGCAGGTCACCTTCTCCGCCCTGGAACTCTTCTACTTCGGCCGCACCCTGTCCGGCTGCGTCTACGGCAACAGCAACCCGGCCGCCGACCTCCCGGTCATCGCCGCACACGTCCGCTCCGGCGCCCTCGACCTCTCGGCCCTGGTAACGGAACGCATCGGCCTCGACGGCATCCCGGCCGCGTTCGAGGCCATGGTGGCGGGGAAGGGCGGGCGGTCGCTGGTGGTGTTCTAGGGGGTGTTCCAGGACGGTGAGTGGCACCGGGCACCGCAGTCGGCCGGGTACGGATGTGCCGGAATCCGACATTCGGCGCGCCTGTCATGGCAGAGTCATCGCCATGTTGACCTTGCCCCTTGGCCGGCGCAGACGCGTTGCCGCGGCCGCTCTCCTCGTGAGCGCCGCCATATCCCTGACCGCCTGCGGTACGCAGCGCGCTACGGATGTGGCGGCCGGTGCCCCTGGCGCGCCCCCGAGCCCCAGCCACAGCCCCAGCCACAGCCCCGGTTCCCCGGGCGCCTCCCCCTACGTGGAGCCGGGCGCCGGCGACGGTGCTCCGCACTACCGGGAGAACAACGCCTTTCGCCGTCCCCGCGATATGTCCCCCGCCAGTGCGAAGGACGCGAAGAAGGAAGCCGATCGCATCGAGCCCGTGCTCAAGCGGCTCTGGGGACAGAAGAAGTGGGACCCCAAGAGCGTGCGCGCGGCGCTGCTCGAGCTCGGGTACAAGGAGGAGCGGACCGGGCCGAAGGGCGAACGGCTCGGCGGGACGCTCACCGTGCGGGAGATGGACTCGCGGTTCGAGACCGACCACTACGTCACGCCCGAGGGCGCCCTGGTCGGGCTTCGTGTCCATGACGACGCCTGTGTGACGGCGTTCGTGCAGAAGACCAACTACCAGGTCGCGACCAACGGCCCGTACCTGGAACACGGCTGCTTCGAGCCGCCCTTCGGCCACTGAGCCGCCCCTGGGGCCCGTCCAGCGGATCATGGCCGGGCCCGCGACACCTGCCACGGCACTTCGTGGCGTTGCCGAAACGTCCTCAGGGCTCAGGCGGGGCGAAGCCAGGGGGGGTAGCTCCCGCGCCCTCAAGGCGTGGGGGAGCACCGGACGTTGCGGCCTTTCCGGCCCTGATCCGCCGGACAGGTCCCAGGCCCCCTCACCCCGTGACCCGCCGCAGCCTGGGAAACGCCGGTGCCGCCGCCAGGAAGGCCAGCGAGACCAGGACGAACGGCCAGGTGAAGGTGTGGCCGCCGGACGGGGCGAAGAGGGCGGCCAGGGCCGGGCTCAGGGCGGTCGCGGCCGCCGCGCCGATGACGGCGTAGGCCAGGCTCCAGGCGTCCGCGACGAGGAACACCCCGCACAGCGCCATCGCGGCCAGTACGGCGTTGTAGCCCATCGTGCCCTCGGCCACCTGCTCGGCGGGTGCGCCGAGGGCCCAGGCGGTGAGGATGCCGACGGCGCTGCCGACACACGCCAGGACGCCCGCCCGGCGGCAGGCGAGGAAGATGCCGAGCAGGAAGATCAGGCCGACGTACCACTGCGGCATGAAGAAGATCTGGCCGATGTTGGCGAAGAAGGCGTGCCACAGGTCGGTGACGGTCAGGGCGGTGGGGCCGGCGGCCGGGCGGGAGAGCGTGGCCGGGCCCGCGTCCTGGTGCCAGACCCTCCCCCACTGCCAAAGGGCGTGGGAGGTACCCCCTTCGGCGGGCGCGGCGATGGTCATCGCGCTGGCCGTGAGGCAGAAGGGGAGGGTGAAGGTGGGCAGGTCCCAGGTGGCCAGTATGCGCGCGGCGGCGCCGGTGAGGATCGTGACCACCGCGCTGCCGGTGAGGGCGAGTACGGCGGTGGACGGATGGTGGGGGCCGAGGAAGACGGCACAGCCGACGGCCACCAGGCAGGAGTTGAACCCCTCGAGGCCGGCGGTGATCCGGTCCCGGTCGGCGCCCAGGAGGCGGGCGGTGGCGGTGCCGACGGCCGTGCCGGTCAGTCCGTAGAGGCCGAACTCCCAGCCCGCCGCGAAGAGGGCGACCGAGAAGACCACACCGGTCAGTGCGCTCGGCAGGAAGTCCACCTGCGCCTGACCGCGCAGCACCTCGATGCCGAAGCCGACGAGCCGTCTGCAACCCGTCCGGAAAGGGCCGTTGACGGCCGCCGTGCCCGACGCGTGCACGCCGCCTCCTGCAGGTACCGGATGTCCCTGACCGCCGGAGGCCGAGGGACTTTACCTTTATTTTCCGGGTGCGCAGGGTTATCCGGACATCGTCGTTCCGTACGGAGGTGTCGGGTGCCGTTCGTCGCTCCGTACGGCGTCGTCAGTCGTGGTGGGGCGGTACGCGTTCCGGGTGGTGCAGCGCCAGGCCGTCCACCAGGGCCTGCAGGCCGGTTTCGAAGGCGCCCTCGTCCACCTGGCGCTGGTGCTCGGCCAGGAGATGGGCCTGGCCCAGGTGCGGATAGTCGGCCGGGTCGTACGCGCCCGGGTCGTCCACGAAGCCGCGGGCGAACGAGCCCAGGGCGGAGCCCGCCACGAAGTAGCGGACCATCGCGCAGATCCGGGTGGCCTGGGCCGGGGGCCAGCCCGCCTCGACCATGCCGCCGAACGCCGCATCGGCCATCTTCAGCCCGGCCGGACGGCGGCCGGGGCCCTGGGCGAGGAACGGCACGATGTGCGGATGCGCGGCGAGCGCGGCGCGGTAGGAGCGGGCCCAGCCCAGCAGCCCGGACCGCCAGTCCCCACCCGCCCGGAACGCCGACACATCGACCTCGGCGATGACGGTGTCGGCGACCGCGTCGAGGATCTCGTCCTTGGTCGTGAAGTGGTTGTAGAGGGACGGCCCGCTCACGCCCAGCTCCGCCGCGAGGCGCCGGGTGGAGAGCGCCGGGAGTCCTTCCGCGTCGATGAGCGCCAGCGCCGTGGTGACGATGCGTTCGCGGCTCAGGAGGGGCTTGCGGGGTCGGGCCATGACGCACATAGTAAAGGCCGTCCGGCTAAAACTAGCAGTGGTAATTAAGTGGTGATCCAGTGGTGATCGACTGCTGTCGTCGACAGGGGGCCTTGATGAATCTGGAGCTCAGCGCGGAGCAGACCGCGGTACGCCGGCTCGCCCAGGACTTCGTCGACCGCGAGGTCGCACCGAACGCCGCCGCCTGGGACCGTGCGGAGCAGGTCGACCGCGGCATCGTGAAGAAGCTCGGCGAGGTGGGCTTTCTCGGGCTCACCGTTCCCGAGGAGTACGGCGGTTCCGGCGGCGACCATCTCTCGTACGTCCTGGTCACCGAGGAGCTGGGCCGCGGCGACTCCGCGGTGCGCGGCATCGTCTCGGTCTCCCTCGGGCTGGTGGCCAAGACCCTCGCCGCCTGGGGCGACGAGGAGCAGAAGCGGACCTGGCTGCCGCGGCTGACGTCCGGCGAGGCGGTCGGCTGCTTCGCCCTGACGGAGCCGGGCACCGGTTCCGACGCGGCCCACCTCGCCACCCGGGCGGTCCGCGAAGGCGACGATTACGTCATCGACGGCGCCAAGATGTTCATCACCAACGGCACCTGGGCCGATGTCGTCCTGCTCTTCGCCCGCACCAACGACGCCCCCGGTCACCACGGCATCAGCGCCTTCCTCGTACCGGCGGACACACCCGGCCTCGACCGCCGGGAGATCCACGGAAAGCTGGGGCTGCGCGGCCAGGCCACCGCCGAGCTGATCCTGGACGGCGTACGGGTCCCGGCCGCGGCCCTGCTCGGGCCGGAGGGCAAGGGCTTCTCGGTCGCGATGTCCGCGCTGGCCAAGGGGCGGATGTCGGTCGCCGCGGGGTGCGTCGGCATCGCCCGGGCCGCCCTGGACGCCGCGCTCGGCTACGCGGGGCAGCGCGAGCAGTTCGGCAGGCCGATCGCGGGGCATCAGCTGGTGCAGGAGCTGATCAGCGATATCGCGGTGGATGTGGATGCGGCACGGCTGCTGACCTGGCGGGTGGCCGATCTCATCGACCGGGGCGAACCCTTTGTCACCGAGGCGTCGAAGGCCAAGCTGTTCGCGTCCGAGGCCGCGGTGCGCGCCGCCAACAACGCCCTTCAGGTCTTCGGCGGTTACGGCTATATCGACGAGTACCCGGTCGGCAAGCTGCTGCGGGACGCCCGGGTGATGACCCTCTACGAGGGCACCAGCCAGATACAGAAGCTGGTGATCGGGCGGGCGCTGACCGGGGTCTCCGCTTTCTGACGCGGCCCGGCCGCGTCGCTAAGCGCTTGCTCAGCAACGCGGTATGGTGTTCGATCCGTCAGGGGAACGTCCCTGGCGGATCGAGGAGCGGGGTACGCGATGGGTGCGGCGGCGGAACGCGCGAAGGCCGAGAACGAGGAGTGGGCCGGGGTCACCCCGGACGCCGCGCGACGGCTGGTCGGCGCCGCGGTCCAGGCGTTCGCCGAGCGCGGCTACCACGCCACCACCACCCGGGACATCGCCGGCCGGGCCGGGATGAGCCCCGCCGCGCTCTACATCCACTACAAGACCAAGGAAGAGCTCCTCTACCGCATCAGCGGCATCGGCCACGAGAAGGCGCTGCGGATCATGGGCGCCGCCGCCGAGGCCGGGGGCACCGCCACCGAGCGGCTCGCCGATGCGGTGCGCACCTTCGCCCGCTGGCACGCCGAGCACCACACCACCGCCCGGGTCATCCAGTACGAACTCCAGGCGCTCAGCACGGAGCACTACGCCGAGATCACCGGTCTGCGCCGCCGGACCGACCGTTTGCTGCGCGGGATCATCCAGGACGGTGCGGACGGCGGCGAATTCCTGGTCGATGACGTCCCGGGCACGACGCTCGCCGTGCTGTCGCTGTGCGTGGACGTCGCCCGCTGGTTCACGGCGGACGGCCCGCGCACCCCCGACGAGGTCGGCGCGCTCTACGCCGACCTCGTCCTGCGCATGGTGGGTGCCCGCGTCACAGATAAAAACGGCTGACCGACTCCGCGACGCACACCGGCTTGTCGCCGCCCTCGCGCTCGACCGTGACGACCGTGGTGAGCTGCACCCCGCCCTTCACCTCGGCCACCTCCGCGATCTTCGCCGTGGCGCGCAGGCGCGAGCCGACCGGGACGGTGGCGGGGAAACGCACCTTGTTGGTGCCGTAGTTGATGCCCATCTTCACGTTGTCGACCCGCATCAGCTGCGGTACGAGGGTGGGCAGCAGCGAGAGCGTCAGATAGCCGTGCGCGATGGTCGTACCGAAGGGGCCGGCCGCGGCCTTCTCCTGGTCCACATGGATCCACTGGTGATCGCCGGTGGCGTCCGCGAACAGATCGATCCGCTTCTGGTCGATCTCCAGCCAGTCGCTGGGGCCCAGCTCCTCGCCGACCGCTCCCCGCAGCTCGTCGGCCGATGCAAACACTCGGGGCTCTGCCATCCTTGTCCGCCTCCTCGGGATTCGGTGTCCTGCTCGGCGCATACCTGCTCGGCGCCGCGCTTACTAAGCGCTTGCTCAGCATGCGGAGTGCGAGCACCCGTGTCAACGGCCGGGGAAACGTCGGCGGCTAGGGTTGAGGGGTGCCTCAGCTTCCCCACAAGGTTCATGAACTCTCCGTCGGCCAGCTCTCCGCGCGCAGCGGTGCGGCCGTTTCCGCGCTGCACTTCTACGAGTCCAAGGGGCTGATCAGCAGCACCAGGACGGCCGGCAACCAGCGGCGCTACACCCGGGACGCGCTGCGCCGGGTCGCCTTCGTCCGGGCGGCGCAGCGGGTCGGCATCCCGCTGGCGGTGATCCGGGACGCGCTGGCCGAGCTGCCGGACGAGCGCACGCCCAACCGCGCCGACTGGGCCCGGCTCTCCGAGGTCTGGCGCGGCGAACTGGACGAACGGATCAGCCAGCTCGTCGAACTGCGCGACCGGCTGACCGACTGCATCGGCTGCGGCTGCCTCTCGATGGAGAAGTGCGCGCTGTCCAATCCGTACGACAACCTCGGCGAACAGGGGCCCGGCGCGCGGCGGTTGCGTGTCGACCGCAGCGCCAAGGACCCGGAGCAGGAGAGCGCCGCCGAGGGCGGGTCCTGCGCGCCGGGGGAGGGCGGCGCCGTCCGCCGGTGAGCGCGCGCTCGCGCGGGGCAGCGCGAGCGCGGCGCTGATCACCAGACGGACGGTTTACGGCCGGCCCACGGGCGGGCCCCCTCCAGCTGGGCGGAGAGCGCGATCAGCGTCGCTTCGTCGCCGTACCGGCCGGCCAGCATCACACCGATCGGCAGGCCCTCGGCGTTCCACTGCAGCGGGACGTTCACCGCGGGCTGCCCCGTCATGTTGGAGAGCCCGGTGAACGGCGTGAAGGCCGCCAGGGCGGCGATCTCGACCTGCAGGGCGGCGTCGTTGCGCAGCGCACCGACCGGCACCGGGGGTGACGCCAACGTGGGGGAGAGGATCACGTCGTAGCCGGTGCCCGGCGGCATCAGGCCGTCGGCGAGGGACTGGGCGAGCGTGCGGAACGCGTACACCGAGCGCGCGAAGTCCGTGCCGGAGACCTGGGCTCCGCGGTCGCGCAGATAGCGGGTGAGCGGCATCAGCAGCTCCTCGCCTCCCGGCGGGACCGGGCGGTTCGCGGCCATCACGGACCAGACGTGGAGGAAGGCCTCGTCGATCGCGTCGTCGGACGGCAGCGACAGCTCCTCGACCTCGTGGCCGAGCCAGGTCAGCAGCGTGGCGGTGTCGGTGACCGCCGCGCGGCAGTCGGGGTGCACCTCGACGCCGGGGACGGGCGCCCCGGTGAGGCAGGCGATCCGCAGCCGGCCGGGATGGCGCAGGGCGTACGAGGCGAAGGTCTCGCCGGGCGGCAGCGGCGGAGCTGTGTAGGGGTCGCCGGGCATCGCGCCCGCCATCGCGTCCAGCAGGGCGGCCGCATCGGCGACCGTACGGGCCAGCGGGCCGGAGGTCATCAGTCCCGTGATGTCGTGCAGCACCGGGCCGTTGCTGATCCGGCCGCGGCTGGGTTTGATGCCGTACAGCCCGCAGGCCGCCGCCGGGATGCGGACCGAGCCGCCGCCGTCGGTGGCGTGTGCGACGGGGGCCAGGCCTGCGGCGACGGCCGCGGCCGCCCCGCCGCTCGAACCGCCCGCCGAACGCTCCAGGTCCCAGGGCGTACGGGCGGGCGGCGCCAGGCCGTTCTCGGTGTAGCAGGGCAGCCCGAATTCCGGGGTGTTGGTCTTGCCGAGCAGAATCGTGCCGGCCGCCCGCAGCTTGCCCTGCACATGGTCGTCGACGACCGGGACATGTTCGGCCAGCGCCCGCGAGCCCATTGTGCAGCGCACGCCCGCCACGTGGTTGAGGTCCTTCACCGGCACCGCGACGCCGTGCAGCGGCGGGAGTGCCCGCCCCTCCCGGCGGGCCGCGACGGCCTCGCGCTCGGCCTCCGCGGCCTGTTTGCGGGCGATCTCGGGCGTACGGGTGAGAAAGGCGCCGAGGGTGTCGTCCAGCCGGTCGATCCGCACCAGATAGTGCTCGGTGAGCTCGACGGGGGAGAGCTCGCCGGACCGGATGGCCGCGGCCTGCTCGAGCGCGGTCAGATCGTGCAGTTCGGCCATGGGCGTCCACCCTCTCGTCTGGCGTCCGTGCCGCCCTGGTGCCGCACGGACCGGGGGGCCGCCGCGTCGCCACGCCGGCCCACAGCCATCCCAGCACCACAAGCGCGGGGCGACGGGCGTGACGGGCGGTCATGGGCCGGTTTTCTCCGTTCCGGTGGCCGGTGGCTGCTCCGCCGTGGCCGTGTCAGGCGGTACGGCTGTCCGGCCGCGCCGAGCTCACCCCTGCGCCCCGGCCGAGCCGGCCCGGCTGCCGTACTCCGCCTTCGCCGCCCGCACCAGCTGGGCGTTGCCGGCGGCCGGGCTGCCGTCCGGCAGCAGGAGCGTGTCCTCGATGCCGATGCGGGTGTGCAGGCCCAGTTCACCGGCGAGCCGCAGCACCGGCCAGGCGCTGCCGTTCATGCCGTGGAGGAGTACGGGGCGGCCGTGCTGCGGCAGAGCGGCCAGCAGCTCGCGGACGGCCTCGAGCGCCGGCTCGGCGTCGTCGATGATGGCTTCGGCCAGCACCCTCAGGACCCGCGGCGCGTGCGGAGAGCGGGCGAAGTGCGCCACGGCGTCGGTGCGTGCCCACAGCCCGGCCTCGACGCCCACGCCGCGCTCCAGCAGGGCGGCGGCGACGCTGTCGGCGCCGGGCTCATGCCAGTTGACGGAGGCGTGGTCGGGCAGCACGGTCCACGACCGGATCCGTTCGACCCGGCGCTCGGGGTCCGGCTCGGCCCAGGCGCCGGTCGTCACACCGACCGGCACGTCCACCGCCTCCCGTATCGCCTCCAGGACCGGGCCCACCACATTCGGCGAGAGCGAATCCTCGCCGCAGGGGGTCTTCGGATGGACATGGACGTCCTCGGCGCCGGCCGCCACCGCCTGCCGGGCGGCATCGGCGAGCGCGGCCGGTGTCAGCAGGACCGCGGCGGATTCGGCCGCGGTCCGGGCGCCGTTCAAACAGACCTGAATCATGTTCCGATCATGGCACAGGGGTCTGACAACGCCCTTGGAGTTCACGGTCGTTGGTGCGGGGGAGCGGGCGGGGCCGGCTCTCACCTCCGCACGCTCACGCCGCCGCGAAGGCCCCCGCTCCGCCGGCCCGCCCGGCGGCGGCCAGCGCCTCCCGCAGTGCCTCCGAGGTGAGCACCGATACCGGGGCCACCACCCCGCACTCCCGGCAGGCCGGCCCGGACGCCGGGCAGTCGGCGGATTCCGGGAGCCAGGCGAAGCGCGTCCCGCCGCACACCGGGCAGTCCCGGCGCGGCCGCCCCGACTCCATCGCCGCGATCATGCTGCGCAGCACCACCGCGAGGCGGGCCGCCGGATGCCGCTGCGGTGACTCGCACGGCACGATGTCACAGCCGCCCCAGGTGCGCCGGTGCCAGTCGTCGAGGGCGCCGGGCTGGCGGATGCCGTCGTGCTTCTCTCTGCGGCGCCGGGCGGCGAACTCCTGCTCGTACGCCAGCCAGACGGTACGGGCCTCCTCCAGTTCGGCCAGCGCGGCCACCAGCCGCTCGGGGTCGGGATTGCGGTCGTGGGCCACGATCCCGGCCCGGGTGCACAGATGGTGCCAGGTGGCGCGATGCCCGTACGGGGCGAAGCGCTCCAGGCACTTGCGCAGCGCCGTCCGGCGCTGCGCGGCCACGAGCCCTGGATTGCGGACCTGTTGTGCGAGTGCTCTGAAACCGGCCACCTTGTCCCCACCTCCGTGCGGAGAACCCGACTGGACACGGAAGGGACGTACCCGATCGCCGCCCGGATCCATCGAATTTCCGTGTGCTTCGTTCCTGCGTCCCGGCCCGGCCGCCGTGCAGCGGACTGTGGGGAATTCGAAAAGGTGACCGGTGTTCATCTTCCCGTCATGAGTAACCGCCGGTAACGTCCCGCCGACCAGCCTCCCAAGGAGCAGGAATGCAACGACGTACCGGAAGGCTCAGAGCTGCCGCCGCGGCTGCCCTGTTCGCCTTGGGTGCCACGCTCTTGGCACCGCCCCCCACCGCGGCCTCGGCCGCGCCGAACCCCGGCCAGGATGCCCGCGACTACTGCCAGGGGCAGTGCGCCGACATCCTGCCGCCCGGCGCCACCGGCGACGCCACCCTGATGCAGATCCTCGGCAACAAGCTGTTCGGCACCCATCCCCCGCATTCCACCGACCAGTTGGGCCCGTACGGCGCGCTGGCGAGCGGCTATCAGAACCTCACGGACGACACGCTCACCGACTTCTTCAACGACGCCTCCTTCGGCGTCCCCCAGGACCAGGCCGGCAAGGTCTCCACGCCCCGCGACGACGTGACCATCACCCGCGACAAGAAGACCGGCGTCCCGCACATCAAGGGCACCACCCGCTACGGCACCGAGTTCGGCGCCGGATACGCCGCGGGCCAGGACCGGCTGTGGCTGATGGACCTCTTCCGGCACATCGGACGCGGCGAGCTGACCTCCTTCGCCGGCGGCGCGCCCGCCAACCAGGGCCTGGAGCAGCAGTTCTTCCCGCAGGCGCCGTACACCGAGAAGGACCTCCAGGCGCAGGTCGACGCCATCCGGAAGAACAACGGGGCACGCGGCAGGCAGGCCATGCAGGACGCCCAGGCGTACGTCGACGGCATCAACGCCTACCGGGAGCAGTCCAAGAACGGCCGCTACTTCCCCGGGGAGTACGTCCTCACCGGGCACATCAACGCCGTCACCAACGCCGGTGAGATCAAGCCGTTCAAGCTCACCGACCTGATAGCCCTGGCCTCCGTCGTCGGCGGACTGTTCGGCAACGGCGGTGGCGGCGAGGTGACATCGGCCCTCGCGCTGCTCTCCGCCCAGCACAAGTACGGCGTCGAGAAGGGCACCAAGGTCTGGGAGTCCTTCCGGGAGCGCAACGACCCCGAGGCCGTCAGGACCCTGCACGACGGCCAGAGCTTCCCGTATGCGGTCAAGCCCGCCAGGGCCAAGGGCACCGCACTGCCCGACCGTGGCTCGGTCACCCCCGAGCCGCTGGTCTTCGACCGCACCGGCGGCGCGGCCGTCAAGGGCGGACAGGCCCCGCAGGACCCGGTCAGGGCGCCGGAGAAATACCGGAAGCTGGAAGGCCTCTTCAAGGACGGGGTGCTGCCCGAGGGGAGCTTCAACCCCACCCAGCGCCGCGGTATGTCCAACGCCCTGCTGGTCTCCGGCAAGCACACCGCAAGCGGAAACCCGGTCGCCGTCTTCGGCCCGCAGACCGGCTACTTCGCCCCCCAGCTGCTGATGCTCCAGGAGATCCAGGGGCCGGGCATCAGCGCCCGCGGCGCCTCCTTCGCGGGCGTCGGGATGTACGTCCAGCTGGGCCGCGGCCAGGACTACGCCTGGAGCGCCACCTCGGCGGGCCAGGACATCACCGACACCTACGCCCTCGACCTGTGCAACGCGGACGGCTCCAGGCCCACCAAGGACTCGACGTCCTACCGCTACCGCGGCGCCTGCATCCCCATGGAGAAGCTGGAGCGGACGAACTCCTGGCAGCCCACCATCGCCGACCCGACCGCCGCCGGCTCGTACCGGATGCAGGTCTACCGGACCAAGTGGGGCACCGTCACCCACCGCGCCACCATCAAGGGCAGGCCGGTCGCCTATACGGCGCTGCGCACCACCTACCGGCACGAGGCCGACTCCATCATCGGCTTCCAGATGCTCAACGACCCCTCGGCCGTGCACAGTGCCGCGACCTTCAAGAAGGCCGCCCAGCACATCGGTTACGCCTTCAACTGGTTCTACGCCGATGCACACCACATCGCGTACTACAACAGCGGCCTGAACCCGGTGCGTAACCCCGATGTCGATCCCGCGCTGCCCGTCAAGGCGGACCCGGCCTATGCCTGGAAGGGCTACGACCCCGCGACCAACACCACCGACTACACACCGCCCGCGCAGCACCCGCAGTCCGTCGACCAGGACTACTACATCTCCTGGAACAACAAGCAGGCCAAGGACTACGACTCGGCCGGATTCGGCAACGGCCCGGTGCACCGCGCCAATCTGCTGGACGACCGGGTGCGCGCGCTGACCCAGGAGGGCGGGGTGACCCGGGCCTCGCTGACCCGGGCGATGGCCGAGGCCGCGGTCACCGATCTGCGCGGCGAGGACGTGCTGCCCGAGATGCTGCGGGTGCTCCGCAGCAAGCCGGTCACCGACCCCGCGCTGCAGCGGGCCGTGCAGCAGCTGGAGGCCTGGCGCAGGGACGGCGCGCAGCGCCGCGAGACCGCCGCGGGCTCGCACACCTACGCCCACTCCGACGCCGTACGGCTGATGGACGCCTGGTGGCCGCGGATGATCGAGGCCGTCTTCGAGCCGGGGCTCGGCGGCGATCTGTACCAGGCACTGACCGCCAACCTCGCGATCGACGAGTCCCCTTCGGCGGGCCACGGCCCCACCGGGGGGCATGCCGGGTCGGCCTTCCAGTACGGCTGGTGGGGCTATGCCGACAAGGATCTGCGCTCGGTGCTGGGCGACCAGGTCAAGGGCCCGCTCGCCCAGCGGTACTGCGGCAAGGGCGATCTGTCCGACTGCCGTGACACCCTGCTGGACACCCTGCGCCAGGCCACCGCCCTAACGGCCGAGCAGGTCTACCCGGGCGACGCGAGCTGCAAGGCCGGTGACCAGTGGTGCGCGGACGCGATCATCCACCGCGCGGTGGGCGGTCTGACCCACGACACCATCAGCTGGCAGAACCGGCCGACCTATCAGCAGGTGGTGGAATTCCCCGCACATCGGTAAATCCCGCACGCCGGTGAATCCCGCACGCCGGTGAATCCCGCACACGGGTAAATCCCGCGCGCCGGCAAAGGAGAACCGACGTGACAGGCCCCGGGCACCCGCCCGGGGCCTGTCGCACGTTCCGGCCGGGGCTATCCGACCGGCCGCTGTGCCGTCAACTGCTTCGCATACCGGCCGTTCGGCGGCAGCCAGCTGACCACGATCGCCACGACCGCGGTGAGCATGGCGGCCAGGCTGGTCAGGAAGACCGGGTTCGGCTCGTAATCACCGGCGATGAGGATATGGGGAAACAGCGCCAGCACCGAGGAAATGGTGATGAGCACGCGGGCCCAGGTCGCTCCGTTTCGGGCGCACAGTCCGAAGACGAGCAGGCACAGTCCGAAGAAGATGGCGATTCCGGCACGGGCCGACAGGGTGCTGTAACGCTCGCTGACCGCCTCCTGCCAGTAGTGCGCACCGAGGGACTTGACGGCGGAGATGGTCTCACCCCCGAGGATCTCCGGATGGGCCTTGGAGACGTCCACAATGTTCTGTTCCGCGCCTTCCTTTCCGCCGGCGTAGACGAGGATCGCGCCGACAAAGGCGGACACCGCCGAGAGCACCGTTACCACCACGGTGGCGGTAAGGGTGCCGGGCCGCTTGGCAGCCGGGCCCATCGGTACGGATCCGCCGTGCGGCGGCGCGACCTGGGAATGGCTCACGAGCTCAACTCTCCTTGCAGAGAAGATGGTTGCTGGGGATTGGCTTGACCATTGCATGGGTACCGGGAACGCATCCAGCCTTTTCCGGAAGAAATCCCCAGATAATCCCTGGTGGTCTCGGGATCAGTTCGTGGCCGGTTTTGGGCAAAGGGATATGCTGCACAGCCGTGATGTGAAAAGGGAGTGCGAAAGCGAGAAGGGGCGCATGGCCTTAGAGGGTCCGCTGCAGTATCCGCCGGAGCTGCTCGATACGACCATGGACCAGTTGCGCACGTTGATCATGGTTCGGGAGGAAGGCACCGCGCTCGGTGCCGCCCGCCGGCTGGGCCGCGAACAGTCCAGTGTGCAGAAGCAGCTGGACACGATGAACCGTACCTTCGCGGCGCTGTGCGGCGAGGAACTGGTGCTCAAGCAGGGGCGCGGGCGCGATGCCCTGTTCACCGCGACCGGCGAGGCGCTGGTCGGACTGGCGCGGCGTACGCTCGGCGACTGGACGGACGGGGTGCACGACGCCCGCCGCCGCCTGGGCCGGACGCTGTCCGTCGGCACCACCCGCTACACCCTCGGCTTCCTCCTGGACGCCGTGGAGCACGTCAGCGGGGAGTACGAGCGCGACAACGTCGACCTCAAGGTCACCCATGTCCGCACCGGCGACCTCTTCGCCAAACTCCGCTCCAAGGAACTGGACGTGGTCTGCGGCAGCGTCGTGGTGACGGAGGGCGAGGAACAGGAGCAGCTGGAGCCGTACGAGGTGATGGAGTGGCGCCGCAGCGGCTTGTCCCTGCTGACGAATCTGCCGCCCGAACGCCTCCCCGGCGGCTCCTTCGGCGCCCGGGACCTGCCCGCGCTGCCGCTGGTGATCTCCGCGCGCGGCCTGATCGGCCGCTTTCTCACGTCCTGGTACGGCCCCGACTACCGCCAGAAGCTGACCGTCGCCGCCGAGATAGAGGCCGCCCACTACGGCTTCGAGCTGCTGCGCTCGGGGGTGGTCAGCGGCGCGATGCTGGTCACCCGTGGTATCGGGGAGGCGGCGGCGGACGGCCGGCTCCCGGAGGCCGCCGGGCTGCGGATGCTGGACATCGTCGGCGATGTGGGGCCGCGGACCGAGGTGCTGGTCGGGGTCTTCACCCGGCGGGGCGAGCGGGACTCGTACGGCCCCGCCCACCCCCTCAACCGCCTCTGGGAGGCGCTGTCCTGGGAGAGCGAGCGGTGGTGGCTCAGGCCGTGAGCGGGCCGTCCGCGAGCAGTTCCGTCAGCCGGGCGGCGAAGGCCTCGGCGTCTTCCACGTAGCCCGTGTGCCCACCGGGCAACTCCGCCACCGGCAGGCCCAGTCGGGCGGCGAGCGCGGCACCCGTACGGCCGGGCATCTGCCGGGCCGCGTCGCGGCCGACCCCGACCAGCAGCCGGTCCGCCGCCTTGAGCAGCGCACCGGTATCGGGCTCGTACTCCGTGACCTCGGTCAGCTCGTGCTCCAGGAAGAACGGCTCATTGGCCGCCGTGCGCGTCATCAGCTCCCGTAGCGGAGGCGGGAGTTCGGACAGCGGCGGCATCTCCCATCCGGCCTCCGCCAGCCCAACACCCACCAGGAACTGCCGCATCGCCACCTCGGCGCCCTGCCGCCGATGGGTGACCCGGACATCGGCGAACAGCCGCCGGTAGGCCGCCGCGTCCGGCAGCAGCCCGATCACCGGCGGTTCATGGGCGAGGACGCGACGCACCCGGTCCGGGTGCCGGGCGAGCAGGTCCAGCGCCACGACGGCGCCGGAGCTGCTGCCGTAGACCAGGGCGGGCCCGTCGGTCAGCTCGCCGAGCAGCCGGACGACATCGTCGCTGTGGTCGGCGACCCGCGGGGTGCCGCTGGGCGGATCGAGCGGGCTGCGGGAGTGGCCCCGGCGGTCCGGCGCCACCACGGTGAAGTGCTCCGCGAGCGGGTCCGCGATCTCGTGGAACACCCCGGCGTCACCTGCGCCGCCGTGTATCAGGACAAGTACGGGCCCGCTGCCGCGCACCTCGTAGTGGAGCCGGGCGCCGGGCACTTCGAGGGTGCCGGTCCGGGGTGTCGTCATGGTGAACCTCCGAGAGTCCGGGAAGAGGCCGGCCGGGGAAGCCGGGCGGCCGGGCAGCGGCCCGGTGCCACCCTCGCGTACACCGCCGACAGCCCGCCGACACCCCGCCGACACCCACCCGCCATGCCTCAACGAGCCGATGCCTCAGCCCAGCTCGCGCTCCCGGGTCTCCGGCAGCGCCAGTACGCACACCATCGAGACGACCGCCATGGCGCTGACGTACCAGCCCACCGACGACGAACCGAATTCCGACTGCAGCCGGGTGGCCACCAGCGGTGCCACCGCGCCGCCCAGGACACCGCCCAGGTTGTACGCCAGCGACGCGCCCGAGTAGCGCACCGTCGTACCGAACAGCTCCGGCAGATACGCGCCCATCGGGCCGTACACCACGCCCATGCAGAACAGCGCGCCGCCGATGCCGAGCGCGACGAACACCGGCCGCTGGGTGTCCAGGAGCGGGAAGAGGGGCCACACCGCCGCGAGGGCGCAGCCGGTCAGGACCAGCTTGCGGCGGCCGGCGGCATCGGAGCGGGTGGCCGCCAGCCAGGTGCCGGCCGCAAGGAAGAGGCAGGCGACGAGGGAGAGGGCCAACATGGTGTTACGGGAGATGCCGAGGGTGGTGGTGGCGTAGGCGAGACAGTAGGTCGTGGCGGTGTAGAAGAGGCCGTACGCGACGATCATGCCGCCCGCGCCCAGTAGCAGTTCGCGCGGATGGCGCCGGAAGACCTCGAGAGCCGGGACCTTGGCGGCCTCCTGGGCGTCCATCACCTTGGCGAACACCGGCGTCTCGCTGATCTTCAGCCGTACGAACAGCCCGACCCCGACCAGCAGGAAAGACAGCAGGAACGGCACCCGCCAGCCCCAGGAGCGGAACGCCGCGTCGTCCAGCACGGCGGACAGCAGCCAGAACACCCCGGTCGCCGCGAAGAAACCCACGGACGGCCCGAGTTGGGGGAAGGCGGCATACAGGCCACGGCGCCGCTTCGGGGCGTGTTCGACGGCCAGCAGCGCGGCCCCGCCCCACTCCCCGCCCAGGCCGATGCCCTGCAGAAAGCGCAGCGCGATGAGCAGCAGCGGCGCCCAGACGCCCAGCGTGCCGTAGCCGGGGAGCAGCCCGACGAAGGCCGTGGACAGGCCCATCAGCAGCAGCGAGGCGACCAGTACGGACTTGCGGCCCACCCGGTCCCCGAAGTGCCCGAAGACCACCGACCCGAGCGGGCGCGCGGCGAACGCCACCGCGTAGGTGGAGAAGGACGCGAGGGTGGCGTTGACCGGGTCGAGGGTCGGGAAGAACGCCTGGTTGAGAACGAGGGCCGCGGCCGTCCCGTAGATGTAGAAGTCGTAGAACTCGATGGCCGTCCCGATGAACGAGGCCACCGCCACCCGGCGCAGGCTCTCGCCGCCGCCCTGGTCCGGTGTGCTCGCCGCCGTGTCCGGCGCAATGCTGTCTGATCTCGCGTCACTCTGCACGGGCCGCACTCTCTTGGTAGGTGTACGGAGCAGTCAAGAGGCGAACCGGCCCGTCCCGGCTGGTGAGATCCCGGGAGGCACAGGTGCCGCGACGGTAGGGGAAACCCGACCATGAACCCTCGACTCAGCCGTCATGACCTGCGCCCGTCCCGCGACTGCAATAGCAGGGTGAGTATTTCTCGTTCCGTCCGGTGTGCCGGATGGGCGGCCGCCGCAGCGTGGGCCGCGATATTTCCGCTGTTCTCTTCCCTGGAAACCCATCGGCTGTGGGGGACGGGCGCCGCAATCGGCTATGTCTGTGCGGCGGTTGCCGTCGTCTGCCTGCCCCGCGGGAGCGCCCGGACGGCGGCGGCACCCGCGGCGATCGCTCTCGTGGGTGCCGTCGTCCTTCCCCTGCTGTACCTCGTGCTGACCGGGCAGGGGCAGAGCGAGGTCCATGTGATCGAGCGTTCCGGGGCGTTGCTGCTGGAGCGGGGTACCCCGTATCTGGCGCATCCTCAGAACGTCGGGGACTACACGCCGTATCTGCCGGGCATGGCGCTGTTCGGGATTCCCCGGGCGGTGCTGGGCGGCAGCCCGCTGGGCGATGCCCGGCTC
Source organism: Streptomyces chattanoogensis (assembly GCF_001294335.1). Taxonomy (GTDB): domain Bacteria; phylum Actinomycetota; class Actinomycetes; order Streptomycetales; family Streptomycetaceae; genus Streptomyces; species Streptomyces chattanoogensis. Next base: position 48,256 of record NZ_LGKG01000148.1, read on the forward strand.
TGGTGCGCGGCGGCGTTCTTCGGGTGCCTGTGGGCGGGCAGAAGGGTGCTGGGCCGCGGCCGTAGTCCCTACGGAACGGCCATGGCGGTCCTGACCGCCTCGCCCGTCGTGGCCCTGCCGCTGTGCGTGAGCGGGGTGGACCTTCCGCTGACCGGACTGTGCTGTCTGGCGCTCGCGCTGGCCGCACGGGGGCGCCCGCTGCCGGCGGGGGCCGCGCTGGCGCTCGCCTGCTCCCTCAAGTGGACGGCGTGGCCCGCGATTCCGGTCGCGGCGGCGCTGCTGGCCTGCTGTTGCGGAGGGCGGGCGGCACTGAGGTGCGCGGGCGCCGCGGCGGCGGGCGCGGCGGCGCTGATCCTGCCGTGCGCCCTGCGCTCACCGCAGGCCGTCGTCCAGCAGGTCCTGGCCTTTCCCACCGGACGTGCCGAGGTGGCGACCCCGGCCCGCAGCCCCTTCCCGGGCCAACTCCTCGCGAACTGTGTGCCCGGCGGCTGGTATCTCGCGGTGGGGCTGCTGGTGTGCGGTGCGCTCGCGGTCGCCGGGTCGCTGCTGCGGCGTCCCCCGGCCGATGCGGTGGCCGCCGCCGACCGGCTCGCGCTCGGCCTGTGCCTGGCCTTCGTGCTGGCGCCCGCCGGACGGTTCGGCTATCTCGCGCTGCCCATCGTGCTGGCGGTGTGGACGCGGGCGGCAACCGCCGTCCGGCCCGCCCGCCCGGCCGGACCCACCGGGGGTGCCACGGGCAGGACCCTGGTCATCACCAACGACTTCCCGCCCCGCCAAGGCGGCATCGAGACCTTTGTGCACGCCATGGCCACCCGCCTCCCGGCCGACCGCGTCGTCGTCTACACCTCGAGCGAACCGGGCGCCGCCGCATACGACGCCACCCTGCCGTTCCCCGTGGTCCGCGACCCCCGTCGCATGCTGCTGCCGACCCGCCGCGTCACCCGGGAGGCGATCGGCATCGCCCGCGCGCACGGCTGCGACCGGGTCTGGTTCGGGGCCGCGGCCCCGCTCGCCTTCATGGCGCCCGCACTGCGGCGCAGCGGGATACGGCGGATGGTGGCCACCACGCACGGCCACGAGATCTGGTGGGCGCGCATCCCGGGGGCGCGGAGCGTCCTGCGGCGCATCGGCGACAGCGTGGACGTCGTGACCTGTCTGGGCCGCTACACCCGCGAACGCATCGCCCCGGCCCTGGGCCCGCACGCGACGCTCAGCCGGCTGGTGCCGGGGGTCGATCCCGGCGCGTTCCGGCCCGGAGCGGCCGCCCGCAACGGGGGCAAGACCATCCTCTGCGTCTCGCGGCTGGTCCCCCGAAAGGGCCAGGACACCCTCATCCGCGCGCTGCCGCTGGTCCGACAGGCCGTACCCGACGCGGTGTTGGTGCTGGTGGGACAGGGGCCGGACGAACGGCGGCTGCGCCGGCTCGCCCGCCGGCACGCCCCGGGGTCCGTGGTCTTCGCCGGCGGCATGGACCACGCGCGGACCGCGCAGTACTACGCCGCCGCCGATGTCTTCGCCATGCCGTGCCGTACGCGGAAGGGCGGCCTCGAGGCGGAGGGCCTGGGCATCGTCTACCTGGAAGCGGCGGCGTGCGGACTGCCGGTGATCGCCGGGAACTCCGGCGGCGCACCCGATGCCGTACGCGACGGGGAGACGGGGCTGGTGACCGACGGGCGCCGGGTCGCGCAGGTCGCGGAGGCGCTGGTCCGGATGCTGCGGTCGCCGGAGCGGGCGGCCGCGATGGGGGAGGCCGGCCGGCACTGGGTGGCCGAGCGGTGGACCTGGGAGGCCTCCGCCCGCCACCTGGAGCGGCTGCTCACCACGGAGTCGGGCCGCCGGCTCAGCCCGGCCGGCTCCGCAGATGGGCCAGGACGGCAAGGACCCGCCGGTTTCCCTCCGTCGGATCGAGGTCGAGCTTCATGAAGATGTTCCCGGAGTGCTTGACCACGGACGCCTCCGTGACGGTCAGCCGCTGCGCGATGGCCTGGTTGTTGAGTCCCTCCGCCATCAGTGCCAGGACCTCGCGTTCACGGGGCGTCAGACGGCTCAGCGGCCGGTCCTCGGTCTGCTGGGCCAGCAGGACGCGGACCACCTCGGGGTCGATCACGGTCCGGCCGTCCGCCACCCGCCGCAGCGCGTCAAGGAATTCGGCCACCTCGCCGACCCGGTCCTTGAGCAGATAGCCCAGGCCGCCGGTCCCGGCCCCGCCGCCGAGCAGCTGGGTGGCGTAGGCGGTGGCCACGTACTGGGACAGCACCAGCACCGGCAGCCGGACGTGCCGGGCCCGCAGGGCGAGCGCCGCCCGGAGGCCCTCGTCGCGGTGGTCGGGCGGCATCCGCACGTCGGTGATCACGACGTCGGGGAGGTCGGCGTCCACCGCGCGCGCCAGCTCCCCGGCATCGCCGACCGCGGCGGTCACCGTGTGGCCGCTGCGGGTCAGCAGCTCGACGAGCCCGGCCCGCAGCAGTACGGAGTCCTCGGCCAGGACTATGCGGAGCACGGCACCTCCGCGCGCAGCTGGGTGGGACCGCCCACCGGACTGGACACCACGAGCCTGCCTCCCAGAATCGCCATCCGATCGGCCAGTCCCTGCAGGCCGGTGCCCGCGGCGGGGTCCGCGCCGCCCTTCCCGTTGTCGGTGATCAGCAGGCGCAGCGCGCCGTGCCGGAGCCGGCCGACGACCGTGACCGCGCCGGCGCCGCTGTGCTTGGCGGCGTTGGCCAGCGCCTCGGTCACGGTGAAGTAGGCGACGGTCTCCACCGCTTCGGGCAGCCGGTGCGGCAGCGCGATGTCCACGGTGACCGGGACCGGATGGCGCAGCGCCACCTCCGCGACGGCATCGGCCAGACCATGGTCCGTCAGCACCTGGGGGTGGATACCGCGGACGAGGTCGCGCAGCTGGGTCAGGGCGGCCCGCACCTCGCCGCGGGCGCGGGAGACCAGCTCCGTGGTGGGGGAGCCGGCCGCGCGCAGCTCCGTCTCGGCCAGGCCCAGGGTCATGTTGAGGGCGACCAGCTGCTGCTGCGCGCCGTCGTGCAGATCGCGTTCGATGCGGCGGCGTTCGGCCTCGAAGGCATCGGCCAGCCGGGCGCGGGAGCGGGTGAGTTCGATGACCCGTTCGCTCGGTTCGTCGTCCCGCGGCGCCAGCAGGAACTGAACGGTTCTGGCCTGGAGTCCGGCCAGCAGACCGGCCGCGTAGGCGCCCAGGACGAGTCCGGGGATTCCCGCGGCCGGGCCGGGCAGGGCGTCCAGGGGGCCGGTGACCGGCTGCCCGGGAATGATCATCACCGTCTCGGGGGCCAGGGCCCAGGCGACCACGGGGGAGACGGTCAGCAGTGCGCTGACGGACACCACGGCCATGACGCCGGCACCGGCGAGGGTGAAGACGGTCCCGAACAGCACGGTGTAGCCGAGTTCGCGCCAAGTGGCCCGCTCCCGCAGGCGGTTCCCCAGCCGGGAGACCACCGGTCCCCGTCCGGTGACGGAACCGTGCGGGCCGGCCGGCCGCACCGGCTCGATCAGCCGCAGACGACGCCGTTCCAGGGCACCGACGGCGCTGCCGAACAGGGGAGTGGCCGCAAGGATCACCAGCCCCACGCCGACGGCCGAGAGCGCGATACCGGCCAGCACCAGGAGCACCAGGGCGATCAGCGCAGCGTAGCCGAGCACCGTGCCGCTCAGCAGATAGGCCCAGCACCGCCAGGGCCACCCCGAGACGAGATAGCGCGCGGGGCGGTGCCTCAGCGCCTGCCATACGGCGACGGCCCGCTGATCCACCACCCGTCCCCCGCCCCCGAACCGCCTACGTGTACTGCAGATACCTCCGCCGCATCCTACGGAAGCCCCGCAGCCCGTCCTGCCAGGAGGCCGCCACCTCGTCGGTCCCGGCACCCGCGTCGATCATCGTGCGTACCGCCGACGATCCGGTCAGCCGGTCGATGCCGTGGTCCGGCCGCCAGGCGAAGCCGCCCCAGACCCGCCTGGCCGTCACCAGCAGGCCGATGCCGGTCCGTACGGGGTCGAAGGCGTCCCGGTCGTGGACATGCAGCTGGACGCCGCCGATCGTCTTCCCCTGGAACTTGGAGAAGGTGGGGGTGAAGTAGGCCTCGCGGAAGTGCACGCCGGGCAGGTCCAGTCGGTTCGCGGCCGCGGCCCACCGGGCGTCGATGCCGTCGGCGCCGAGAAGCTCGAAGGGCCGGGTGGTGCCGCGTCCTTCGGAGAGGTTGGTGCCTTCGAAGAGGCAGGTGCCCGCGTAGACGAGGGCGGTGTCGGCGGTGGGCATGTTGGGGCTCGGCGGCACCCACGGCAGCCCCGTCGCGTCGAAGAAGTCGTCGCGCCGCCAGCCCGTCATCCGTACGGTCTCCAGCTCCGCCGGCCGCCCGGCGGCCTGCGGCACGAACTCGCCGTTGAACAGCAGCGCCAGCTCCGTCACCGTCATCCCGTGCGCCTGCGAGATCGGCTCGCGGCCCACGAAGGAGGCGTACTTCTTGTCCAGTACGGGCCCGGTCGCGGCCCGGCCGGTGACCGGATTGGGCCGGTCGAGGACGACGAACCGCTTGCCGGCGAGCACGGCCGCGACCATGCAGTCGTAGAGCGTCCAGATGTAGGTGTAGAAGCGGGCGCCGACGTCCTGGATGTCGAAGACGATCGTGTCCACGCCGGAGTCGGTGAAGACACCGGCGAGTTCCCGGCCGCTCTTGTTGTACGTGTCGTAGACCGGCAGCCCGGTGGCGGGATCGTCGTCACGCCCCTCCGAGCCGCCCGCCTGGGCGGTGCCCCGGAAGCCGTGCTCGGGGCCGAAGACGGCGGTCAGGCGGACCCGTGGGTCGGCGTGCATCACGTCCACGATGTGCCGGACGTCCTGGGTGACCCCGGTGGGGTTGGTGACGATGCCGACCCGCCGGCCGTCCAGGAGGCGGTAGCCGTCGGCGGAGAGGCGGTCGAAGCCGGTGCGTACCCGGCGGCCGCCGGGGGAGGCCGCGCGGGCCGGGCCCGCGGCGGTGGCCGCTCCGGTCGCCGCCAGTCCGCCCACCAGAACACGTCTCGACAGAGCCATGCGCACACCTCCGTGATCGGGATGGAGCCGATGGTTGGTTGTGACGTGGGCACGCTAACGCTCCCGGAGGCGTTACGGAACGCGCCGAGCCGTAACGGAACGCATTCCGCCGTGACGGAAACAGGCTCTTCCGTTGCTACATACCGACTGGTTAGTCTGCGTGCGGAGGCACCCCGTCCGCGGGGGAGAGCCGAGTCAGCGCGACCGAGGGAGACGCACCGTGGCAGCCGTACGGGACAAGGCCGTTGTCGTGACCGGAGCGGGCGGGGGGATCGGCGCCGCGCTCGCCCGCCGGTTCGCCGCCGAGGGCGCCCGGGTCGTGGTCAACGACCTGGACGAGGCCAAGGCGCAGCGGACGGCCGAGGAGACCGGGGGCATCGCGGTCCCCGGCGACGCCTCCGCCGTCGTCCGGGCCGCCCGCGAGGCGCTCGGCGGCGCCATCGACATCTTCTGCGCCAACGCTGGGGTCGGCACCGGCGGCGGGCCCGAGGCGCCCGAGGACGCCTGGGAGCTGGCCTGGGACGTCAATGTGATGGCGCATGTCCGGGCCGCGCGCGAGCTGGTGCCCGAGTGGCTGGCCCGGGGCGAAGGCCGGTTCGTCTCCACCGTGTCCGCCGCGGGGCTGCTCAGCATGGTCGGCGCCGCGCCGTACAGCGTGACCAAGCACGGCGCGTACGCCTTCGCCGAGTGGCTGTCGCTGACGTACCGTCACCGCGGCATCGATGTGCACGCCATCTGCCCCCAGGGCGTACGCACCGACATGCTCACTGGCAGCGGAGCCGCCGGGGACCTCGTCCTCGCGCCCACCGCCATCGCCCCCGAGGAGGTGGCCGACGCACTCTTCACGGCGATGGACAAGGGCCGCTTCCTGGTCCTGCCGCACCCCGAGGCCGGCGACTACTACATCGGGCGGGCCACCGACCCCGACCGCTGGCTGGCGAGCATGAACCATCTCCAGCAAAAGCTCGAAGAGCGCGAGGGGGACGTGCAGTGACCTCCTACCGGGACAAGCCGTGGCTGGCACAGCTCAACGAGGCCCAGCGCGCCCCCGTCCAGCCGCCGCCCTCGGTGCTGCACGCCTTCCGGGCGGCGGTCCGCAGCGCGCCCGGCCGCACCGCGCTCGCCTACTTCGACGGGCGGCTGTCCTACGCCGAGACCGACGCGCTCTCCGACGGCATCGCCGCCCACCTCGCCGCCCGCGGCTTCGCCCGCGGCGACCGGGCCGCGGTGATGCTGCAGAACACCCCGCACTTCGTGCTCGCGGTGCTCGGCGTCTGGAAGGCGGGCGGAGTGGTGGTGCCCGTCAACCCCATGTACAAATCCGGCGAGATGCGGCACATCCTGGACGACGCCGAGGTCACGGCCGTCATCTGCGCCGACCGCACCTGGGACGCCTTTCTCCGCGCCCTCGCCGCCGGGACGCCGTCCGTACGGATCGCGCTCACCGCCCAGGAGGCGGGACTCCAGACGCGCGACGACGAGCGGGTGCTGCGCGGTCAGCTCCCCCAAGCACCTTCGACAGGCTCCGGTGCAGGGGGGACCCGCTCCGGCCCGCGCGAGGGCGCCGACGACCTGCTGGCCGTCGCGCGGACGGCGGGCCGGATCCGGGCGGTGCCGCCCGACCCGGAGCTCACCGCCGACGACGTCGCGCTGATCAGCTACACCTCGGGCACCAGCGGCACCCCCAAGGGCGCCACCAACACCCACGGCAACATCACCTACATCGCCGAACGCCAGCGCACCGGCCTGGGCCTGCCCGAGGGCGCCACCTACTTCGCGCTCGCCCCGCTCTTCCACATCACCGGCCTGGTCAGCGAGCTGGCCGCCGCCCTCGTCAACGCCGGCACCCTCGCGCTCGCCTACCGCTTCGAAGCAGGCGTCGTCCTGGACGCCTTCCTGGAGCACCGGCCCGCCTACACGGTCGGCCCGGCCACCGCCTATATGGCGCTGATGGCCCACCCGGACGCGAGCCGCGACCACTTCGCGTCCTTCGTCGCCATGTACTCCGGCGGGGCGCCGCTGCCGCCCGCCCTGGTGGAGACGTTCCGTGCCGACTTCGGCCCGTACCTCCACAACGGCTACGGACTGACCGAGTGCACCGCCCCCTGCGCCAGCGTCCCGCCCGGCCGCGAGGCCCCCGTCGACAAGGTCTCCGGCGCGCTCGCCGTCGGCGTCCCCGGCCCCGACACCGTCATCCGGATCATCGACGAGAACGGTGCGGACCTGCCGTTCGGCGAACCGGGCGAGATCGCGGTGCGCGGCCCCCAGGTCGTCCCCGGCTACTGGCGGCGCCCGGAGGCCACCGCCGCGGCCCTCCCCGACGGCGAACTGCGCACCGGTGACATCGGCTTCATGGACACCGACGGCTGGCTCTACGTCGTCGACCGCAAGAAGGACATGATCAACGCCTCTGGCTTCAAGGTGTGGCCGAGGGAGGTCGAGGACGTCCTCTACACCCACCCGGCGGTGCGCGAGGCAGCCGTCGTCGGGGTGCCGGACCCCTACCGCGGCGAGTCGGTCAAGGCATATGTCAGTCTCCGTCCCGGAGCCTCGGCGGAGCCCGCCGAGCTGTCCGCCTTCTGCAAGGAACGGCTGGCCGCGTACAAATATCCCCGGACGGTGGTGATCCTGGCCGAGCTCCCCAAGACCACGAGTGGCAAGATCCTCCGACGGGAGCTGCGCCACCGCGCATGACGTACGACGAAGGACAGGTGAGGGCGATGGCCGGCACGAAGGACGGCAGCGGCAACGGCGGCAACGGCAGCGCGAAGCCGGTGGCCCGACGGCTGCTGGCCACCGCCACCAGGCTCTTCGCGGAACAGGGCTACGACCGCACCTCCGTCCAGGAGATCGTGGACGCGGCGGGGGTCACCAAGGGCGCCCTTTACCACTACTTCGGCTCCAAGGAAGATCTGCTGCACGAGGTCTACGGCCGGGTGCTGCGGCTCCAGCAGGAACGGCTGGACCACTTCGCGGACGCCGACGCTCCGGTGGAGCAGCGGCTGCGGGACGCCGCCGCCGATGTCGTCGTCACCACCATCGAGAACCTCGACGACACCAAGATCTTCTTCCGCTCGATGCACCACCTCGGCCCCGAGAAGGACAAGCAGGTACGGGCCGAACGGCGGCGCTACCACGAGCGCTTCCGGGCGCTGATCGAGGAGGGCCAGCGGACCGGGGTCTTCACCTCCGGCATCCCCGCCGATCTCGTCGTGGACTACCACTTCGGGTCCGTCCACCACCTCGGCACGTGGTACCGGGAGGACGGCCCGCTCAGCCCGCAGCAGGTGGCCGACCATCTGGCCGACCTCCTGCTGCGGGCACTGCGCCCGTAACGCCGTTACAGATACGGATTCACCGGTACTGCTTCACCGGTACTGCCGCAGCTCACGGCGCGCCAGCGACCGCTGATGCACCTCGTCCGGCCCGTCCGCCAGCCGCAGCGTCCGCGCCGCCGCCCACAGCTCGGCCAGCGGGAAGTCCTGGCTGACCCCGCCCGCACCGTGCAGCTGCACCGCCTTGTCGAGGATGTCCACGACCGTCCGCGGGGTGGCGATCTTGATGGACTGGATCTCGGTGTGCGCGCCCTTGTTGCCGACGGTGTCCATCAGCCAGGCGGTCTTCAGCACCAGCAGCCGCAGCTGCTCCACCGCGACCCGGGCGTCCGCGATCCACTCCTGGACCACCCCCTGCTGCGCCAGCGGCTTCCCGAAGGCCGTACGGGACACCGCGCGCCGGCACATCAGCTCGATGGCGCGCTCGGCCATCCCGATCAGCCGCATGCAGTGGTGGATCCGGCCGGGCCCGAGCCGGGCCTGGGCGATACCGAAGCCGCCGCCCTCCTCACCGATCAGATTGCCGACCGGGACGCGTACGTCGTCGAAGACGACCTCGGCGTGCCCGCCGTGATAGTGGTCCTCGTACCCGTAGACCTGCATGGCCCGCTTCACCACCAGGCCCGGCGTATCGCGTGGCACCAGCACCATCGACTGCTGCCGGCGGATGTCGGAGCCCTCCGGGTCCGTCTTCCCCATCACGATGAAGATCTGGCACAGCGGGTTCATCGCCCCGGAGATGTACCACTTCCGCCCGTTGATGACGTACTCGTCGCCGTCCCGCTCGATCCGGGTCTCGATGTTCGTCGCGTCCGACGACGCGACCTCCGGCTCCGTCATCGCGAACGCCGACCGGATCTCGCCCGCCAGCAGCGGCTCCAGCCACCGCTTCTTCTGCGCCTCGTCGCCGAACTGCGCCAGCACCTCCATGTTGCCGGTGTCCGGCGCCGCACAGTTCAGCGCGGTGGGCGCCAACTGCGGGCTGCGCCCGGTGATTTCGGCCAGCGGCGCGTACTGGAGGTTGGTCAGCCCCGCGCCGTGCTCCTCGCCCGGCAGGCTGTGCTGGTCGACAAAGAAGAGATTCCACAGCCCCTGCTGACGGGCCTCGGCCTTCAGCTCCTCCACGACCGCCGGGGTGTCCCACGGCGAAGCGAGCGCGGCCCGCTGCTCGTCCGCGGTCCGCTCGGCCGGATGGACATGCTCGTCCATGAACGTCAGGAGCTTTTCGCGCAGCTCTTCCGTACGGGCGTCGAATGCGAAGTCCATGGGTGCCTCAGCCTTCCTTGAGGGTGGTGAGTCCGTGGTCGATGAATACCGGCACCAGCTCGCCGATCCGGTCGAAGCCCGCGCCGACCGTCTGGCCGAGCGTGAAGCGGTAGTGGATGCCCTCGAGGATCACCGCGAGCTTGAACCAGGCGAAGGCGGTGTACCAGGAGATCGCGGAGGTGTCCCGGCCGGAGCGGGCGGCATAGCGCTCGATCAGCTCGGCGGGGGAGGGGTGGCCGGCGGCGCCGCTGGTGGTGCTGACGGGCGACTCGGCCAGCCCCAGGTCCTGGCTGTACATCACCAGCAGGCCGAGGTCGGTGAGCGGATCGCCGAGCGTGGACATCTCCCAGTCCAGGACGGCCCTGATGGCCCCGTCGGCACCCACCAGAACGTTGTCGAGCCGGTAGTCGCCGTGGACGACGGCCGGTGCGGGGGAGGCGGGCAGCGCCCGGCCCAGCGACTCGTGCAGCTCGTCGATCCCCGGCAGCTCGCGGTTCTTCGATGCCCCCAGCTGCTTTCCCCAGCGCCGCAGCTGACGCTCCAGGAAGCCCTCCGGCCGCCCGAAGTCGCCGAGCCCGACCGCCTCCGGGTCCACGGCGTGCAGATCGACGAGCGTGTCGACCAGGGACAGCACCACCGCGTGCGTGCGCTCGGCGCCGAGCGGGGCGAGCTGGTCCGCCGTCCGGTACGGGGTGCCCTCGACCAGCTCCATCACATAGAACGGCGCCCCGATCACCGACTCGTCCTCGCACAGCAGCAGCGCCTCGGGCACCGGCACCGGCGTCTCGTACAGCGCGCTGATGACCCGGTGCTCACGCCGCATGTCGTGCGCGGTCGCCAGCACATGGCCGAGCGGCGGCCGCCGGACGACCCAGGAGGAGGCGCCGTCGGTGACGCGGTAGGTGAGATTGGACCGCCCGCCCTCGATCAGCTGCGCGCTCAGCGGCCCGCCGGCCAGGCCCGGCCGCTCCCGGTCCAGATGCGCGCGCAGCCGGGTGAGATCGAGGCCCGGGGGTTCCTCCCGGCCCGCGGCCTGCGGGGCAGGGGTGCCCTTGCTCATCATGCTCCTCCGATGGTGGATGGGGACGGTCGACCGATCGCTGCACCGATCATGCCGACTAGTCGGTATGGAGTCCAGTGCCGGAGCGTGGGGCCTCCGTCACGCACCCCGTCCGCCCCGCATCCCGCCCCGCACCCGGCCCGTCAGGCGTGGCAAGCCATCGGAACCCCGCCGTTCATCGCCGTCATCTCACCGAACCCGGCCACCGGATCCAGCGGGGCACCCGGCTCCCCGCCCGCCAGCTCGGCGTAGGCGCGATGCAGATTCGCCACCAGCCGCTCACTCTCGGCCAGCTCCCCGAACGGCCCCAGATCCGCCTCCCGGGCCACCTCCAGCGGCGTCCGCCCGGCCTCCCGGCCGCTGCGCGCCAGCGCCTCGACATACCGCAGATAGCGCTCGATGCCGTCGTACACCTCGGGCCCGGTCACCGGCCCGTGCCCGGGGACGACGGTCTGCGCGTCCAGCGAGCGCAGCAGGTCCAGGGCGCGCAGCGAACCGGTCAGCGAGCCCATGAAGACGAACGGGGTCCCGCCGTGGAAGACCAGGTCCCCGGTGAAGACGATGCGCTGCGCGGGCAGCCAGACGATGGTGTCGCCGGGGGTGTGCGCGACGCCCGGGTGCAGCAGCCGCACCTCGATGCCGCCGACGTGGAGGGTCAGCTCGTCGGTGAAGGTGACCGTGGGCGCGGTCAGGCGGATGTCGCCGTACTCCACCTCGGGCCACACCGCATGCAGCTGGTGGCCGGCGGCCAGCAGTTCGCGGCGGCAGGCGGCATGCCCGATGACCGTCGCCTCGGGGGTGAAGACGCTGTTGCCGTAGGTGTGGTCGCCGTGGTGGTGGGTGTTGACCACCGTCCGGGGCGTGGGCGCGCCGCTCTCGGCGATCCGGCGGCGCAGCAGGCGCGCCCGGCGCTCGGTGGCGGCGGTGTCCACGACGAGGGTGGCGTCCCCGTCGGTGACGAACCCGGCGTTGTTGAGGCACCAGCCGCCGTCCGGCTGAATGAAGGCGTGCACACCGGCAGCCAGTTGGGTGAGATAGGGCTCCGGGAGGGCGGCGTCGGCTGTACGGGCGGAACCGGTCATGAATCCCCTTGTGACGAGCGGTCAGCTTCTCTGTCTTTTTCCGTGACTACGACACCACTATCGCCGCCCCGAACACCGCCAGCGTCACCGTGCAGCCGGCCAGCAGCAGCGCGATCCACGCGGGCAGGTCCGGCGGGCGGCCGGTGGCCATGGCGCGGACCCGGCGGTGGGACACCGCGACGAAGGTGAGCCAGAGCAGCGCCACCAGGGCCGCCAGGGCGACGTCCACCGCGAACGGCGCGGTGCTCCGCAGGAGCCGGCGGCCGGCCAGGAGGGCGACGACCGTGCAGGACAGGGTCGTCCGCCGCCAGGCCAGCCGGGTGCGTTCCGGCTGGAGCCCGGGGTCCCGGCCGGGTGCCGGCGGCCGGGACCCCGCGCCCCGCTGCGCGTCCCCCATCGCTAGCCGGTCCGGCCCAGCACGACGAGGACGACCAGCACGGCCGCCAGCACCCCGACACCCAGGGCCAGCACGGACGGGAAGCGGGAGAGGGGCAGATCCTCGCCGCGGCGCATCGCGAGCTCGCAGCGGACCCAGTGGTTGACCGCCCGCAGGGCGCACAGCGCGCCCGCCACCAGCAGGACGACGGTGCAGGTCAGCCGCAGCGTCCCGGACAGCCGCGGCAGGAACTGGTCCACCGCGAAGCCGCCGCCGACCAGCGCCAGCCCGGTACGCAACCAGGCCAGAAACGTGCGCTCATTGGCCAGCGAGAAGCGGTAGTCGGGTGTGCTGCCCTCCTCGCGGACCCGCGCGGGCGCCCACCACAGCCGTACGGCAGCGCCGACCGACCGGAGACCGTCCCTGAGGATCATGCCCGCACCCTAACGGCCGGTCCCGTGGCTGCCGCCGACGGATCCGGACTCCCGGCGGGCCAGCAGCTCCCGGTACGCGGCCAGCCCGTCCGGCGTCCACGGCCACTCCTCCAGCCGCCGGGCCAGCTCCTCCTCCGTCATGAAGGCGTGCCAGTCGACCTCCGACGCCTGCGGGTCGACCGGCCCCGTCCAGCGCACCTGGTAGACCGCCGACCACCAGGTGTGCTCGGCCGTCTCGTACAGGAACTTGAACAGCGGCTCCGGCTGCGCCAGCCCCCGCACCCCCAGCTCCTCCTCCGCCTCCCGCAGCGCCGCCTGGTCGTAGCTCTCGCCGGTGCCGACCACCCCGCCCACGAACATGTCGTAGTGCGCGGGGAACACCAGCTTCTGCGGGGTCCGCCGGTGCACGAAGATCCGGTCCTCGGCGTCCCGGACCAGGACGAAGGCGCAGCGGGTCCGCATCCGGCGGGCATACGTCTCGCCGCGTGGTGCCTGCCCCACGACCTCGTCGTTCTCATCGACGACGTCGAGGACCTCGTCGGCGTTGAGCGGCTGCTGAGCGGGATCGGTCATGCGTCGAGTGTCCGTTCACCATGATCGATCCACAAGAGGCACCGGACCACCCACGCAAGCCCCCACGGGGTTTTCCCATCCTCAACGGGGAGGTGCCGGGCTGTAGCGGCGGAGCCGTGTAAGCCCGGCGCCGCTGCCGAACAGCCCGCCGCAGGCGCAACGGCGACATCCCTCCCACGGCGGGACGGCCGACAACGTGGGGCGCCCCCACCTGGCGGCGGGGGCGCCTATCGCGGCTGCAGCTCCCGTACGGGAGGGTCCGTCTTGCCTGCCCCCGGCGGCATCGCCGGATGGCTGCCGATCAGGACGATGCCCGCGATGACGGCCGCTATCCCGGCGGCCTCCCAGGCCAGCGCCCCGGTGGTGACCCGTAGCTGGTCGCCGAGGAAGCCGACCCCGCAGGCGATCCCGGCCAGCGGCTGGGCCGCGGTCAGCGCGGGCAGCGACAGCCGTAGCGGCGCGGTCTCGAAGGCGCTCTGCACCATCACCAGCGCCATCACGCCGAGGACGACGATGGCGTACGGATGCCAGCTCGTCAGCACGGTGGCCCAGCCGCCCTGGCCGAGGCGTTCGCCGCTGATCCGGGTCAGCGCGTCCTGCAGCCCGTACAGAAGCCCGGCCGCGACGCCCAGCAGCGCCGCCTCCAGGCTGACGTGCGTCCGCTCGTGTTTGGCGACGGCCGCCAGTACCAGCGCGGCGCCCAGCAGGACGGCCGTGATCAGCCACTGGGCGGGGCGGCCGGCCTCGCTGGTGCCGCCGTGCGGCTGCCCGGCCACGATGAACGCCGTCACCCCGCCCGCCAGCAGCCACAGCCCGGCCCAGCCGCTGCGCCCGAGCCGCTGTCCGCTCAGCCGCCGGGCCAGCGCCATCGCGAACAGCAGATTGGTCGCCAGCAGCGGCTCCACCAGAGTGATGTCACCCATCCCCAGGGCCATCGCCCCCAGCGCCATCCCCACGATGAACAGCCCGATGCCGGCCAGCCAGCGCGGCATCCGCACCAGGTCCAGCAGCAGCCGCAGCGAGAGGTAGTCCTTGGGCGGGGCGTGCTGCGCCGCCTCCTGCTGGAGGACGAAGCCCAGTCCCAGACAGCAGGCCGCCCCTAGGGCGAGCAGAATCACCGTCACGTCGCACACCTCGTATCGCGCGGGGCGGGGGATTGCGCCTGAGGACAGTCATCCGGCGGGCTGCCCGGGGTGGCCCTCAACACCCACCATTCTTGCGCGCACCCGCCCGTACCACCCGGTAACAAAGGGTTGACGGCATGGTGAGCACGCGCTGAGGATCGTGACCACCACGGCGGCCGGGGCGTCCGGCGGGCTTCGGCGAGGAGAGCGGAAGAGAGCGCAGATGGCGTACGACGCTGATGTGATCGTGATCGGTGCGGGGCTGGCGGGACTCGCGGCCACCGCGGAGCTGGTGGACGCCGGGCGCAAGGTGATCCTGCTGGACCAGGAGCCCGAGCAGTCCCTCGGCGGCCAGGCGCACTGGTCCTTCGGCGGCCTCTTCCTGGTGGACTCCCCCGAACAGCGCAGGCTGCGCATCCGCGACAGCCGCGAGCTGGCCTGGCAGGACTGGCTGGGCACGGCCGGCTTCGACCGGACCGAGGACCACTGGCCGCGCAAGTGGGCCGAGGCGTACGTGGACTTCGCGGCGGGGGAGAAGCGGGCGTGGCTGCACCGGCAGGGCGTACGGATCTTCCCCGTCGTCGGCTGGGCCGAGCGCGGCGGCTACGACGCGACCGGGCACGGCAACTCCGTCCCCCGCTTCCACATCACCTGGGGCACCGGTCCCGGCCTCGTCGCGCCGTTCGAGCGCCGGGTGCGGGCGGGGGCGGCCCGCGGCCTGGTCGACCTGCGGTTCCGTCACCGGGTCACCGGGCTGTCGCGCAGCGCGGGAAGCGTGGACACGGTCAGCGGGGAGATCCTGGCGCCCTCGGACGCCGAGCGCGGCCGGCCCAGCAGCCGCGAGGTCACCGGCGCCTTCGAGCTGCGGGCGCAGGCCGTGATCGTCACGTCGGGCGGCATCGGCGGCAATCACGAGCTGGTGCGTGCCAACTGGCCCGAGCGGCTGGGCAAGCCCCCGCAGCGGATGCTGTCGGGGGTGCCCGCGCATGTGGACGGCAAGATGCTGGGCATCGCCGAGGCGGCCGGCGGCCGGATCATCAACCGCGACCGGATGTGGCACTACACCGAGGGCATCGACAACTGGAACCCCATCTGGCCGATGCACGGCATCCGGATCCTGTCCGGCCCGTCCCCGCTGTGGCTGGACGCCCGCGGCAAACGGCTGCCGGTGCCGCTGTTCCCCGGCTTCGACACCCTGGGCACCCTCGAGCACATCATGCGGACCGGGTACGACCACACCTGGTTCGTGCTCACGCAGAAGATCATCGAGAAGGAGTTCACGCTCTCCGGCTCGGAGCAGAACCCCGATCTGACCGGCAAGAGCGTGCGCGAGGTGCTGGGCCGGGCACGGGCCGGGGCGCCGGGGCCGGTGCAGGCGTTCATGGACCACGGCGCGGACTTCGTCGTCGAACGGTCGCTGACGTCCCTCGTGCGGCGGATGAACGAGCTCACCGATGACCCGCTGATCGACGAGGCCGCGCTGCGCCACGAGGTCGTCGCGCGCGACCGCGAGATCGCCAACTCCTTCACCAAGGACCTCCAGGTGACGGCGATGCGCGGGGCCCGTAAATACCTCGGCGACCGGCTGATCCGCACCGCCGCCCCGCACCGCCTGCTGGACCCCAAGGCCGGCCCGCTGATCGCCGTACGGCTGAGCATCCTGACCCGCAAGACGCTCGGCGGGCTGGAGACCGATCTGTCCTCGCGGGTGCTGACCGAGGGCGGTGAGCCCCTGCCGGGCGTGTATGCGGCGGGCGAGGTGGCCGGGTTCGGGGGCGGTGGCGTCCACGGCTACCGGTCGCTGGAGGGGACCTTCCTCGGCGGCTGTCTGTTCTCGGGGCGTGCGGCGGGACGGGCGGCGGCCGGGGCGGTTTCCTGACGGGTCCGTGCGCCCCGGGCGTGCCCGCCGCCGCTTCCGGCCGGGATCGGACAATGCCGGTTTCGGGAAGGGGAGTTGACGGGGATCCGGCCATTCCTCGTCCGGCCTTGACGCGAAGCTGTGACTACCGGTTTGCTGTGCGTGAAGTTCGCGCAGTGGACCAGACCATTCCGCTGACGCGCTACGCGCGCAGACCCGTCCCGCTTCCCGGCGGACGGCACGGTGCGCGCGGATGACACGGCTCACGGGGACGAAACGGTTCACCGGGCGGCGCGGCTCGCCCGGACGACACAGCGAGGTGGAAGATCGGTGCAGTGCGGCATGGAGTGCCCTGGTCCATGACTCCGCCCCCGCCCCCTCCGCTGGGACGCACCCGCCGCAAAGACGCCCCGGCCCTCGCCCCGGGCCTGGACGACGCCCAACTCGCCGCCGCCGCAACGGCGCTGACCCACGGCAGGTGGACCGAGGTACGCACCCTGCTCGCCGAGACCGGCGAGGAATGGGACCTGCGCGGCCACCGGTTAACGGTCCTGGGCACCGCACCGGGCTGCGCCGCCTGGGCCCGCGACTGGCAGCTCGCCGAACCGGACAGCGGCGACGCCGCCACCCTGCTGGCCTGCGCCGCCGTCCACCTCGCCCTGGCCGGCAAGGGCGGCATCCAGGACGCCGCCGAGGCCTGCCGGACCGCCGCCGGCATGCGGCCCGCCGACCCGACCCCCTGGCTCGCCGCGCTGATCCTCGCCCGCCGCACCGGCACCGTCGACGAACGCGAGCAGGCCTTCGACCAGATCCGGGCCCGCCACCCCGACCACCACCACGCGCACCACCTCATGACGGCCTGCCTCGCCGAACTCCAGCAGGGCGACCGCGACGACCCCCTGCACCAGGTCTACGACTTCGCCGCCTGGGCCGCCGAACAGGCCCCCGCCGACTCCCCGCTGGCCGTCCTCCCCGTCATCGCGCACGCCGAGCGCTACCGCGTCCTGGCCGCCCACGGCCTCGAGCCCGCCGACCCCGCCGCCTCCGGCCACTGGGCCACCCGCCGCGCCCGCCAGGCCATGAAGGCCGCCTTCGACTGGTGGCTGGAGTGGGAGGGCGAGGACCACCCCCGCTCCAAGGTCGACCTCAACTTCCTCGCACATGCAAAGTTCCACGAGGGGCGGATGGCCGAAGCCGCCGCGCTCTTCCACCGCATCGGCACCCACGTCACCCCCGAACCGTGGTCCTACGCGGGCCGCGACCCCGTCAAGGCGTTCAAGACCGCCCGCGCCACCGCCCTCGGCGCCACCTGAGCCCCACCCGACCGGAACCCCCACACCCCTGGAAAGGACAACCCCGCCATGCCGATCGGCAGTTCGGGAAAGACGAGCAGCGCCACCGCCACCGCCGGACCCGGGCCTGCGGACGGCCCCGGGATCAGCACGTTCAAGGGCCAGGAACGGGCGCTGCGGGCCGACCGGATCGGCACTCCCGGCCTGTTGCTGTCCGTGCTGGCCGCCAGCGCACCCCTGATGGTCGTCGCCGGCGTCATGGCCACCACGTACCAGGTCATGGGCATCGTGGGACAGCCCCTGCTGTTCGTCATCCTGGGTGTGGTGATGGCGCTGTTCAGCGTCGGCTACGCCGAGATGAGCCGGCACGTCCACAACGCCGGCGCCTTCTACGCATACATCGCCCGCGGCCTCGGCGGCACCGTCGGCGCGGGCGCCTCCTTCGTCGCGCTCGCCTCCTACAGCACCCTCCAGTGCGGTATCTACGGCATGTTCGGCTTCGAGGTCTCCGGGCTGCTGGAGCGGCACTTCTCGGTGAGCGTCGCCTGGTGGATCCCGGGACTGCTCGCCGTCGCCGTCACCGGAGTGCTCGGCGCCCTGAAGATCGACCTCAACGCCAAGGTCCTCGGCGTCCTCCTGTGCATCGAGGTCGCCATGATCGTCGTCTTCGACACCGCCTTCGCCGCGCAGCCGGGGCCGCAGGGCCTGTCCCTGCACGCCTTCGACCCCGCCACCCTCGGCGGCGCCGGACTGGGCACCACCCTGTGCTTCGCGGTCACCGCCTTCGTCGGCTTCGAACAGGCCCCCGTCTACGCCGAGGAGACCAGCCGCCCGGGAACCGTCGTGGCCCGCGTGATGTTCCTCTGCGTCGGCATCGTCGCGGTCTTCTTCGCCCTCAGCTCCTGGCTCATCGGCGTCGCCACCGGCCCCGACCACGTCGTCGCCACCGCCGGCGAACACGGCCCGGGACTGATCTTCGCGCTCACCGAACCGCGCCTGGGCACCGTCTTCACCGACGTCCTGCACCTGTTCTTCGTGACCGGGATCTTCGCGTCGATGCTCAGCTTCCACAACGTCGTCGCCCGCTACGCCTTCGCGATGGGCCGCGAGGGCCTGCTGCCCGCCCCGCTCGGCCGCACCGCCAAGGCCAGTGGCGCCCCGGCCCTCGGCTCCCTCCTCCAGACCGTCATCGCCCTGCTCGTCGTCACCGTCTTCGCCGCCACCGACGACAAGCCCACGGGTGACCCGACCGCCCCCGTCCTCGAGCTGTTCACCTGGGCCGGCAACGTCGGCGCGATCGGCGTGATCCTGCTGATGGCCACCGCCTCCGTCGCCGTCATCGCCTTCTTCGTACGCCGCGGAGCGGGCCGCGCCCAGGCCGTCCGGCTGCTCTGCGCGGGGCTCGCCGCCCTCGCCCTGCTGATCGTCCTCGGCTACGGCGTCACCGACTTCGACGTCCTGGTCGCCGCCGAGCGGGGCTCCGTACTGACCTGGCTGCTGCCCTCCCTGATCGGGATCGCCGCCGTCATCGGCCTCGTGCACGGCCGCGTACTGCGCGCCCGGCGGCCCGGGGTGCACGCCCGCATCGGGCTCGGCAACGAGGCCTTCCAACTGGACAAGGCGGCCGGCGCGGCGACCCCCGCCCCCGCCTCCCCCAAGGAGAACTGACCATGACGACCCGCCACCCCCTCGACCCGCTGACCGCCGACGAGATAGCCACCGCCCGCGCCGTCCTGGAGGAGGCCGGCAAGGCGGGCGGGACCACCCGCTACCCGCTCGTCCTCCTCGACGAACCGGACCGGCACACCGTCACCGCACACCGCCCCGGCGACCCCGTCACCCGCCGGCTCCGCGTCACCCTCCTCGAACCCGCCACCGGCAAGGGCCACGAAGCGCTGGTCGACGTCACCGCCCGCACCCTGCTCGCCCACCGCCCGCTGGACCCGGAGACCGACGGCCAGCCGCCCATCCTCTTCGAGGAGTACGAGCGCTGCGACGCGATCGTCAAGGCCGACCCGGGCTGGCGCAAGGCCATGGCCGAACGCGGTATCACCGACACCGAACTGGTCATCTGCGCCCCGCTCGCCGCCGGCAACTTCTCCGTCGAGGAGGAGCGCGGCCGCCGCATGCTGCGCTCGCTGACCTTCCTGCGCTGCAACACCACCGACAACCCCTTCGCCCACCCCGTCGCGGGCCTGGTCGCCGATGTCGACCTCACCGAGGCCCGGGTCCTCCGCCTCATCGACACCGGCCCCGTCCCCGTCCCCGCCGAATGCGGCCGCTACGAGGCCGAGTTCACCGGCCCGCCCCGTACGGACCTCAGGCCGCTGGAGATCAGCCAGCCGGACGGCCCCTCCTTCACCCTCGACGGCCCCCTCCTCACCTGGCAGAACTGGCAGTTACGGATCGACTTCAACGCCCGCGAGGGACTGGTCCTGCACCAGCTCGCGCACCGCGACGGCGACCGGCTGCGCCCCGTGCTCCACCGCGCCTCACTCGCCGAAATGGCCGTCCCGTACGCCGATCCCGACGTCACCCGCAACTGGGTCTGCTACCTCGACGTCGGCGAGTACACCCTCGGCCGGAACGCCAACGCGCTGCGCCTGGGCTGCGACTGCCTCGGCGAGATCCGCTACCTCGACGCCGTCGTCGCCGACGACGACTGCGCCCCGCAGACGCTGCCCAACGCGATCTGCCTCCACGAGGAGGACCACGGCCTCCTGTGGAAACACTCCAACATGTTCGACGACTTCGCCGCCCACAGCCGCCGCTCCCGCCGCCTGGTCATCTCCTTCATCGCGACCCTCGGCAACTACGACTACGGCTTCTACTGGTACCTCTACCAGGACGGCACCATCGAGTTCGAGGCCAAGTCCACCGGCCTGGTGCAGACCACCGCCACCGCGCCCGGCGCACGCAGCGACTACGCCACCGAGGTCGCGCCCGGCCTCCAGGCACCCTTCCACCAGCACCTGTTCTGCGTCCGGCTGGACCCGGCCGTCGACGGCCACGCCAACACCGTGGAAGAGATCGACGTCGTCCCCCTCCCCACCGGCCCGGACAACCCGCACGGCAACGCCTTCACCACCCGCGCCACCCCCATAGCCGACTCCGCCGAGGCGGGCCGGCTGGCCGACACCACCGCCGGCCGCCGCTGGGCGATCACCAACCCCGCCGCCCGCAACCGCATGGGCCGCCCCGTCTCCTACACCCTCACCCCGCAGCCCGGCCCCACCCTCCTCGCCCGCCCCGGCTCCTCCGTCGCCCGCCGCGTCGGCTACGCCACCCGCCATCTGTGGGTCACCCGCACCCGCCCCGAACGCCGCTTCCCCGACGGCGACTACCCCAACCAGCACCCCGGCGGCGCCGGCGTCCTCGAGTGGTCGCGGCCCGGCGAATCCCTCCTCGACACCGAACTCACCCTCTGGCACACCTTCGGCCCCACCCACCTCCCGCGCCTGGAGGACTGGCCGGTGATGCCCGTCGACCGCTGCGGCTTCACGCTCCGTCCCACCGGCTTCTTCGACCGCAATCCCGCGCTGGACCTGCCGGAGGAGAGCGGCGGCCACTGCAGTACGGCAGGGTGCCCATGACGAAGGCCGGATGACGAAAGTCTGACGCCGGGGCCGGGACACTGGCCCCGGCCGCCGCCCGGTGTTCGAATCGAAGCGTGACCACAGACGATGCGTATCCGCCCCGCGCGGCGGACCAGGGCGGCGGGGAGGACGGGCCCGGCGGCGTGGACGGGCCCCGCGGTGTGGACGGGCCCCGCGGTGTGGACGGGCGCGGCACGCCCGTCGGCCGCCGCCTGGTGCTCGGCATGCTCGCCGCCGGCGCCGCGGGCATCGCGGCCGGGCCCGTCCTCCAACGCGCCTACGACAGCACCCTCGGCGCCGCCGCGCAGAACGATCCCACCGGCCTCTCCGGCCTGCTCCCCGCCGGCGGCGGCTTCCGCTACTACTCCGTCACCGGCTCCGTACCGCACAAGAACGAGCGCACCTACCGCCTCACCGTCGACGGCCTGGTCCGCCGCCCCACCAGCTACCGCCTGACCGACCTGCGGCGCCTCCCGCAGACCCGGATCGTCCACGACGTCCAGTGCGTCACCGGCTGGCGGGTCCCCGGCACCCCCTTCGAAGGGGTACGCCTCGCCACCCTCCTCGACGCGGCCGGCGTCAGCCCCCGCGCCAAGGCCGTCCGCTTCACCTGCTTCGACGGCGCCTACAGCGAATCCCTCACCCTCGCCCAGGCCCGCCGCCGCGACGTCCTGGTGGCCCTCCGTATGCAGGACAAACCCCTCGGCCACGACCACGGCGGCCCGGTCCGCCTCTACGTGGCCCCCATGTACTTCTACAAATCGGCGAAATGGCTCTCCGGCATCACCGTCACCGACCGCGTGGAACCCGGCTTCTGGGAAAACCGCGGCTACGACGTCGACGCCTGGGTCGGCCGCTCGAACGGACGCGACGATGCCCCGACCAGCTGACCGCACCGGGGAGCCGACCGCGGGCGACACCGCCCCGGCCCGCATCCCCCGCTTCACCCGCGCCGAACGCCAGGTGCACCGCGCCACCGCCACCCTCCTGACCCTCTGCATCCTCACCGCGGCCTGCCTCTACCTTCCCTTCCTCGCCGAACTCGTCGGCCGCCGCGCCCTGCTGGTCACCGTCCACGAATGGTCCGGCATCCTCCTGCCCGTCCCCCTCCTCCTCGGCCTTGCCTCCCGCGCCCTGCGCGCCGACCTCACCCGCCTCAACCGCTACGGCCCCCACGACCGCCGCTGGCTCCACTCCACCCTCCGCCGCCGACGTACTGGCCGCCCCTCCGGCAAGTTCAACGCCGGCCAGAAGCTCTACGCCGCCTGGCTCGCCGGCGCCGTCCTGGTGATGACGGCCACCGGCCTCCTGATGTGGTTCACCCACCTCGCCCCCGTGATCTGGCGCACCGGCGCCACCTTCGTCCACGACTGGCTCGCCCTCGCCGTGATCATCGCCGTCGCCGGCCATGTCTGGATGGCCTTCGGCGACCCGGAGGCACGCCGGGGCATGCGCACGGGGTCGGTGGACGCACAGTGGGCCCGCCGGGAGCATCCGCTGTGGGCCGCGGAGGCCCGACAAGACCGGCCCCCGGAAACCCACCACCCACCCACGGGAGGCGCCGGGCCGTAGCGGCGAAGCCGTGGAGGCCAGGTGCCGCGGCCGTACCGCACCGCGCAGCGGAAACAAGAACAACGGCGCCGCACCCGGCAACGTACGGCTGAGCAAGCGCGGCTAACCGGCCGGCAGTTCCACCTCGAACCGGCATCCCGCCCCCGCATTACGGACCGTGGCCCGCCCCTCGTGCGCCTCCACGATGCCGCGTACGATCGCCAGCCCCAGCCCGGCGCCGCTCTCGCCGTCCGCGCGGGGGGTACGGGCGAGGCCGCCGCGCCAGCCGGTGTCGAAGACGCGTGCCAGGTCCTCCGGCGGGATGCCGCCGCAGCCGTCCTCGACCGCGAGCACCACGCGGCCCTCCTCCTGCCGCGTGCTGACCGCGACGGTACCGTCGGCCGGCGTCGCCCGGATCGCGTTGACCAGCAAGTTTCCGAGTACGCGGGTGATCTGCTGGGCGTCGACCCGGACCGGCAGCGGCGCCACCCCGCCGTCCACCAGCCGCACCCCGCTCGCCCGCGCCAGCGGCCCGGCCGCCGTCAGCGCATCGTCCACCAGGTCGTACACCGACACCCGCGAGTACGTCAGCGCCAGCGCTCCGGCCTGGATACGGGACAGTTCGAAGAGGTCGTCGACCATCGCGGCCAGCCGGTCCACCTCGATCCGCATCCGGGAGTGGTAGCGCGCGGTGTCCTCGGCGACGCCGTCCTCCAGTGCCTCGGCCATCGCCCGCAGTCCGGCGAGCGGGGTGCGCAGGTCGTGTGAGATTCCGGCGATCAGTTCGCGCCGCGAGGCATCGAGCGCCCGCTCGCGTTCGCGGGCCTCGGCGAGCCGTCCGCTGGTCTCCTCCAACGCCCTTGACAGCGCGGCCAGTTCGGCGGTCGGCGGCTCGGCGGGCGCGACAAAACCACCCTCGCTGCCGACCGTACGGGCCGAACGCGCCAGCTCCCGGCTGCCCGCCGCGATCCGCCGCCCGAAGAGCAGCGCGGCCGCCAGCGACACCACTCCGGAGACGCCGACCACGGCCATCACCACGCCCAGGTCGTGCCCCGAGAGGAACATCGCCTGGGCGACCGCCATCGTCCCCGCCGCCATCGCGGCCACCGCCAGCGCCGCCACCGCGAACAGCGACAGCGCCACCGAGCGCCGGCGCAGCACCCGCACGGCGGGCGCAGCGAGCAGTCCGGCGAGGGCCGCGCCGAGCGCCGCCAAGGCGACGATGACCAGGAAGTCCGTCATGGCGCTGCCGCACCTTCCACCGGATCGAAGCGGTACCCGGCCCCCCAGACCGTCGTCACCAGCGCCGGCGCCGCCGGATCGTCCTCGATCTTCTCGCGCAGCCGGCGCACATGGACCGTCACCGTCGACAGATCACCGAACTCCCAGCCCCACACCCGGTGCAGCAGCTCCTCCCGGGAGAAGACCTGCCCCGGGTGCCGCATCAGGAAGACGAGCAGGTCGAACTCGCGGGAGGTCAGGGCGAGTTCGCGGCCGGAGCGGTCCGCGCGCCGGCCGCCGGGGTCGGCGGTGAGGTCCCCGGCACGCAGCACGGGGGAGTGGGCGGCCGGCGGGACGGACTCGGCGCGGCGCAGTACCGAGCCGATCCGCAGCACCAGCTCCCGGGGGCTGAACGGCTTGGTGACGTAGTCGTCCGCGCCCAGCTCGAGCCCGAGGATACGGTCCGCCTCCTCGCCCCGCGCCGTGAGCATCACCACCGGGACCGCGGCCCCGCCGTCCGCGCGGCGCAGCCGCCGGCACACCTCCAGGCCGTCGATGCCCGGGAGCATCAGGTCCAGGACGACGAGGTGCGGACGGAAGGCCGCGGCCCGGTCGAGCGCGGCGAACCCGTCGGCGGCGTGCTCGGTGGCGTATCCCGCGCGGGAGAGATAGCCGGTGACGACCTCGGCGACGGTCGGATCGTCCTCGACGACCAGGACACGCCGCGGCGGGCCGTGCGGAGCGGTCGGCGCGGGCGGCGGGGGCGCGGGGGACGTCATACGTCCAGCCAACACCACGGGAGGGCGTGCCGGGCGGAGGCCCCCGCCGCCGTAAGACTCCGGTAACCGTGAGCCGGTTACCGGTAACTGTGAGCCGCCGGTCCCTAGCCCAGTTCGAGACTCGTCACGCCGAAGGTGCGCCGCTGCTCCGTCGCCGGGACCGGACCGGTGTACATGCGTACGGTGTGCGACCGTGGGGTCAGGCCGCGGGCCGTGGCGAGGGTGTGGGCGGCCCGCCGGGGCTCGGGGATGTCGAGGGACACCTCGTCGGCCGGATCCAGCGAGGAGGTGAGGGAGTCGAAGAGCGCCTCGGCGGCCTCCGGGGTGTCGGCGAAGAGCGGGCCGATGCGATGGCCCGTGCGGGCCGGGCGGATCACCCCGTAGCCGGCGATCGCGCCGTCGCGCAGATACACCCGGGCGGTGTGGCCGGGGGCGGTCAGCCAGCGGGCGACGAAGGCGCGGCGGTCGGCGGGGAAGCAGTGCCGGTCGTAGGCGGCGAGGGCGTCGAGATGGGAGCCGGTGACGGGGACGGCGTCCGGCGGCGGAGGGGTGCCGGGGCGGGCGGGGCGTCCGGTGTAACGGATGGTGTCGTGGGCGGGGGTGAACCCGGCGCGCTTGTAGGTGGACTGCTGGGCGGGGACGGCGTCGAGGCCGACGGTCCGGGCGCCGGCGTGCGGGAACGCGGCGCGCCAGGTGGCGAGGCCCAGGCCCTGCCGGCGGTGTGCGGGGTGCACGAGGTAGTAGCCGAGGAAGGCGTAGGCGTCCGAGTAGTTGACGACCGACAGCGCGGAGACGGCCCGACCGCGGCGGCGGCCGATGAAGAAACCGGCGGGATCGGTGGGGTGGAAGCAGGCGGTGTCCCCGCGGCCGGGGTTCCACTCCTCGTCGGCGGCCCACTGCGCCACCTGGTGCCAGTCGGCCGACGAGGCGGTGGTGACGGCGAGTCCGCCGGCCGGGGCGGGCTGCTGATCTGGTGCGTTGTCGCCTGTGTGGGGCATAGGGGGTTGGTCCCTTCCGGTGGCAGGGGGCGCGGAATCGGGTGCTAGATGAGGTCCATGGCGGCGACCTCGTCGGGGCGGCCGTAGCTGACCGGGCCCTGGAAGCGCCGTCGGGCGGTGGCGAACCACCACAGGGCGGCGATGATCAGTACGACGGCCAGCGCGATGGGGGCGTAGTTGAACGAGGCGGGGGTGATCGGGTACGCCTGGGGCAGCATGAACAGCACATTGCTGACCAGGATCCAGACGACCGCGATCGCGGCGACAGGCTTGCCGTAGCGGCCGAGGTTCCACGGTCCGGCCTGGAAGTCGTCGAGCCGCAGCCGCAGGAAGATCGGCACGGCGTAGGCGAGGAACAGCCCGACGACATTGACGCTCACCACCGCGGTGAAGGCGGTGTGCGACCACCAGCCGGGGATCACCAGCACCAGCGGGCAGGCCGCGGCGAGCCAGACGGCCTTGACGGGGGTACGGGTGCGCGCGGACACCGAATGCCACCAACGGGAGCCGGGCATCGCACCGTCGCGGGAGAAGGCGAAGATCTGCCGGGTATTGCTGGTCATGTTGGCGAGACCGCAGAACAGCATGGCGCCGATAACGATCAACAGCAGGAACTTCGCGGTGCTTTGGCCGAGTGCGTCGATGAGAATCTGTACCGGCGGGGCCTCGGCGCGCGCGGCGTGGCCATAGTCACGGATCGCATAGACGAGGGCGAGCATCAGTACGAGTCCGGTGATGGCGGAGCAGCTGATGGCCCGCATGATGCCCCTGGGTGCGTTGACCGTTGCCTTCACCGTTTCTTCGGACATGTGGAAACTGCCGTCGAATCCGGTGAATGTCCAGCTGGTCACGAGCAGGCCCAGCATTCCGCCGTACAGGGCACCGGTGAAGCCGGTGTTGTTGACGAAGTGGGTGGCGAACGCGGGCGATTGATGGTGGCCGGGTACGAAGGTGAGCGCGCCGACGATCACCACCAGGCCGATCAGCAGCCACCACACGGAAATCCGGTTCAGGATCGCCACCAGGCGCACCGTATAGGTGTTCGCCAGTGCCTGGACGAGGAGGATGGCCGCGGTGATGCCCACCGTTTGCTGCGGCGTCGGCTCGTAGGACGGCCACTGCATGGCGAGGAATGCCTGGATGAAGGTGGCGGCGGCGAAGTTGGTGGCTGCCGTGCCGCCCACCTGGCCGGCGAAGTTCAGCCAGCCGGTGTACCAGGACCAGGCGCCCTGGTGCCGTTTGGCCAGCTTGCCGGCCGAGAAGTAGAGCGCACCGCTGGTCGGGTAGGCGGAGGCGATCTCGCCCATCGCGGCGCCGACGAACAGCACCATGACCGATACGCCGATCCAGCCGAAGACCAGGATCCGCGGACCGCCTGCGTTCATCCCGAAACCGAAGGACGAGAAGATCCCGGAAATGATGTTGATGATGGTGAAGGAAATGGCGAAATTGTCGAAGGCGCGGAATCTGCGGGTGAGTTTCCGCGGATAGCCCATGGCGTGGAGCGTCGCGTCATCGTCGAGCGCGACGGGATCCTCCGGATGGCGGGATTTCTGGCGGGCTGCCGTTTTCGTGCGCTCGGACACAACCGCAACCTTTCGTGGGGGAATCGGGGGCGGATTGATCGGGCTGACCGGTCGAGCGGGACGGAAGGAATGCGGCGCGAAATACAGAAAAATGCGCGACGGACACACGGCGAACGAGGTGCGAACGAGGTCCGGATCAGGGCGAACGAGGGGCGAATCGGGGGGCTCGCAACGCTGAATCCGGAACGCATCAGATGCCGTAAGGGACGGGAAGTCCGCAGGAGCGTCTGGCTCTGGTCAGCTGCTCCACGGGATCTCCGAACGAGCTCCAGGGCATGCGTGCGGCATACGGTCCCATGGCGGTGAGGACTTCCCGTGCCTCGAATTCACGTTTCGCCATGTACAGCGCATGCGCCAGATAGGACAGGTCGAGAACCGGCGTGAAGCGGTACTCGGCCACCTGCGGAAACCAGGTGTGGTGCACACCCGTCGCGGTGGAGATCCACTGGGGCAGCTCCCATGTGCGGTCCGCGAGCAGGGCGGAGGCGTCGTAGCCCTCGACCAGCGCCACCAGCGGCAGCAGCCGGAGCGGTGAGGTCCCCGGGGCCCGCTGGCTCAGGAACGCGGCGACGTCCCCGCTCGCGCCGGGCGAACCGCCGTGCCGGGCGAAGAAGAAGGACAGAAAACGGTGGTGCGCCTCGCGGTGCCAGGGGTCGAGCCGGAGGAGGTGGAAGAAGAGGCCCCACGGGCCGCGGGGCGCGGTCAGCAGCCCCTGCGGCGCAGGGTCCCGCGGACGGTCGAGGCGTGTCAGCGCCAGCTGGGCCACCCAAGGAGTGGGGTCCCCGGGGAGCAGCTCCGCGGCCCGTTCGCACGCCGTCCATGCGATCCGCGTCAGGGCGCCCTGTCGCCCGTCACCGGCGTCGGCCATCCGCAGGGCCCGGAGCATCGCCACCCGGGCCCACAGCAACGCGGCCTCCGGGCCCGGCTCTTCGGCCAGCCAGCGCTCCGCGAGATCCGAGTCGGCCGCTTCGGACGCCAGCACGAGCGACCGGTGGGCCCGTAAGTCGAAATCTTCCCGGGTCTCCTTCAGGGCCTCGTGCGCACTCAAGTACCGGCCGGCCCTGACGTCCATGCACGCGCGCGCCAGTGCCCGGTCATCGGCTGCCGGACTCCATACGTACTGCCCCTCGAAGGAGCCTGCCGCCATGGTTCCTCCCCGTGGCGAAGGCGTCACCCCCCGCACCGCATTCCGGCCACGTCGAATTCGGCTTGATCCTGCCACTGGTCAAGTGGCAACGAGTCACACCCTACTCATCAACAACTCGCTGCGAAATCAAGTCGCCAGGAATATCTGGTTCCGCGCTTTTTTCAGCATCGGTAAAATTGAAAGCGGAACGACTTTTCCGGGGTCCGGCAGGGCTGTCCCGCAAAGGGCTCTCCCCATCACCGTTCGATGACTGCAGGGTATTTGTTCGGCATATTCGCGCGGCTGCACAGTGGGTGCAGAACCGCTTGATCCTCCGGCCGGCCGTCTTGCCCGCTACCCCTCCAGCCCCTCCCGCACCCGCCGCGACACCGTGATCGCATACAGATCGAGGACGCCCGGCGGTTCGGCGATCCCGGGGCCCCCGGCACGAATCCAGGAGACGATGTCCGCGAGCGCGTCGTCATCGTTGACCAGTCCCAGCCACACGGGCCGCCCGCCCGCCGCCCGCCCCGCCGCCGACGGCTGGACCACGACCACATTCGCCTGGTCGCAGACGTCCAGGCACTCCGAGGCCCGCACCGGCGCCGCGCCCGCGAGCGCCGCGCGCAGCCGCGGAATCTGGCCGTTGTGGTCGACACCCGGGACCTTGGCCGGGTCGCCGCAGCAGCAGCCGCGGCACACGGTGACACGACAGGGGGTCTCGGCGGCCGCCCGGCCGGAACGCTTGCTGATCATCCGGCACATGCTACGTGCCATGCGCGTGTCATATCCGGCCCGCCTCCTGGACAGGAATGCGCCATGACGACAACCCCGCTCGCCTCCCCCTGCCGCATCCCCGGCCCGGCCGGCGCCCCCCTCCTCGGCTCGATGCTCGACCTGCGCCGCGACCCCCTCGGCACCTTCTTGCGGGCCGGGCGCGAACACGGCGACGTGGTCCGCCTGGAAGCCGGCCCGCCCGGTCTGCGCAGCGTGTTCCACGCGGTCTTCGCCCCCGAGGGCATCCAGCAGGTCCTCGCCTCCGAGGCCGCCGACTTCCGCAAGGACCACCCGTTCTACGAGGAGGTCCGGCAGACCTTCGGCAACGGCCTGCTCACCAGCCAGGACGCCGACTACCTCCGGCAGCGGCGGCTGGTGCAGCCGCTGTTCACCAAGCGCCGCGTCGACGGCTATGCGGCGGCCGTGACGACCGAGGCCGGCGCCGTCGCCGCACGCTGGCGGACGGCAGCCGGGTCCACCGTCGACCTCGTACCGGAAATGAACCGCCTGGCCCTGTGCACCGTCTCCCGCATCCTGTTCGGTACGGACGCGGCGACGGCGGTGGACGCCATCGACCGCTGCGCGCCGGTCATCAACGCCTATGTCGTACGGCGTGCCTACCTCCCCGTGAACATCCCGCGCGAGTGGCCCACTCCCCGCAACCGGCGGGCCCGCGCGGCCACCGACGAGCTCAACGCCCTGTGCGACCGCATCATCGCGGAACGGCGCACGGCGTCCGGCGCGGCCGGGGGGGACAGGGGCGGCGCCGTACCGGGCGACGACCTGCTCACCCTCCTCACGCAGGCCGGCAACGACGAGGACGGTTCGCTCGACGCCACCGAACTGCGCGAACAGGTCCTGATCTTCCTGCTGGCCGGCCATGAGACGACGGCGACCTCCCTGGCCTTCACCCTCCACCTCCTCGCCCGGCACCCGGAGGAGCAGCGGCGCGCCCGCGAGGAGATCGACCGCGCACTGGGCGACCGCACCCCGACGGCCGCCGACCTGGACCGGCTGCCGTATCTGACGCGGGCGCTGAAGGAGGCCATGCGGCTGTATCCGGCGGCGCCGGTCATCAGCCGCCGGGCCGTCGCGGCCACCGAGATCGGCGGATTCCGCATCCCGGCCGGCGCCGATGTGGTCGTCGCGCCCTGGGTAACCCACCGCAACCCGGACCTGTGGCCGGACCCGGAACGCTTCGACCCGGACCGCTTCACCCCCGACCGCGAGGCGGCCCGCCACCGCTACGCATGGTTCCCGTTCGGCGGCGGTCCGCGTGCCTGCATCGGGCAGCACTTCTCGATGCTGGAGTCGGTGCTGGCGCTGGCGACGCTGCTGCGCGCGTACGAACTCGAGGCGGTGGACGGGGAGGTGCCGGTGGCCGCGGGGATCACGCTGCAGGCGACGGGGCCGGCGCGGGTGCGGCTGCGTCCGCGGGTCCTGGACGCGGCCACGGGCGCAAACGCAAACACAGACACAGACACAGACACAGGCACAGGCACAGGCACAGACACAGACACAGGCACAGGCACAGGCACAGGCACAGGCACGGACACGGAAGCAGCCCCGTAGACGGTTCCGTGAACGGGTCCGCCCACGACCCACCTAAACGCAACGAAAATAGCGTTTGCGTTTCGGTGGCGGCCACAGTAACGTCGTTATCGGTCGACGGCCGGCACGGTCGTCCCGGCCGTTCATGGCCGTCTTGGCCGCCACCGCACCGACAGGAGAAGGCCGTTGCTCGTCTGAGGTCCTGAGACACCGCGCCCGCGACACGCCCCGCGCGCTGCGATCCGCACTGTGCTCCGCACTGCGATCCGCACCGCGACGTTGGCATCGCGCGGCCGCCCGTCCGCGACCTCGGCGTACGCACGGCGTACCCCGGCGCACCCGGCGTTCCCACGCGGTGTCTCCCAGCGCAGAGCCCCCTCGCCCACCCAGCGCACCCAGGAGACAACCACCCTTATGCCAAAGCCGCCCACACCCGCCACCGCTTCCTCCATCGCCTGCACCGGCCTCGGCTTCGCCTGGCCCGACGGCACCCCCGTCCTGGAGGACTTCCACCTCGCCGTCGGCCCCGGCCGCACCGGCCTCATCGGCCTCAACGGAGCAGGAAAATCAACCCTGTTGAAGCTGATCGCGGGCGAACTGACCCCGGCCGCGGGCCGCATCAGGGTGGCCGGCGACATCGGCTACCTCCCGCAGCACGCCCCGCTCGACACCCACCTCCGCGTCGACCAGGCACTCGGCATCGCCACCGCCCGCGCCGCCCTGCACGCCATCGAACGCGGCGACACCGGCGAGGAACACTTCACCGCCATCGGCGACGACTGGGACGTCGAGGAACGCGCCCGCGCCACCCTCGACCAGCTCGGCCTGCCGTCCCTCGACCTCGACCGCACCATCGGCGAGGTCTCCGGCGGCGAATCCGTCCTGCTCCGCCTCGCCGCGCTCCTGCTGCGCCGCCCCGACGTCCTGCTCTTGGACGAGCCCACCAACAACCTCGACCGCGCCGCCCGGCAGCGGCTGTACGACGCGGTCCGCGGCTGGTCCGGCGTGCTCCTCGTCGTCAGCCACGACCGCGAACTCCTCGAACTCGTCGACCGGATCGCCGACCTCCGCGGCGGGGAGGTCCACTGGTACGGCGGCAACTTCACCGCGTACGAACACGCCCTGGCCGCCGAGCAGGACGCGGCCGAGCGGATGCTGCGGGTCGCCGAGGCCGACGTCCAGCGCCAGAAACGCGAACTGGCCGACGCCCACGTCAAACTGGCCCGCCGGGTCCGCTACGGCAACAAGATGTACGCCAACAAACGCGAACCGAAGATCGTCATGAACGCGCGCAAGGGGGAAGCCCAGGTCGCCGCCGGCAAACACCGCATCATGCACACCGAACGCCTCAAGGAGGCCAGGGAACGCCTCGACGAGGCCGCCGAAGCCGTCCGGGACGACGACGAGATCCGTATCGACCTGCCCCACACGGCCGTACCGCCGGGCCGCACCGTCCTCACCCTGAACGACCTGACAGTCCGCTACGGCGGCCACGCCCACCTGGAGGTCCGCGGCCCCGAACGCATCGCGCTCACCGGCCGCAACGGCTCCGGCAAGACCACCCTGCTGCGCACCGTCACCGGCGAGATCCCACCCGCCTCCGGCACCGCGCAGACCCACGTCCCCTACCGCTTCCTTCCCCAGCGACTGGAGGTCCTCGACAACGACCTGACCATCGTCGAGAACGTCGCCCGCTTCGCCCCCGACGCCACCAACAACCGCATCCGCGCCCGGCTCGCCCGCTTCCTGTTCAAGGGCGCCCGCGCCGACCAGCAGGCCGGCACGCTCTCCGGCGGCGAACGCTTCCGCGCCTCCCTCGCCGCCCTGATGCTGGCCGAACCGGCCCCCCAGCTCCTGATGCTGGACGAGCCGACGAACAACCTCGACATGGCATCCGTCCGCAGCCTCGTGACGGCATTGGAGTCCTACGAGGGCGTGCTCATGGTCGTCAGCCACGACCTGCCGTTCCTGCGCGAACTCGGCATCACCCGCTGGACGGCCCTGGAGAACGGCGAACTCACCGGCATCGAACCGCTGTAACGGCAGCCCACCGGGGGCCCGGCTACCGCACCTCGACGAACCACTCCCGCCCGAGCAGCAGGCCGAAGACGGGGGCCGGAAGGCGCAGCAGCGCCCGCATGACGGGCGCGAGCCGGCCGGTCCCCGCCACCGGCGACCGGTGCGCGGCGAGCGCCGCCTGCTTCTGGCGGGCGAACCGCCGGACGTCGACGGTGTGCGTGATGGCCGCCCGCGGACTGAAGGCCGTACGGAGCACCTCATCGTCGTGCCGCATCGGGATCCGCAACAGACGCACCAGCCGCACCAGCCGGGTGACCACGTCCCGCGGCACCGTGGCCTCCAGCAGACGCGGGACCCCGGCGAGTTCGGCGGCCCGCCGACCGACCTGATGCACCTTCACATGATCCCGGTGGCCGTACCCGCCGTTGGGGTCATAGCTCAGCAGCAGGTCCGCGTCCTCCTCGCGCAGCACGGCCGCCAGCCGCTCCGCGGCCTCCTCGGTCCCGGCCCGTACGAACCGCGCCCGGTCCGGCGGGTCCGGATAGAGCACCGGGCCGTGCCCGCTGTCGGCGTAGCCCAGGTGCACCACCCGCGCCACGCCCAGCACCGCCGCACTCGCCCGCAGCTCCGCCATCCGCGGCGCCTCGTCCGCACCCTCCGGGACCGCGCCCATCAGCCCGTCGGCGGCGACCACGACCACCACCCGATGGCCTTCGGCGGCGGCACGGGCCAGGGTGCCGCCGGTCAGAAGCACTTCGTCATCGGGATGGGCGTGAAACGCCAGAAGGGTCGCCATGCACCCATCCTTCACCACCTGCCGACCGTACGGGCAACCCCCCTGACCCCTCAGGGCCCTTGAGTCACCGCAGGCGGCTCAGAAGTGCTCCAGCAGCTCCCCGAACGCCGCCAGCCGCAGCACCTTCTCATCGGCCGGATCCAGCTCGCTGTGCTCCAGCACCCAGGTGTTGTCGTTCGGGATGAAGACGGCGTTCAGCCCGGCCGACCGCGCGGGCAGGATGTCCGACTTGGGGGAGTTGCCGATCATCCACGTCGCGTCCGGCACCAGCGCATACGCCCGCACCAGCTCCTCATACGTGGCCACATCCTTCTCCGGCACGATGTGCACACCCTTGAAGTGATGCGTCAGCCCGGACGCCGCCACCTTCCGCTCCTGCTCCTCCTCGTCCCCCTTGGTCAGCAGCAGCAGTTCATGCCGCCGCCCCAGCTCCGCCAAGGTCTCGGCCACCCCGGTGATCAGCTCCACCTGGTGCCCGTCGAAGGCCGCGGCCCACCCGGAAATCCGCGCCGACTCCTCGGCCGTGGCCGCCCGCCCCCGCAGCCCCACCAGGCACTCCTCGAGGCTCCGCAGAAACACCTTGCTCCCGTACCCGTGCGTCCGCGCATTCGCCGCCTCGATCGCGTCGAGCCGGGCCCGTACACCGTCCTGGCCGGGCCCGGTCCGTACCCCGTCCCGGCCGGGCTCGGGCCGCACCGTCCACTCCAGGAACTCGTCGATGACCCGCTCGAAGATCACGTTGTTTTCCCACAACGTGTCATCCGCATCAAAGATCAGCACCACCCGTGGCTCCCCTTCCGCTCCGGCAACCCGGGCAGCGTAGGCACCCCGGCCCCCGCCGCGCACCGGAAATTCAGCGCGCAGCGGCCTCCCAGACCGACAGCCGCAGCCCGCTCTCGAACCGCCGCACCCGCCCGTCCACCGGATCCCTGAACTCCAGCCGCTTCGCAAGCAGCTGCAGCGGCGCGCTGAAATCCGCCGGATCCGGTTCCGGCTCGGGTTCCGGCTCGGGTTCCGGAACCGGCCGCACCGGATACAGCGGATCGTTCACGATCGGCACCCCTAGGCGATCCATGTGCACCCGCAGCTGATGCGTACGCCCGGTGGCCGGCAGCAGCCGGTACCGCCCCAGCCCGCCCCGCCGCTCCACCAGCTCGATCCGGCTCTCCGCATTGGCCTCGCCGGCCACCTCCCGGGCGGCCAGCACCCCCCGCTCCTTCACGATCCGGCTGCGCACCGTCACCGGCAGCGCCACGCTCTCGTCGAACGGCGCCACCGCCTCGTACTCCTTGCGCACCCGCCGCTCGGCGAACAGCCCCTGGTACGCACCCCGGTCCTCGGGCCGCACGACGAACAGCGCCAGCCCCGCCGTCAGCCGGTCCAGCCGGTGCGCGGGCTGCAGCGCGGGCAGCCCGAGATCGCGCCGCAGCCGGGCCAGCGCGGTCTCGGTGACATGCCGCCCGCGAGGCGTCGTGGCGAGGAAATGCGGCTTGTCCGCCACCACGATCCGCTCGTCCCGGTACACGATCCCCACCGCGAACGGCACCGCCACCTCCGGCACAAAATCCCGGTGAAACCACACATACCGACCGGCCGTATACGGCTCGCCCCCGCTCAGCACCCCCTCCACCCCGACAAACCGCCCCGCCCGCAGCATCGCCTCCACCCGCCCGGCCCCCACCGCCTCCCGGAACCGGCCGACAAGATGATCACCGACCGTCCCCCACACCCCCTCCGGATCGGCCGGCAGCCGCACCCGCACGGGATCGATGCCGTCACGCTGGGGGAGCGGGGCGGGCGGAATGGGGGATCGGCGTCTCACGGGGAAAGGGAACCTCAGCCCGGCGGCGTTCTCAAATCGCGCCCGGGACAGGGGGCCCGCCCACCACGGCGCTCCGCTGCCTCCGGCTTGTTCCTGACCGACTCCCGCTTGCGCTCCTCCAGGCCGTTGTCGCCGTCGAAGACCATGCGCACCCAGCCGGGAGAAGAGTGCACCGCACGGCAGACTCCCTCCCTCGCCTCCGGCATCGCCAAAACCGATCCCCTCCGCCCCGAGGCTGACACCCTCCCGCTGCGCTCACCCGACCAGGAAATTCCAGCCGGTCTCACCTTCATCAGCACGGCGGCGTCCGCGAAGAACGCATCCGCCAGTACGCCGACGAGCTTGCTCCCCGCCCGGCTCCTGATGCCGTTCGCCTTCACCCCGTACCGCCCGAGGACCTCGCACAACGCCGTGTCGTCGACCTGATCGACCGCGCGGCCGGATGACCCCGGCGAAGTCGCGGCTGATCCGCCGGACCTCATGACAGTGCCGCGGACCGACAAAGTCCGGGCTGTGTGTCGCGTACATGGAGGCCGCCAGGCGGTGTTCCAGGAGCCTGGTTCGGACGGGGCTGCTGCGCCCTCGCTGGCGAACCGTCAAATCGGTGAGAGATGTGAGGAGCGGCAGGCGGTTTTGGCCCCCGCCCGCGATGGCCGGTCGCCGGACCCGCTGCTGCGCGTCCGCCTGCCACCGGACTCCGAGGGCCCGACAATGCGACATGGACCCCGACAACGCGAAATGCCGACCGGGATCGCTCCCGGCCGGCATTCCGCTGGTGGTGTCCGAGGGGGGACTTGAACCCCCACGCCCGATAAAGGGCACTAGCACCTCAAGCTAGCGCGTCTGCCATTCCGCCACCCGGACTAGGTGTCTGCCGTTGCGGCCTGGGCCGTTCCGACGTGGAAAACAATAGCAAACCTTCGGGGGTGGTCGATCACCCGTACATGGCGCCGGGCGCGGGCCTGTGACCAGCGCATGTCGGGAGTATTGCGGCCTTGGGTGTGGGAGGCCGGAGAGGGAGGATGGCGATGGACCCCGCCGCGGCCGTGCTCCTCGGGGGAGCGCGACCAGGCCGTGAACCAAGAGGAGGCACTGTGAGTGAGCTTCGCGAGCGAACCATGGAGAGGTGCGAGCCCTGCGCAAGCGGGGCCGAGCGAAGCGGGGTGCCGGCATGAGCGAGTCGAAGCCGCAGCCGGCCCGTACGGTCACCGGCGAGGACGAGGTCGTCGACCTGTGCCGGGATCTGATCAGGATCGACACCAGCAATTACGGCGACCACTCGGGCCCGGGTGAGCGCGCCGCCGCCGAGTACGTCGCGGAGAAGCTCGCCGAGGTCGGCCTGGAGCCGCAGATCTTCGAGTCCCACAAGGGCCGCGCCTCGACCGTCGCCCGCATCGAGGGCGAGGACCGCTCGAGGCCCGCGCTGCTCATCCACGGGCATACGGATGTGGTGCCGGCCAATGCCGACGACTGGACCCATCACCCGTTCTCGGGGGAGATCGCGGACGGGTGCGTCTGGGGCCGTGGCGCGGTCGACATGAAGGACATGGACGCGATGACGCTGGCCGTCGTCCGTGACCGGCTGCGCACGGGGCGTAAACCGCCGCGGGACATCGTGCTGGCGTTCCTCGCGGACGAGGAGGCGGGCGGCACGTACGGCGCGCGGTTCCTCGTCGACAAACACCCGGAGCTGTTCGAGGGGGTCACGGAGGCGATCAGCGAGGTCGGCGGCTTCTCCTTCACCGTCAACGAGCAGGTACGGCTGTATCTGATCGAGACGGCCCAGAAGGGCATGCACTGGATGAAGCTGACCGTGGACGGCAACGCCGGGCACGGTTCGATGATCCACAAGGACAACGCCATCACCGAACTCTCCGAAGCCGTCGGGCGGTTGGGGCGGTACGAGTTCCCGGTGCGGGTGACCAAGACACTGCGGTCGTTCCTGGACCAGCTCGGGGACGCGCTGGGCACCGAGCTCGACCCGGAGAACATGGACGCCACACTGGCCAAGCTCGGCGGCATCGCGAAGCTGATCGGCGCTTCGCTGCGGAACACCGCCAATCCGACGCAGCTGGGTGCCGGGTACAAGGTCAACGTGATTCCCGGGCAGGCCACCGCGCATGTCGACGGACGCTTCCTGCCCGGCTACGAGGAGGAGTTCCTGGCCGACCTGGACCGGATCCTGGGTCCGCGGGTCAGGCGCGAGGACGTCCACGCGGACAAGGCCCTGGAGACGACCTTCGACGGGGCGCTGGTCGAGGCGATGCAGTCGGCACTCCAGGCAGAGGACCCGATCGCGCGGGCCGTGCCGTACATGCTGTCCGCTGGTACGGACGCCAAGTCCTTCGACGACCTCGGGATCCGGGGATTCGGATTTGCGCCGCTGAAGCTGCCGCCGGAGCTGGATTTCGCGGGGATGTTCCACGGTGTGGACGAGCGGGTGCCGGTGGACGGGCTGAAGTTCGGGGTGCGGGTGCTCGACCGCTTCATCGACCAGAGCTGAGAGGAGATATCGGGCGGCCCATTGATGCTGGATTCGGTGCGGATTTCCTGTCGTTCGTACCGGATTAGCTGAAAAGAGTGAATGCTGTGATGTGTTCGTAGCTTCAACGGCATGGGCCTCGTTGCAGTGTGTGCGGTCCGCGGCTGGGACCGCATTGCCTACAAGGAGGAACAATGATCAAGAAGGCCGTCGCAGCTGCGGCAATCACCGGTGGTTTCGTGCTTGCCGGTGCGGGACTGGCCGCCGCCGACTCGGGTGCTCAGGGCGCATCCGTGCACTCCCCCGGTGTCCTGTCCGGCAACACGGTCCAGGCGCCGGTCCACATCCCGGTGAACGTCTGCGGGAACACGCTCTCCGTGGTCGGACTGCTGAACCCGACCTTCGGCAACACCTGCATCAACAAGTGACGTTCTGACGCTCTTCGGCGTTCCGCCGTTCCTCGACGTTCTGACGTTCATTCGACGTTGCGCAAGAGCCCGCAGTAAGGGCCCGATCCAGTTCGGCTCCGGAATGCATGCAGTGCATTCCGGAGCCGCTGGGTATTTCTGCGCGGGCGGACCCGTCTCGTACGGGAGCCGGCCGCGCGCATTCCGGCAAAGCACAAGGCAGGGAAACAACCTATGAGACAGGTCGCAAGGAAAGGCCTGATCACGATGGCGGCCGCGGGTGGCGTACTCGCCGCCGTCAGCGGATACGCACACGCGGATTCTGGAGCCAAGGGAGCCGCGGCGCATTCGCCCGGCGTCGCCTCCGGCAACACCGTCCAGGCGCCGGTCGATGTACCGGTGAATGTGTGCGGGAACACCATCAATGTCGTCGGACTGCTCAATCCCGCGTCCGGCAACGACTGCACCAACGGGGGCGGCAAGCACGGGGGGAGCAAGCCCGGTGGCAGCCAGCCTGGTGGCGGCCACCATGGCGGGGGTCACCACCACGGCGGCTCCGGCGGGCACGGTGGCGCCGCCGCCACGGGCGGGACCGCGGACTCGCCCGGCATCGGCTCCGGC
Organism: Streptomyces chattanoogensis; assembly: GCF_001294335.1. GTDB lineage: Bacteria > Actinomycetota > Actinomycetes > Streptomycetales > Streptomycetaceae > Streptomyces > Streptomyces chattanoogensis. Next base: position 87,044 of record NZ_LGKG01000148.1, read on the forward strand.
AACACCGTCCAGGTGCCGGTCCACGCTCCCGTGAACGTCTGCGGGAACACCGTCGACGTCGTCGGGCTGGTGAACCCCGCCACCGGCAACGACTGCGGCAACCAAGCGCGCCCGCAGTCGCCGTCGGGGCCGCACCAGCCGGGTCATCCGCACCAGCCGGGTCACCCGCATCAGCCGGGCCACCCGCACCAGCCGGGTCACCCCAGCCACCCGAAGCCCGAGCAGCCGCACGCCCCGGGCCATCCGCACGGCCCGGGGGGCTCGGAGGCGACGCCCCCGAAGCACCCCCACGGCCCGGACTCCACCGGTACCTCGGAGGGCCCGGGGATGCGGCCGCAGACCGAGACGCACGGGAAGTCGGCCATCGTCGCGACCCCGAACCCCGGCGGGCATCTCGCCCAGACCGGCACCGGAACGATCGGCTACGCCGTACCCGCCGGCGCCGGAATGCTCCTCGGTGGAGCGGTGCTCTACCGCCGCGCCCGCACTGCGCGCAGGTGATCAGCGCCAGGCAGCGCACCCCACACGCTATGTAGCCGGCCCGCACGCCATACAACGCGGATCACACGCCACATAGCGTGAACCACACAAAACGCGCAGAGCGCACGAAAAGGAGCGGGCCCTGTCATGGCAGGGCCCGCTCCACTGCGCCCGCCCCTTTGCCACAGACACAGCCAGACACCCCCACCCGGCCCCTCTGTCCCCCTGGCCCCCCGGGCCCCTCTGTTCTTCCCCCTGCTTCCCCCGTGCTTCCCCCTGGTGTTGCGCCGCTGCTCTCAGCTGCTCTCAGGCACGTCTGGCGCTCATCCCAGGGGCGTCTGGCATCTCAGAGGCGTCTGGCGCTCACCACGTGGCGCGGAGCTGTCGGATGATCCGGCGGCGCAGCCGCACTCTGCGGCTCCCGTCGGGATTGAGGCGAAGACGGTCCAACTCCCAGTGTCCGTACTCGGCATGGTCGGTCAGCAGGCGTGTGGCGGCCGACCGGGAGACCCCCCGGGGCACATACACATCGCAGAATTCGTATTCCGGCATCGCATCTATTGTGCGGGACCGGCCCTGGTACGGATAGCGTCTGCACTATGTCTGATGCTGCGCAGCCTTCCGCTGCCGAGGTACGTGCCGCCGCCGAGGCGGTCAAAGCCGCGCTGGACCGTCACCTCGACGCGGTCGAACGCCGCTCGGGGCCGGACGATCCGGCTGTCTACGCCGCGTTCGACGAGCTCGCCGCGGCGGCTGAGGTCTATGACGAGCTGCTCTACGACACCCACGACGAGGTCACCCCCTTCGAGATCCCCGGGAACGAGGCGCTGCCTGCCTATGCGGGCCCCGAGGAACCGAGCGCGGTCAGCGTGCTGATCCGGCGCGACTACACCGTCGCCACACCGCAGCGCCTGCTGCATCAGGCGCAGCGCATCGCCGATCTTGATCCGGACGCCGTCGACGAGGCGGCGGTGAACGGCTCGGGCGAGGCCGCGGGCGTCGTGGGCACCAGCGTGCATGCGGCGCTCGGGGTGCTCTTCGGGGAATTCGAACCGGACGAGATCGCCTCCCGGCACAAGGAGTTCGGCCTGGAGGAGGGCGACTCCACGCTGTGGGTGGCCGCCGCCGACGAGCCGACCGAGCCGGGGGAGTGGCTCTCCGCGCCGTTCGACCAGGCCGATCCCCAGCGGGTGGTGTGCCGCTTCGACGTCAGCTCGGTCTTTGACGAAGAGCTGGAGGGGGACGACGAGCTGGTGGAGCCGGTTGATCGGGAGCGTTGATTACCCGCTGACCCCACCAGCAATCTGATTGCTGAAATCTGATTGCTGGTGGGTCTTCGCCTGGGTCTCGCTGATGCGTCTCCGCCGTTGACTGCACGTCGTGGTGGAGTGGCGGACCTCCATTGCCCCTGGACGGCGTCATAACGTCCAGGGGCTGCCCCTTTTCCCGTCCGTCTCCTTTTCCCGCGCTGTTGCCCCCGGGGCTGGTCATCGCCCTGGAGGGGGTGGCTCCCCTGGGGGCGTTGCGTGATCGCCTTGGGGGTGGTTCGGCTGGGGCCGCGGCGGTGATTGGTGGGGCTCCTTGGCGGGTGGGGCTGTCGATTGGTGGTGGTGGCATCGGTGGCGAGGCGGTTTCTGTGGCTGTCGCGGGTGCCTTGGTGTCTGCCTTGCCTCCTTGCCTCCTTGCCTCCTTGTTCCGGCAACGAATGGTTGGAGTGAATAGTTCCCTCTGAGTAGTGACGTGGTTGCTTATCGTTACTTAGGGGGAATGGGGGTGGGCGGAGGTTTCGGATGCGGTGGGCTGGAGTTGGAGGAGGGTGCGCAGGCGGGTGGTGCGTTCCTTGGTGGGGATGGCGGTGACGGCGTGGGGGAGGGCCTGGTCGGCGCCTTGGACGACGGAGAGGTGGCGTTCGCCGCGGCTGAAGGCGGTGTAGACCCAGGACCGGGTCAGGCCGGCGGCTGCGTCGCCGGGGAGGACGACCACTGCGGCGGGCCAGCGTCGGCCGGCTGCCTGGTGGGCGGTGAGGGCCCAGCCGTGGCGTAGCGCGCCGGATTCGACCTGGTCGCGGGGTACGGCGACGGGGGTGCCCGCGCAGTCGAGGTGGAGGCCCGTGGTGTCGGCGCCGGTGACGGTGCCGGGCAGTGTGCGGCCGGGGGTGGGGGTGTAGGCGACGCGGTCGCCGGGGTCGAAGCCGCCGAAGCGGCCGGGGCCGGGGCTGAGGCGTTCCTTGAGGGCGGCGTTCAGGACGCGGGTGCCGGCCGCGCCGCCGTGGCCGACCGTGATGACCTGGATCTGGTCGGCGGGGATGCCGAACGCGCGGGGTACGGATTCGGCGATGAGCTGGACGGTGCGGTGTACCGCCTCGCCGGCGTCGCGCACCGGGACGATCACCACCTCCTTGCCGGGCGCCTCGACCTGGTTCAGTTCGCCGATGCCGATGCCCGACACCAGCTCGCCGATGGGGCCGAAGTCCGGGGTGCGGGAGGCGACCTGGTCGCAGAACCGGGCCGCGAGGAGGTCGGCGAAGAGGCGGCCGGGCCCGGTGGACCACAGGACGCCGGGGTCGCCGCTGAGGATCAGCCGGGTGCCGTCGGTCAGCGATTCGATGAGCATCGCGCCGGTTTCGAGGTCCAGTTGCGGGGCGTCCAGCACCACCAGGAGGTCCAGGGCGAGTGCGCCGTCGGGGTCCCGGCCGGGGCCCTCCTGGCCGGAGAGCAGGCCGGATACGGTCACCGCCGCGGCGGTCGGGTCCTCGGCTGCAGCTTCGGGTGCGGCCTCGGCCAGGTGCGCGGCCAGGCGGTCGCGGCCGTTCTCGGTGTGGGTGGCGCCGTAGGCCCGTAGTCCCAGGGAGCGGGCGGCGGCGATCAGCGCGGCGGGTTCGGCGCGGGCCGCCTCGGCGCCGGTGTGTGCCACGAGGCCGTTGAGCGCGGCGGCCTGGATCAGTTCGGCGGCGGATGCGGAGGGGGCGGCGGTTGCCACCCTTGCCCAGTCGGCGACGGTGGGGCGGGCGGATCCCGGGGCGGTTTCCTCGTGGCCTTCGTCGGAGGCCTTGTCGGGGGCCTTGTCAGGGGCTTGGACGGGGGCTTCGTTGTTCTCGTTCGGGCCCTCCTCGTCGTGGCCCTCGCCTTCGGCCGAGTCCCGCTCCGCGGCCGGGCCGCGAGTATCGGAGGGTACGTCGGCCGGCGGTTCGAAGGTGTTGAGCAGTCGCGCCAGGCCGTCGGCCACGCTCTCCTCGGCCATGGCGAAACGGTCCAGGCCGAGCAGGATCCGGACCGGGCGGTCGTCCTCCTCGTCGTCTTCGGCGGGTGCGGGGCGGGACTGGCCCGGGGTGTCCAGGGCGTCCTGGAAGACCAGGACCGCGCCCTCGGCGATGGCCGTCTGGAGGGCGGCGTCGGGGTCGGGCACGGACCGCTGGGCGAGCGCGGCGCGGAGTGCGGTCGCCTCCAGGGCGGAGTGGCCCGCCACGGCGGCCTGTTCCAGCAGCCACAGGACCAGGGCCTGGGCGCGCCGTTCGTCGTCCGGGCCGCAGTCGGACCCGAGCAGCGCCCGCGCGAAGCCGTCGGCCTGGTCGGGGCGTACGCCGGGCACGGTGAGCAATTGCCAGGGGTCGGCGCGCAGCGTCTCGGCGGCACTCTCGCCCAGCGCCTCCGCGGTCTTCTCGGCGAGCGCTGCGGGGGCGCCGCCTGCCGTGAGGATCTGTCGTACGCCTTCGATGCCGGGGGCCGCCGGCGCGGGAGGAGCGCTGCGGGGGGCGGGCGGCCGGGGGGCGGCCGGGGCTGCGGGCGGGGCGGCCGGGTGCGGTGTCGCCGCCTCCGGTGCCGGACGGGTGCGCTCCGCCGGGGCGCCCTCCGGCTTCCCGGCGGGTGGCCTGGCGGCGGCGGGCCTGGCCGCGCGCGGTGTCTCGGCGAAGAACGAGGCGGCCGAACGCTCGCCGCGCTCCACGGCCCGTACCGCCTCCGCGAGCTGCGCGGCCGTCGCCGCGGACGTCCCGGAGGCCCTGGGGGGCACGGCACTTGCGTCGGCGGGTGCGTCGTCGGTGCCCGCTGTCTTGGTGGTGTCCCCGGCCGGCCGGGCGTCCGGGGCGCCGGGCTCGCCCGCCGCCCCGGCGGGTGCCGCCTCGTCAGCCGGAACCGCCTCCCCGGCCGGATCGCCGGCGCCATCGGACCCGGTGGCGTCCTCCGCTGACCGGCCATCCGCAGTGCCGGACTCGCCGGTCCCCCCTGCCCGTCCCGCCTCCCCGGGCTGCGTCGCCGTCGCGGCCGGCCCGGACGGCTCGCCGTCCACCGCCCCCGCGTCGTCGGCGCCCGGGGCCTCCACGGTGTCCTCGCCCGCGTGTGCGTCCGGGGCGGGGACCGCGGCCGCGGCCTCCGGCTCGGGCGGGGTGTCGCCGGTGAGGGGGTCGGTGCTCACAGCGTGCTCCAGTCGTGATCGGGGTAGTGGTGCACCGGAGCCGATACATCGTCCAGCGCCCGGCGGATCTCGTCAGGAAGACTAAGGGTCTCCACTGACAATGCCGCTCTGAGCTGCTGCGCTGTGCGGGCGCCCACGATCGGGGCGGTGACGCCGGGACGGTCGCGGACCCAGGAGAGCGCCACCTGGAGAGGGGTGACGGCCAGTCCGTCGGCGGCGGTGCTGACCGCCTCGACGACGCGGCCCGCGGTCTCGTCCAGATAGGGCGCGACGAAGGGCGCGAGATGTTCCGAGGCGCCGCGGGAGTCGGCGGGTGTGGCGTTGCGGTATTTGCCGGTGAGGACGCCGCGGCCCAGTGGCGAGGACGGGAGCAGGCCGATGCCGAGGTCGAGGGCGGCGGGCAGGACCTCGCGCTCGATCCCGCGCTGGAGGAGGGAGTACTCCATCTGTGTGCTCGCCAGGCGGGTGCGTACGCCCGGCGCCGCCAGCTGCCAGGTGGCGGCCTTGGCGAGCTGCCAGCCGGAGAAGTTCGCCAGCCCCGCATAGCGCGCCCGGCCGCTGGTGACCGCCAGATCGAGGACCTGGAGGGTCTCCTCCAGCGGGGTGTGGGGGTCGAAGGCGTGCAGCTGCCACAGGTCGACGTAGGAGGTGCCCAGGCGTTCCAGTGAGGCGTCCAGGGCGGCGAGGAGATGGCGTCGGGAACCGTCCACCCGGCGTTCCGCCTCCAGGACGCTGCCCGCTTTGGTGGCGATCACCAGATCGTCGCGCGGAATGAGCCCGTCCGTCAGCCGGCCCAGGAGGTATTCGGCGCCGCCGTCGGCGTAGATGTCGGCGGTGTCGACGAGGGTGCCGCCGGCCTCCCAGAACGTCTTGAGCTGGTCGGCGGCTTCCTGCTCGTCGGTGTCGCGCGCCCAGTTGAGGGTGCCGAGTCCGAGGCGGGACACGCGAAGGCCCGTACGGCCGAGGTGCCTTTGCTCCATGGGGCCTGAGATTACGCGCCGCACGCCGGGATCAGGGGACCTGTGGACAACCGGACCGGCGGGGCCGGTGGACGGTCCGTCGGCGACGGCGGAGGAACCCGTCGGTGACGGCGGACGGCGCCGCGCGCTACAGTCCCCGGAACAGCGACGTTACTGACCGGTAAATTGCTCATCGGTAAGGGGAACGGCAATGAGGCTTGGCATCAACCTCGGCTACTGGGGCGCCGGGATGGACTCCGACAATCTCGCGGTGGCGCAGGAGGCCGATCGCCTCGGTTACTCGGTCTGCTGGGCCGCCGAGGCCTATGGATCCGACGCCGCCACGGTGCTCTCCTGGGTCGCCGCCCAGACCGAGCGGATCGACATCGGTTCGGCGATCTTCCAGATTCCGGCGCGTACGCCCGCGATGACCGCGATGACCGCCGCGACGCTGGACTCGCTCTCCGGGGGCCGCTTCCGGCTCGGCCTCGGTGTCTCGGGGCCGCAGGTCTCCGAGGGCTGGTACGGCGTCAAGTTCGACAAGCCGCTGGCCCGCACCCGTGAGTACGTCGAGATCGTCCGCAAGGCCATGTCCCGCGAGCGGCTGTCGTACGAGGGCGAGCACTGGACGCTGCCGCTGCCCGGCGGCCCCGGCAAGCCGATCAAGCTCACCGTGCACCCGCAGCGCGAGCACATCCCGCTCTACATCGCGGCGATCGGCCCGAAGAACCTGACGCAGACCGGTGAGATCGCCGACGGCGCGCTGCTGATCTTCCCGTCCGCCGACCACCTGGAGGAGACCGCCATCGCGCATCTGCGGGCCGGCCGGGAGAAGGCGGGCAGGACGCTGGAGGGCTTCGACATCTGCCCGACGCTGCCGCTGGCCGTGGGCGCCGACGGCGACGTGAGCGCGCTGGCCGATATGTTCCGCCCGTACACCGCCCTGTACGTCGGCGGTATGGGCAGCCGCAAGCAGAACTTCTACAACCAGCTCGCCCGGCGGATGGGCTACGAGAAGGAAGCCGCCGAGATCCAGGACAGGTACCTGTCCGGTGACAAGGAGGGCGCCGCCGCGGCCGTACCGGAGCGGCTGATCGACCAGACCACGCTGCTCGGCTCCGTCGACCGGATCGCCGAGCGGATGCAGGCGTACGCGGCGGCCGGGGTCACCACGCTGACGCTGGCTCCGGCGGGCTTCACGCTGGAGGAGCGGCTGGCGTCGCTGCGGGCGGGCACCGAGGCCCTGGAGCGGGCCGGACTGGCGTAAGGGGGGTGGCATACGAAAGCCCGGCGCCGAGGGGCGCCGGGCCGGTGCGGCTCTGCGGCCGTGGTGGGGGCTCGGGGGTCTTCCCCGCCACGGCCGTCACGCAGCACAACGCCCCGACGGCGCCCTGGTTACGCCCCGCCACCACCGGGGAGTCGTTCGAACGGGCGCATGGACCGGCACTGCGGTTGCCGCTCCCGGAAGGCCGCATTTGACTGGCTGAAGGCCGCATATGACTCGTTACGCTGTGGTCGTGCGGGAGGTGGCGCGGATGCTCTCGGCCAGAAGCCTGTTCCAGGAGATCGTCGACAACGACGATGCCTACCGGCTGTTCTGCTCCATCGCGGCCAGCGGGGAATCGCAGGGCGGCTGGGAGAACGGGCGGATCGCCGCGCTGCTGCCCGATTCGCAGCGGGAGCTGGCGCCCAAGGTCACCCGGCACGGCGCCGACGAGGACAAACACGGCCGGATCTTCCAGGCCCTGATGCGCAAGCGCGGCCTGACGCCCACCCACGTCCCCAAGGAGACCGACTACACCGGACTGCTGGAGCGGCGGGGCATCGGGCTGGCCCACGACAAGCTGCGCCGCGACGAGCCGCTCACCGAGCAGGACATCATCACCTACCTCGCGCACAGCCGGGTCACCGAGCAGCGCGCCTCCGACCAGATGGTGATGCTCAAGAGGTGCTTCGGCGACCACCCCGAAGTCGGCAGGGCGATCCGGATGATCTCCCAGGACGAGGACAACCACCTCGCCTACTGCCACGAGGAGCTGCTGCGGCTGGCCCGCGCCGGGCACGGCCGGACCATCCAGGGCGTCCTGCGCGACTGCGCGCTCGCCGAGGTCTCCGTCTACCGGGACGTCAGCCTGGCGGTGATGGACCACATGGGCCGTATCCTGCGCTGGCCCGCGGCCAAGTCCTGCCTGCTCGCCGCCGCGATCTGGGGGATGTACGGCTATGAGCGGGCGGTCGGCTGGCGGCGGATGGTCAGCCTGCGGATGCCCGAGCGGCGCAATGCGCTGGGCGGGCCGGCCACCTCGGCCCCGGAGTTCGCCTGAGCCGCGGCCCGCGCCGTCCGTCCGCCCCTGTCCGGCCGGCCGTCCTCACAGCCACCCGCGCCGCTTGAACAGCCGGTACAGCGACACCTCGATGACGGCCATCAGCAGCAGGATCGCGTAGTAGCCGTAATGCCACTTCAGCTCGGGCATCAGGTCGAAGTTCATGCCGTAGACCCCGGCGATCAGGGTGGGGACGGCCGCCAGCGCCGCCCACGCCGAGATCTTGCGCATGTCGTCGTTCTGGCGTACGCCCATCTGGGCCAGATGGGCCGCGAGAATGTCCGAGAGCAGCCGGTCCAGGCCCTCCACCGACTCGTTGGCGCGGGTGAGGTGGTCGTCCACATCGCGGAAGAACGGCCGGGCGTGGTCGTGCACGAACGGCACCCCCGGGTTCTGCAGCCGGGCCATCGGCTCCGCCAGCGGGCCGGTGGCGCGCCGGAACTCCATCACCTCGCGCTTGAAGGTGTAGATCCGGGCCGCGGTGTTCTTGGTGTCGCCGCGGACCGGGGCGAACACCTCGGCCTCCAACTCCTCGAGATCCTGCTGGAGTTCGGCGGCGACCTCGATGTAGTGGTCGACCACCGCGTCGCTGACCGCGTAGAGCACCGCCGTCGGGCCGTGCCGCAGGATGTTCGGCTGCTGCTCCAGCCGTTTGCGCACCGCGCCCAGCGGGCTGGCCTCGCCGTGCCGGACGGTCACCACGAACGAGTCGCCGACGAACAGCATCAGCTCCGACGCGGTCACGGTGTCCGCGCCGACGTCGTAGGTGATCGGCTTGAGGACGACGAGGAGCGAGTCGTCGTAGACCTCCAGCTTGGGCCGCTGGTGGGCGTGGAGGGCGTCCTCGACGGCGAGCGGGTGCAGCGCGAATTCGGAGGTGACCATGTCGAACTCGTCCTGGGTCGGCTCGTACATCCCCAGCCACAGGAAGGAGTGGCCCTCGGCCCGCGCCTCCTCCAGGGCGTGGGAGAAGTCGGCCGCGCAGTCGATGCGGCGGCCCTCCCGGTAGATGGCGCAGTCCACGATCACATCTGGCATTCTCGCCCGTCATCCGGCGGCCTGCCAGGAATGACCACCGGGAGCGTCCCGGCGCCGGGCGCCCTGCCGCTCATGGCCGCCGGGAACGTAGGGTGGCGGTCATGCCCACGCTGATCCTGGTGCGGCACGGCCGCTCCACCGCCAATACCTCCGGAGTGCTCGCCGGACGGCTGCCCGGTGTCGCCCTCGACGAGCGGGGCGCCGCCCAGGCCGCGGCGCTGCCCGCCCGGCTGGCGGGGATTCCGCTGGCCGCCGCCGTCTCCAGCCCGCTGCAGCGCTGCCAGGAGACCCTGCGCCCGCTGCTGGCCGCCCGCCCCGGCCTGCCGCTGCACACCGAGGACCGGATCAGCGAATGCGACTACGGGGACTGGGCGGGCCGCAAACTGGCCGAGCTGAACGACGAGCCCCTGATGGAGGCCGTCCAGCAGCACCCCTCGGCGGCCGGATTCCCCGGCGGCGAGTCCCTGCGCGCCATGCAGGCCCGCGCGGTCGATGCCGTACGGGACTGGAACGCCCGCATCGAGGAGCGGCACGGCGCCGAGGCCGCGTATCTGATGTGCTCGCACGGCGACATCATCAAAGCGCTGGTCGCGGACGCCCTGGGCATGCATCTCGACCTCTTCCAGCGGATCTCGGTCGAGCCCTGCTCGGTCACGGTGATCCGTTACACCCGGCTGCGGCCCTTCCTCGTACGGCTCGGCGACACCGGTGACTTCACCTCCCTGGTGCCCCCGGAGGAAGGCGCCGGGACCGCCGCGGAGCGGGACGCGGCGCTGGGCGGCGGTGCCGGAGCGCCGTGATCGTCCGGCTTCGGGAGCACCGTGATCAGTCGGCGCAGTAGGGTGGTGCGACGGCGCTGCTCTGTCGTACCCCTGTGCACCGCGCAGCGACCGCAGTGCCCCCGAAGTCGAGCAATCGGAGCAGGACGTTGTCCCGTCAGGTGTTCTTCTACGACGCGCCGGACCGCTTCGTGGCCGGTACGGTCGGGCTGCCCGGACGCCGCAGCTTCTATCTCCAGGCGACGGCGGCCGGCCGCACCACCAGCGTCGCCCTGGAGAAGACCCAGGTCGCGGCCCTCGCCGAGCGGATCGACGAGCTGCTCGACGAGGTGGTCCGGCGCAGCGGCGGCAATGCCCCGGTGCCGGCGGTCTCGCCCGCCGAGATGAGCGACACCGCACCGCTGGAATCGCCCGTCGAGGAGGAATTCCGGGTCGGCACCATGGCCCTCGCCTGGGACGGCGAGGACCAGCGCATGATCATCGAGGCGCAGGCGCTGGTCGAGCTGGAGGCCGACAGCGATGAGGACCTCGCCGACGCCGAGGAACGCCTTCTCCAGGACGACGAGAACGGCCCGCCGATGCTGCGGGTGCGCCTGACCGGCACGATGGCCAGGGCGTTCGCCAAGCGGGCCCTGGAGGTCGTCAACGCGGGCCGCCCGCCGTGCCCGCTGTGCAGCCTGCCGCTCGACCCGGAGGGACACGTATGCCCGCGCCAGAACGGATACCGACGGGACGCCTGAGCGCCATGGAGCCCGCCGCAGAACCGGCCGTGCCCGCGCCCGCCGACCCGCCGCGGACCGCACGGGAGCCCGCCGCGGGGCCCGGCGACGCCCTTCTCGCCGACGGTGAGCTGACCGTCCGCGGCCAAATCCGCGAGGCGTCCAACGCCGTGCTCTACTGCACCGTCGAGCGCGACGGCCGCACCGTCTCCGCCGTCTACAAGCCGGTCGCCGGCGAACGCCCGCTGTGGGACTTCCCCGACGGCACGCTCGCCCAGCGCGAGGTCGCCGCCTACGAGATCTCCCGGGCCACCGGCTGGGACCTGATCCCCGCGACGGTGCTGCGGGACGGCCCGTACGGCACCGGCATGGTCCAGGAGTGGATCGAGCCGCCCGAGGACGACGGCGGCGAGGTGCCCGAACTGCTCGCCCTGGTGGAGGACGAGGAGCCGGGGCCGGGCTGGAAGGCCGTCGGGTACGCGGACATCGGCGGGGGCCGCACCGCGCTGCTGGTGCACGCCGACCATCCCTGGCTGCGGCGGCTCGCCGTACTCGACGCGGTGATCAACAACGGGGACCGCAAGGGCGGGCATCTGCTGCCCGGCGCCGGCGGCCGGCTCTTCGCCATCGACCACGGCGTCACCTTCAACGCCGAGGACAAGCTGCGCACCCTGCTGTGGGGCTGGGCGGGGGAGCCGCTGACCGACGAGGCGCTGGAGGTGCTGCGCGGCCTCCGGGAGGCGCTGGCCGACGGTGCGCCGCTCGCCGCCCGACTGGCGGAACTGATCACGGACGACGAGATCGCGGCGCTGCGGGAGCGGGTGGCGCAGCTGCTGCGCACCGGCAAGCACCCCGAGCCCGGTGGCGAGTGGCCCGCCATTCCCTGGCCGCCGGTCTGACCCGGCCCGGTACGGCCCGGCCGGGCGCCGTACGCGCGAAATGCCGGTAAGCATGCTTCGCCGCGGAACACAAGACCATGATTTCGGCCAAGACCGCTGGTCCGGTTCGTATGCGGAACATGCGTCCGGTTACGCTCAAGGCATGCATGCATGGCCTGCTTCTGAGGTCCCCGCCCTGCCTGGCCAGGGCCGCGACCTGCGGATCCACGACACCGCGACCGGCGGACGGGTGACCCTCGACCCCGGTCCCGTCGCCCGTATCTACGTCTGCGGCATCACGCCCTACGACGCCACCCACATGGGGCACGCGGCGACCTACAACGCGTTCGACCTGGTTCAGCGCGTGTGGCTCGACACGAAGCGCCAGGTTCACTACGTGCAGAACGTCACCGACGTGGACGATCCGCTGCTGGCGCGGGCCGTGGCCACGGGTGACGACTGGACGGCGCTCGCCGAGCGCGAGACCGCTTTGTTCCGTGAGGACATGACAGCGCTGCGGATGCTGCCGCCCCGCCACTACATAGGCGCCGTCGAGGCGATACCCGGCATCGTGCCGCTGGTGGAGCGGCTGCGTGACGCCGGTGCCGCCTACGAGCTGGACGGCGACATCTACTTCTCGGTCGCCTCCGACGCGCACTTCGGCGAGGTCTCCGGACTGGACGCCGAGGCGATGCGGCTGCTGTCCGCGGAGCGCGGCGGCGACCCGGAGCGCGAGGGCAAGAAGAACCCCCTCGACCCGATGCTGTGGATGGCCGCCCGCGACGGCGAGCCGAGCTGGGACGGCGCCTCGCTGGGCCGCGGCCGGCCCGGCTGGCACATCGAGTGCGTCGCCATCGCCCTGGAGCACCTCGGCATGGGCTTCGACGTCCAGGGCGGCGGCTCCGACCTCGCCTTCCCGCACCACGAGATGGGCGCCTCGCACGCCCAGGCCCTCACCGGCGAGCACCCGTTCGCCAAGGCGTACGTCCACGCGGGGATGGTGGCCCTGAACGGCGAGAAGATGTCCAAGTCCAAGGGCAATCTCGTCTTTGTGTCGAAGGTGCGGCGCGACGGGACGGACCCGGCGGCCATCCGGCTGGCGCTGCTGGCGCACCACTACCGCGCCGACTGGGAGTGGACCGACGCGGTGCTCGACGAGGCCGTGGAGCGGCTGGGGCGCTGGCGTGCCGCCGTTTCCCGCCCTGACGGCCCGTCTGCCGACGCCCTCCTGGAGGAGATCCGTACGGCGCTCGCCGATGACCTGGACTCGCCGGCGGCGCTGGCCGCGGTGGACTCCTGGGCCGCGGCCCAGGAGTCCGACGGGGGCACCGACGAGGGCGCGCCGGGGCTGGTCTCCCGTGCGGTCGACGCGCTCCTCGGCGTGGCCCTGTAACTTTCCGTTCCTCCTTCGGGGCGCCTCTACCGCTGGTGGGGGCGCCCCGCCTTGTTGCTGCGCCCGGCCGTGGCCTCCTCTGCGCGTGCCGGCTCAGGCGAGGAGGGTGTCGGCGGTGGGGACGACGAGGCCGAACACATCGGTGACGGTGGTCAGGGCCGCGGCCTGGAGGGCGGCGGCGGGCAGGACGGTGCCGTCCGGGGCGGTGAGGGAGCGGGTGGCGGTGGCCTCGGCGACGACGGTGGGCCGGTAGCCGCGGTGGAAGGCGCCCTCGGCGGTGAAGGAGATGCACATGTGCGTCATGAATCCGGCCAGCACGAGGTCCTTGCCGCCGTCCGGTCCGAAGCCCAGGCCGCCGAGGGTCTTCTCCAGCCCGGTGGCGTGGAAGGCGTTGGGGAACTGCTTGACCACGACCGGTTCGCCGTCGGCCGGTGCGACCTCGTCGCTGATCGAGCCGATGTGGGCGCGGATGTCGTAGGGGGTGTTCTCGCCGCCGTCGTGGATCACGTGGACGACGGGGGTGCCCGCGGCGCGGGCACGCTCCAGCAGGCGTGCGGCCGCGGTGAGGGCCTCCTCGGCGCCCTCCAGGGACATGACGCCGGTGCGGTAGGTGTTCTGGAAGTCGATCATGATCAGGGCGGACTCGCTCAGCCGGGGCGGCCGGTTGTCCAGTCCGCTCACGTCGCGCAGGGTCGTGGACGCGGGGTTCGTGCTCATCAGAAGCCTTTCCTCAGGGAAATCGGACATGGCGAAGCCCTCCGCCTCGCTGCATGCCGGGGAAAACGGGGGTACGGAAGGTCAGACGGCCTGGGTGCGGAAGCGGCGGCGGTAGGCCGCCGGGGTGGTGGCGAGCTGCCGCCGGAACGCCCGGTGCAGGGTCTCCGCCGAGCCGAGTCCGGCAGCGGCCGCGACCTGGCCGAGCGGGCAGTCGGTGGTCTCCAGCAGGCGCCGGGCCACCTCGATGCGGGCCGCTTCGACGTAGGCGGCGGGACCGGTGCCCGTCTCCTGTTTGAAGACCCGGGCGAAGTGCCGTTCGCTGAGGCACATCCGGGCGGCCAGGGCCCCGGCGGACAGGTCCTCGTCGAGATGGTCGGTGATCCACAGCCGAAGCTCGTCGATGTCCCGGCGGCCGGCGGGGCGGCTGAGCGGCACGGAGAACTGGCTCTGCCCGCCCTGCCGCTTGAGATACATCACCAGCTGCCGGGCCACCGTCAGCGCGGCCTGCTCGCCCAGGTCCTCCGCCACCAGGGCCAGGGCGAGATCCAGGCAGGCGCTGATCCCGGCCCCGGTCCACAGCCGGCCACGGTCGGTCCGGACGAAGATCGGGTCCGGGTCGACGGTGACGGACGGATGGTCGGCCGCGAGCTGGGCGGCGGTCGACCAGTGGGTCGTCGCCGTCTTCCCGTCCAGCAGTCCGGCCGCGGCCAGCAGGTGCGCGCCGACACACACCGACGCGACCCGCCGGGCGTGTGCGGCGGTCTCCTTCACCCACGCCACGACGGCACCGTCGATACGGGCGAGGGGGCCGTCGTCGGTCATGTCGACCGCGCCCGGCACCAGCAGGGTGTCCACCTGCCCGCCGACGTCGTCGAACGCCACGTCGGCGAGCAGCCGCACACCCGCCGACGTACGGACCTCACCGGCGACCGGCCCGGCGAGGCGGACCTGGTAGCCGGCCCGGCCTGCGGTCTCCCGGTTGGCCAGCGCGAAGACCTCGGCCGGGCCGGTGACGTCGAGGAGGTCGACATCGGGGAAGACGGCGATGACGACTCGGTGCGGGGTGGGCATGGGCCGATCTTCGCCGTTGCCGCCCTGTGGCGGCAATGACGATTCCCTGTCAGATCCGGACCCATCCGCTGCGCTTTGCCTGGGCCGACGTGTCGGGCTTTCTCGCGGTTGCGCCTGCGGCGGGCTGGTGCCGCTGCGCGGGGCTGTTCGGCAGCGGTACCGGGCTTACACGGCTCCGCCGCTACAGCCCGGCACCTCCCCGTTGAGGGTGGAAGAAGACCGGTGGGGACGGACCGCAGGACGGAGTCCGGAGGGCCGGCACCGCGGCCGACAACCAACCCCCGCCCGCCGCAGGCGCACCAGAGAAACCCCCACGGCGGGACGCCGTCCGCCACGGCCCCGCCGTCCGTCGGCGACCCCGGCCCCGCCGACGGGTCGCGGCGCCGCAGATAGCGCTCGAACTCGCGGGCGATGGCCTCGCCGGAGGCCTCCGGCAGCTCGGCGGTGTCCCGGGCCTCCTCCAGTGACTGGACGTACTCGGCGACCTCGCTGTCCTCGGCCGCCAGCTGGTCCACGCCCAGCTGCCAGGCGCGGGCGTCCTCGCTCAGTTCGCCGAGCGGGATGCTGATGCCGAGCAGGTCCTCAAGGCGGTTGAGCAGCGCCAGGCTGGCCTTCGGGTTGGGCGGCTGGGAGACGTAGTGCGGCACCGCCGCCCACAGGCTCACCGCCGGGACGCCCGCGTGGGTGCAGGCCTCCTGGAGGATGCCGACAATGCCCGTGGGGCCCTCGTAGCGCGATTCCTCCAGGTCGAGCCGGGCGGCCAGGTCCGCGTCGGAGGTGACACCGCTGACCGGCACCGGCCGGGTGTGCGGGGTGTCGCCGAGCAGCGCGCCCAGCACGACGAGCATCTCGACGCCCAACTCATGGGCGAAGCCCAGGATTTCGTTGCAGAACGAGCGCCAGCGCATGCTGGGCTCGATGCCGCGGACCAGGACGAGGTCGCGCCGCCGCCCCTTGCCGCCGCCCTCGCCGACGCGGACCACGGAGAGCCGGGTCGTCGGCCAGGTGATCTTGCGTACGCCGCCGTCCAGGAAGACGGTCGGGCGGTTCACCTGGAAGTCGTAGTAGTCCTCCGCGTCCAGCGCGGCGAAGACCTCGCCCTTCCATTCCCGGTCCAGGTGTGCGACCGCGGCGGAGGCGGCGTCGCCGGCGTCGTTCCAGCCTTCGAACGCGGCCACCATGACCGGGTCGATCAGCTCGGGAACCCCCTCGAGCTCGATCACCCAGCGCCTCCTTCCGACCGGTCCGGCCGCTCCGCGGCGGCCACCGGTTGCCGTTCCAGTGCGTGCGTTTCCCACACTACGGCGTCCCCCGTGCCCAGCCGCAGCCCCTGTGCACGAACGGGTGCTGATTCATCCGACCTGTTGCGGGTAGGCGTGCCGCCCGCTGCTCGTCCTTACGCGCGGGATTCGGTATGCGGTCTGGACGCGGTCTCCGGTACGGGTCTATACATCGGATGACCGGGAAAGGTCCGATGTTCTTTCGCAACACCCCTGACATCCGCCCGGTCGTCCGCAGCAGTTCCGTCGTCCGCGCTGTCCCAGGGGGCGTACGCATGACCGCAGTCGGCACCGTCACGGAGCTGGAGGTCCACGACGTCCGCTTCCCCACCTCGCGGCGGCTCGACGGCTCGGACGCCATGAACCCCGACCCGGACTACTCCGCCGCCTATCTGGTGCTGCACACGGACGGCGGCCCGCCGGGCCACGGCTTCTGCTTCACCATCGGCCGCGGCAACGAGGTCATGGCCGCCGCGATCCGAGCGCTGGCCCCGTACGTCGTCGGCCGCCCCGCGCCCGCCGGTGCCGCCGCCCTCGCCGCGCTGCACCGCGACCTCACCCACGACTCCCAGCTGCGCTGGCTCGGCCCGGAGAAGGGCGTGATGCAGATGGCGGCCGGGGCGGTGATCAACGCCGCCTGGGATCTGGCGGCGGCCCGCGCGGGCCTGCCGGTGTGGGAGTTCCTCTCCGGGATGACCCCTGCGGAGCTGGTCTCGCTCGTCGACTTCCGTTATGTGACCGACGCGCTGACACCTGATGAGGCGCTGGCCATCCTCCGCACCGCCGAGCCCGGCCGGGCCGGGCGCGCCGCCCGTCTCAGGGCTGAGGGCTACCCCGCGTACACCACCTCGCCCGGCTGGCTCGGCTACGACGACGGGAAGCTGGTGCGGCTCGCCAAGGAGGCGGTGGCCGACGGCTTCGGGCAGATCAAGCTGAAGGTCGGCGCCGATCTCGAGGAGGACAAGCGGCGGCTGCGGCTGGCGCGGGAGGCCGTCGGCCCCGGGGTACGGATCGCCGTCGACGCCAACCAGCGCTGGGACGTGGCCGAGGCGGTCCGCTGGATGACCGCGCTGGCGCCGTTCGCCCCGTACTGGATCGAGGAGCCGACCAGCCCGGACGACGTCCTCGGGCACGCCGCGGTGCGCTCCGGGCAGCCCGTCAAGGTCGCGACCGGTGAGCATGCCGCCAACCGGGTGGTCTTCAAGCAGCTGTTGCAGGCGGGTGCCGTGGACTTCGTCCAGATCGACGCGGCCCGGGTGGCCGGGGTCAACGAGAACCTCGCGATCCTGCTGCTGGCCGCGAAGTACGGCGTGCCGGTCTGTCCGCATGCCGGCGGGGTGGGGCTGTGCGAGCTGGTGCAGCACCTCGCGATGTTCGACTACGTGGCGGTGTCCGGGAGTTGGGACGACCGGGTCATCGAGTACGTCGACCATCTGCATGAGCATTTCACCGACCCCGTGGTCGTCGAACGGGGCCGGTACCGCGCGCCGAGCGCGCCCGGATTCTCGGCGCGGATGGAGCCGGAGTCCGTCGCCGCCCACCGCTTCCCGGACGGACCGGTGTGGCGTGGCCGCCCGGAACGCCCCGAGCAGGAGGTCTCCCGATGAACGATGCACCGCGGCCCGCCGACTTCGCGGGCATGGCCGCCCTGGTCACCGGCGGCGGCTCCGGCATCGGCGCGGCCACCGCCGCTCTGCTGCAGGCGCGCGGCGCCCGGGTCGCCGTCCTGGACCGCGACCCCTCCGGCGCGCCCGCCGGGACGGTCCGGGTGACGGCCGATGTCACCGACGACACCGCCGTACGGGCCGCCGTCGACGACGCCGTACGGGAACTGGGCGGCGCCCTGCACACCCTCGTCGGCAATGCCGGGACCGGTGCCGTCGGGACCGTCGAGGACAACGAGGACACGGAGTGGTGCCGGGTCCTGGACGTGAATGTGCTGGGTCTGGTGCGTACCGCCCGTGCCGCGCTGCCGTATCTGCGCCGCAGTGCCGCCGGAGCTCCGGGCCGGGTCTCGGTCACCCATACCTGCTCCATAGCGGCCACCGCCGGTCTGCCGCACCGCGCGCTCTACAGCGCCTCCAAGGGCGCGGTCCTCTCGCTGACCCTGGCCATGGCCGCCGACCACCTCCGCGAGGGCATCCGGGTCAACTGCGTCAATCCCGGTACCGCCGACACCCCGTGGATCGGCCGTCTTCTGGACCGGGCGGACGACCCGGCCGCCGAACGCGCGGCCCTGAACGCCCGTCAGCCGATGGGCCGGCTGGTCACGGCGGACGAAGTCGCCGCCGCCATAGCCCACTTGGCGTCCCCGGCCGCCTCCGCGGTCACCGGCACCGCGCTCGCCGTCGACGGCGGCATGCAGGGCCTGCGCCTGCGCCCCGCCACCTGAGCCGTACCCGAGCCCCCAGCCGTATCCCACGACCCCCACGCCCCCCCCACGACCGAGGGAGCACCATGAGACTGCGTACGACCGGCGCGGCGGTCTGTGCCGTACTGTCCGCCGCCGCGCTCGCCGGCTGCAACCGCGGCAGCGATGCCGCGGGAGGCAGGATCGGCATCGACCTGCCCCGTACGGACACCGACTTCTGGAACTCCTACCAGCAGTACCTCGAAAAGGACCTGGGCCACGGCGGCCCGGCGGCGCTGCCGCTGTCCAACTCGCAGAACGACACCGCCAAGGTCGTCGCCGATGTGCAGGCGCTCACCGACCAGGGTGCCAGGGCGATCGTGATGGCCCCGCAGGACACCGGCGCCATCGCCGCCGAGCTGCGGCGGCTGGGGGAGAAGAAGATCCCGGTGGTCAGTGTCGACACCCGCCCCGACGAGGGCCCCGTCTACATGGTCGTACGCGCCGACAACCGCGCCTACGGCGAGAAGTCCTGTGCCTACCTCGGCCGGAAGCTGGGCGGCCGGGGCCGGGTCGCCGAGCTCCAGGGGGACCTCAGCTCCGTCAACGGGCGGGACCGCTCACAGGCGTTCGCCGCCTGTATGAAGAAGAGGTTCCCGAAGATCACCGTGCATGAGCTGGCCACCGACTGGAAGGGCGAGGCCGCCTCCGCCAAGCTGCAGAGCCTGCTCGCCCAGCACCGGGACATCGACGGGATCTACCTGCAGGCCGGGGGCGCATTTCTGCAGCCGACGCTGGCCCTCCTGGAGCAGCACAAGCGGCTGCGGCCCGCCGGGACCGAGGGCCACATCACCATCATCTCCAACGACGGCATACCGGACGAGCTCGCCGCCATCCGCGCCGGGAAGATCGACGCCACCCTCTCGCAGCCCGCCGACCTCTACGCCAAGTACGCGCTCTACTACGCCAGGGCGGGCCTGGCGGGGAAGACGTTCGCGCCCGGCCCGACCGATCACGGCTCCACCATCGTGCGGATCAGGAACGGCCTGGAGGACCGGCTTCCCGCGCCCCTGGTCACCAGGGCCAATGTCGACGACAGAAAGCTGTGGGCCAACCAGCTGGAGAAGACACCATGACCACGGCGGCCGCCGGATCCCCGGCCGTACGCGCCGAGGGCATCGTCAAGCGCTACGGGCCCACCGTCGCGCTGGACGGCGTTCATCTGACCGTACGGCCGGGGGAGTCGCACGCCCTCGTCGGCCGCAACGGCGCGGGGAAGTCCACCCTGGTGTCCGTGCTGACGGGGATGGTGCGGCCGGATGCGGGGACGGTCTCCTTCGGCGGCGAGCCGGCGCCCGGCCGGGGCGACACCGCCGCCTGGCAGCACAAGGTCGCCTGCGTCCACCAGAAGCCGATGACCGTGCCGGAGCTGACCGTCGCGGAGAACCTCTTCCTGAATCGCTTCACCGGCGGGCGCACCATCCGCTGGCGGGCGCTGCGCGAGCGGGCCCGCCGGCTGCTCGCCGCATACGGCGTCGACGCCGACCCGGCCGCCCGGATCAGGGAACTGGGCGTGGAGCAGCGGCAGTTCGTCGAAATCGCCCGCGCGCTGTCCTTCGGCGCCCGGACCGTCATCCTGGACGAGCCCACGGCCCGGCTGGACGCGGCCGGTATCGGCCGGCTCTTCGCCAGGCTGCGCGCCCTGCGGGCCCAGGGCGTCGCCTTCCTGTTCATCTCGCACCACCTCCAGGAGGTCTACGAGCTGTGCGACACCGTCACCGTTTTCCGGGACGCCCGCCATGTGCTGACCGCCCCGGTCGCCGGGCTGGCCGAGGACGAGCTGGTCGCGGCGATGACGGGGGAGGAGGCGGGCGCGGTGCGGCGGGTGCGGCGGCCGGCGCGGACGGCGGGGGAGCCGGTGCTGGTGACCGAAGGGCTGGCGTTGGACGGTCACTTCGCACCGCTCGATCTGACCGTACGGGCCGGTGAGGTGGTCGGTCTGGCGGGCCCGGCGGCCGGCGGCGGCACCGCGATCGGCGAGACGCTGGCGGGGCTGCGGACCCCGGACGGCGGGCGGATCTCGGTGCGGGGGCGGCCGGTGCGTACGGGCAGTGTGCCGCACGCCCTGGAGGCGGGCATCGGCTACGTACCGGAGGACCGGCACCGCGAGGGGATCGTCCCGGGCCGCAGCATCGCGGAGAACGTCACCCTGACCGTCGCCGGCCGGCTGGGTCCCATGGGGACCGTACTGCCCGCCAGAACGCGGGAGTTCGCCCGCCGGATGATCGCCTCGCTGGACATCAAGGCCACCGGCCCGGACCAGCCGGTGTCCGCCCTCTCCGGCGGCAACCAGCAGAAGGTCGTGATCGCCCGCGCACTGGCCCGCGAGCCGAGCGTGCTGGTCGCCGTGCGGCCCGCCAACGGTGTGGACGTCCGGTCGAAGGAGGCGCTGCTGGGCGTCGTACGGGAGGTCGCGGACGGCGGCAGCGGCGCGCTGATCGTCTCCGACGAGCCGGACGATCTGCGGATCTGCGACCGGGTGCTGGTGGTCTTCCACGGACGGGTGACCGCCGCATTCGGCAGCGGCTGGGGCGATCACGAGCTGGTCGCCGCCATGGAGGGGATGGCGGCCGCTGCCGGGGGCGGAAGGGGAGCTGCCGTCACGGGAGGAACGGGAGGAACCGAAGGAAGGGAAGGAACCGAAGGAAGGGAAGGAACAGGAGGAAGGGAAGGAACGGAAGGAACGGAAGGGGACGCGCCATGACCGACACGGCGCGGCCGCCGGCCGCGGAGGCGCCGGCCGGCCGGGCGGCGGGGCGCGGCCTGCGCCCGGACCCGGCCCGTTGGCGGGACTTCTCCCTGGTCCCGGTGATCTTCGTCCTGGGCGTCGTCGGCTTCGTCGTCTCGCCCGCCTTCCTCACCCGGGACAACCTCGTCGGCGTCATCCAGCAGTCCACGGAACTGGGCCTGCTGGTGCTGGCCGAGGCGCTCGTCCTGATCAGCGGGCGGATGGACCTGTCGCTGGAGTCCACCATCGGGCTGGCGCCGGTGGTGGCGCTGTGGCTGGTGATGCCCGCGCACGGGGCCCGCTTCGCCGGTCTGGAGCTCTTCCCGGCCTGGACGGCGATCCCGCTCTGCCTGGCCGTCGGCGCGGCGATCGGCGCCGCCAACGGCTTCCTGATCATCGGACTGCGGGTCAACGGCTTCATCGCCACCCTCGGCATGCTCACCATGCTGCGCGGCCTCCAGCTGGGCCTCTCCGAGGGCCGGTCCATCGGGAACGTCCCCGCGTCCTTCGCCTATCCGGGCAGCGCCGACTGGCTGGGCGTCCCCGCCGCCGTCTGGCTCTGCCCGGCCCTCTTCGCACTCGGCGGCGCGGCGCTCGGCTACCTCCGCCACGGGCGGGCGCTGTACGCCATCGGCGGCAACCCTGAGGCGGCCCGCGCGGCCGGCATCCGGGCCGACCGCATCACCTGGACCGTGCTCACCCTCGGCGGGATGCTCGCCGCCTTCGCCGGCATCCTCTACACCGGCCACTACGGCGCGGTCTCCGCCTCCCAGGGCAGCGGCTGGATCTTCCAGGTCTTCGCCGCGGCGGTGATCGGCGGCATCAGCCTCAAGGGCGGGCGCGGCACCCTTTTCGGGGCGCTCACCGGTGTGCTCACGCTCCAACTGGTCATCAACGTGATGACGCTGGGCGGCGTGCCGCCCCTGTGGACGCAGTTCCTCAACGGCCTGATCATCATCGTCGCGCTGGTCATCTCCCGCTTCACCAGCGGCGAGAAGCAGGACTGACAGGCTCCCGCGCATGAGGTCCCCACGCCCGCCGTACCCGCTGCACGGGCCACGGGAGCTGGGCCGCAGCGGCGTCACCGTGCCGCCCCTCGGCCTCGGCTGCGCACCGCTCGGCAACCTCTACCGCGCCGTCCCGGAGGAGCGCGCGGCGGCCGTCGTGCGCGCCGCCCTCGCCACCGGCGCCACCCACTTCGACACCGCCCCGCACTACGGCCTCGGCCTGTCGGAGGAGCGCCTCGGCCGGGCCCTGCGCGGCCGCGACCGGGGGACGTACACGCTCGCCACCAAGGTCGGCCGCCGGCTGCGCCCGCTTGCGCCGGGGGAGGAGGCGGACGGGGAGGGCTTCGTGGCGACCCCCGCCCGCGCCCGGGTACGGGACCTCACCCGCGACGGCATCCGCGCCACCCTCGAGGCGTCCCTGGAGCGGCTCGGCGCGGACGCCGCCGACATCGTCTACCTCCATGACGTCGAGGAGCACCTCCCCGAGGTCTACGCAACGGGCTTCCCGGCCCTCGCCGAGCTGCGCGGCCAAGGGCTCGTCCGCGCCATCGGCTTCGGCATGAACCACAGCGGCATCCTCGCCCGCCTCGTCGCGGACCTCGATGTGGACGTCGTCCTGTGCGCGGGCCGCTGGACCCTTCTGGAACGCACCGCCTTCGACGACCTGCTCCCGGTGTGCGAACGCCGCGGCACCTCGGTGGTCGTCGGCGGGGTCTACAACTCCGGCCTGCTGGCGGACCCCTCCCCGGGAGCCCCGTACGACTACGCGCCCGCGCCCGCCGCCCTGCTGGAGCGCGCCCGCCAACTGGCCGCTGTCTGCGACGGGTTCGACGTTTCCCTGAAGGCCGCCGCCCTGCGCTTCCCCTTCGGGCACCCGGCCGTCGCCTCGGCCGTCGTCGGTGCCGCGGCCCCGGAGGAGGCCACGGAGAACGCCGCCCTGTTCGCCCGGGACATCCCCGACGCCCTCTGGCACACTCTCGTCGCCCGGGGCCTGCTCGCCCCGGATCTGCCGCTGCCCCTCACCGCTGCCCCGGGAGCCTGATGCGTATCGACGCCCACCACCATCTGTGGGACCTCACCCGCCGGGACCAGCCCTGGATGGACGGGCCGTGGGCCGATCCGGTCCGCCGCAGTTACACGCTGGCCGATCTCGCCCCGCAGCTCTCGGCGCACGGGTTCGACGGCACCGTCCTCGTCCAGTCGTCCGCCTCGTACGAGGAGACCGCCGAGCTGCTCGCGGTGGCCGCCGGGGACGGACCGGTACGCGGCGTCGTCGGCTGGGCGGACCTCACCGATCCCGGGCTCGCGGACGTCCTCGCGGCGCTGCCCCTCGGCCCGGGCGGCCTGGTCGGCATCCGCCATCAGGTCCAGGACGAACCGGACCCCGGCTGGCTCACCCGCCCGGAGGTGCTGCGCGGACTGGGCGTCCTGGCGGACGCGGGCCTGGTCTACGACCTCCTGGTCACCCCGCGCGAACTCCCCGCCGCGCGGGCCGCCGTACGCGCCCTGCCCGGGCTGTCCTTCGTCCTCGACCACGCAGGCAAACCCGCGGTCGCCCGGGGCGACTGGCAGCCCTGGGCCGACGAGATCACCGCACTCGCCCGGCACCCGAACCTCGCCTGCAAACTCTCCGGTCTGGTCACCGAGGCGGACTGGTCCGCCTGGCGTCCCCAGCAGATCCTGCCCTACGCCCGCCACCTCCTCGACGCCTTCGGCCCCGGCCGTCTCCTCTTCGGTTCCGACTGGCCGGTGTGCACCCTGGCCGCCGACTACGAGGACGTCCTCGCCCTCGCCGAGTCCGCCACCGGCCGCCTCGGCCCGGCGGAGCGGGCGGCGGTGTTCGGGGAGACGGCGGGGCGGGTGTACGGGGTGGCGGCGCCTTAGGGCATGCCCGGTGGCCCTGGCCGGGCGGGCGTCGGGTTCCCGTCCGGATTCCGCCAGCCCCGGCCCGCGCACCGCCGGACGATGGAGGCGTACCGCAGCCGGTGCCGTACGGCGCGGGGCGGTGCGGTCCACGGGACGGACTCCACAGGCGCGGAGATGTCTGCGCGCATCCGCGCAGACGTATCCGCGCAGACCAGCGAGGTGATGAGGATGGCGACAGTGGTGACGGCTTCCGGCGCGCGGCCGCTCGGCGGCAAGGTGGCGCTGGTGACCGGCGGCAGCCGGGGGATCGGGGCGGAGATCGCGGTGCGGCTGGCCGCCGAGGGGGCCGCGGTGGCGCTGACGTACCGCAGCCGCGAGGACCTCGCGGAGCAGGTGGTCAAACGGATCGGGCAGGCGGGCGGGCAGGCCTGGGCGGTGCGGGCGGACAGTGCGGACGCGGAGGAGGTGCGGTCCGCGGTCGCCGGGGTCGCCGACCGGCTGGGCAGGCTCGACATCGTGGTGAACAACGCCGGCATCAATGTGGTCGGGCCGTTCGAGGGGATCTCCGTGGCGGACGTCGACCGGGTGCTGCGGACCAATGTCCGGGGGCCGTTCCTGGTGACGCAGGCCGCGGCGCCGCATCTGGGCGAGGGCGGGCGGATCATCTCCATCGGCAGCTGTCTGGCCGAACGGGTGGTCATCCCCGGCAGCACCCTCTACGCCACCAGCAAGGCCGCGCTGATCGGCCTGACCAAGACCCTGGCCAGGGAGCTGGGGCCGCGCGGCATCACCGCCAACCTGGTGCAGCCCGGCCCGATCGACACCGACATGAACCCCGCCGACGGCGAGACCGCGACCACACAGGCCGGACTGACCTCGCTCGGCTCCTACGGACGGGCGTCGGACGTCGCGGCGACGGTGGCCCACCTCGCGGGGGAGGGCGGGCGGTACATCACCGGCGCTGCCATCACCGTGGACGGCGGCTTCGCGGCCTGAGCGGAACGGGAGAGGGGCGACGGCGGGGCGAGGTCGGGGCGGCGGAGGCGCCGGCGGGCGAAGCGCCCGCCCCGCGGTCACAGCGAGGTGCGCAGCCACTGCTCCACGCTGGCGATATGCACCGTCGCCCAGGCCCGCGCCGCCTCCGCGTCCCGCTCGCGCAGGGCGCCGATGATCGCGCGGTGCTCGGTGAGGGTGCGCGCCACCGCGTCCTTCTGGGTCAGACCGCGCCAGATCCGGGCCCGGGTGGTGGGGCCGGACAGGCCTTCCAGCAGCGAGCAGAGCACGGAGTTGCCGGACGCGGAGACGATGGCGCGGTGGAACTCCAGATCGCAGGCGACCAGATCCTCGACCGAGGGCGCCGGTCCCAGCGCGGCCAACTGCGCCTCCAGCGCGTCCAGTTCCCCGGCGGTGATCCGGCCGGCCGCCATCGCCGTGGCGGCCGGCTCCAGGATCCGGCGGACGGCGAGGAACTCCAGCACCGTGTCGTCGCGGTGGAAGTCCACCACGAAACTCATGGCCTCCAGCAGGAGTTGGGGATCGAGGCTGGTGACATAGGTGCCGTCGCCCTGGCGGACGTCCAGGATCCGGATGAGGGAGAGCGCGCGCACCGCCTCGCGCAGCGAGTTGCGGGACAGGCCCAGCTCGGCCGCCAGCTCGCTCTCCTTCGGCAGCCGGTCGCCCGGCCGCAGCGCACCGGAGACGATCATTCCCTTGATCTTCTCGATGGCCTCGTCGGTGACCGCCATGGCCGCCCTCCCCGCTCGGACCCGCCCGGATGCCCCTGCGGCCGCCACCGCGGGTGCGGTCCGCACGGCCGTACGCCCGCAGAGGGCGCAGACATCCGATGTCTGGCGTTCATTATGACCCCTTGCGCTCTCCCCAGCCGCGCCCGTACGCCGACCAGTCCTCCTCCGTGGCCGCGAAGTCGACATACAGCGCCGTGCCGAACCGCTTCCGGCCCAGGTCCTCGCGGGTCAGCCCCAGCCGTATACCGCGCACCGCGGCACGCACCGTCTCCGCCGAGGCGTGGTGGCCCATGCCGTCGGTGTGGAAGAACGGCAGCCCCATCAGCAGATCGGTCCCCTCGGGCGTCGCCTCCAGCGCCAGCCGGGTCTGCTGCGCCACATAGCCGCCGTACAGGCCCTCGGTCGGCAGTGCCGTGTCGTACGACATCAGCGCGATCTGGTCGACGCGGCGCGCCACCTGCCCGAAGAACCGCTGGGATATCCATTTGCGATGGCCCGTCACGGCGTTGCTGACGGTGTGGAGACGGGGCAGGGGATCTATCTGGTGGACGGCGACGGAGAACACGCCGCCTTGGGCGTGCACCGCGGGGACGAGCCGGTCCAGCAGGCGCAGGTAGTCGGGGTTGTCGGAGTGCAGGGGCTCGACGTCCAGATGCACCCCGGCGAATCCGTCGGCCAGGACCTGCCGGGCGCTCGCCACGATCGCCTTACGGGCCCCGGCGTCCGCCAGCCGCAGTCCGCCCCGCTCGCCCGGCTCGTACACCAGCCGGTCGCCCAGCCAGGCGTGCACCCTGACCTCCGGGAGTTCACGGTGCACCGCGGCGATCAGCCAGCGGGCCCGCGGGTAGGCCTTACGGGCCGGGGGGAGCGTGCCGTCGTGCTCCAACGGCCCGGCGTGGACGTACAGATCGCGGATGCCGGTGTCCCCGATGCGGCGCCGCAGCGCCGCGACATCGGAGGCGTCCCGCCGCCCGTCCACCCAGGCATGGCCCAGCCAGAGCGCATCCCGTCCGCGGGTGGTGGCCTCGGGCGCGGCCGTCCCCGCGTACCCGACGCGCAGCGCGGTGGCCGCCGCCGTCACCGGCAGCACGATCAGCACCGCCAGCAGCCAGGCCGCCCACTTCCCCGCCCGCAGCCATCGCTTCCGGGCCGTAGCCGTCATCGCCGTCATCACTGCCCCCGCTTCCCCGTTGCCCCGATCCCCGCCCGTGTCCCCGGCGGGATATCGGTGCCCATCATCGCAGCCCTCACTGACAGTGACCATTTCGGCCGCCTGCCTGTGGATAACCGCGGACGCAGAGGATGTGCGTACGCAGACGACGGTGGGGCGGCCCCGTGGCCCGCCCCACCGTCGTCTGCACTGAACTACTTCCTGACGTACCGTCAGTCGTTGAGCATGTCCTTCACCTTGGCCCGGACATCCTCCGTGTCCAGTCCGCGGATCATCAGCGTCGTACGGCGGCGCAGCACGTCGTCGACCGTCTCGGCCCACTCGTGGTCGCGGGCGTAGGCGACCTGCGCCCAGATCTCCGGCGCGTCCGGGTGGATGCGCTCGGCCAGCGCCGGGTTGTCGTTGGCCAGCCGGGCGATGTCGAAGGACAGCGAGCCGTAGTGGGTGGCCAGGTGGCGGGCGGTGTCAGCGGCCATCCGCGGGCCGGGGGTGCCGCCGTCGACGAGCAGCCGGTGGGCGACCGCGTTCGGGTTGGCGATACCGGGCAGCGGGAGCTTCTTCGGCAGCTGGGAGATCGGCTCCATGTCCTCGCCCAGCGGGTGGCCGGGCAGCGCGGCGAGCTTGTTCATCACCGTACGGCCGATGTGGCGGAAGGTCGTCCACTTGCCGCCGGCGACCGACAGCATGCCGCCGCTGCCCTCGGTGACGACCGTCTCGCGCTTGGCCTTGGAGGTGTCGCCGGGGCCGCCGGGCAGCACCCGCAGACCCGCGAAGGAGTACGTGATCAGGTCGCGCGACAGCTGCTGGTCGCGGATGGAGAAGGCGGCCTCGTCCAGGATCTGGGCGGTGTCCTTCTCGGTGACCGTGAGGTCCGCCGGGTCGCCCTCGTACTCCTCGTCCGTGGTGCCGAGCAGCAGCATGTCCTCCCAGGGGAGGGCGAAGGTGATGCGGTACTTGTCGATCGGGGTGGCCAGGGCGGCCTTCCAGGGGGCGGTCCGCTTGAGGACCAGGTGCGCGCCCTTGGAGAGGCGGATGGAGGGGGCCGCGCCGGGGTCCTCCATCTTGCGCAGGTGGTCGACCCAGGGGCCGGTGGCGTTGAGGACCAGGCGGGCGTTGACGCCGAACTCCTGGCCGTCCATCCGGTCCTTGAGCTCGGCGCCGGTGACCCGGCCCTGGGTGAAGCGCAGTCCGGTGACCTCGGCGTGGTTGAGGACCGTGGCGCCGGCCGCGACGGCCGCGCGGACGGTCATCAGGGCCATCCGGGAGTCGTTCATCTGGTCGTCGCCGTACACGGCCACGGCCTTGAGGTTGTCCGTCCGCAGCTCGGGCACGTCGCGTGCGGCCTTGGCCGGGCTTATGACGTGGCCGACGCCGTCGCCGAACGCGGACAGCGCGGAGTAGGCGAAGACGCCCGCGCCGAGCTTGGCCGCGCCGTGCGGGCCGCCCTTGTAGACGGGCAGGTAGAAGGTCAGGGGGTTGGCGAGGTGCGGTGCCACCTGGCGCGACACCGCACGACGCTCGAAGTGGTTCTCCGCCACCAGCTTGACCGCTCCGGTCTGCAGGTAGCGCAGACCGCCGTGCAGCAGCTTGGAGGAGGCGGAGGAGGTGGCGCCGGCGAAGTCACCGGCGTCCACCAGGGCCACCCGCAGTCCGGCCTGCGCGGCGTGCCAGGCGGTGGAGATGCCCAGGATGCCGCCGCCGATCACCAGGAGGTCGTAGGTCGCCTTGGAAAGCTGCTCCCGGGTCTCGGCACGGCTCGCGGTGGAACCGCTGGCCGGGTGCGTCCCGAGGGCCGGGACGCTCTGCAGGGTGCTCATGATGTGCTCCTCGTCAGCTCTCGTCGTCGATCCAGCCCATGGTCCGCTCGACGGCCTTGAGCCAGTTCTTGTATTCGCGGTCACGGATGTCCGCGTCCATGCGGGGGGTCCATTCGGCGGCCCGGCGCCAGTTGGCGCGCAGCTCGTCGGTGCTGGACCAGAAGCCGACGGCCAGTCCGGCCGCATAGGCAGCGCCGAGGCAGGTGGTCTCGGCAACCATCGGGCGCACCACAGGGGCGTCCAGGAAGTCCGAGATGGTCTGCATCAGCAGGTTGTTGGAGGTCATACCGCCGTCGACCTTGAGCGCGGTCAGCTCGACGCCGGAGTCCTTGGTCATGGCGTCGGTGATCTCGCGGGTCTGCCAGGCGGTGGCCTCGAGAACGGCGCGGGCGATGTGCGCCTTGGTGACGTAACGGGTCAGGCCCGCGATCACACCGCGCGCGTCGGAGCGCCAGTAGGGGGCGAACAGGCCGGAGAAGGCCGGTACGAAGTAGGCGCCGCCGTTGTCCTCGACCGTGCTGGCGAGGGTCTCGATCTCGGCCGCGGAGTTGATGAGCCCCATCTGGTCGCGCATCCACTGGACGAGCGAGCCGGTGACGGCGATGGAGCCTTCCAGGGCGTAGACCGGCTGCTGCTCTCCGATGCGGTAGCCGACGGTGGTCAGCAGGCCGTTGTAGGAGTTGACCGGCTCGTGGCCGGTGTTCATCAGCATGAAGGTGCCGGTGCCGTACGTGGACTTGGCCTCGCCCTGCGAGAAGCAGGTCTGGCCGAAGAGCGCGGCCTGCTGGTCGCCGAGCGCGGAGGCGACCGGCACACCGGCGAGGACGCCGGCGGCAGTGGTGCCGTAGACCTCGGCGGAGGACTTGATCTCCGGCAGCACGGCGGCCGGGATGTCCATCGACGCGAGGATCTTCTCGTCCCACTCCAGGTTGTGGAGGTTCATCAGGAGGGTGCGCGAGGCGTTGGTCACGTCGGTGACGTGGTGGCCGCCGTTGACGCCGCCGGTGAGGTTCCAGATGACCCAGGAGTCCATCGTGCCGAAGAGGATGTCGCCGCGCTCGGCGCGCTCGCGCAGGCCCTCGACGTTGTCGAGCAGCCAGCGGACCTTGGGACCGGCGAAGTAGGAGGCCAGCGGCAGACCGGTCTCGCGGCGGAAGCGGTCCTGGCCGACGTTGCGGCCGAGCTCCTTGCAGAGCGCGTCGGTCCGGGTGTCCTGCCAGACGATGGCGTTGTGGACGGGCTCACCGGTGTTCTTGTCCCACAGCACGGTGGTCTCGCGCTGGTTGGTGATGCCGATGGCCTTGACGTCCTTGGCGGTGATGCCCGCCTTCTCGACGGCGCCGGCGACGACCTGCTGGACGTTGGTCCAGATCTCGGTGGCGTCGTGCTCGACCCAGCCCGGCTTCGGGAAGATCTGCTCGTGCTCCTTCTGGTCGACCGAAACGATCCGGCCGTCCTTGTCGAAGACGATGCAGCGGCTGGAGGTCGTGCCCTGGTCGATGGCCGCAATGAACGGGCCATGCCCGTGGGAGGAAGTGCCGTGGCCGTGCGAGGAGGTGGTGGGGGTGTCGCTCATGGTGTGCTCCAAGAAGTCTGTGCGGGCGGAGTCGGGGTGGTCAGGCGGCTCAGGCGAACGCCACCTGGTAGATGCCACCGGCGATGGCTCCGCCGATGAGCGGGCCGACGACCGGGATCCAGGCGTAACCCCAGTCTGAACCGCCCTTGTTCGGCAGCGGCAGCAGCGCGTGCACGATGCGCGGGCCGAGGTCGCGGACCGGGTTGATGGCGTATCCGGTCGGCCCGCCGAGCGACAGACCGATGCCCACGACGATCAGCGCGACGAGCAGGACACCGATGCCGGAGAGGCCGATGGCCTTGGTCAGGCCGAGGCAGAGGATCGCCAGCACGAGCACGATGGTGGCGATGATCTCGGTGACCAGGTTCTGCACGACGTTCCGGATCTCCGGACCGGTGGAGAAGATGCCGAGCACCGGGCCCGCCTTGGGGGCCGCCTTCGGGTCGACCAGACCCTCTTCCGTGCTGTGGTCGGCCAGCACCTCGGGGTCGGTCAGATGGGCCCGGAACTGTCCGTAGTACACGAGCCACACCAGAACGGCACCGATCATGGCGCCGAGCATCTCGCCGGCGAAGTAAACCGGGACCTGCCCCCACTTGGTGCCGCCGGTGATGGCGGAGCCGATGGTGACGGCGGGATTGAGATGCGCGTGCGACTTCGCGGCGATATAGGCACCCGTCAGGACGGCGAAGCCCCACCCGAAGGCGATGGCGACCCATCCGGCGTTGAACGCCTTGGAGCGCTTGAACGTGACGGCGGCGCAGACGCCGCCACCCATCAAAAGCAGTACAGCGGTACCGATGGTCTCGCTGATGAAGATGTCGGAGCTGGACACCCGCGACTCCTTTGTCCTTCGTCCAGGGGAAGGCGAACCCCGGGTCCCTCCGGTGGTCCGCGCCCTCCTAGAGGGCGGTGATCGGCCCGCGGCAGTGCCCACCATAGCGAATATTGTCGTTAGGTGTTCGACAATGCCGACCGATGAACGGCAGTTTTATTCACCGTAAGAACCCCGTCAAGGGTTCCATGGCCAAAAACTTAGGTGAACAAAAGGCCGCAATACGGTCAAAACCGTCCCGCGCCAAGATCCCTTGACACCGCGCGTGCGCAATCCCTCACCGCAGCGACGATTTCCGGCCGCAGTTCACCGTCCTGGCAGACCCGTTCCACGGCTCCTGTGACGCCCACCGCACCCACCGGCATCCGCCGCCGGTCATGGATCGGCGCGGCCAGCGAGGCCACCCCGTCCCAGGTCTCCTCCACGTCCGCGGCCCAGCCGCGCGCCCGGGTCAGGTCCAGCAGCTTCTCGAAGTCGTCCAGCTCGGTCACCGTGCGCGGGGTGAACGCCTCCCGCTCGGCCTCCGTGACCTCGCTGTGCGCCACCGGGTCGTACGCGGAGAGCACCTTGCCCAGCGCCGTGCAGTGCAGCGGCTGCATCGCCCCGACCTCGAGGACCTGCCGGCTGTCGTCGGGCCGGAAGACGTGGTGCACGATCAGGACACCCTGCTTGTGCAGCACGCCGAGATAGACGCTCTCCCCGCTGGAGCGGGCCAGGTCGTCGGTCCAGACGAGGGCGCGGGCGCGCAGCTCGTGCACGTCCAGATAGCTGTTGCCCAGGCGCAGCAGCTCCGCGCCCAGCTGATAGCGGCCGGACGCCAGGTCCTGCTCGACGAAGCCCTCCTGCTGCAGCGTGCGCAGGATGCCGTGGGCGGTACCCTTCGCCAGCCCCAGGGACGAGGAGATGTCGGAGAGTCCCAGCCGCCGTTCCCCTCCTGCGAGCAGCCGCAGCATCGCGGCAGCTCGCTCCAGCGACTGGATGGTGCGTGCCATCGGGCAACCTCCGAAGTATGCGGTTCGACAATGCCAAACGATATCGGCCCATGCCGACTCTTGGGCAGCGAACAGAGTGTGTCAACGATCATGGATAGTCGACGGACCCCCCGCTCGGCCCCGCTGTCCACGGCGTGGAATGGGGAACCCCTGTACGGGACCGACAGCTACGCTGGCCGGGTGCGCCCTCTTCCGGAGGACGCAAAGCCGACAGCCGTCGCAACCAGGGAGCACCTCCATGGCCTCGTACACGCCATCGTCCACCAGCACATCCCGAGTCGAATCACTGCGGGAGGCACTCGCCTCGCGGGTGGTGGTAGCCGACGGTGCAATGGGCACGATGCTGCAGGCGCAGGACCCGTCGCTGGACGACTTCCAGCAGCTCGAGGGCTGCAACGAGATCCTCAACCTCACCCGCCCGGACATCGTCCGCTCGGTCCACGAGGAGTACTTCGCGGTCGGTGTCGACTGCGTCGAGACCAACACCTTCGGCGCGAACTTCGCGGCGCTGGCCGAGTACGACATCGCCGAGCGGGTCTTCGAGCTGTCCGAGTCCGGCGCCCGGATCGCCCGCGAGGTCGCCGACGAGTTCACCGAGAAGACCGGGCAGCAGCGCTACGTCCTGGGCTCCATGGGCCCCGGCACCAAGCTGCCCACCCTCGGCCACGCCCCGTACCTCACCCTCCGCGACGCCTACCAGCAGAACGCCGAGGGCATGATCGCCGGCGGCGCCGACGCCCTCCTGGTGGAGACCACCCAGGACCTGCTGCAGACCAAGGCCGCCATCCTCGGCGCCCGCCGCGCCCTCGAGGCCACCGGCGCCAGCCTGCCGATCATCTGCTCCGTCACCGTCGAGACCACCGGCACCATGCTGCTCGGCTCCGAGATCGGCGCCGCCCTGACGGCCCTGGAGCCGCTGGGCATCGACATGATCGGCCTGAACTGCGCCACCGGCCCCGCCGAGATGAGCGAGCACCTGCGCTATCTGGCCCGGCACTCCCGCGTCCCCCTCGCCTGCATGCCGAACGCCGGCCTGCCCGTCCTCGGCAAGGACGGCGCGCACTACCCGCTGTCCGCCGCCGAGCTCGCGGACGCCCAGGAGACCTTCGTCGCCGAATACGGCCTCTCCCTGGTCGGCGGCTGCTGCGGCACGACTCCCGAGCACCTGCGGCAGGTCGTCGAGCGGGTCCGCGGCATCGCCCCCACCGCCCGCGACCCGCGCCCCGAGCCCGGCGCCGCCTCCCTCTACCAGACCGTCCCCTTCCGCCAGGACACCTCGTACCTGGCCATCGGCGAGCGCACCAACGCCAACGGATCGAAGAAGTTCCGCGAGGCGATGCTGGACGCCCGCTGGGACGACTGTGTGGAGATGGCCCGCGACCAGATCCGCGAGGGCGCCCACATGCTCGACCTGTGCGTCGACTACGTCGGCCGGGACGGCGTCGCCGACATGGAGGAACTGGCCGGCCGCTTCGCCACCGCCTCCACCCTGCCCATCGTCCTCGACTCCACCGAGGTCGACGTGATCGAGGCCGGCCTGCAGAAGCTGGGCGGCCGCGCGGTCATCAACTCCGTCAACTACGAGGACGGCGACGGCCCCGAATCGCGCTTCGCCAAGGTCACCCGGCTGGCCCAGGAGCACGGCGCCGCGCTGATCGCCCTCACCATCGACGAGGAGGGCCAGGCCCGTACGCCCGAGAAGAAGGTCGAGATCGCCGAACGGCTCATCGCCGACCTGACCGGCAACTGGGGCATCCTCGAGTCGGACATCCTCATCGACACCCTCACCTTCACCATCTGCACCGGCCAGGAGGAGTCCCGGGGGGACGGCATCGCCACCATCGAGGCGATCCGCGAACTCAAGCGCCGCCACCCGGACGTACAGACCACGCTGGGCCTGTCCAACATCTCCTTCGGCCTCAACCCGGCGGCCCGCATCCTGCTCAACTCGGTCTTCCTCGACGAATGCGTCAAGGCGGGCCTGGACTCGGCGATCGTGCACGCGTCCAAGATCCTGCCGATCGCCCGCTTCGACGAGGAGCAGGTCACCACGGCCCTCGACCTCATCTACGACCGGCGCACCGAGGGCTACGACCCCCTCCAGAAGCTGATGGCGCTCTTCGAGGGCGCCACCGCCAAGTCCCTCAAGGCCGGCAAGGCCGAGGAACTGGCCGCCCTGCCGCTGGAGGAGCGCCTCCAGCGCCGCATCATCGACGGCGAGAAGAACGGCCTGGAGGCCGACCTGGACGCGGCGCTGGAGGAGCGCCCCGCCCTGGACATTGTCAACGAGACCCTCCTGGCCGGTATGAAGGTCGTCGGCGAGCTCTTCGGCTCCGGCCAGATGCAGCTGCCGTTCGTCCTCCAGTCCGCCGAGGTCATGAAGGCCGCGGTGGCCTACCTCGAGCCGCACATGGAGAAGTCGGACGCGGAGGGCAAGGGCACCATCGTGCTCGCCACCGTCCGCGGCGACGTCCACGACATCGGCAAGAACCTCGTCGACATCATCCTGTCGAACAACGGCTACAACGTCGTCAACCTCGGCATCAAGCAGCCGGTCTCCGCGATCCTGGAAGCCGCCGAGGAACACAAGGCCGATGTCATCGGCATGTCCGGGCTCCTGGTCAAGTCGACCGTGATCATGAAGGAGAACCTGGAGGAGCTCAACCAGCGCAAGATGGCCGCCGACTTCCCCGTCATCCTCGGCGGCGCCGCCCTCACCCGCGCCTACGTCGAGCAGGACCTCCACGAGATCTACGAGGGCGAGGTCCGCTACGCCCGCGACGCGTTCGAGGGACTGCGCCTGATGGACGCCCTGATCGCCGTCAAGCGCGGGGTGCCCGGCGCCGCCCTCCCCGAGCTCAAGCAGCGCCGCGTCCCCAAGAAGGACACCGCCGTCCTCGAGGTCGAGGAGCCCGAGGGCTCGGTGCGCTCCGACGTCGCCGTCGACAACCCCGTCCCCGCCCCGCCGTTCTGGGGCACCCGCGTCGTCAAGGGCATCCAGCTCGCCGACTACGCGTCCTGGCTGGACGAGGGCGCGCTCTTCAAGGGCCAGTGGGGCCTCAAGCAGGCCCGTACGGGGGAGGGCCCGTCGTACGAGGAGCTGGTGGAGTCCGAGGGCCGTCCGCGGCTGCGCGGCTGGCTGGACAAGCTCCAGACCGAGAACCTGCTGGAAGCCGCCGTGGTGCACGGCTACTTCCCCTGCCACTCCAAGGGCGACGACCTCATCCTCCTGAACGAGGACGGCACCGAGCGCACCCGCTTCACCTTCCCGCGCCAGCGCCGCGGCCGCCGCCTGTGCCTGGCGGACTTCTTCCGTCCGGAGGAGTCCGGTGAGCGCGATGTCGTCGGCCTGCAGGTCGTCACCGTCGGCTCGAAGATCGGCGCCGCCACGGCCGAGCTCTTCGAGGCCAACGCCTACCGCGACTACCTGGAACTGCACGGTCTGTCCGTCCAGTTGGCCGAGGCGCTGGCCGAGTACTGGCACGCCCGGGTCCGCGCGGAGCTGGGCTTCGCGGGCGAGGACCCGGCCGATGTCGAGGACATGTTCGCGCTGAAGTACCGCGGTGCGCGCTTCTCGCTGGGCTACGGCGCCTGCCCCGACCTGGAGGACCGCGCCAAGATCGCGGACCTGCTGCAGCCGGAGCGGATCGGCGTCCAGCTCTCCGAGGAGTTCCAGCTGCACCCCGAGCAGTCGACGGACGCCATCGTCATCCACCACCCGGAGGCGAAGTACTTCAATGCGCGGTAGCGCGGTGACGCGGTGACGCCAGGGAGGCCCTCCCGGGGGGCCTCCCTCCGTTTCCCTTCCGCCGTACCGCGCATTCCGGGCCGCACCGTCGTACACTGGTCGGTCCGGTAGTGGCCGGTCGCAACCCCCGCCGGGGGCAGCGGCCGGCCCTTTCGTCCCTTTCGGGGACGTCGTCACGGAGGTGGATGGATGACCAGCAGCATCCCCGCAGTCGGCACCCGCTCGGCCGAGCCCGCCACCCTCCAGGCCGTCTTCCTCGACCTGGACGGCACCCTCGTCGACACCGAGGGCTTCTGGTGGGAGGCCGAGGCCGAGGTCTTCGCGGAACTGGGCCACACCCTGCACGACGGACACCGCGAGATCGTCGTCGGGGGCCCGATGACCCGCAGCGCCGGCTACCTCATCCAGGCCACCGGCGCCCAGATCGGCCTCACCGAGCTCAGCGGGCTGCTCAACGCCCGCTTCGCCGCCCGGATCGCCGGCGGGGTGCCGCTGATGCCGGGTGCGCGCCGGCTGCTGGCCGAGCTGCGGGCCCACCAGGTGCCGACCGCCCTGGTCTCCGCCTCGCACCGCGCCATCATCGACTCGATGCTGCACTGGCTGGGCCGGGAGAACTTCGACCTGACGCTGGCCGGCGACGAGATGGAGCGCACCAAACCGCATCCGGACCCGTATCTGACGGCCGCCGCCCGGCTGGGCGTGGCCCCGGACCGCTGCGCCGTCATCGAGGACACCCTCACCGGAGTGACGGCGGGCGAGGCCGCGGGCTGCCGGGTCGTCGCGGTGCCGTCGGTGACGCCGATCCCGCCGGCCCGGGGCCGTACGGTCGTGGGGTCGCTGAAAGAAGTCGATCTGGCTTTTCTCCGTGCCCTCATCACGGAAAGCCGGTGAATCATCCACCGAGAGTACCGAGCGTGTCCGAACGGAAAAGCACTGGGAACTCAGGGGAGCTGCGTGCTTATTTTCCGTGACGTCTCCGCGGTGAATACAGCGGCCGAATTCCGCCGGTGCTGCAGGCCGGGGAATGCGTGACGTTTCTCACGTGCCGGGCCGTCGACAGGGGCGGCGGCAGGTGTTCCAGGGGGTCTGTCCGGGGTTTTCCGCGGGGGTAAGTGTCCGGATTGGTGGAGCAACGTGCGAAACGTTCCGCCGTCCGGATATCGGTCGTGCCGCCACCGGTATCCCGGGGCCCCATTGTTTCAACTACGTTGTGTCCCGGACCGGCTGACCGTTCCTACTAATGTCGTCGCGAGCAACACCTCTGCGCTGATAAGGAACCTGCCGACGATGAACCGCAAGACCTTGGTGCTGCCGGTCATGGCCGGTCTGATCGCCCCCGTACTCGCTGCCTGCGGCAGCTCGGACGGCGCGGGCGACGAAGGTGATCCGATCATCGTCGGGGTCGCCTCCCGGATCGAGGCGACCAAGGCGGCACCCGCCCCCCTCGACCCGGCGCAGGCCTATGACGTCGATGCGTGGAACGTGCTGCGCAGCACCCTGCAGACGCTGATGCGGCTGCCGCGGAGCGGTACCGCGCCGGTGCCCGACGCGGCCAGGTCCTGCAGGTTCAGCGACAGTCAGAACGAGCAGTACCGCTGCACCCTGCGCAGCGGCCTGAAGTTCGCGAACGGACACGACCTGACGGCACAGGACGTCAAGTTCTCCATCGAGCGCATGAAGGCCATCAACAACACCAACGGCCCGGTGTCGCTGCTCGACGACATCGACAAGGTCGAGGCGCCCAGCAAGACCGAGGTGGTGTTCCACCTCAGCAGACCCGACGCCACCTTCCCGCAGAAGCTCACCACGCCCGCCGCGGCCATCGTCGACCCCGAGGTGTACCCCAAGAACCGCCTCTACAGCGGCTTCGAGGTGGTCGGCTCGGGCCCGTACACCGTCAAGGCCGAGCACAGCGGCAACCGCATCACCAAGGTCGTCTTCACCAGGAACCCCGGCTACAAGGGCGGGCTGACGGCGAGGAACGACAAGGTCGAGATGCGCTTCTTCGACGACTCCGCGACGACGGAGAAGGCGCTGCGCAAGGGCGACATCGACCTCATGAACCGCGGTCTGGCACCCAGCCAGGTCAAGGGCCTGGAGAACTCCCGCGACGAGCACCTCACGATGCAGACGATGCCGGGCCAGGAGATCCGCTACCTCGCCTTCAACACCAAGGACCCGGTCGTCTCCAACAAGGCCGTGCGGCAGGCGATGGCGCAGATCGTCGACCGCCCCCGGCTCGTCCGGGACGTCTACGCGTACACCGGTGACCCGCTCTTCTCGATGGTCCCCACCGGCCTCACCGGCCACATCAACGCGTTCTTCAACAAGTACGGGGACCCCAGCGTCGCGGCCGCCCGCAAGACCCTGCAGCAGGCGAACATCACCACCCCGGTGAAGTTCACCCTCACGTACACCACGAACCACTACGGCCCCAGCACCACCAAGGAGGTCCGGGCACTGCAGCGGCAGCTCAACGACAGCACGCTGTTCGACGTCAGCCTCAAGGGCGTCGACAGCTGGCAGCAGTTTCGCACCGACGCCCTGGACGGCAAGTACACCGTCTACCACATGGGCTGGTTCCCCGACATCCCGGACGCCGACAACTACATCGCGCCGTTCATCGGCAAGCAGAACTTCCTCGGCTCCCCCTACCGCAACGGCAAGATCGAGTCGCAGCTGATCCCGTCCAGCCGCCAGCAGTCCGACCGCAACGCCGCCGCGGACGACTTCAAGCAGGCGCAGGACATCATCGCCGCGGACGTACCGCTGCTCCCGCTGTGGCAGGGCAAGCAGTACGTTGCCGCCCGCGACGACATCACCGGCACCGAGTGGGCCCTCAACTCCTCCTCGGGGCTGCAGATCTGGGAACTGGGCCGCGGCGTCGCCGACTGACCCGGCCCCTCGTACGCCCCCAGGCACCACGCGTACGGCACAGGCACCACCGCACAACACAAGAACCGCCCGTACGACACCGGCTGCTGCCGAGGCAGACCCGCAGCAGCAGCAGCCTGCACCAACGCGAGACCGCACCAATGCGACACCGCACCACCGCGACACCGAACGTGAGGAACCACGTAGTGAGGCAGCGTGACCAGCGGCTGGCCGCCCCGATCGGAGCAGGGCTGGCAACAGCCCTGCTCGCGCTCGCGGGCTGCAGCGCCGACGACTCCGGGGCGAACGGCCACGGCGAGCCCGTCGTCATGGGAACAACGATGGACAAGCCCGTCTCCACCGACCCGGCCGCCGGCTACGACCCCGGCTCGTGGCTGCTGTTCAACAACGTCTTCCAGTCGCTGCTGAGCTTCCCCAAGGGGGGCACCAAGCCGGAACCGGAAGCCGCCAAGAGCTGCATCTTCACCGACACCCACAGCCAGGTCTTCCGCTGCACCCTCAAGGACGGCCTGACCTTCAGCAACGGTCACAAGCTGACCTCCGAGGACGTCAAGTTCTCCTTCGACCGCACCCGGCGCATCAAGGACAAGAACGGCCCCGCCGTGATGTTCACCGCGCTCGACAAGGTCGAGGCGCCGGACGCCAAGACCGTGGTCTTCCACCTGAAGACGCCCGACGCCACCTTCCCCAGCAAGATCGCCTCCGGCGCCGGCTCCATCGTCGACCACACCGCCTATCCGGCCGACCGGCTGCGCACCGACGGCAAGGCGGTCGGCTCAGGCGTCTACACGCTCAAGGACTACAGCCCCAAGAGGGCGCTCTTCGGCGTCAACCCCTCCTACAAGGGCCCCGCCAAGGTCAAGAACTCCGGGATGACGGTGAAGTACTTCACCGCGGCCGAGGACCTCAAGAAGGCCGTCCGCAGCGGCGCCGTCGACCTGGCCTACCGAGGTCTGTCCATGGAGGACCTCGCCGCGCTCTCCAACGCCTCGTTGGACCAGAAGCACGGCACCCAGCTCATCCAGGGCACCAGCGCCGAGGTCATGCACCTCGTCTTCAACTTCAAGGACCCGGTCGCCGGCAAGCTCGGCGTCCGCAAGGCGATCGCCTACCTCCTGGACCGCCCCACCCTCGTCCGCGACGTCTACCAGCACACCGCCGAACCGCTCTACTCCATCGTTCCCGCGGGCATCACCGGCCACAACACCGCCTTCTTCGACACCTTCGGCGACCGGCCGAACCCCGGCAAGGCCGCCGACGCCCTGCGCGACGCCGGTGTCCACGGCAAGGTCCCGCTCACCCTGTGGGCCACCCCCGACCGCTACGGCCCCGGCACCGTCCCCGCCGTCAAGGAAATAGCCCAACAGCTCAACGCGAGCCGCCTGTTCGACGTCAAGGTGCGCAGCGTGCCCACCAAGGAGTACGAGCAGGGCATGGCGTCCGGCCGCTTCGGCTTCTACGTCAAGGGCTGGATCCCCGACTACCCGGACCCGGACAACTTCACCCAGCCGTTCTTCGGCAAGGGCAACGTGCTGGGCAACCACTACAGCTCGCCGGAGATCACCGGCCGGCTGCTGCCCAAGACCGCCGACCAGCCCGACCGCGGTGCCGCCACGGAAACGTTCCGCGAGCTCCAGGACATCGTCGCCCGCGACGTACCGGTCATCCCGGTCTGGCAGGGCAAGCAGTACGCCGTCGCCCGCGACGGGATCTCCGGTCTGGAATGGACCCTGGACGCCTCGACCGTCTTCCGG
The DNA here is from genome assembly GCF_001294335.1 of Streptomyces chattanoogensis. GTDB lineage: Bacteria > Actinomycetota > Actinomycetes > Streptomycetales > Streptomycetaceae > Streptomyces > Streptomyces chattanoogensis. Next base: position 127,636 of record NZ_LGKG01000148.1, read on the forward strand.
TTCTGGGAGATCAGCAAGGCGGCCGACACCTGATCCGGCCCGTGCACAGGCGTCACGCATGACGCCTGTGCACCTATGACGCCTGCGCAGGCATGACAGTGGGGCCGGTCCGGAGAATCCTCGGACCGGCCCCACTGTCATGCCTGCGCACGCGCCGGCGAACCCGGCACGCCTCGGTGCTGCTGCGCGCCTACTGCGCGCCGGGACGCACCAGCCCGCTCTCGTACGCGTACACCGCCGCCTGCACCCGGTCCCGCAGCCCCAGCTTCGTCAGCACATGGCCCACATGCGTCTTGACCGTCGTCTCGCTGACGAACAGATCCGCGGCGATCTCGGCGTTCGACAGCCCGCGCGCCACCAGCTTGAGCACCTCCACCTCGCGCTCGGTGAGGGTGTGCAGGGTGTCCGGCACCGCCTCCTCGCCCGACGGCAGATGATTGGCGTACTTGTCCAGCAGCCGGCGCGTGATGCTCGGCGCCAGCATCGCCTCGCCCGCGGCCACCACCCGGATCGCCTGCACCAGCTCATTGGCCGGCGCATCCTTCAGCAGAAAGCCACTGGCCCCGGCCCGCAGCGCCTCGACCACATACTCGTCCAGGTCGAAAGTGGTCAGCACCAGCACCTTCGCCGGGCCGTCCTTCGCCGGACCGGTGATCTGCCGGGTCGCCTCGACACCGTCCATCCGGGGCATCCGGATGTCCATCAGCACCACATCGGGCTGCAGCGCCCGTACCTGCTCCAGTGCCTGCAGACCGTCACCGGCCTCCCCGACGACCGCCAGATCCTGCTCGGCCTCCAGGATCATCCGGAATCCCGTGCGCAGCAGGGGCTGGTCGTCGACCAGCAGGACGCGGATAGCCACGAGGTCTCCTTCGTTAGATCGTCCCCATTCTGCCCTGCTCCCCGCCCTCACCCGCCGCCGGGCGGACCGCCAGGGGATACACCGGGGGAGTACCGCCGAATTCCGGACAGTGCGCCTGGTGGTCGCACCAGCCGCACAGCTTGGTCGGCCGCGGCCGCCAGTCCCCGGTCCGCGTCGCCAGCTGGATCGCCTCCCACAGCGCCAGCAACTTCCGCTCCACGCCCCGCAGATCGGCCTCGGTCGGGTCGTACGTCACCAGATCGCCGCTGCCCAGATACACCAGCTGCAGCCGCCGCGGCACCGTACCGCTGCGCCGCCACATCACCAGCGCATAGAACTTCATCTGGAACAGCGCACCCTCGGCGAACTGCGGCCGCGGCGCCTTGCCGGTCTTGTAGTCCACGATCCGCACCTCGCCCGTCGGCGCGATGTCGACCCGGTCGACGAACCCCCGCAGCTGCAGCCCGGACTCCAGCACCGTCTCCACATACAGCTCGCGCTCGGCCGGCTCCAGCCGCGTCGGGTCCTCCAGCGAGAACCACCGCTCCACCAGGGCCTCGGCCTCCGCCAGCCAGACCGCCAGCCGCTCGCCGTCCGCACCGCCTGCGCCGTCGGTGAACAGCTCCGCCAGCTCCGGCCGCTTGGCCAGCAGCTTCTCCCACTCGCCCGGCACCATCGCCCGCGCGCCCGGAGCCGTACGCTCCGCCGCCGGCGCGTCGAAGAGCCGCTCCAGCACCGCATGCACGACCGTGCCCCGGGTCGCCGCCGCGCTCGGCTTCTCCGGCAGCTTGTCGATCACCCGGAAGCGGTACAGCAGCGGGCACTGCATGAAATCGCTCGCCCGCGACGGCGACAGCGCCACCGGCGGCTGCGCCCCGCCCGCCGCCCGCTCGCCCTCCGGCGCCATGCGCTGGGCCCCGGGCCCGCCCGTGGCCGGCTGCCCGCCCTGCCCGCCCTGCGTGGCCGCCCCGGCCCTCTCGGTGCTCGTTCCCATGTCATCAGACCCTACGGCCCGCCACTGACAACCGCGTACGGACCGCCCAAGGCGGGCCCCGCAGCGGATACGGGCCCCGCGCTCCGCATACCATCGACGGCAGACCCCTTTGCCCTGCATGATCGGTAGATCACGCCAAGCAGACGCAAAGGCCGCATTCGACGAGGGGACGCCGTGGACGACAGCGGGAAGCCGCAGGACCCCCAGGAGTCCGTGCAGCACCGGCCGCCCGAGCCGCCCGAGCCGCCCAAGGACGCCGAAGAACGCAAGGAAGCCGCCGCGCCCCGGGACGGGGACGCCGCGGCGGCCGAAGAACCTGGGGACGGCGGGCCGACGGACACCGTCGGCGGACCGAGGGGCCCCAAGGCGCCGGACGGCAAGAAGGGCGGCGGCATCCTGATGGGCCGCCCCTTCGGCGTGCCGGTCTACGTCGCCCCCAGCTGGTTCGTCGTCGCGGCCCTGATCACCTGGGTCTTCGGCGGCCAGCTCGAGCGCGTGCTGCCCGAGCTCGGCGTCGCCCGCTACCTCGTCTCCCTCTTCTTCGCGGTCGCGTTCTACGCCTCCGTGCTCGTCCACGAGCTGGCCCACACCATCGCCGCGCTCCGCTTCAAGCTCCCCGTACGCCGCATCCAGCTGCAGTTCTTCGGCGGCGTCTCGGAGATCGAGAAGGAGACCGAGACCCCCGGCCGGGAATTCGTCCTGGCCTTCGTCGGCCCGCTGCTCTCCCTCGTCCTCGCCGGCATCTTCTACCTCGGCATGCAGCTGGTCGAACCCGCCACCGTCCCCGGCGTCCTGCTCGCCGGCCTGATGATCTCCAACCTCATCGTCGCGGTCTTCAACCTGCTGCCCGGCCTCCCCCTGGACGGCGGCCGGATGCTGCGCGCCGTCGTCTGGAAGATCACCGGCAGGCCCATGACCGGCACCGTCGCCGCCGCCTGGGTCGGCCGCGCACTCGCCGTCACCGTCCTCATCGGCCTTCCGCTGCTCACCCACACCGGCGCCCTCGGCACCACCCCCGAAGAGCTCGGCGGCGCCGACTCGCTCACCGACGCCCTGCTCGCCGCGATCCTCGCCGCGATCATCTGGACCGGCGCCGGCAACAGCCTGCGCATGGCCCGGCTGCGCGAACGCCTCCCCGACCTCACCGCCCGCATCCTCACCCGCCGCGCCGTCCCCGTCGAGACCGACACCCCGCTCTCCGAGGCGCTGCGCCGCGCCAACGAAGCCGGCGCCCGCGCCCTCGTCGTCGTCGACCGCCAGGGCAACCCCACCGCCCTCGTCCGCGAGGCCGCCATCGTCGGCGTCCCCGACCACCGCCGCCCCTGGGTCGCCGTGGGCACCCTCGCCCAGGACCTCAGGGACGGCATGCGCGTCTCCGCCGAACTCGCCGGCGAAGACCTCCTGGAATACCTGCGCGCCACCCCCGCCACGGAATACCTCGTCGTCGAGGAAACCGGCGAGATCTACGGCGTCCTCTCGACGGCCGACGTGGAACGGGCCTTCGTGTCGGCGATGGCCCGGCGGTCCTGAACGGCGGCCTGCGCGCGGGCGCTGCGCGCGGGCGGGGCACGGGCGTGCCGCGGGTGCCGCGCGGGCTTCGCGTCCGGTACCTCTGGGTAGCCCCCAGCCGGGGGGACGAGCGCGTTCGAACGGCCAGATGGAGCCCGGCCACGCCACGGACGCACCGCCCCCGAACCGCCGCCCGGACCACCCCCGCGGCGCCCCCGGCCCGCCCACTGGTCCGCCCCGCCCCGATCGGCCGGTAGGCTGGTCACATGTCCGAACCGACCGGTGCCGCCCGCCGTCGCGGGCCCTTCAAGGTCGGGGACCAGGTCCAGCTCACCGACCCCAAGGGACGCCACTACACCTTCACGCTCGAAGAGGGAAAAAGCTTCCACACCCACAAGGGAGCCTTCCCCCACGACGAGCTGATCGGTGCTCCCGAGGGCAGTGTTGTCCGTACCACCGGGAACGTCGCCTACCTCGCGCTGCGCCCGCTGCTCCCCGACTACGTCCTGTCCATGCCCCGCGGTGCCGCCGTGGTCTACCCCAAGGACGCGGGGCAGATCCTGGCGATGGCCGACATCTTCCCCGGCGCCCGCGTCGTCGAGGCCGGTGTGGGCTCCGGCTCGCTCAGCAGCTTCCTGCTGCGCGCCATCGGCGACGACGGCATGCTGCACTCCTACGAGCGCCGCGCCGACTTCGCCGAGATCGCCACGCAGAACGTCGAGCGCTATTTCGGCGGTCCGCACCCCGCATGGACGCTCACCGTCGGTGACCTCCAGGACAACCTCTCCGACACCGACGTCGACCGCGTCATCCTCGACATGCTCGCCCCCTGGGAGTGCCTGGAGGCCGTCTCCAAGGCCCTGGTCCCCGGCGGCATCCTCTGCGCCTACGTCGCCACGACCACGCAGCTGGCCCGCACCGTCGAGGCGATCCGCGAGCACGGCACCTTCAACGAGCCGTCGGCCTGGGAAACCATGGTCCGCACCTGGCACGTCGAGGGCCTCGCCGTCCGCCCCGACCACCGCATGATCGGCCACACCGGCTTCCTCCTCACCGCCCGCCGCCTGGCGGACGGCGTCGAGCCGCCGCTGCGCCGGCGCCGGCCCGCCAAGGGCGCTTACGGCGAGGACTACACCGGGCCGGGCGGGCGGGAGAAGGCTGCGCCGGGCGGGCGGGAGAAGGCTGCGCCGGGCGGGCGGGAGAAGGCTGCGCCGGGCGAGAAGGCCGGGGACCCGGCATCCGGCGCCGCCGACGACGCGACCGCACAGGACTGACCCTCCCGGACCGGCCTCCGGTCCCCTCACCGAACCACCGGGCGCCGCCGACGAGTTCCCCCAGGGGAGCCGCCGGCGGCGCCTTCTCGTCGGACTCCCCGCCCAGCACTCCGTTGCACCCCGCCGTTCACGTTTGCGCCCACCGCGTGATCGGAGCGTAAAACTCCGCTCCCGCTGGTTCCGCGCCGCCACCTCCTGTGGAACGATGCTGGGCACTCCCACCGCCACAGCTCTTCACAGGAGTTACCCCGCGTGCAGCCCTTGGCAGGCCAGGACCTTCTGCATACCCAGCCCCACCCCATGCACTGGCTCGCCACGGCCACCGCGGTCTCGGCGGTCGTGGCGCTCGCGTCCGTGATCCAGCCCCCGGATGCCACTGCCACCACCGCGCACGGCGCGAAATCCGGCCGCCACACCATGGCCGCCCCCGGCTCGGCTGCTTCCGCCCTGGCCGCCCCCGATCCGGCCAAGGTCACGTTTCCCGTCAACTGCGGGCCCAACCGCCTCGACGTGGTGAAGAAGACCTCCGGTGACCTCGACGGCGACGGCACCACCGAGACCATCGCGGTGGTCCGCTGCCATTCCGTGACCGGAACCCCGCCCAGCGGTGTCTTCGTCCTGGCCCGGCAGTCCGACCCGCAGGCCGCTCCTCGCGTCGTGGCGACCCTTCTCGCGCCCTCCCAGAAGCTCAGCGTCCAGGACTTCGCCCTCCAGGGCCGCGAGATCTCAGCGACGCTCCTGGGCTACTCCACGTTCGACGTCCCGCGCTGCTGCCCCGACGTCCGCAAGAGCGCCAAGTGGCAGTGGAGCGACGGGAAGTTCATCCAGAGCGAAGTTCCCGCCGGGACGAGCACAGCCGGTGTCTGATCCGTCACATGATGTGCGCGTCGGCGGGGGATTCCCTACGCTCCGTCTACGCCCCGTCCCCGATTCGTCTACACCGCGTTATGGCCGGCGCCTGACCGGTGGGCCGGGGCCGTGCGGCCCGGGGCCGGGCACGTCCTAGTCCGCGTCCGGCCCGTAGACCTCGACCCGGTCCGTGACCCGGCGCACATGAATACAGTCCCCGGGGCACTCCTTGGCCGAGTCCCGGACATCGTTGAGCAGCGTCAGCGGGACGGGCGTTGTGGCCCCCTTGTCCTGCAGCAGCTCGTCGTCCGCGCTCTTGACATAGGCCAGCCCGTCGATATCGAGCTCGAAGACCTCGGGCGCGTACTGCACGCAGATCCCGTCGCCCGTGCACAGGTCCTGGTCGATCCAGACTTCGAGCTCTGGAGAGGCTTCATCCTGCGCGGTCATCTCGCCTGCCGTTCCTGCGTACGTGAACCGTTTTTGTCTAAGTGGCGCCAGCCCTGACGGGTGTTGACCGACTCGACGATACAACCGCTCGCTTTCCGATGTTGTTGGGTGGGTATTCCCTTGGCGTGAGGACGTGCGCAAGGGTGAAGATCGGACACGCCCCGACAGTCTTTTCGATCTAGGGGTTTCAACCTGCACCGGCCCAGGTAGGGTCAGGAAGCGTCCAGCTCCTTGGAGGAGGTGAGGACCGTGGCAGCCCACGACGACGACATCAACCGCGGCATCCGGCCGGGGCGAGGGTCTGAAGATCCTGCCGGCCAGGTTGCCTATCTCGAGCAGGAGATCGCCGTCCTGCGACGTAAGCTCGCCGACTCTCCGCGGCACACGAGGATTCTCGAAGAGCGGATCGTCGAGCTGCAGACCAACCTGGCCGGCGTTTCCGCGCAGAACGAGCGACTCGCCAATACTCTCCGCGAGGCCCGCGACCAGATCGTCGCGCTCAAGGAGGAAGTCGACCGGCTCGCACAGCCCCCGGCCGGCTTCGGTGTCTTCCTGCAGACGAACGAGGACGGCACGGCCGACATTTTCACCGGAGGCAGAAAACTCCGGGTCAATGTCAGCCCCAGCGTGGAGCTCGACGACCTCCGGCGCGGCCAGGAGGTCATGCTCAACGAAGCGCTCAATGTGGTCGAAGCCATGGAGTTCGAGAGCGCCGGCGACATCGTCACCCTCAAGGAAATCCTCGAGGACGGCGAGCGCGCGCTGGTGATCGGGCACACCGACGAGGAGCGGGTGGTGCGGCTCGCCGAGCCGCTGCTGGACATCACCATCCGCCCCGGCGACGCCCTGCTGCTCGAGCCCCGCTCCGGCTACGTCTACGAAGTCATCCCGAAGAGCGAGGTCGAGGAACTCGTCCTCGAAGAGGTCCCGGACATCGACTACACCAAGATCGGCGGTCTGGGCGGCCAGATCGAACTGATCCGGGACGCGGTCGAGCTCCCCTACCTCTACCCCGACCTCTTCAAGGAGCACGAACTGCGCCCGCCCAAGGGCGTCTTGCTCTACGGCCCGCCCGGCTGCGGCAAGACACTCATCGCCAAGGCGGTCGCCAACTCCCTTGCCAAGAAGGTCGCCGAGGTGACCGGGCAGCCCGCGGGGAAGAGCTTCTTCCTCAACATCAAGGGTCCCGAGCTGCTCAACAAGTACGTCGGCGAGACCGAGCGGCACATCCGGCTGGTCTTCCAGCGGGCCAGGGAGAAGGCCAGCGAGGGCACCCCCGTCATCGTCTTCTTCGACGAGATGGACTCCCTCTTCCGCACCCGGGGATCCGGCGTCAGCTCGGACGTGGAGAACACCATCGTCCCGCAGCTGCTCTCCGAGATCGACGGCGTGGAGGGCCTCGAGAACGTCATCGTGATCGGCGCCTCGAACCGCGAGGACATGATCGACCCGGCGATCCTGCGCCCCGGCCGCCTCGATGTGAAGATCAAGATCGAGCGTCCGGACGCGGAGGCCGCCAAGGACATCTTCTCGAAGTACCTCACCGAGAATCTCCCGCTGCACGCCGATGATCTCGCCGAGCACGGCGATTCCCGCAGGGCCGCGGTCAGCGCGATGATCCAGTCGGTCGTCGAGCAGATGTACGCGGAATCCGAGGAAAATCGATTCCTGGAGGTCACCTATGCGAATGGTGACAAGGAAGTCCTTTACTTCAAGGATTTCAACTCCGGAGCGATGATCGAAAACATCGTCGGACGTGCGAAGAAGATGGCCATCAAGGCCTTCCTCGAGCACAATCAAAAGGGTCTGCGGGTCTCCCATCTCCTCCAGGCTTGCGTGGACGAGTTCAAGGAGAACGAAGACCTGCCGAACACCACCAACCCGGACGACTGGGCCCGGATCTCCGGCAAGAAGGGCGAGCGGATCGTCTACATCCGTACGCTGGTGACCGGAAAGCAGGGCGCCGACACCGGCCGCTCCATCGACACGGTGGCGAATACCGGCCAATACCTGTAACACCGCACTCCGGCTGCGGATGTCCTGCACGGGGCGTCCGCAGCCGGACGCTTTTCCGGGCGCCGCATGGGCCGGCCCCGTCAAGAGTGCGATGGACCAGGGAAAACCGGACTGGAGCAATGACTGTAATGATCTCCCCAGCGCCGCAAAGGCGTTCTAGGCTCGTCCATACCGCCGCGTCACGCTGTGCGGGAGCGGGGAACGCACACGGACCGGAAGCGCAGCGGTACTTGAGCGCCGACCCCATCCGGGGGCGCCGCCGGGCAAGGAGGGCCGCATGACCGTACGGCGAGTAATGGGGATCGAGACGGAGTACGGGATCTCCGTACCGGGCCACCCGAATGCCAATGCCATGCTCACCTCGTCCCAGGTCGTCAACGCCTACGCGGCCGCGATGCACCAGGAACGACGGGCTCGCTGGGACTTCGAGGAGGAGAACCCGCTGCGGGACGCCCGCGGCTTCGACCTCGCCCGCGAGGCCGCCGACTCCAGCCAGCTCACCGACGAGGACATCGGCCTGGCCAATGTGATCCTCACCAACGGAGCCCGGCTCTACGTCGACCACGCCCACCCCGAATACAGCGCCCCCGAGGTCACCAACCCCCGCGATGCCGTCCTGTGGGACAAGGCCGGCGAGCGGATCATGGCCGAGGCCGCCGAGCGGGCCGCCCAGGTACCCGGCGCCCAGCCCATCCACCTCTACAAGAACAACACCGACAACAAGGGCGCCTCCTACGGCACGCACGAGAACTACCTGATGAAGCGGGAGACCCCCTTCTCGGACATCGTGCGCCATCTGACGCCGTTCTTCGTCTCCCGCCAGGTGGTCACCGGCGCCGGCCGGGTCGGCATCGGCCAGGACGGCCACGAGCACGGCTTCCAGCTCAGCCAGCGCGCCGACTACTTCGAGGTGGAGGTCGGGCTCGAGACGACCCTCAAGCGGCCCATCATCAACACCCGCGACGAGCCCCACGCCGACGCGGAGAAATACCGCCGCCTCCACGTGATCATCGGCGACGCCAACCTCTCCGAGATCTCCACCTACCTCAAGCTCGGCACGACATCCCTGGTCCTGTCCATGATCGAGGACGGCTTCATCGCCGTCGACCTGGCCGTCGACCAGCCCGTACGCACCCTCCACCACGTCTCCCACGACCCCACCCTGCAACACCTGATCACGCTCCGCAGCGGCCGCACGCTCACCGCCGTACAGCTGCAGATGGAGTACTTCGAGCTGGCCCGCAAATACGTCGAGGACCGTTACGGAGCGGATGCGGACGAGCAGACCAAGGACGTCCTGACCAGGTGGGAGGACGTGCTCGGACGGCTCGAGAACGACCCGATGAGCCTGTCGGGCGAGCTGGACTGGGTCGCCAAGCGCGAGCTGATGGAGGGCTACCGCCGCCGCGACGGCCTCGACTGGGACGCGGCGCGGCTGCACCTCATCGACCTGCAGTACGCCGACGTACGCCCCGAGAAGGGCCTGTACAACCGTCTGGCGGCCCGCGGCAAGATGAAGCGCCTCCTGGACGAGCCCGATGTCCAGAGGGCCCGGCTGAAGCCCCCTGAGGACACCAGGGCCTACTTCCGTGGCCGCTGTCTGGAGCAGTACGCCGACGACGTCGCGGCCGCGTCCTGGGATTCGGTCATCTTCGACCTCCCCGGCCGTGACTCCCTGCAACGCGTCCCCACCCTGGAGCCGCTGCGCGGGACCCGTAAGCACGTCAAGGAGCTCCTGGACCGCTGCCGTACGGCGGAGGACCTGGTCAGGACGCTTTCCGGCCGCTGACGTGCGACGGGCCGGGGAAGGGTGCATGACAGATTCATGCCGATCGAGGGCCGATCCGGGGCTGAAACGGCCGCAGTGCGGGAATGATCTGGGGGACTCCCGGACGTTGCACCAAGTGCGGGGCCGATGTCGGACCCTGCTTGTAGGGTCGGATCTTGAAGGTCACATCGAGCAAGGTCACATCGAGCGGGCGAACCGAGCGGGGTGAGGGACATGGCGACCAAGGACAGCGGCGGCGGGCAGCAGAAGGCCACGCGTTCCACGGAAGAGGTCGAGGAGCAGGCGCAGGATGCGCAGGCTTCGGAGGATCTCAAGGAGCGCCAGGAGAAATTGTCGGATGACGTCGATTCCGTCCTCGACGAAATCGATGACGTACTCGAAGAGAACGCAGAGGACTTTGTCCGGTCATTTGTTCAAAAAGGTGGACAATAGGCGGCAAAGCGGACATGAAGAGTTCGGGGGGACGGAAATGCTGCTCACGGTGCAAGCGGACGCTGTCCAGAGGCGCATTCTCCGGTAACAAGTCGATGAATGGCGGGCTGCAGGCGTACTGCCGGGAGTGCTCTGCGGAGTACTACCGGCAGCGCCAGGCAGCCGAGGGGCGAACGGTCCGCGAGAAGGTGCCTGTGCCTCGGGGACTCAAGCGGTGCCCGCAGTGCCGTGAAGTGAAATCGCACAACGAGTGGGAACGCAACAGGTCGTCGTCGGACGGCTGGGCAAGCTACTGCCGATCTTGCAGGGCGGAACGGAACCGCGAGAGCAATTTCAAGCGCAAGTACGGCATCACGGTGGCCCAGCGCGATGTGATGATCGCCGATCAGAACGGGCTCTGCCCGATCTGCCAGAGCTCCGAGCCCGTCCATGTGGATCACTGCCACAAGACGGGTAAGGTCCGAGGCGTACTGTGCTTCAACTGCAACTCGGCACTCGGCAAGTTGGGAGATGACCCCGACGCCATACGCCGGGCCATCGCATATCTGGAAGGAAACGTGTGGAAGCCAACACTCGAAGCACCGGGCGTCTGCCAGCGGCCTTCCTGACGCCTGGGTCCTCGTCGTTCATGGACTTTCTCGGGGCGCATTCGCCCGGGCTGCTGCCGGGCAACCGGCCGCTGCCGCCCGTGCAGGGGGCCATCGAGGCGCCGCACGGGACGACCATCGTGGCGGCGTCGTTCCCCGGCGGTGTGGTGCTCGCCGGTGACCGCCGGGCGACGATGGGCAATGTGATCGCGCAGCGGGACATCGAGAAGGTCTTCCCGGCGGACGAGTACTCGGCGGTCGGTATCGCCGGCACGGCGGGGCTCGCCGTCGAGATGGTCAAGCTGTTCCAGCTGGAGCTGGAGCATTTCGAGAAGGTGGAAGGCGCCCAACTCTCCCTGGAGGGCAAGGCGAACCGCCTGTCGACGATGATCCGGGGCAATCTCGGGATGGCCATGCAGGGCCTGGCGGTCGTGCCGCTGTTCGCCGGCTGGGACGTGGACCGCCAGAAGGGCCGGATCTTCTCGTACGACGTCACCGGCGGGCGCTCCGAGGAGCACGGCTTCGCGGCGACGGGCTCCGGTTCCGTCTTCGCCCGCGGTGCCCTCAAGAAGCTCTACCGCGACGACTTCACGGAGAATCAGGCCGCCACGGCCGTCGTCCAGGCGCTGTACGACGCGGCGGACGACGACTCGGCGACGGGCGGGCCGGATCTGGCCCGGCGGATCTATCCGATCGTGACGGTGATCACCGAGGACGGCTTCAGGAAGCTGACCGAGGCCGAGGTGTCGGAGATCGTCCGCGCCATTCACGAGCGCCGCCTCGACCAGCCCGACGGCCCGCGTGCCGCGCTGCTCTGACGGGACGGATGATCCGTGATGCCTTCGCCAGTGAGAGAGCCATTGACAGAAAGGGACGGATAGCCGGTGTCGACGCCGTTCTATGTCTCACCCCAGCAGGCCATGGCCGACCGTGCCGAGTACGCCCGCAAGGGCATCGCGCGCGGCCGCAGTGTCGTGGTGCTGCAGTACACCGACGGCGTGGTCTTCGTCGCCGAGAATCCTTCCCGCGCCCTGCACAAGGTCAGCGAGATCTATGACCGCATCGCCTTTGCGGCGGTCGGCAAGTACAACGAGTTCGAGAATCTGCGGATCGGCGGGGTGCGCTACGCCGATCTGCGGGGGTACACCTACGACCGCGAGGATGTGACCGCGCGCGGTCTGGCGAATGTCTATGCGCAGACGCTCGGCACGATCTTCTCGAGCGCCGCGGAGAAGCCGTACGAGGTCGAGCTGATCGTCGCCGAGGTGGGCAATGCCCCGGAGGAGGATCAGATCTACCGGCTGCCGCATGACGGGTCGATCGTGGATGAGCACGGTTCGGTCGCGGTGGGCGGCAATGCCGATCAGATCAGCAGCTATCTGGATCAGCGGCACCGTGAGGGCATGACGCTGGGCGAGGCGCTGAAGCTGGCAGTGGAGTCGCTGTCGCGGGACACCAACGGCAGTGAGCGCACGCTGACCGCGGAGCAGCTCGAGGTGGCGACGCTGGACCGTACGCGGCCGCAGCAGCGGAAGTTCAAGCGGATCCTGGGCCGTCAGCTGTCCCGGCTGCTGGATGAGCACGGCGCGGGCGACGGCGGGAAGTCCGCGGACGGTGATGCGGATGCCGGGGACGAGGCGGCCGCGGACGCCGGAGGGGCGGCCGGAGAGTCCGGCGCTCCGGGCGCCAAGTCCGGTAAGCCGGACGCCGGTTCGGGGTCTTCGGAGGGCTCGGAGAGCTCTGAGGGGACGTCGGACGACGCGTAGTCCCGCAGGAGAGTTCCGGTCTTTTTGCGCGCCCCGGTGGGTCACTGCCCGCCGGGGCGCGCGGTGTTGTGGGCGCCGGCCGGCGGCGGGGCCGTGGAGCCGCGGCTGATCAGTGTGACCGGGAGGGTGGCGGGCGCGGGCCGGGCGCCGTCGAGCACGGTCATCAGGGCCCGCATGCCGGCTTCGCCGAATTCCTCGGCGGGCAGCCGTACGGTGGTCAGCTCCGGTTCGACGGCCACCGAGAGGGCGAGATCGTCGAAGCCGGTGACGGAGATGTCCTCGGGGACGCGCAGGCCCAGGCGCCGTACGGCCTTGCAGGCGCCGGCGGCGATGATGTCGTCGTCGCAGAGCAGGGCGGTGGGGCGGGGGCCGGGGGCGGTCAGCGCGGTGTGCGCGGCCCGGAGGCCGGCGTCGACGCCCAGGGCGGAGGGCTGACGTCGCAGGAGTGTGCCGGGGACGGCGGCCAGCGCCTCGGTGACGGCGTGGCCGCGGAGGGCGAAGGTCCAGGAGTCGATGTCGGCCGCGAGGTGGGTGATGCGGCGGTGGCCCAGGGCGGTGAGGTGGGTTGCCAACTGCCGTGCGCCGTCGGCGATATCGAGATTGACGGTGGCGGTGGCGCTGGTGTCGTCGGGATCGCTGTCGAGCATGACCAGGGGCAGGCCGGCGTCGCGGAGCGCGGTGAGGGCTCCGGCGGCCATGGAGGAGGCGATCACGCCGTCGAGGGTGGCGGCCGCGGAGTCGAAGGGGTCGCGGGCCGGGCCGATGCCCTCGGGGGAGGGGTAGAGGACGACGCCGAAGCCGTGGTCGGCGGCGATCCGGGCCGCTCCGGTGTAGACGCGGGCGAAGAATTCGGTGGTCAGGGCCGGGACGACGAGGAGCGCGGTGCGGGTGCGGCCCATGCGCAGGCTGCGGGCGGCGAGGTTGGGGCGGTAGCCGAGCTCGCGGGCGGCGGTCCGTACGGCCTCGGCCTTGGTCTCCGAGACCCGGCCGCGCCATTTGTCGCCGAGGACGAGGGAGACGGCGGCCTGGGAGACCCCGGCGGCGCGGGCGACGTCCCGGCTGGTGATGCGGGCCGCTCCGGGGGAGCCGTTGCTCGCACCGGGGGGCGGCGTGGCCTCGTGGCTGGTCACCGGGTGTGTCACTCCTTGTGTGCGGCCGGTGCGGGGTGGACCGCGGGTTGGCGCCATGATACGTATAACGCCGGAAGTTATACGTAAAACGTCCGGCCGGTCCGGACGGAAGGGGGCGGTGATGGCCACGGGATATGCGGAGCTGCTCAAAACCCGGCATGCGGCGCGGCTGCTGACGGGAACGCTGGTCGGCAGGCTGCCGAACGCCACCGCGGCGCTGGCCGTGGTCCTGTTCGTCCGCGCCGAGGGTGGCAGCTATGCCCTCGCCGGGGTGCTCTCCGCGGTCTACGGCGTCTGCAACGCAATCGGCCAGCCGCTGCTCGGCCGGGCGGTGGACCTCTACGGCCAGCCGCGGGTGATGCTGCCCGCCTCGGTGCTCTCCGCCCTCGGCATGGCGCTGCTGGCCGCCGTCGGCCTGGATCCGCTGTGGGCCGCCTGCGCCGCCATGGTGGTCGCCGGATTCTTCACCCCGCCGCTGGAGGGCGGCCTGCGGGCCCTGTGGCCCGGGGTCCTCAGGCGGCCGGACCAGGTGCATGCCGCGTACGCGCTGGACGCGGTGGCGCAGGAGGTCATGTTCGCCGTCGGCCCGCTGCTGGTGACGCTGTGCGTGGCGGCCTGGTCGGCGGGGGGTGCGCTGCTGGTCATCAACGCGATCGGGGTGCTCGGTGCGCTCTCCGTCGTCGTCTCCGAGCCGTCCCGGCAGTGGCGCAGCGAGCCCCGCGAGGCGCATTGGCTGGGGGCGCTGCGCTCGCCCGGCCTGCTGGTGCTGATCGGGGCGTTCTTCTTCGTGGGGCTCGCGCTGGGGTCGATAGCGGTGGCGGCGGTGGCGTACGCCGATGAGCACGGCGGGGGGATGGTCTCCAGCTGGCTGCTCTCCGCGCTGGGCGTCGGCGCGCTGATCGGCGGCATCGTCTACGGCGCCCGCGAGTGGCCGGGACGGCCGGAGGGCCGGCTGCGGCTGCTCATCGGGCTGCTGGCGCTGGGGTACCTGCCGCTGGCGCTGGCCCCCGGCGTGGCCGGGATGACGGCGCTGACCGGGGTCGCCGGGCTCTTTCTGGCGCCGGCGCTGGCCTGTGCGTTCGTGGTGGTGGACCGGCATGCTCCCAACGGCACGGTGACGGAGGCGTTTTCCTGGCTGGTGACGACGTTCGGAGTCGGCTCGGCGGTGGGCAACTCGGTGGTCGGCCCCGCGGTGGAGGGCGGCGGCTCGGCGGCGGGATTCGCGGTTGCCGGCGCCGGAGGGATCGCCGCACTGCTCGTCCTTTTGTCGACGAAGCGATTTCTCGGGGATCCGGTGCAGCCCAAGGCGGGTGCGGCCCCGGCGGAAAATGATCGGAACGGGGCCGTCGAACCCGGTTTCAGAGCAGGCCGTCAGGCGTAATGTTCAGTCATGGACCGCCGCATTTTCGGGCTGGAGAACGAGTACGGCGTCACGTGCACGTTCAGGGGACAGCGCCGACTGTCACCTGACGAAGTGGCGCGGTACCTCTTCCGCCGTGTTGTGTCATGGGGCCGCAGCAGCAATGTCTTCCTGCGGAACGGCGCCCGCCTGTACCTGGACGTGGGATCGCATCCGGAATACGCAACACCCGAGTGCGACAACGTGACCGAGCTGGTCACCCACGACAAGGCCGGTGAGCGCATTCTCGAAGGCCTGCTCGTCGATGCCGAACGCCGCCTGCACGAGGAGGGAATCGCGGGCGACGTCTATCTCTTCAAGAACAACACCGATTCGGCGGGAAACTCCTACGGCTGCCACGAGAACTATCTCGTCGCCCGGCACGGTGAGTTCTCCCGGCTCGCGGACATCCTCATTCCGTTCCTCGTCACCCGTCAGCTGCTGTGCGGTGCGGGCAAGGTGCTGCAGACGCCGCGCGGCGCCGTGTACTGCGTCAGCCAGCGTGCGGAGCACATCTGGGAGGGCGTCTCCTCCGCGACGACCCGCTCCCGGCCGATCATCAACACCCGGGACGAGCCGCATGCGGACGCCGAGCGCTACCGCCGGCTGCATGTCATCGTCGGCGACTCCAACATGTCCGAGACGACCATGCTGCTCAAGGTCGGGGCCACCGATCTCGTGCTCCGCATGATCGAGGCGGGCACGGTCATGCGCGATCTGACGCTGGAGAACCCGATCCGGGCCATCCGCGAGGTCAGCCATGACATCACCGGCCAGCGCAAGGTGCGCCTCGCCAGCGGGCGGGAGGCCTCGGCGCTGGAAGTGCAGCAGGAGTACTACGAAAAGGCCGTCGATTTCTGCGATCGCCGCGGAATCCGTACGGGTACCGTCGAGCGGGTTCTGGAACTGTGGGGCCGTACCCTCGAGGCGGTCCGGGACCAGGAGCTGGACCGTATCGCGACCGAAATCGATTGGGTGATGAAACATCAGCTCATCGAGCGGTATCGCGCAAAGAACAACATCACGATGTCTCACCCGCGCGTGGCGCAGATAGACCTCGCGTATCACGACATTCACCGTCGCCGGGGTCTTTACTACCTCCTGGAGCGGAAGGGGCAAGCGGCCCGGATCTGCAATGACTTGAAGATCTTCGAGGGCAAATCGGTGCCGCCGCAGACCACCCGTGCCCGGCTGCGCGGCGATTTCATCCGGCGGGCCCAGGAACAGCGCCGCGATTTCACCGTGGACTGGGTGCATCTCAAGCTCAATGACCAGGCGCAGCGCACGGTGCTGTGCAAGGACCCGTTCCGCTCGGTGGACGACAGAGTGGAGAAGCTGATCGCCGGGATGTGACCGGCGGGAAGTGTGATGGTGTGCCGGGAGCGCCTGCGCTCCCGGCACATTTGTGTGCGCCTGCGGGGAGGGCCGCTGTGTTGCTGCGGGTAACGCGCACAGGGACAGGTCGTAGAGTGGCGGGCACTGCCCACCCACCCCCCGAGCCCGAGTTGGACTGATGAACCTCACGAAGAACACCCGTCGTGCGGCCGCGGCCGCGCTGACCGTGCCCCTGTTCCTGTTCACCGCCGCCTGCGGGTCCGACGACAGCAAGGCTTCGTCGGCCGAGGCCGTGGCCAAGGTCACGGGCAAGCCGGGGGCGCAGCCCAAGATCACGGTTCCGAAGGATGCCAAGGCGTCCGACGAGGTCGTCACCAAGGCCCTGGTGACGGGCAAGGGACAGGCCGTCAAGAAGGGCGATGTGGTCCGGCTCGAGGTCGCGGCGCAGACGATGAAGGGCCAGCGCATCGACAGCACCTGGGAGCCGGCCGCGAAGCCCGGGGAGCCGCACCGGCAGATCGTCGCCGAGCTCACCGACCAGCTGACCCAGCCGACGATGCCGCCGAAGGTGCTGAACGCGCTGGCCGGGAAGAAGGTCGGCAGCCGCATCGAGGTGGAGACCACCGCCAAGACGGCGTACGGCGAGGCGGTGGCCGCACAGCTCGGTCTGCAGCCCGACGAGGGCCTGGTGTGGGTCGTGGATGTGGCCGCCGCGAAGAAGCTGGACAAGAAGGCGAAGGCCGAGGGCGAGCAGGCGGCGCCGGAGAGCGGGATGCCCGAGGTGAAGGCCGAGGGCGCCAAGGCGGCGACGATCACCATCCCCAAGGGCGAGAAGGCCCCCAAGGACCTCAAGGAGCAGGTCCTGATCAAGGGCAAGGGCGCCGAGGTGAAGGCCGGCCAGGGCCTGATCGCGCAGTACACCGGTGTGAAGTGGGAGGACGGCAAGCAGTTCGACTCGTCCTGGAACCACGGTGGTGCGACCGCGTTCCAGATCGGGACCGGCAGCGTCGTCCAGGGCTGGGACAAGGCGCTGGTCGGCAAGCACATCGGTGACCGGGTGGAGATCGTGATCCCGCCGAAGCTGGCCTACGGGACGAACCCGCAGAGCGAGCTGCGGAAGAACACCCTGGTCTTCGTGGTCGACATCGTCGGCACGGCCTGACCCGGCCCGCTCGGAGCGGCAGGTACGGCAAGATCTGCGAGACTGGCGCGGTAGTCGTAAAGATTCGTAAGTAGGAGCACATTCGTGAGCATCGACAAGCCCGAGATCGACTTTCCTGACGGCCCGGCTCCCAAGGACCTGGAGATCGTGGACCTGTGGGAGGGCGACGGGCCGGTCGCCAAGGCCGGGGACTTCGTCAAGGTCCACTACGTCGGCGTGGCGTTCAGCACGGGCGAGGAGTTCGACGCGAGCTGGAACCGCGGCACGCCGCTGGAGTTCCAGCTGGGTGCCGGCCAGGTCATCACCGGCTGGGACAAGGGCATCCAGGGCATGAAGGTCGGCGGCCGCCGCCGGCTGACCATCCCCGCGCACCTCGCGTACGGCGAGCGCGGCGCCGGCGGCGGCAAGATCGCCCCGGGCGAGACGCTGATCTTCGTCTGCGACCTGGTCGCCGTCTGAGGCCTTCCGCGTCGGCGTACGGCGCACCCGCAGGGCCCCGGCCGGGACGGCCGGGGCCCTCGGCTTTGCCCGGAGCACCCCGAGCGGTACGGTCAGCGCTCGGGAGTTCCACGAGAAAGGGCGTCGATGGCCATTGCCAAGGCCGAGCGGCTGATGAATCTGGCGCTGTGCCTGCTGGGGACGCGACGCCCGCTGACCAAGCGTGAGCTCAGGTCGTCGATCGAGGCCTATATCGAGGCGAGCACCGACGACTCCTTCAACCGCATGTTCGAGCGGGACAAGGACGATCTGCGCGAGCTCGGGCTGGTCATCGAGACCGTCGACGCCATCGACGGCGAGGTCGGCTACCTCGCCCGCCGCGACAGCAACCGCCTCCCGCCGATCACCCTGGACGCCGAGGAGGCCGCGGCCCTCGGGCTCGCCGCCAAGATCTGGCAGCAGGCCCGGCTCGCCGGTGCCGCCAGCGGCGCGCTGCAGAAGCTGCGGGCGGCCGGTATGCCGCTGGCCGGGGACGGCGAGGAGTACGAGGACGCGGCGCCGCACAGCGCGCTCGAACCGCGTATCCCGGCCCATGAAGCCGCCTTCGAACCGCTGATGCTGGCCTGCCGCGACCGCCGTCCGGTGGTCTTCGACTACCGCAAGGCCAACGCCGCCCGCCCCGAGCAGCGCCATGTCGAACCGTGGATCCTCGAGTGCTGGCGCGGCCACTGGTACGTCGCCGGCTGGGACCGGGGCCGTCAGGCCGAGCGGGTCTTCAGGCTCTCCCGGATCACCGGCAAGGTCCGTTCCCGGCAAGGGGCGTTCACCGCGCCGGTGCCCGACCACGTCACCGTGCGGGAGACCGTCGAGAGCTGGGCGGGGGAGACCGCCACCGGCACCGCCCGGATCAAGCTCCGTGCCGACCACGGCTATCCGCTGCGGGCCCGCGCGCTGACCGTACGGGATCTCGGCGACGGCTGGGACGAGCTGGAGATCCCCAGCGGGCACGGACTCGACGCCTGGCTGGTGGAGTTCGGGCCCGATGTGGTGGTGCTGGAGCCGGCCGAACTGCGCGCCGATGTCATCGACCGGCTGCGCGCCGTGGCCAAGGGCTGAGAGGGATACCGAGACCCATGGCGACGAACGCGATCGACCAGACCCGCCGGATGCTGTCCCTGGTGACCTATCTGCGCGAGCGCCCCGGCGCGCGCGTGGGCGATGTCGCCCGCGCCTTCGGCATCTCCGAGGACGAGCTGATCGCCGACCTCGACGTCCTGCCGATGTGCGGGACGAGCTTCCGCGGCGGCGACCTGCTGGACATCGACACCGACGGCGACCGCATCTGGTGGCACAACCCCGACGACGTGGCCGAGCCGCTGCGGCTGGCCGCCGACGAGGCCACCGCCCTGCTGGTCGCCGCGCGCGCGGTGGCCACCCTGCCCGGTCTGCGCGAGGGCGACCGGCAGGCGCTGCTGCGCGCCACCGCCAAGCTGGAGGCGGCGGCCGGCGAGGCGGCCGGTGCCAGCTCCCGGCTCTCGGTGACCTTCGAGTCCGAGGGCGGGGTCTTCGCCGATGTGGACCGCGCCATCGCCGAGCGGCGCCGGCTGTGGCTGCGCTACTACTCCCCGGCCCGCGACGAGCTGACCGAGCGCGAGGTCGACCCGATCCGGCTCTTTGCCGTCGGCCACACGTACGTGGAGGCCTGGTGCCGGCTCTCCGAGGCGCGGCGCACCTTCCGCCTCGACCGGGTCGCGGAGATCAAGCTGCTGGACGCGCCCGCCGATCCGCCGCCGATCGAGCTGCGCGATCTGTCGGAGGGCCTGGTCCAGCCCGCGGCCGAGGATCCCGAGGTGTGCATCGAGGTCGGGCCCGGCGGCCGCTGGGTCGCCGAGTACTACCCGCACGACAGCGCAGAGGAGCTGCCCGACGGCGGGCTGCGGATCACCTTGCGCACGCCGGACCCGGCGTCGCTGCGGCGCCTCGCGCTGCGGCTGGGCAGGGACGGGCGGATCGTGGCGCCGCAGGCGCTCGCCGACAGCGCCCGGCGGGCGGCGGGCGCGGCCCTCGCGGCGTACGGCGAGTGAGCGCGGCGCGGCCGGCACCGGCGGTGCACCGGACGCTGTGAGGGATCGGCGATCACCGTAAGGAGGAGGCAGCGAAGGATGACGACCACGAGAGCGACCACCACGAGGGCGGCGACCACCGTCCCGGTGCTCTTCAAGGCGGCCTGCCCGCACTGCCGGGCCCGCTTCGAACTGGCCTCGGACGCCTTCCGGCTGGCCATCGGCGCCAGCCGGCGCACCACCTTCTACGCCTTCACCTGCCCCGACTGCGGCCGTTCGGCGCGCCGGCCGGCCGGTGAGCGGATCGTGGAGCTGCTCACCGGCGGCGGGGTGCGCACCCTGCGGCTGCACACCCGCTGACCGGTAGGCTCGCCGCATGCTCTGGCCCATGATCGCTGTTGCCCTCGGCTTCCTCGGGATCGCCGTGCTGGGCGTCCTCGCCGTCCGTGTCTTCGTCGAGGTGCGGCGGCTCGCCCGGCAGGTCGGGGCGGCGTCGGCGCGGATCCAGCGGGCCGCCGAGGATCTCGAGCGGGCGGCCACGCCGCTTGCCGCATCGCTGGACCTTACGAAGAAGTGACCTCCCGCGTACGGGACCGGCCTGCTGTTCCCCGTGGACGGTACGCTGTTGCCCAGGGCCGATGTTCGAGGCGCGGCCCCGCAACCGGCAGTGCGCACAGGGGTTGCCCCGTATTCACCCGTGAGCGTTACGATCGCTGCAAGTACGGCGGGCGGACGGATGTCCGGCCAAGTCCAGCTCGTTCCATCCCCAGCCGCCTCGGTGAGAAGGTAGACCTTATGTTCGGTGGAAAGATCGGCCCTATGGAGCTCGTCCTCATCATCGGCGTGCTCTTCCTTCTGTTCGGCGCGAAGAAGCTCCCCGACATGGCGCGCTCGCTGGGCAAGTCCGCCCGCATCCTCAAGAGCGAGGCGAAGGCGATGAAGTCCGAGTCCGCCCAGCAGCAGGACGCGCCCGCCGACCCGCCGAAGGCCGATGAGCCGCAGGCCGAGCGCAAGACCATCAAGGCCGCTCCGGGGGATGTGACCAGCGCGCGACCCGTCGCCGATCCCGAGCACACCGCGCAGCGCTGACCGAGGGCTTGACTGCGGCGGCGGCCGGGCCGCCGCCTGTGGCATGAGATGAGGACGTGGGTTGCGCAAGTCTGCCCCTGAAAAGCGAGCCAAGGAGAAGGACCCCGAGGGGCGGATGCCGCTCGTGGAGCATCTGCGTGAGCTGCGCAACCGGCTCGCCAAGGGCGTACTGGCCATCATCGTCGCGACGGTGGTGGCGGCGTTCTTCTACGAAGCGATCATCAACTTCCTGACCAAGCCGGTGCTGGAGTCGGTCGGCTGTCACTCGCTCTTCACCGATGTCGCAAAGCTGGGCAAGGACGACCGGTGCGCCAGCATCGTGATGATGGACCTGCTCGGGCCGTTCACCCTGGCGCTGAAGGTGTCCCTGATGGCGGGCGTCGTGCTGGCCTCGCCGATCTGGCTCTACCAGCTGTGGGCCTTCCTCGCGCCCGGTCTGCACCGGCACGAGAAGAAGTACACGATGACCTTCGCCGCCGCGGGGTTCCCGCTGTTCGCGGCCGGCGCCTACTTCGCGTACTGGACGCTGCCGACCACCGCGAAGGTGCTGATCAGCTTTACGCCGGAAGGCATCGGCAACCTCGTCCCGCTGGACAAGCTGCTCGATCTGATCACCCGCATGGTGCTGGTCTTCGGGCTCTCCTTCGAGCTGCCGCTGCTGCTGGTCATGCTCAACTTCGCCGGGATCATCACCGGCAGGCGGATGCTGGGCTGGTGGCGCGCGATGGTGATGGCCATCACGGTCTTCTCGGCCATCGCCACGCCCAGCACGGACCCGCTCACCATGCTCGCGCTGGCCCTGCCCATCGCCCTGCTCTACTTCGTCGCGGTCGGCATCGCGCTCTCCAACGACCTGCGCCGCACGCGCCGGGAAGCGGCCGGGCCCGCCGACGACGAGGCCTCCGAACTGGATCTGACGCCCGAGGACATCGGTGAGCTGGAGCCGGTGGCGGGGCCCGCGGCGCTGACCGACGGCAGTGACGCCGAGCGCCGCAGCGGCTACGACGACGTCACCTGAGCACACAGGCGAGCACCCAACCAGTGCGAGCTCAGGTACCACGTCGCGGAGACGCACTTGCCGAACTCCGAACTCCGAACTCCGAACTCCGAGCTCGCGGCGGCGGCCGGACCGGCCGCCGCCATCGGGATCCCTACCGCGGTCACGGCGAGCGCCGCGGTCACCGTTGCTGCCTTGGACTTGTTCATCGGTCCCCTTCGTCACGGGGGCGGAATGCCCGCTCCTGTCCCGCCCGCGGCTGTCGCGCCTGGTCAGGGGCGTGACGTATCGGTTCCCGCGGTACATGCGGAATGATCTTGATGGGTATAAGCAGGGTGATTTGGGGGGTCGGAAGGGGGTTTCGCCCGGTCCGGTGGGTACGGGGGTTCTTACGGCGTTCCGGCCCCTGAGGGTCCGGTGAAGGCGCCCGATAAAGATCCGGTCGTTGTCAGAGGCGGCCGGTAGTCTCGTAAGCACGATGACCGAGGACATGTCCCCTGCTGAGCGCTATGCCGCCGCCAAGCTCCGGGCGGCCGAGCAGGCCACCGCACTCGCCCCTTTCCGAGAGATGTACGACTTCGATCTGGACGCCTTCCAGATCGACGCGTGCAAGGCCCTGGAGGCCGGCAAGGGAGTGCTGGTCGCGGCCCCCACCGGATCCGGCAAGACGATCGTCGGCGAATTCGCCGTGCATCTGGCCCTCGAGCAGGGCCGTAAATGCTTCTACACCACCCCGATCAAGGCGCTGTCCAACCAGAAGTACCAGGACCTGGTCAAGCGGTACGGCCCCGAGAAGGTCGGCCTGCTGACCGGCGACAACAGCGTCAATTCCGAGGCCCCGGTGATCGTGATGACCACCGAGGTGCTGCGGAACATGCTCTATTCCGGCTCGCAGTCCCTGATAGGCCTCGGCTATGTGGTCATGGACGAGGTGCACTACCTCTCCGACCGCTTCCGGGGCGCCGTCTGGGAAGAGGTGATCATCCATCTCCCCGAGTCGGTGACCCTGGTGTCACTGTCGGCCACGGTCTCCAACGCCGAGGAGTTCGGTGACTGGCTGGACACGGTCCGCGGTGACACCGAGGTGATCGTCGCCGAGCACCGGCCGGTGCCGCTGTGGCAGCACGTCCTCGCGGGCCGGCGGATGTACGACCTGTTCGAGGAGCGGGACGGCGGCCAGGGCGGCGGCCGCCGCGAGGTCAACCCGGACCTGGAGCGGCTGGCCCGGATGGAGAACAGCCGCCCGACGTTCGGCCGGGACAAGCGGCGCGGCCGTAACATGCGCGAGGCGGACCGCGAGCGCGAGCGGCGCCAGCGGGCCCGGATCTGGACGCCCGGCCGGCCCGAGGTGATCGAGCGCCTCGACAACGAGGGCCTGCTGCCCGCGATCACCTTCATCTTCAGCCGCGCCGGCTGTGAGCAGGCCGTCCAGCAGTGCCTGTACTCGGGCCTGCGGCTCAACGACCAGGAGGGCCGCGAGCGGGTCCGCCGCATAGTGGAGGCCCGCACGGCCGGTATCCCGGACGACGACCTGCATGTGCTGGGCTACTTCGAGTGGCTGGAGGGCCTGGAGCGGGGCATCGCGGCGCACCACGCCGGCATGCTGCCGACGTTCAAGGAGGTCGTCGAGGAGCTGTTCGTCCAGGGGCTGGTCAAGGCCGTCTTCGCGACCGAGACGCTGGCCCTGGGCATCAACATGCCCGCCCGGTCGGTGGTGCTGGAAAAGCTGGTGAAGTGGAACGGCGAGCAGCACGCCGATATCACCCCCGGCGAATACACCCAGCTCACCGGGCGCGCCGGGCGCCGTGGCATCGACGTCGAGGGCCATGCCGTGGTGCTGTGGCAGCGCGGGATGAACCCGGGCGCACTGGCCGGTCTGGCCGGGACGCGGACGTATCCGCTGCGCTCCTCCTTCAAGCCGTCGTACAACATGGCGGTCAATCTCGTCTCCCAGTTCGGCCGGCACCGGTCGCGGGAGCTGCTGGAGATGTCCTTCGCGCAGTTCCAGGCCGACAAATCGGTGGTCGGGATCTCCCGGCAGGTGCAGAAGAACGAAGAGGGGCTGGCGGGTTACCGCGGCTCGATGACCTGCCATCTCGGTGACTTCGAGGAATACTCGCGGCTGCGGCGGGAGTTGAAGGACCGGGAGACGGAGCTGGCCAAACAGGGCGCGGCGCAGCGGCGGGTGGCCGCCGCATCGGCGCTGGAGAAGCTCAAGCCCGGCGATGTCATCCATGTGCCGACCGGAAAGTACGCGGGCCTGGCGCTGGTCCTCGACCCCGGTATGCCCTCGGGCCGTACGGACCGCCATCGCGGTTTCGACGCCCAGGACGGCCCCCGGCCGCTGGTGCTGACGGCCGAGCGGCAGGTCAAGCGGCTGGCCTCGATCGACTTCCCGGTGCCGGTCACGGCGCTGGACCGGATGCGGATCCCCAAGTCGTTCAACGCCCGCAGCCCGCAGTCGCGCCGCGATCTGGCGTCCGCGCTGCGCACCAAGGCCGGTCATCTCGTACCGTCCCGGCACCGCAAGCCGCGTGCGGAGGCGGCCGACGACCGCGAGATCGGCCGGCTGCGTACGGAGATCCGCGCGCATCCCTGCCACGGCTGCGCCGAGCGGGAGGACCACGCCCGCTGGGCCGAGCGCTATCACCGGCTGCTGCGCGACACCCGCCAGCTGGAGCGCCGTATCGAAGGCCGGACGAACACCATCGCCCGCACCTTCGACCGGATCTGTGCGCTGCTGACCGAGCTGGACTACCTCGAGGGCGACACCGTCACCGAAGAGGGCCGGCGGCTGGCCCGGCTCTACGGCGAGCTGGACCTGCTGGCCAGCGAGTGCCTGCGGGACGGCGTCTGGGAGGGGCTGAGCGCCCCGGAGCTCGCGGCCTGCGCCTCGGCGCTGGTGTACGAGGCGCGGCAGGCGGACGATGCGATGGCCCCCAAGCTGCCGTCCGGCAAGGCGCGGGACGCGCTGGGGGAGATGGTCCGGATCTGGGGCCGGCTGGATGCCCTGGAGGAGGACCACAAGATCAATCAGGCGGAGGGCGTCGGCCAGCGCGAGCCGGATCTCGGCTTCGCCTGGGCGGCCTACCGCTGGGCCTCCGGCTTCGGCCTCGACGAGGTGCTGCGCGAGGCCGAGATGCCGGCCGGCGACTTCGTGCGCTGGTGCAAGCAGCTGGTCGACATCCTCGGCCAGATCGCGGCGGCGGCCCCGTCCGGCGGCACGGTGGCGCGGACGGCCCGTAAGGCCGTGGACGGCGTGCTGCGGGGCGTGGTGGCGTATTCGTCGGTGGGGTGAGCCGTCGGCCGGATGAGCCGATGACGGCGCCCGTTCCCCTGTACCGGGGGGCGGGCGCCGTCGTATCCGCTACACCACCGGCTGCGGCTGCGGCTGTTCCGCCGCTCGCTCGGCGTCCCGTTTGGCGACCTCCTCGCGGACGATCGGGATCACCTGGCGCCCGAAGTCGATGGCGTCGTCCAGCAGGTCGTAGCCCCGGGCGGAGATGATGTCCACGCCCAGGTCGTAGTAGTCCAGCAGCGCCTGCGCGACGGTTTCCGGCGTCCCGACCAGGGCGGTGGAGTTGCCCGCCCCGCCCGTCGCCGCCGCGGTCGGGGTCCACAGCGCCCGGTCGTGCCGTTCGCCCGCGGCGGCCACCGCGAGCAGCCGCTGGGATCCGGCGTTCTCCGGGCTCTTCAGCCCCTGGTGGCGGTTGAGCGGCGCGCCCGCCTTACGGGCGTTGATCCGCTCCAGGGTGCGGTGCGCCTTCTCCCACGCCAGCTCCTCGGTGGGCGCGAGGATCGGCCGGAAGGCCACCTGGATCCGGGGCACATCGCTGCGGCCCGCCGCCCGCGCCGCCGCCTTGACCGAGGCGATCTGCTCGGCGGTCCCCGCCAGCGGCTCCCCCCACAGGCAGTAGATGTCCGCCTCGGCGCCGCCCGTCGCGTAGGCCGCCGCCGAGGAGCCCCCGAACGACACCTGCGGATGCGGCTGTTGGACGGGGAAGGTGTCCGAGACGAAGTCATGGAAGCGGTAGTGGGCGCCCTCATGGTCGAAGGGCTCGTGGCTGGTCCAGATCTTCTTGACGATACGGAGGTATTCGCGGGTGCGGTCGTAGCGCTCGTCCTTGCCGAGCGTGTCGCCCTCGCGGCCCTGCTCGTGGTC
The DNA here is from genome assembly GCF_001294335.1 of Streptomyces chattanoogensis. Classification (GTDB taxonomy): domain Bacteria; phylum Actinomycetota; class Actinomycetes; order Streptomycetales; family Streptomycetaceae; genus Streptomyces; species Streptomyces chattanoogensis. The sequence goes on from NZ_LGKG01000148.1 coordinate 153,939, forward strand.
GTTGCCGCCGGTGATGAAGTGCACGGCGAGCCGCCCGTCGCTGATCCGGTCCAGCGTGGCGAAGGTCTTCGCGGCGAACGTCGGATACGAGACGTTGGGGCGGTGCGCCACCAGGAGCTGCAGGGTTTCGGTACGGGCGGCTATGTAGGCGGCTGCCGGGGAAGGGTCGGGCGAGCCGGAGGAGTAGGCGAACAGCACCCGGTCCCAGCCGTACTCCTCATGGGCGCGGGCCAGCTTCAGCGTGTAGTCCTTGTCGAAGGACGCGCCGGAGCGGGGGCTGACTTCGGATCCGTCGTGGGTCGCGGCGATGCCGAGGAACTCGACAGGCATGGGGTGGCCTCGTCTTCTCGTAGAGCATGCGGGGGCATGCGGGGGCATGCGGGCGTACGGAGTTGCCGTACGGCAGGGGAAGGAGAGTGCTACGGAGAAGTCAGCGGCAACAGGAGGCCGACCACACCCGGCCGAAGTCGATGTGGTCGCGGGTGACCAGCCGCTGCTGAGGACGCATGTGCCCAGTGGAACAAAAAGATGTATGCGCAGTCAACCAATGTGTCTGGTGGGGGAGCTGGCGGCGCCGGTGGCCCGGGTCAGCTTCCGGCCCGTACCAACTCATCCGCCAGAGCGGTGAGTTCCGGCACCCGCAGCACGGTGTCGCCGGACCCCGGCAGCGGTACGTGCAGCGGCCGCAGCCAGGTCCGCGGGATCGCGGCCGCGCCGTACACCGCTCCCGCGAGACCGCCGGTCACCGCCGCCACGGTGTCGGTGTCCCCACCGAGGTCGATCGCGGCGCGCACCGCTGCGGCATACGAGCCGGTGGTGCGCAGTGCCCAGAGTGCGGAGCCCGGGCAGGCCGCTGCCCAGTGCTGGAAGCGGCGGAAGAGATCCGGGAGGTCGAGGCCGCCGCGCTCGAGGAGCGAACGGGCGGTGAGCACCGCCATCTGGATGCCGTCGGTGGCCTCGCCGCGGTCCCAGCCGCCGCCCGCGTGCGGCGCGCCGAGGCCGTCAGGGAAGCGTGCGGTGTACGCCCCCGGCGCGCCGGACGCGAAGGGCGCGCCGAGCGCGTCGCCGACGGCCGAGCCGAGTACGGCGCCGAGCGCCCGTTCGTCGCGGAGCATGATCCCCCGGGGGGCCGTTCCGTTCGCCTGCCGCAGGCTATCGGGAGGCGAGGGACGGCTCGCCGCGGGACGGGAGTCGTCGCGCCCGGGCCCGGACCCCCGCGCGGATGCCGATGAAGGCCAGGACGCCGAGGGGGGACAGCAGGATGGTCAGCACCAGCAACGGCCCCATCACCAGCGGATGGATGCCGAGGGCGCGGGCCTCGCGGTACATCCACTGGCCCAGGAAGAGATCCCAGGCGATGACCTGCGCCCAGATCGCGCCGGCTCCGTCGTCGAGGGCCAGCAACTCCTGGAAGCCGGCCAGGTCGGGCCGGCTCACCGCGGCCCACAGCTGCGGGAACACCGGCAGGGCCAGGGCGAGATACACGGCGATGACCGGCACCAGCGGGAGCGGGGAGGCGGCGATCCGGTCGGTCCACCGTCGGCCGGGGGCGAGGATCAGCAGCGCCCAGAAGGGTGCCGCGAGGTAGAAGGCCAGATCGAAGAGGGCGCTGCTGGTCATGCCGTGAACTCCTTGAATTCCGTTGTGGAAGCGGGGCGTTGAGAGGCGGGCTCGCTGTCGTGCGGGCGCCGCAGGGCCGCGCAGGTCCCGGCTGCCGTGGCCGCCGCGACGGCGCCGAGTGCGCAGAGGGTCGCCGCGTCCGGGTGGACCAGAGCCTGGCCGCGCAGCGCCTGCCAGGTCACCAGCGCGAGCTGTGCGGTGGCGCTGGCGGCCGCGACCAGCACCAGACGCAGCCGTACCCGCTCGTCCCGCAGCCGGGTGAAGCGTGTGGCCAGGGCCTCGATTCCGTACAGGAAGAGGGGGAGTGCCTGGAGGGCGTGCATGCCGAGGAAGTGCGGGATGCGCAGATCGCCGCCGGTGGTGTTCCAGCCGGTGAGCGGCATGGAGGGGCCGCCGTCGGGAACGCCGACGCTGTGCGCGCCGAGGGTGGTGCGCACGGCGCCGTCCGTGGCCAGCTGCTCCGGCGTGGGCAGCACCATCAGTCCGCCGAGCAGCAGCCCGGCCAGCGCGAGCAGCAGCCCGAGCCGGATCGCCCAGGTGGCGGCGCGGTCGCCCAGGCGGGCCCGGAAGAGGAGTACCGCGATGACGAGTGTGCCGGTCCACAGTACGGCGATGGTGACCCCCATGACCACGAAAAGGCCCTGGTCCAGAGGGGTTTCGGTGTTGAAGTGGCTGCGTCGGCCGCGGATGGTCTGGCCGGTGATGACCGCCATTTCGACGAGGCCGGACGCCACGACGGAGTGCGCGGCCCACCGGCCGGCCCGGCTCGGAGCGGTGCGCCGGGACAGCATCCAGGCGAGCGTGAGCCCGTAGGCGGCGAACGACAACGAGAACTTGAACGGCTTGAACCAGATCGGCGAGCCGACCAGGACGCGGTCGTCGACGACGAGGCCCACCGCCGAGACGACGGCCGTTGCTGCCATCGCCCAGGAGAAGGCGAGCAGGGAACGGTATCTGGACATGCGGATCCCCCAGCGCAATGGATAGTAGAGCTTACCGCTATCTGATAGTGAGACTATCTATGATGGAGGGAGGAACTGGCAAGGCCGGGAGTCGGCGGAACCCGGGACGCATGGCGCCGGGACGTGCGCCCGGGGACAGGGAAGGGCGGCAGATGCGCATCGGGGAGTTGAGTCGTGAGACGGGTGTGGCGGTCCCGACGATCAAGTACTACGTCCGGGAGGGGCTGTTGCCCGCAGGCCGTCTGACCAGCCCCAACCAGGCCAGCTACGACGACGGTCATGTCCGCAGACTGCGGCTGATCCGGGGGCTGATGGACGTCGGGGGGCTCTCGGTCTCGGCCGTCCGCGAGGTGCTGGCCGCCGTCGACTCGCCGGAGCGGCCGGTGCACAAGGTGCTCGGCGCGGCGCAGGAGGCGATCACCCCGAAGTCCGCCGTGGCGCCGGAGGGGCTGGAGGAGGCGCGGCGAACGGTCGCGGAGCTCGTGCGCCGTCGCGGCTGGCACACCGACCCGGATCATCCGTCCGCCGAGGCGATGGCCGTCGCGCTGGCCGCCTTCCGGGGCATCGGGCGCGGCGATTTCCTGGAGGTCCTGGACGACTACGCCGACGCCTGTGAGCGGGTGGCCGCCGCCGATCTGGCGTGGGTGGGGCGCAACGCCGAGGTCGACGGGCTGGTGGAGAGCGTCGTGGTGGGGACCGTGCTGGGCGATGCGGTCCTCATGGCGATGCGCCGACTCGCGCATGTGGACGCCTCGGCCCGTCGGTACGAGAAGGACGCGGAAGGCGGTGCGGCCCCGGGCGCGGGCGGCCGATAGCGCGCGCCACCTGGAGGGGTCTCGGCCGTTGTGCGGGTGATCCCACGACAACGCCGTCCGGCGCATCCCTCTCGCCCGCGCACGGGAATCCCGGTGGGCGGGTGACCCTCGTCTGCGAGGACATCACCGTGGAAGAGCGGTTGGGCGACGCCGGGTCAGGAAGCCCCCGCCGGAACGGCTTCCTGTTCCGCCTCCACCTGCTGGTTCCAGTCGCGCTTGGACGCCTGCCAGCCGTCCTCGTCATGGCCGGTGCGCCAGTAGCCGGAGATGGACAGGGCCTCGCGCGGGATGCCGTGGTCGATGCGCAGCAGGCGGCGGAGTTCCCTGACGAAACCGGCCTCGCCGTGGACGAAGGCCTGGACCTGGCCGGTGGGAAAGGTCAGCTCCCGTACGGCGGCGACGAGTTCGCGGCCGACCGGGGCGGCGCCGCGGTACAGCCAGGTGATCTCGGCGCCGGCCGGGGCGGTCAGTTCCTGGCGCTCCTCCGGGCCGGCCACCTCGATGAAGGCGTGCACCGGTACGCCGGCGGGCATCCGGGCGAGGGCGGCGGCGATGGCCGGCAGGGCGCTCTCGTCGCCCGCCAGCAGATGCCAGGCGGCGTCGGCGGCCGGGGTGTAGGCGCCGCCGGGGCCGAGGAAGAGAATCTCGTCGCCCGGCTTCGCCCCGGCCGCCCACGGACCGGCCAGCCCCTCGTCGCCGTGCACCACGAAGTCGACGGTCAGCTCGCCGGCCGCGGCGTCCCAGGCGCGCACCGTGTACGTACGGGTCCGGGGCCACTGGTCGCGGGGGAGGTCGGCGCGGATCCGGGCCATGTCGAAGGGCTCGGGGTAGCTGACCTCCGGCAGCGGGAACACCAGCTTGACGTAGTGGTCGGTGTATTCGCCCGCCGCGAAGCGCGCCAGGCCCGCACCGCCCAGCACCACCCGCACCATGTGCGGGCTCAGCTGCTCGGTGCGCACCACGCGGCCGCGGTGCAGTGTGGGCTGTTTACGGGCCGGACGCTCTGCTGCCACGACATTCCCCTGACGTGATCGCCGAATGGATGGACCTGCCTGCGGGGCGCAGGGCGGGCAGGGCCTCTGGTCGGGTAGGCATACCACCTGCACGCCGCCTCTTAGGCATGCCTAACCTAACAGGTTACCGGGGGAGAGTGGCGAGCAGCCGTTGCAAAGATCCGCCCAAGCCCCACCGGCCCGCGAGCGCTTCCAGCCGCTCCGGGTCGGCCGGTCCGGCCGGGAGGGCGTGGTCGGCGTCGGGGACCGGTACGTCGGTGGCGACCCGTACGACCTTGGGTGCGACCTCGACATACGGGCGCGCCTCCGTCAGGCGCTTGCGCTGGGCCGGGGTCAGCTTCGACGCCGGGTCGTCGGCGGCGGCCATGATGCCCGCCAGATCGCCGTACGCGTCCAGCAGCTTGGCGGCGGTCTTCTCCCCGATGCCCGGCACGCCGGGCAGGCCGTCGCTCGGGTCGCCGCGCAGCAGCGCCAGATCGGCGTAGCCGGAGCCGTCCACACCGTACTTCTCGCGCAGCAGCGTCCCGTCGGTGATCTGGAGGGTGCCGACGCCCTTGAGGGGATAGAGGATCCGGATACCGCGGTCGTCGTCGATCAGCTGGAAGAGGTCCCGGTCGCCGGTGACGATGTCGACCGGGCCCGTCGCCCGTGCGGTCAGCGTGCCGATGATGTCGTCGGCCTCGTAGCCCGCGGCGCCGATCCGGGCGATGCCCAGCGCGTCCAGGACCTCCTCGATGACCGGTACCTGCGGGGAGAGGGTGTCGGGGATCTCCTCCTCGTCGGGCTCCGCGGACCCGGCCGGGGCCTCCTCGGCGACCCGGTGGGCCTTGTACGAGGGGATCAGGTCGACCCGCCACTGCGGGCGCCAGTCGAAGTCCATACAGGCCACCAGATCGTCGGGGTGGTGGTCCTGGACGAGCCGGGCGATGAAGTCCAGCAGGCCGCGTACCGCATTGACCGGAATGCCGTCCGGGGATTTGACCGATTCCGGTACCCCGAAATAGGCGCGGAAGTAGAGAGAAGCGGTGTCGAGGAGCATCAGGCGTCGAGTCACACCCCGCATGATGCCGTATGCCCCAAACGTGACGCGGATGTGATCTGGCGCACCGTCTTGTTTGCGCCGCATAAAGACGGGCAGGCGCGCACCCGGAGTGGACCCGGTCGCGGAATGAACAATTCCGGATTCCGGTCGGTGACGACGGGCCGAACCCGTCCCGCTCCACGACCTGCCGGCGGGGGTGGCAGGTCGTTTCTCGTGCGACAAGAGAGGTATATGTGTCCAGGCTGCAGGCCGAGCACCTGTACAAGGTGTTCGGCAGACGACCCGAGGACGCGGTCCGTCAGCTCCAAGGCGGCGCCGACCGCACGGAACTGCGGGCCGACGGCACCACCGCCGCGGTGATCGATGCCTCGATCGAGGTGGACGAGGGCCAGATATTCGTCGTCATGGGTCTGTCCGGATCCGGTAAGTCCACGCTGCTGCGCATGCTCAACGGGCTGCTGGAACCGACCGCCGGTACCGTCCGGTTCGACGGCCAGGACCTGACCTCGCTCAGCGGCAAGGAGCTGCGCAGGGTCCGCTCCGAGAAGATCTCCATGGTCTTCCAGCACTTCGCGCTCTTCCCGCACCGCAGCGTGCTGGAGAACGCCGCCTACGGGCTCGAGGTGCAGGGCGTACCGCGCGCCGAGCGCGAGCGGCGCGCCACCGAGGCGCTCGCGCTGACCGGGCTCGAGGGCTGGGAGAAGTCCTGGCCGGACGAGCTTTCCGGCGGTATGCAGCAGCGCGTGGGCCTGGCCCGTGCGCTGGCCACCGACGCCGATCTGCTGCTGATGGACGAGTCCTTCAGCGCGCTCGACCCGCTGATCCGCCGCGATATGCAGGACCAGCTGCTGGAACTGCAGAAGACGCTGAAGAAGACCATCGTCTTCATCACCCACGATCTGAACGAGGCCATGCGGCTCGGCGACAAGATCGCCGTCATGCGCGACGGCCGGATCGTCCAGACCGGCAGCGCCGAGGACATCCTCGTCCGCCCCGCCAACGACTATGTCGCGTCCTTCATCCAGGACGTCGATCGCACGAAGGTGCTCACCGCCGGAGCGGTCATGGACGAGGTCGGCACCGTGCTCGGCTCGACCACCGACAAGGGCACCAAGCTCGGCACCGCCGCGGAGTTCCGCGCCGCCGCGCCCGCCACCGTGGGCGTCGACACGCCCCTCGCCGAGCTGTTCGTCCCCTGCTCGACCAGCACCGTTCCGGTCGCCGTGACCGACGCGCAGGGCGAGCTGGTCGGCGCCGTACCGGTCGCCAAGCTGCTCGCCGTCCTCGGTGAACCCGGCCGTCCGGAGCCGGCGGCCGAGGCCGCCGCCCCGGCAACGGCCGCGAAGGGCAAGGTGATCGCCGGTGCCTAGGATCCCGATCGGCAGCTGGGTCAGCCACGGCGTCGACTGGCTGCGCGACCACCTCAACTGGCTCTTCGACCTGATCACGCACGTACTGAACACCCTGTACGACGCGATCCACACCGTTCTCGCCGCGCCCGCACCGCTCCTCCTCGCGGGCATTCTCGCGGTGATCGCCTGGTGGCTGCGCGGACTGCCCGCCGCACTGCTCACCTTCCTCGGCTTCGCACTGATCGACTCCATCGAGCAGTGGAACGAGACCGTCTCGTCGCTGTCCCTGGTACTGGTGGCCTGCCTCATCACGATCGCGGTCGCCATCCCGCTGGGCATCCTGGCGGCCCGCAGCCGCGCCGTCGGCAGCGCGCTGCGCCCGGTGCTCGACCTGATGCAGACGATGCCCGCGATGGTCTATCTGATCCCCGGCATCCTCTTCTTCGGCCTCGGCGTCGTCCCCGGCATCGTGTCGACCATCGTCTTCTCCATGCCGCCCGCGGTCCGCATGACCGAGCTGGGCATCCGGCAGGTCGACGAGGAACTGGTCGAGGCGGCCGAGGCGTTCGGTACGCACCCGCGCCGCACCCTCTTCCGCGTCCAGCTGCCGCTGGCGCTGCCCACGATCATGGCCGGTGTCAACCAGGTCATCATGCTGGCGCTGTCCATGGTCGTCATCGCCGGCATGGTCGGCGGCGGCGGTCTGGGCGGTTCCGTCTACAACTCCATCAGCTCCGTCGACGTGGCGCTGGGCTCCGAGGCCGGCCTCGCGGTCGTCATCCTCGCCATGTACCTGGACCGGATGACCGGCGCGCTCAACCAGCGGGTCTCCCCGCTCGGCCGCCGCGCCCTGGCCAAGGCACAGGCCGCGCTCGGCGGTGCGAAGTTCCTGCAGTGGAAGCCCGCCACCTCCGTCGCCATGGCCGGCGTCGTCGTGCTGGCGCTGCTCGCCGGCGGGATGAACGTCCTCGGCAAGAAGGACGGCGGCGCGGGCGGCACCACCGACGGCAACGGCCGCCCCGTCAGCCTCGGCTACGTCAACTGGGACGAGGGCAAGGCCACCACCTTCCTGTGGAAGGAAATCCTCGAACAGCGCGGCTACCGGCCCAAGGTGCAGGCGCTGGAGGCCGGTCCGCTGTTCGCCGGGCAGGCCCGCGGGGACATCGACGTTCAGACCAACGCCTGGCTGCCGACCACGCACGCCGCGTACTGGAAGAAGTACCAGGACAAGCTCGAGGACCTGGGCGCCTGGTACGACAAGACGTCCCTGGAGATCGCGGTACCGTCCTACATGAAGGACATCAAGACCCTCGACGACCTCAAGGGCAGGGCCGGCGAGTTCGGCGGCAAGATCACCGGTATCGAGCCGGGCGCCGGCGAGATGAGCATCCTCAAGGACAAGGTCCTCAAGGACTACGGCCTCGGCGGCGAGTACAAGGTGCAGGAGTCCAGCACCTCCTCGATGCTCACCGAGCTGGACCGCTCGATCCACGCCAGGAAGCCGATCGCGGTCACCCTGTGGTCCCCGCACTGGGCGTACAACAAGTACGACCTGACCAAGCTGAAGGACCCCAAGGGCTCCTTCGGCTCCGGTGACAGCCTGCACCTGCTGGGCCGCAAGGGCTTCGCCAAGGACGAGCCGCAGGTCGCCGGGTGGATGAAGAAGTTCCACCTGGACGAGAAGCAGCTCACCAGCCTGGAGAACGACGTCACGACCGCCGGTGTGGGCCATGAGCAGGACGGCGTCCGCACCTGGCTCAAGAAGAACCCGGGTCTGGTCGACAAGCTCGCCCCGTCCGCGCACGCCGCGTACGCCAAGGGCAAGGACGCGGGCAAGACGCCGAACATCGGCTACCCCGCGTGGGACGAGGGCATCGCCACCACCTACCTGTGGAAGAACGTCCTCGAGAAGCGCGGCTACCGGCCGGACATCCGCAACCTGGATATCGGGCCGATGTGGACGGGCCTGTCCACCGGGCAGATCGACGTCGAGACCGACGGCTGGCTGCCGGTCGCGCAGAAGCAGTACTGGGACAAATACCGGAAGGATCTCGACGACCTGGGCGCCTGGTACGACAAGACGTCCCTGGAGATCGCGGTCCCGTCCTACGTCAAGGGCGTCAAGACCCTCGACGATCTGCGCACCCACAAGGACCTGTTCAAGGGCAAGATCATCGGCATCGAGCCGGGCACCGGCGAGATGAAGCGCCTGCACGACGAGGTCCAGCCCGCCTACGGGCTGAAGGACTTCCAGGTCACCGAGGCCGGCACCAGCGCCATGCTCGCCGAGCTGGACCGGGCCTACGCCAAGAAGGAGCCCATCGCGGTCGTCCTGTGGTCGCCGCACTGGGCGTACAGCAAGTACGACCTGACCAAGCTGAAGGACCCCAAGGGCACCTGGGGCGCCAACAACCAGATCAAGACGCTGGCCCACAAGAGCTTCGCCAAGAAGTTCCCGGAGTTCGCCGGCTGGCTCAGGAACTGGAAGATGACGCCCGAGGAGCTCGGCAGCCTGGAACAGGACATCCAGGACGCCGGCAAGGGCCACGAGAACAAGGGCGTGGACAAGTGGATCGCTGACCACCCGGGGATCGTCGACAAGATGGCGCCGGTGAATTGACCTCCTCCCCCAGATGAAGGTGGGGGATTCTCTCCCTGGCGTCCGTGGTGACGGTCCGCCTTGAGTCGGGTTCCTGGTTCCTTCCCACCTGGGGGTGGGGGTTGTGCGCTCTGCCGGGACGGATCCTGGTCTTACGTGCGCTCCGCAGGCTTTTACCCGCGCCGTTACCGGTGCGGGGCCCCCGGCCCGGGGGTGGATGGTGCTGTCTCTAGGAGGCCGCCGCTCGTATGCGGCGGCCTTCGTGCTTGATGTTCACTCCCGCATTCCAGTCGCGGTCGTGGCGGGTACCGCACCGGCCGCAGGTCCACACGCGGACGTGCAAGGGTTTGGGCCCGTCACGGTGCCCGCAGGCAGAGCACACCTGGGAGGACGGGAACGCCCGGTCCACTCTCGTCAGCGTTCGGCCGTACCGTGCGGCTTTGTACTCCAGCATGTCCACGAACGCCGACCACCCGGCGTCGTGGACGGATTTGGCGAGCGGGTGCGGGCGAGGCCCTTCACACTCAGGCCCTCCACGCTGATGGCTTGGTTCTCGCGAATCAGCTTCGTGGACAGCTGGTGATGGAAGTCCTTACGCGCATCCGCCACCCTGGCGTGCGCCCTGGCGACCTTGACCCGCTGCCGGTCACGATTCCTCGACCCTTTCGCTTTGCGGGACAGGCGGCGCTGCTCACGGCGGAGTTTTTTCTCCGCCCTGCGCAGGAAACGCGGTGACCTGACCCGGGAGCCGTCCGCCATCACGGCGAAGTGGGAGAGTCCCAGGTCGATGCCCTGGTCGGTATCGAGCGGGGGCAGGATCTCGTCCGCCGGGTCGGTCTCCACCACGAAGCTCGCGAAGTACCGGCCTGCCGCATCCTTGATCACGGTCACCGTGGACGGCACCGACGGCAGGGACCTTGACCAACGCACCTGCACCGGACCGATCTTCGGCAGGTGCAGCTTCCCGTCCGCAGTGATCGACCAGCGGGCGTTGGCAGTGAACCGGACGGCCTGACGACTGTCCCGCTTCGACCTCATGCGCGGCTCACCTACCTTCGCCCCCTTGCGGGTGCCCTTGAGGCTTGCGAAGAAGTTGGCGTACGCGGCGTCCAGGTCCCGCAGGGCCTGCTGCAGCACCACGGCGGACACCTCACCCAGCCACGCCCGCTCGGGTGTCTTCTTCGCCTCGGTGATGAACCGCCTCGACAGTTCCGCCGACTTCGGATACGGCAGACCCGCCGCGTGCGCGGCTCGCCGCGCAAGCAGGCAGCCGTTGAACACCACCCGCGCACAACCGAAGGCCCGGTTCAACGCGAGACGCTGCCCAGGGCCCGGCTCGATGCGGAAGGAGTAACGAAGCTGCATGAGCACGACCGTTCGCATTGGCCGCAGGCTCGGAGACCAGAAATGACAGATACGTGGCGCCTACCGCCTTCAATGATGACTTTTATGACGAGACGCCGTCACCACGTGATGATCAATGCCCAGGTGAAGCATGGGGAAGAGTCATGTGTGCCTACTCGTGAATCTCCCGCCCGTTCGCCGGTTCCTTAGGTACAGCCCCGCGACCGATCGTCCACCAGCGCATCCCGCAGCAACATCGTCCGCCCCGAAGCAACGGGTGAGAGCCCTTCTCGGAGTCGCTTCACGACCCGGCTCAAGCAGGCGCACTGCGATTGTTTCCTGATAGCCCGCGGCCGCCCTGATGGAGTATCGGCTCCACCTACCGGCCGCGCCCGCGTCGCGACGCGCGCGGGGCGGTGATTCGCTCCCCTTGTGCCGGTCATCCCGCGCGGCAGCCGGAGCCGCGGCCGGTGCAGGAGGAGGCGACCGTGAACCGTGTCCGTGTGGCAGCCGTCGCCGTGACCGGCGCCGCCGTCGTGGGGCTCGCCGCGCCCGCCGCGTCGGCGCGGGTCGAACCCGATCCGATGGCGGCCGGGCAGCGGGTGAACGTCAGCGACGGCAGACGGTGTGCAACGGACCGGGGTGCCACGGCGGCCTCGACGCTGTTCGGGTCCGTGGTCCTCGAGCCGGCGGCCACCCGCGGCATGGCCGCCGACACCACGGTCGCCCGGAGCGCGACGCCCGGCCACTACCGGGTCACCATCGACTGCGGGGGGTCCGGCGGCGAGCGGTTCACCGAGACCGTGACCGTACGGGACGGCCGCGCCGAAGGCGTCAACGCCAGTCAGGCGGCCGGGGGCCTGGTCCTGCTGGCGCTGGCCGCCGGTGCGGCCCATCTGCTCCGGCGCACCGCCAACCCGCGTACATGAGCGGCGGGTTGACGGTGCGCCGGGTTCACCGGCGTACGGTGGAGGGATGATCCGAGGCAGCTCCGTGCGGCGTGTGGTGTCCCTGGTGCCGTCCCTCACGGAGGCGGTGGCGGCCGGCGGGCCGGGGCTGCTGGTGGGGGTGACCGACTGGTGCAGTCATCCCGCCGGGCTCGGGGCCGCCCGCATCGGCGGTACCAAGAACCCGGACACCGCGAAGATCGTCGCCCTGGAGCCCGATCTCGTCCTCGCCAACGAGGAGGAGAACCGCCCCCAGGACCTCGGCGCGCTGCGGGCCGCCGGGCTGAATGTCCTGGTCACCGAGGTGCGTACGCTCGACCAGGCGCTGCGCGAGCTGGACCGGGTGCTGGTGTCCGGCTGCGGACTGCCCCGGCCCGAATGGCTGGACGCCGCCGCGGCCGCCTGGCGGGACCTGCCCGCCGCGCCCGCGGAGCTGACCGCGGTGGTGCCCGTCTGGCGGCGGCCGTGGATGGTGCTGGGGCGGGACACCTTCGCCGGTGATCTGCTCGCCCGGCTCGGCGTCCGCAACCTCTGCGCCGGGCACGCCGACCGCTACCCGCGGATCCCCCTCGACGAGCTCAACGCCCGCGGCGCCGACCTGGTCGTGCTGCTCGACGAGCCCTACCGCTTCACCGCCGAGGACGGGCCGGAGGCGTTCCCGGGGCTGCCCGCCGCGCTGGTCAGCGGCCGCCATCTCACCTGGTACGGGCCGTCGTTGGCCGAGGCTCCGGGGGTTCTGGCGGCGGCGCTGGCCGCGGCGCGGTGATCACCCCGCCGCGGGCTGCGGGTGCGGCGGCGCCAGGAGCCGTCCGTGTGCCAGCCCCAGTACGGTGCGCGTACCGGCCACCGCCACCGCCGTCACCAGGACGGCGAACAGCGACACCGCCAGCCAGTCGAACGCGGCGAGCCCGGTGTGCCGGGCGAGCGCCGCGGCGCCGGTGACGCAGGTGCCGACCGGGAAGGTGAAGCCCCACCAGGTCATGGCGAAGCCCATCCCGTTCCGGAACGCCCGCACCACCATCGCCGTGGCGATCGCGAGCCAGAGGAGCGCAAAGCCCGTCACCGGCACGCCGTACAGCACCGCGAAGGCGCTCAGGGCGTGTGCGTACGGCGCGGCGACGGCTCCGGTGGTGGCGTCGGCGAGGTTGTTCACCGCGGTGGTGGACTGGCCCAGGGGGCCGAGGACCAGGAACAGCGTCGGGGTCAGCGCGAGCGGCAGCGGGCCGTGGTGGAACAGCCGGGCCAGAACCAGGGGCAGCACCAGCAGCGTCGCGAGCAGCGACATCCCGAACATCGCGTAGCAGCCCAGCAGCATCGCCTCCTGCCACTGGCCGGCGGGCAGATGTGCCACCAGGGCGGGGCCGGTCGCCGCGGCGACCATGGGAGGGACCAGCGGCAGGATCCAGACCGGGGAGGCGCTGCCGGGCTCGAGGCGGTGCCGGGTGACCATCAGATACGGGATCACGGCGGCGGCCGCGAGGCCGATGAGGGTACCCAGGGTCCACAGCACGGTGTCGGCGGTGAGCGCGGCCGTGGTGCCGATCATGTCCCGGCCGACCGCCAGCGTGCCGGAGCCGACCGCGAGCAGTGCCATCGACAGACATCCGTAGAACGGCGCGACCGCCGGATCCAGCAGCTGCCGCCGGGCGTGGTCGCCGTGCCGGACCCAGTGCGCGGTCCGGGCGCCCAGCAGCGTCACCAGCATCAGCGCCGACAGCGCCCAGACGAGGCCGTACGCCCCGCGCAGCCCGGGTGCGCCGGGCGGCAGGGCGGCACCGGCGTTGGCGACGATCGCGGTGCCCATCACGGCGGCGTACCAGTTCGGGCCGAGAAACCGGAGGGCGGGCGCGGCGGGCGGGGTGGCCGCCGGTGCCGGGGAAGGTGCTTGCGCGAGAAGTGTCATGACGTGAGCGTCGTGCGCCGGAGCCGTCCCCACCAGGGACCTTGGGTCTATGAGGGCATAAGCTGGGGTTATGTGCAGGAGGGTCTTCAGGGGGCGTGATGGGTGGTGACGGTGGTGGGCGGTGAGACCGAGCCCGTGGTGCCTCTCGCGCACCGGGTGCCGGATCTCGCCGCGCTCGAGCTGCTGCTCGCCGTCGCCCGGCTCGGCAGTCTGGGGCGGGCCGCCCGGGCGCGGGGCATCACCCAGCCCGCCGCCAGCAGCCGGATCCGCTCGATGGAACGGCAGCTGGGCGTGGCCCTGGTGGAGCGCTCGCCGCGCGGTTCCCGGCTCACCGACGCCGGGGTGCTGGTCACGGACTGGGCGCGGCGGGTGGTGGAGGCGGCCGAGGCGTTCGATGCGGGCGCGCAGGCGCTGCGCGGGCGCCGCGACTCCCGGCTGAGGGTCGCCGCCAGCATGACCATCGCCGAGTATCTGCTGCCCGGCTGGCTGGTCGCGCTGCGGGCCCGGCGCCCCGGGACCGCCGTGTCGCTGCTCGCGGGCAATTCCCGCGCGGTCGCGGAACGGCTGCTGGCGGGCGAGGCGGACCTCGGTTTCGTCGAGGGGCTGGAGGTGCCCGCGGGGCTGGACGGCACGGTGATCGGCCACGACCGGCTGATCGTGGTCGCCGCGCCGTCCCACCGCTGGGCCAGGCGCCGTAGGGAGCTGGCCCCCGCCGAACTGGCCGCCGCCCCGCTGATCCTGCGCGAACGCGGCTCCGGCACCCGCCAGGTGCTGGACGCGGCGCTCGCCCGGCACGGCGGCCTGGCGGACCCGCTGCTCGAACTCGCCTCCACCACCGCGGTGAAGGCCGCCGTCGTCAGCGAGGCCGCCCCCTCCGTGGTCAGCGAGCTCGCCGTCCGGGAGGAGCTGACCGCCCGCCGCCTGGTGGAGATCCCGGTGCGCGACCTGCGCCTGGGCCGCGATCTGCGGGCCGTGTGGCCGGCCGGTCAGCGGCCGGCCGGCCCGGCCCGGGAGCTGCTGGGACTCACTCAGGGGACGTGAGGCCGCGCCTCGCGGGACTGCCGCTCCGCCCGGGGTGCGCACCGTGCGAAGAGCGCCGACAGCACGATGGCCGTCAGGGCGGCGGCCGGCACCCCGCTGCCGAACAGGGTGCGGGCCCAGCCGGGCAGCGGCGCGTACAACTGCGGGGCCAGCATGGGGAGCAGGCCCGCCAGCAGGGTGAGTGCGACGACGGTGGTGGCGGCGCGGCCGGTGGGACCTGTGCCGCCGGTGCCGCCGGTGCCATCGGTGCCCTCGGTGCGACCGGTGAGATCGCTGCGCCGGAGGATGTCGATGCCCATGGCCGCGATCACGGCGTAGATCACCAGGGCCGCACCGCCGACCACCGGGGCGGGCAGCGCGGCGAGCAGCCGGGTGACGGGCGCCAGCAGACCGGCGAGCACGAGCAGCGCACCGGCCCCGGCGGTGACGAACCGGCTGCGGACGCCGGTGAGCTGGACGATCCCGATGTTCTCCGCGCTGGTCACCATCACCGGGCCGCCGAACAGGCCGGCGCCCAGCGAGAGGACCGCGTCCGCGCGGGCGGTGCGCGGAACGTCGCGCGCCGGGTCCGGTGTGCGGCCCACCGCCTCGCTGTTGAGCACCGTCTGGCCGGTCGCCTCGGCCAGCGAGGCGAGCGCGAAGACCATCAGCGGGAGCGCGGCGAGCAGATCGAACTGCGGGGCGCCGTACGGGAGCGGCTGCGGCAGCGACAGCACCGCGTCACCGGGGACGGCGGGGAACACGGACCCGGTGAGCGCGGCCGTGACCGTCCCGACGGCCATGCCGATCAGCACCGACAGCCGGCGCCAGGCACCCCGCAGCACCAGGAGACCCAGGGTGGTGGCGGCGATGGTGACCAGCGCCGTCCCTCGCCCCGCGACCGCCATCGGCGCCGCGACACGGATCATGTTGATGCCGATGACCAGCACCGTCGCGCCCATCACCAGTGGCGGGAAGAACCGTACGAGCCGCCCGTACAGCGGCAGTACGGCCAGCAGCAGCGCGGCCGCGAGCAGGACGGACCCGGAGGCGGTGGCCGCGCCGTGGGTGTGGGCGATCTCCAGGAAGATGGCCACCGCCGCGCCGCCCGGCAGCATCATGAACGGCAGCCGGGCGCCGGTCCGCAGCACCCCGAAGGACTGCAGCAGCGCGCCCGCCCCGCACAGCACCAGGGTGGCGCTGAGCAGGGACGCGGTGCGTCCGGGCGACAGCCGCAGTCCGGCCGCGATCAGAAAGACCGAGGAGACCGGTGCCGCGATCATCGCGAGGACGTGCTGGGCGGCGTACGGAAGCAGACGCAGCAGCGGAAGCCGCTCGTCCACGGGGGGAGTCATCGCTCACACCTGCCGCTTCAGCCAGGGCAGTTGCCCGGCGTCGTAGCGGTAGGCGCGGAAGACCGCGTTGTTGAGGGACGGGAAGAGCGCGCCCACCTCGGGCTCCCGGTAGCCGCCGAACTGCGGGACGACGTACTCCCAGCACAGCAGCCCCTCCGCCGTCACCTCGAAGAGCCGCCCGGCGGG
Source organism: Streptomyces chattanoogensis (assembly GCF_001294335.1). Taxonomy (GTDB): domain Bacteria; phylum Actinomycetota; class Actinomycetes; order Streptomycetales; family Streptomycetaceae; genus Streptomyces; species Streptomyces chattanoogensis. Next base: position 170,097 of record NZ_LGKG01000148.1, read on the forward strand.
GGAGTCGGTGATCAGGGTGTTGCCGTTGGGCAGCCGCTGGGCGCTGCCCATGAACGGTGCGAAGAACGCCTCGCGGGCCGGGTCGTGGTACTCCCACACGATCTTCCCCGATGCCCGCTCGACCTCGATGACCCGGGAGAACGGGACGTCCCGGCCGGGGCGGAAGACGCCGTTGTCGAAGATGAGGATGTTGCCGTTGGGCAGCTCGGTGGGGTGGTGCTGCTGGGAGACCAGACCGGGCTCCGTACGCCAGAGGATCTCCCCGGTCGCGCGGCTGATGACGACCACCGCGGAGACGCTGCGCAGGCTGGCCAGGACGGTGCCGTCGGCGAGCGGGAGGACGGAGTTGATCAGCGGCCAGTGCTCCCGGGAGTAGTCCGGGTGCAGGGCGTACTCGTCGCGGTCGAGGTGGTCGGCGGCCCGCCAGGACCACAGCAGCCGGCCGTCCGCGTCGACCTCGCGGATGGTGTCGGCCCAGACCGTGCCGCCGTCCGGCTCCGAGCCGGGCACCCCGCCGCGGACGGCCGCCGCCCGCTCGCCGGTGAGCGGCTCCAGCGCGGTGTAGAGGATCCGCCCGTCGCCGTGGTGATGGGCGTCGTGATGCTGCAGCGGATCGGTGAACTCCCGCAGTACCTGCCCCTCCGGGCCGATCTCCTGCATCAGCCCGCCCCGGTACTTGTGCCACATGGGGAACCGCGGCCCGTCTGGCCCGTCTTTCGTGTTCCGGTCCGGAAGGGTGGCGTTGTAGGCGAGGTTGCCGTTCGGCAGGATGCGGGCGTGCCGTCCGGGGCGGTGCGGAAGCCGCCAGCGGTGGGCGACGGTGCCGTGCAGATCGATGAGCAGCACTTCGCCGCCGCCGGTCAGCGGGGCGTAGAGGGTGTAGCCGTCGTGGGCGGCCTGTTCGTCGAGGGCGATCAGGCCGGTGCCGCGGCGGCGGCGTGTGTTTTGATCGACTGCTGTCATGAGGATTCCCCTGGTCAAACGCGATGCCGACGATGGGCGGACTAGATCTCGTCAAACTTTGTTTGATGGGATCAAACAGCGTAGACGTTAGGGACGCCTTGTTGCAGCACTGTGAACGCACCAATAAGGCCACAGCGAAGGGGCGAGAGATGAGCGAGCCGCCGGAGACTCCCCGGGTAGGGACCGGAGTGCGCAGGCGCCGCCGCGCCCTGGAGCTCACCCTGGCCGAACTCGCCCGCCGCACCGGCCTGTCCGTCCCCTTCCTCAGCCAGGTCGAGAACGACCGCGCCCGCCCCAGCATGCGCTCCCTCCAGAAGATCGCCGATGCGCTGGAGACCACCGCGGTCCGCCTGCTCGCCGCCGCCGACGTCCCCCGTACCGTCGACGTGGTCCGCGCCGGTTCCGCGGCCGTCCCCGAGGACGGCGACGGGGGTCGGGTCCGCCCCCTGGTCCGCGGCCGGCAGCAGCTGCACGCCCTGGAGTTCACCGGCCGGCACGACTGGCAGCGCGAATTCCGGCATCCCCACGACGAGTTGATGTACGTCATCGAGGGCCGTGTGGAGGCCGAGGCCGAGGGCAGCCGCCACCAGCTGGGACCGGGCGACACCTTCTACTGCTCCGGCGGCGTCACGCACCGCTGGCGCTCCCTCGTACCGGAGAGCCGGGTGCTGCTGGTGGGGGTGGCGGACGACTTCCGGGGGTAGCCGCGGGACCGCCCGGGTGTGCGCGGATGCGGGACCTGACGCACCCTGGTAGCAGCGGTTCCGGAGGTGATCGTCATGGTGAGGATGCAGACCGCTGTCGGATGGCATGTCGAGCTGGAATTCGAGGAGGACCACCACCGCACCCGGGCGGCAGCCCTTGTGCGGCTCCCGGACGGGACGGAGGTGCGCTCGCACGGTTACGCCAGCCGCCACCCCGCCGATTCGGACCAGCCGAGGGTCGGCGAGGAGGTCGCCGGAGCCAGGGCGCTCAATGAGCTGGCGATGAAGCTGCTGACCAAGGCGCACGACGAGATCGACGCGGCGTCCGGCCGGACGTCGTATCCGCTGACGCACTGAACGGCGCGCGGACCGGAACCGGCCGGCGGGAGGCTGCGGGGCACGCAGCGGGTGGCGGCAGAGCGGGCAATGCCCGACGTCGGCCCCTCGACGGCCGGTCGGTCCGTGCGTACCTCCTTTCACGGGTACCGGGAACCCGTTTGATCACCCCCTGCGTATTTCGCTAGCGTGTGCGAATTGTTGGTGCGCTCCAAGGCGCTCGACACCACATGCAAGGGGGAACCACCACATATGAGGCTCACGTTCATCGCGCCCGCCATCGCCTCGGCGACCCTGATCGGCACCGCCATGACCAGCGGGGTCGCCGCGGCCGACGCACCGAAGGCAGCGCACACGGCCGCCAGGGCGGCGTCGGTCCAGTGCCTCCACGTGTACGCGAAGGAGAGTGTGAAGATCCGCGTGGAGCGGGAGGTGAACAGCACCGCGCTCGGGCTGTTCGACCAGGGAGAGTCGGCCTGCCTGGAAGGCAAGGCCATGGGCGGGAAGTACACCTTCTGCGGGCGCGTCGGTATCGACTGGCTGAAGATCACTTCTGACCGGGGTGTTACCGGCTGGATCCCCGCCGCGTGCAAGAAGGGGTCTTAGCCGCCTCACGCCCCGGGGGCCGCCCCCCGCGCCGCCGCCACCAGCGCGTCCATGACCCGCGGGTCGTCCCCGGCCTCCGGGTGCCACTGCACGGCCAGGGCGAAGCCGTACGCATCCGGGAGCTCCAGTGCCTCGATGGTGCCGTCCTCCGCGTAGGCCGAGGCCACCAGTCCGCTGCCGAGCCGGTCCACCGCCTGGTGGTGGTACGTCGGTACGGAGACCGGCTCGGGCAGGGTGCGCTCCAGCAGGGTGCCGGGGGCCGGCTTGACCTCGTGGTGGTCGAAGACGCCGGGCGGGCCCGCATGGCCGTCGAGGTGCTGGACGAGCGTGCCGCCCAGCGCCACGTTCAGCAGCTGCAGTCCCCGGCAGATGCCCAGCAGCGGTACCCGGGCCGCCAACGCGGCCTCGATCAGGGCCAGTTCCCAGGCGTCCCGGTCGAGCGCGGGCGGGCCGGTCCGCGGGTGCGGCTCCGCCCCGTACCGCGCCGGCTGGACGTCCGCGCCGCCGGCGATCACCAGACCGTCCAGGCGGGCGACGGTCGCCGCGGCGGTGTCCGGATCGCCGGGCGGCAGCAGGGCCGGCAGGCCGCCCGAGCGCTGGACGAGCCGGGGGTACCCGGCGGGCACCAGTGCGGCGGGCAGCGCCCAGACCCCCCACCGGGCCTCTTCCTGGTAGGTGCTGATGCCGATGAGGGGCTGGGACACGGATCCTCCGAGGGGTGCTGATACGTACCGGCGCTGCGGTCAGAATTCCAGTTCGTGCTCGATGGCGGCCAGCTCCTCCGCCGTGCCCTGGACCTTGGGGCCGGTGAACCACTTGCGGGCCGAGACCAGCCACCAGGTGCCGGCGAAGCCGAGGACCAAGAGGACGGCGAGCGGGGTGTAGTTGAAGGTCTCCGCCGTGACCGGGCTGGTGGTCGGGAGCATGAAGAGGACGGAGATGACCAGCGTCCAGCCGACGGCGATGATGCCGACGGGCTTGCTCCAGCGGCCCAGGTGCCAGGGCCCGCGCTGGAAGCGGTCGCCCTGGAGCAGGCGGAGGATGACCGGCAGGACGTAGGCGATGTAGAGGCCGATCACGGCGATCGAGGTGACGGCCGCGTACGCCGTGGCGTTCCACAGGTACGGCAGGCCCAGCAGGAAGGCGCCGCCGGCGGCCAGCCACACCGCGTTGGTCGGGGTCTTGGTCCGCTTGTTGATGCGGTGCCACAGCTGCGAGCCGGGCAGCGCGCCGTCCCGCGAGAAGGCGTAGATCATCCGCGAGTTGGCGGTGACCGACGACATGCCGCAGAAGAACTGGGCGCCGATGGCGACCAGGAGGAGCAGCTTGCCGCCGGTGGCGCCCAGCGCGTCGATGAAGATCTGGGCCGGGGGCACGCCGGTCTTGCTGGCCAGCGCGCCGTCGTAGTTCTGGATGGCGAAGGTGATGCCGACCAGCAGCACCCATCCGGCGACCAGGGAGACCAGGATCGACATCACGATGCCGCGGGGACCCGCCTTGGCCGCGTCATGCGTCTCCTCGGTCATATGCGCCGAGGCGTCATAGCCGGTGAAGGTGTACTGCGCGAGCAGCAGCCCCAGCAGTCCGACGTAGAGGCCGGAGTGCCAGCCGGTGTTGTTGGTGAAGTGGGTGAAGACGAAGGAGGCGGACTGGTGCTTCGAGGGCACCACGACCAGGGCGCCCACGATGACCAGCACACCGAAGACGTGCCACCACACGCTGACGTTGCTGAGGAGGGAGGCCAGCTTCACGCCCAAGGTGTTCAGCAGGCCGTGGACCATCAGCACTATGCCGAACAGCAGGATCGTGTGCACCGGGGTGGCGGTGAAGCCGAACTGCAGGTCCAGCAGCGCGTTCAGGAAGGACGCGGCGCCGAAGTCGACCCCCGCGGTCACCGCGACCTGGCCGAGGAAGTTGAACCAGCCGGTGAACCAGGACCAGGCGGGGCCGTGCGAGGGGGCCAGCTTCGCCGCCCAGTAGTACAGGCCGCCCGCCGTCGGGTAGCTGGAACAGACCTCGGCCATCGCCATGCCCACGAACAGCGTCATGAGGCCGACCAGCGGCCAGCCCCAGGTGATCATGGCGGGCCCGCCGGTGTTCATGCCGAAGCCGTACAGCGTCAGACAGCCGGAGAGGACCGAGATGATCGTGAACGAGACGGCGAAATTGGAGAACGCCGACATCGAGCGGGCCAGCTCCTGGGCGTATCCGAGCTCGTGGAGGCGCTGTTCGTCGCTGGACAGCTGAGGGGGTTGTTGTTCCTGGTCTGGGTTCGCTGCGTGCTCGTTGATGGACACCACGCCTCCGAGGGCCTCGACAGTCCGCGGCGGGTACGGCCGTCGATGCACCGCTACCAGCCCCGCAATAAAGGTATGAGCCGATACCTTTGCTGCCGGGTCGGCCGAGCGCAAGACCCCGGCGGGAAAATCTCGTAACAGGCGGGTTTCGCAAGCCTCACGGGTTCCGCAAGCTGCCCGAAAGGAAGCCGCGCAGCAGGGCCGCGGTCCCGCAGCAGTGCTCGCGCATCACCTCGCGCGCACCGTCCGCATCGCCCTCGAGCACCGCCTCCACCAGGGCGGCGTGCTGTGTCTGGGAGTGCTCCAGATTGCGTACGAGCAGCGGGATGCAGTCCAGGAGGTCGTTCACGCTCGCCCGTACGGCCGCGTACTGGGCGGCCAGTGTCGGGGAGCCGGACAGTTCGGCGAGCGTGAGATGGAGCAGGGTGTCCTGCCGGCGGTACTCCGCGAGCGGCGCGTCCTGGGTCGCCGCCAGGGCCGCCCGCAGCCGCCCCGCCCCCTCGTCGGTGAGCCCGTGGGCCGCACACAGTCCGGCCGCGCCGACCTCCAGCACCTCCCGGAAGCGCAGGGTGTCCTCGACGTCGGTCTTCTCGATCCGGCGGCGCAGCTCCGCCTCGCCCGGCTTCTCCGTGCGGACGCGGACGAACGTGCCGCCGTAGCGTCCGCGCCGGCTCTCCACCAGGCCCTCGTCCTGCAGCACCTTCAGTACGTCGCGCAGGGTGACCCGGCTGATCTGCAGCCGCTCCGCCAACTCCCGCTCGGCGGGCAGCCGTTCGCCCTGCGGTACCAGCCCCAGCCGGACGATCTGGAGTATCTGCTCCAGCGCCTCCTCGAAACCGTTGCCCGCCCGCACCGGCCGCAGCACCGGTGCCAGGCGGTCCGCCGCACCGTTCATCGGAACCCCTTCCCAATCAATGGTTCGTGTGCCTACCTTATGACCTCCGGATGCAGTGACAGGAGGCAACACCGTGGCAGACCGCACGCCCCCGCTCTCCGTCGAGGAGCTGAGAATCCTCGTCGACACCGGGGAGATCGACACTGTCGTCCTCGCCTTCACCGATATGCAAGGCAGGCTCCAGGGCAAGCGGTTCGCCGCCCGCTATTTCCTCGACACCGTCCTCGAGCACGGCACGGAGGGCTGCAACTACCTCCTCGCCGTGGACGTCGACCTCAACACCGTCGACGGCTACAAAATGTCCTCCTGGGAACGCGGCTACGGCGACTTCGCCATGCACGGCGACGCCGGCACCCTGCGGCGTACGCCCTGGAACGCCGGCACCGCCCTGATCACCGCCGACCTCGCCTGGCACGACCGCTCCCCGGTCGCCGCCTCGCCCCGGCAGATCCTGCGCCGCCAGCTCGACCGGCTGGCCGAGCGCGGCTGGACCGCCTACGCCGGCACCGAGCTGGAATTCATGCTCTTCAAGGACTCCTACGAGGACGCCTGGTCGCGCGGCTACCGCCAGATGACCCCGGCCAACCAGTGGAACGGCGACTACTCCGTCCTGGGCACCGGCCGCGTCGAGCCCGTACTGCGCCGGATCCGCAACGAAATGGGCGCGGCCGGGATGACCGTCGAGTCCGCCAAGGGCGAGTGCAACCTCGGCCAGCACGAGATCGTCTTCGTCTACGACGACGCGCTCACCACCTGTGACCAGCACAGCATCTACAAAACGGGCGCCAAGGAGATCGCCGCCCAGGAGGGCATGGCGCTCACCTTCATGGCGAAGTACGACGAGCGCGAGGGCAACTCCTGTCATATCCACCTCTCCCTGCGGGACGAGGAGGGGCGGCCGGTGATGGCCGATGACGACGGCCCGTACGGCATGTCCCGGACCATGCAGCACTTCCTCGCCGGGCAGATCGCCGCGATGCGCGACTTCACGCTCTTCTACGCGCCCAACATCAACTCCTACAAGCGCTTCCGCCCCGGCTCCTTCGCCCCCACCGCCGTCGCCTGGGGCCCGGACAACCGCACCTGCGCGCTGCGCGTCGTCGGCCACGGCCCCGCACACCGCCTGGAGAACCGCCTGCCCGGCGGCGATGTGAACCCCTACCTCGCGGTCGCCGCCATGGTCGCGGCCGGGCTGTACGGCATAGAACACGAGCTGGAGCTGCCCGAGGCCACCACCGGCAACGCCTACGCCGGTGACGCCGCGCACGTCCCCACCACTCTTCGCGAAGCCGCCGAGCTGTGGGAGAGCAGCCCGATCGCCCGCGCCGCCTTCGGTGACGAGGTCGTCGAGCACTACCGCCACATGGCCCGCGTCGAGCAGGACGCCTACGACGCCGCCGTCACGGACTGGGAGCGCTTCCGCTCCTTCGAGCGCATGTAAGGAACCCGACCGTGTCCAATGGTCTGCACGAGCTGAACATCCTCAACCCGGCCACCGAGGAAGTGGTGGCCACCGTCCCCACCACCTCGCCCGCCGAGGTCGACGCCGCCGTCCGCCGGGCCGCCGCCGCCCAGGAGTCCTGGGCCGCCGTGGCCCCCGGCGACCGCGCCCGCATCCTGCGCCGCTTCGCCGGTGTCGTGGACGCCCACATCACCCCGCTCGCCGAACTGGAGCTCCAGGAAGCGGGCCACCCCCTGGGCAACGCCGAGTGGGAGGCGGGCAACGTCCGCGATCTGCTGGACTACGCCGCCGGGGGAGTGGAGCGCCTGACGGGCACTCAGATCCCGGTCGCGGGCGGCCTGAACATCACCGTCCAGGAGCCGCTCGGGGTCGTCGCCGTCATCGCCCCCTGGAACTTCCCGATGCCGATCGCCGCCTGGGGTACCGCCCCCGCCCTCGCGGCCGGCAACGCCGTCCTCCTCAAGCCCGCCGAGACCACCCCGCTCACCGCCCTCAAACTCGCCGAACTGGCGCTGCAGGCCGGTCTGCCCGAAGGCCTCTTCCAGGTCCTGCCCGGCGAGGGCCCGGTCACCGGTACCGCCCTGGTCGACCACCCCGGCGTCGCCAAGGTCGTCTTCACCGGCTCCACCGCCACCGGCCGCCGGATCGCCGCCCGCTGCGCCGAGCAGACCAAACGGCTCACCCTGGAACTCGGCGGCAAGAGCCCCAACATCATCTTCGCCGACGCCGACCTCGAGGCCGCCGCGGCCGCCACCCCCGGCTCCTTCCTCGACAACACCGGCCAGGACTGCTGCGCCCGCAGCCGTATTCTTGTCCAGCGCTCGGTCTACGACCGCTACATGGAGCTGCTGGAGCCCGCCGTTCAGGCCTTCACCGTCGGCGACCCGGCCGACCCCGCCACACAGATGGGCCCGCTGATCTCCGCCGCTCAGCGCGAGCGGGTACGGTCCTTCGTCCCGGAGGACGCACCGGCCGCCATCCGCGGCGAGGCCCCGGCCGGCAAGGGCTTCTGGTACCCGGCCACCGTCCTGGAGGGCCGCCCCGGGGACCGCAGCGCCGTCGAGGAGATCTTCGGCCCGGTCGCCGTCGTGCTGCCCTTCGACGACGAGGCCGACGCGGTACGCCTCGCCAACGCCACCGACTACGGCCTCTCCGGCTCCCTGTGGACCCGCGACGTCGGCCGGGCGATCCGCGTCTCGCGCGCCGTCGCCGCGGGCAACCTCTCCGTCAACTCCCACAGCAGCGTGCGCTACTGGACCCCCTTCGGCGGGTTCAAGCAGTCCGGCCTCGGCCGCGAACTGGGCCCCGACGCGCTCAAAGCCTTCACCGAGACCAAGAACATCTTCATCAGCACAGAGGAGTCCAAGTGACCGACCAGACCGCAGTGTGCCGCCGCCTCGTCGGCCGTACCGCCGTGATCACCGGAGCCGGCAGCGGGATCGGCCTGGCCACCGCCCGTCGCCTGGCCTCCGAGGGCGCCAACGTCGTGTGTGCCGACATCGACGAGGCCGCCGGAAAGAAGGCGGCCGACGAGGTCGGCGGCGTCTTCGTCAAGGTCGATGTGACGGACTCCGACGAGGTCGAGGCGCTCTACAAGACCGCCTTCGACACCTACGGTTCGGTCGACATCGCCTTCAACAACGCCGGTATCTCGCCGCCCGACGACGACTCGATCCTCACCACCGGCCTCGACGCCTGGAGGCGGGTCCAGGAGGTCAACCTCACCTCGGTCTACCTCTGCTGCAAGCACGCGCTGCCCTACATGCAGCGGCAGGGCAAGGGATCCATCATCAACACGGCGTCCTTCGTGGCGGTGATGGGCGCGGCCACCTCCCAGATCAGCTACACCGCGTCCAAGGGCGGTGTGCTGTCGATGTCCCGCGAACTGGGCGTGCAGTTCGCCCGCGAAGGCATCCGGGTCAACGCCCTGTGCCCCGGGCCGGTCAACACCCCGCTCCTGAAGGAGCTGTTCGCCAAGGACCCCGAGCGGGCCGCGCGCCGCCTGGTGCACGTCCCCGTCGGCCGGTTCGCCGAGCCCGAGGAGATCGCGTCCGCCGTCGCGTTCCTCGCCAGCGACGACTCCTCGTTCGTCAACGCCGCCGAATTCCTGGTGGACGGCGGTATCGCGGGCGCGTACGTCACCCCGGTGTAACCGCCCGCTGTTCACCTCCGGGCAACCCCCATGGCAGCCGGGCGTCGTGCAACGCCCGGCTGCCATACGTTAGCGTCCGCCTTCGATTCCCCGTTCGACAGGAGTGTGTTCATGCGCAACAAGCGTCGCTGGCTGGCAGCAGGTGCCGCCCTCGCCGTCGCCGGAGGCGGCGTCGCGGTCGCCCAGACGGCCACCGCGAGCCCGGCCCCGCAGCACTGTCCCACCCTCCACGTCTCCCAGGGCTGGTACGGCGAGAACCGCGCCAAGCTGCAGAAGATGATCGACGAGCGCGGTGTCTGCGCCGGCTCCGACGGCGCGCGTCCGGTCGCGACCTTCGACTGGGACAACACCGTCATCAAGAACGACGTCTCCGACGCCACGCTGGCCTGGATGCTGCGGCACGACAAGGTGCTGCGCCCGGCGAGCTGGAAGGCCACCAACAAGTGGATGACGGATGACGCCCACCGCGCGCTCACCCAGGCCTGCGGCACCTCCGTCCCCGTCGGCCGTCCGCTGCCCACCTCCACGGACACCGGCTGTACCGACGAGATCCTCGACATCTACGAGGACGCCAAGACCTCCGGCGGCAAGGACGCGTTCGAGGGCGAGTGGAACCACCGCCGCACCGTCCCGGGCTACGTCTGGATCACCCAGCTGTTCGCCGGGCACAAGCCCGCCACGCTGACCGCGTACGCCAAGCAGGCGCGCGAGGAGAATCTCAAGGCGCCCATCGGCACCGAACAGACCGTGGGCACCCACAAGATGGCGGGCTACATCCGCTACTACGTCCAGCAGCGGGACCTGATCCGCACCCTCAAGGAGGCCGGATTCAACGTCTACATCGTCTCCGCCTCCGCCGAGCCGATCGTCCGCGCCTGGGCGCCCGGCGTGGGCATCAACAACGACCACGTCGTCGGCATCCGCAACATCGTCACCGACGGCAAGCTCACCACCGGCGTCGAGGGCTGCGGCGATGTCAAGGACACCAACGGCGAGGTCCTGACGTACATGGACGGCAAGCGCTGCTGGATCAACAAGGCGATCTACGGCATCAAGGGCGCCGACGCCTGGAAGCAGCAGGACAAGGCGCACCGCCCCGCGTTCGCGGCGGGCGACGCCGAGACCGATGTGACCTTCGTCGGCGACGCCACCGGGGCGCACCTGGCCATCAACCGCAACAAGACCGAGCTGATGTGCCGGGCGTACGACAACAGCGACGACCGCTGGCTGATCAACCCGATGTTCATCGAGCCGAAGAAGCAGAAGACCGACCCCTACCCCTGCTCGACCGAGGGTTACGTCCTTCCGGACGGCAAGCTCGCACCGATCCACCGACCCGACGGCTCGGTGATCCCCGACCAGCAGGACCGCATCCACGGCTGACGGGCACGGGCCGCACCGCACTCCCCTTTCACAGGAAGGTGCGGCCCTCACCCCGGTACGTCGGCACCGTCGCCACCACCCGGTCCCCGTCGACCAGCTGCAGCTGGGCGAACCGCTCGCACAGCTCCCCGGCCTTGGCATGCCGGAACCACACCTTGTCGCCGATCGCCAGCCCGTCCGCCGCCGCCCCCAGCAGCGGCGTCTGCACCTCGCCGGGCCCCTCCTGCGGGTCGTAGCGCAGCCCCGCGGGCAGATACGGCACCGGCAGCCGGTCCGCGCCCGCCACCCCCGACGCCGGATAGCCGCCGCCCAGCACCGTGACGACGCCCGGCCCCGGCCGCCGCACCACCGGCTGGGCGAACAGCGCCGCCGGACGCCCGGTGAACGAACGGAAGTTGTCGAACAGCCGCGGCACGTACAGCCCCGACCCGGCCGCGACCTCCGTGACCGCCGCCTCCGCCGCGGTGTGCTGCACACTGCCGGTCCCGCCTCCGTTGACGAACTCCAGCCGCGGCGTCACCGCCCGCACCGCCCGCACGGCCTCCCAGCGCCGCCGCGCCAGCTCCTTGCGCGCCGCCGCCTGCATCACCCGCACGGCCCCCGAGAACACCGGCTTCCCGGCGACCTCGTCGCCGACGCCCGCCACATGCCCCTCGTACGCCATCAGCCCCACCAGCCGGAACCCCGGGCGGCGCACCACCGTACGGGCCAGCGCGCCCAGTTGGCCGGGCGCCCGCAGCGGCGACCGCCGGGCACCGACCCGCACCTTCCCCAGCCGGTACGAGGTGTCCAGCTCCAGGCACACCCGTATCTCCTCGCCGCTGTGCGCCCCGGCCGGCCGCGCCGCGTCGATCAGATCCAGCTGCACCGGATCGTCGACCATCACCGTCACCGCCGCCGCCAGCTTCGGATCGGCGGTCAGCTCGGCGAACCCGGCCCGGTCCGCAGACGGATACGCCAGCAGCACGTCCGGGAACCCCGAACGCGCCAGCCACAGCGACTCGTCCAGCGTGAAGCTCATGATCCCCGCGAAACCGTCCCGCGCCAGCACCCGCTCCAACAGCGCCCGGCAGCGCACCGATTTGCTCGCCACCCGGACCGGCTTGCCCTGCGCGCGGCGCACCAGATCGTCGGCATTGGCGTCGAAGGCCTGCAGATCGACGACGGCCAGCGGGGCGTCGAGATGCGCCGTGGCCCGGTCGTACAGGGCTTTGTCGCCATATGTATCGGTGGGGTAGTGGGACATGGGCGCAGCCTGCCAGACGCGGCTACCACGGGGTAGGGGGGAGAACGCGACAGAGCGGACACAGAGGGGACAGGGGTTGGAGCGGTGGCGGCACCAGCCCGTACAGTGTCGGAACGCCGCGACCGGCAGGTCGGCGGAGCGATGTCCGGATACGAAGCGCCTTGCCCGGATTGCCGATCGGGACGGGCGCGGGGCGCGAGGGGGAGCGCTGGTGAGCACCGACGCGGAGTGCGCGGGTCCGCAGCACACCCCTCCCATACCCCCGCAGCCGCCGCACCGGCCCGCCATGCCCGACGACGACCCGATGACCACGGTTCTGCGCCCGGTGCCCGCCGCCCCCGCCGTCCCGCCGCCGCCCGCGCACCGCCCCGCCGCCCCGGTGCCCCCGCAGGCCGCACCCCCCACAGCCC
>NZ_LGKG01000149.1 GCF_001294335.1 Streptomyces chattanoogensis
CCCTCACCCCCAACGGCAAACTCGACCCCCACCAACTCCCCCCACCACAAACAACACCGGCATCGGAGACCCGAGCGAACCGTGCATTCCAGCAGGTTCCGGAAGACGGGCCGCAGCCAGTGGCCGAGCTGATCGCCGAAGTCTGGGAGAAGCTCCTGGGCACATCAGTCGGCCCCGACGACAACTTCTTCGAGCTCGGCGGCAACTCCCTGCTGGCAGCGCACCTCAAGACCGCACTCAACGAAGCGGGCCTGCCCCCGGTCACGCTGCGGGACCTCTACCTGAACTCCTCGCTCTCCGCGATGGCAGAACTCCTCCGATCCCGTCGGAGCACCACAAGGGAGACCACCTCGTGACTCGACCGGCCAGTGCGGGGCAGCTCCGCTTCTTCCTGCTCGACCAGCAGGCGGGCAGGGCCACGTTGGTCAAGCGGGTGACCGTGGACGGCCCCGTCGCGGCCCACCGGCTGGTGACGGCGGTCCGCACAGTACTGGAGGCGCAACCGGCACTGCGCACGTCGCTGCACCTGGAGGAGGACGGCCTGCAGCAGCAGGTCCACCCGGCGGCCGACGTGGAGTTGTCCGTCCAGCACACCGACCACGCCGGGGAGCCGGCCGTGCTGCAGGAAGCATCCCACTGGGCAGGCGCCCGGTTCGTGCACGGCGGCGGACCGTTGTGCCGCGTGCGGGTGGTCATCGGGCCCGACCGTGCACACTGCCTCTTCGGCGTCCACCACGCGGTCTTCGACGACGACTCCGCAGACATTCTTCTGCGGGCACTCATCACCGCCTACGAGCATGGACCGGCATCCGTGCCGCCGGCAGGTGACCCCGCCCCGGCGCCCGACGCGGACCGGCTCGCCGTCCTGCGCACGTTCTGGGCCCGCGCCCTCGACGGATGCCCGCAGGACACCGGGCTCCCGCAGCTGGAGGACACCCGGCGGAGGGAACGAGGCTCGCTCGTACTACCCCTGGACAGAACCCTCACGGACCGGATGACGGCTTGTGCCCGCGAGTACGGCGCAACACCGTTCACCCAGCTGATCGCCGCCGCCGGGATGGTGGTCGGCTGGTACCTCGGGCGGGACGACGTCGTGATCGCCACCGTCACCGGCGGCCGCACGGCGAGTGACCAGAACGTCATCGGCTGTGTCCAGAACACCGTTCCGGTACGGCTCGACCTGGCCGGCGCCGACACGGCGGGCCTCCTCGACCGCACGCTGGACGCGCTGTACGACGCCGTCGAGCACGCCGATCTGCCGATCGAGGAGATCCTCACGGTCTCGGGTGCCGCACGGCGGCCGGGGCACAAGCCCCTCACCCAGATCCTGTGCGCACAGGGCAGGGTGGCACCGCCGACGAACGCGGCGGGCCTGCGCTGGCAGATGGCGGAACCACCGGGCACCGCGGTGGAGTACGACCTCAGTCTGGCCCTGCTCCACTCGGCCGAGGGCCGGCTGTCCCTGGCTGTCGAGTACCCGGCAGCGGCGATGTCCACGGTCACGGCCGAACGCGTGGCGGATCACCTCGTACGGGCTCTGGCCGCCCTTACGTCGGAAACCGCACGTCCGCTCGCCGAGGTGCCCCTCCTGGGTACCGACGAGATCGCTGAACTCGCCCTCCTCACAGCGGAGTCAGCGACCGTCACCGGCCGCCCGGTGCACGAACTGGTCGCTGAACAAGCACGCCGGACGCCAGACGCAGTGGCGGTCACCGCGAACGGGGAGTCCGTCGGCTACGCCGAGTTGGACCACCGCGCCCGTAGGCTGGCCGCCGAACTGACGGCCGTGGGAGTCCGGCCGGGCGCCCATGTCGGGGTGTGCCTGCCCCGCGGAATCGACATGGTGGTCGCGCTGATCGCAGTGTGGCGAGCCGGAGCGGCCTATGTTCCCCTGGACCCGGAGTACCCGGCCGACCGGCTCCGGTACATGGCCGACGACGCCGAGCTGACAGCCCTGATCTCCGACGACGACGTAGTACCCGGAGTCCGCCGGGTGAGCACCGGCGCGTCGGGCGCGACTCTGCCGGCCGCCTGGCCCGAGGTCAGCAGTCAGGATGCCGCCTACCTCATCTACACCTCCGGCTCCACCGGCCGCCCCAAAGGCGTCCTGATCCGGCACGCCAACCTCTCCGCCCTCTTCGCGGCGTTCGACCGGGAGTTGGGCGGCCCGCCCGCGGTGACCGTCGCCGGTACCAGCCTGTCGTTCGACATCAGCGCCCTGGAACTGTTCTGGCCGCTGGCACGCGGTCGCTCCGTGTTCGTCACCGGTCACCGGCGTGTGCGGCAGGACGCCGTCCCCGACGGTGCGCTCTACCAGTGCACCCCCACGGCCGCCCGGATCCTCGCGGCCGACCCGGAAGGCCGGCAACTCCTCGGACGGCTGGGCTCCCTGCTGCTGGGCGGTGAACCGCTCCCTTCCGATCTGGCGGACGACCTCGCCGGCCTTGTCCCCGGTCCGGTCTTCAACTGTTACGGGCCGACGGAGACCACCGTATGGTCGACGCTGTGGAGGGTCCGGGCGGGCTCCCCCGTCCACATCGGCCGCCCTCTCGCCGGCGAGCGCTGCCATGTCGTCAACGCGAACGGACGTCCGGTGCCTCCCGGTTGCCCCGGTCGGCTGCGGGTCTCCGGCTCCGGCGTCGGCGTCGGCTACTGGCGCCGCCCGGAGCTGACCGCCGAGCGTTTCCGTCCCCTCTCGCCGGACTCGGCAGACCTCACCTATGACACCGGCGACGGCGCCGTACTCGACCCCGAACACGGCCTGCGCTTCCTGGGCCGCGAAGACAACCAGGTCAAGATCCTCGGCCAGCGTGTCGAAACCGAAGAAATCGAGTCGGCGCTCCGGGCCACGCCGGACGTCCACGACGCGGCGGTCGTCGTACTCCCTGAGCAGAGCCTGATCACGGCCTTTCTCGTCACCGCTGACGAACCCGCGGCCGTAGCAGCACCACCGGAAGCTGCCTCCACGCCATCCGTTCCCGCGGCCGCCTTCATCGACTCCGTGTGCCGACACGCCGCAGCCTGGCTCCCCGCCGCGGTGATCCCGACCGTCTGGCGTACCGTGCCGCGGCTCCCGCAGCTGCCCAACGGCAAGCTGGACCGCACGACGCTACGGATGTGGGCTGAAGCGGCGGACAGCGTCCCGCAGCCGTCACGCGGACCGGCGACCGCGCCACTGCTGCTGGCCCACGTGACCGACGTCTGGAGCCATGTGCTCGGGAAGCCCGTCACCGACCTGGACGCGAGCTTCTTCGAGCTGGGCGGGAACTCCCACGGCGCCCTGCGCATATTCGCCGCCCTCAGCGGCTCCTTCCCCGCGTTGCAGGCAGCCGATCTCTTCCACCACACGACCGTACGGAAGCTCGCCACCCACCTCGCCCGGACGCGGACGGCAACGCCTCCCGGGCCCGCTCCCGCCTCCCCTGCCGAGGGCCGAGGCACGGAACGCGCCCGGGCCCTGTCCGGCTGGGGGGCACGCCCCCGCCGGAGCCGCTGACCAGCCCCTGGCGACCGCCCCCGCCGTACTTCGGGGCCCCGCGGAGTAGCCGGAGCGCCCCCTGAGTCAAGGAGACTTGCTGTGACCGTTCCTCTCATGTGCCTGCCGTTCGCCGGTGCCGGCGCCAGCCTGTTCCGGCCCTGGCAGAATCACACGACCCGGGCCTTCCAGGTCACACCGATCCAACTGCCCGGCCGCGAGGAACGCTTCATCGAAGACCCGTACACCACCATTGACGAGGCGGCCGCGGGCTGCGCCGAAAAGGTACTGGCCGCCGCTGAGGACCGCCCGTTCGCCCTCTTCGGACACAGCTTCGGCGCCATACTGGCCTACGAAACCGCGCGCCTGATGACAGCAAGGTGCATGGGCTCCCCCCAGCACCTGATCGTCAGCGGCGCCGCCGCCCCCGGCCTCCCCCGCCCCTACCTCGGCGTCCACGACCTGTCCGACGACGAACTGGCCGCCGGTGTCAGCGGCCTGGCGGGCTACGACCACGAGGCGCTCGCCGACCCCGACCTGCGGGAACTTCTCGTCCCAGCGCTCCGCGCCGACATGACGATCAACGAGACGTACCAGCCGGTGGACATCACGCCGTTGCCGATACCGATCACCATCCTGCGCGGGGTGGACGACACTCTGGTGCCCAGGTCCGCCGCCGAGGCTTGGTCCGAGCACACCACCGTGGGCCATGAACTCATCGAGGTACCGGGCGGCCACATGTTCCTCTCCGAGGACTGGACAGGGCTCTGGTCACAGGTCGACGCGATCCTCTCGCGCTGACGACAGATCCTCCACGTGCCTCCGCAGCTGCACAGACCCGAGCACGAGGACGGCAGTGGTCGCGCCCGCCCCGAAGAGGACCACCCCGGCACAGAGGTACCCAAACGCCGCCTCGTCGCGGCAGGCCGGTCACACGGATGCGTCGATCCTGGCTGGTCGAAGGCATGGCCGGTACATGAGACCTCAGCCGTGTCACCAAATTCAGCGCCCGCGGGCTGGGCCACAGCCTCGCCGAAGCCGTCGATGCCCCAACCGCCGGCCCCGGCCACGCACCCGGGCGCGGACCGTCTGCGGGTCATCGCCTCCGACGGCTGCTGTCTCGAACATTCCACCGTCCTTCCGACAGATCAGCAGCAGGGCGAAGCCCTCTTTGCCTGGTCTCCGGCGCCGCCCCCACAGCTGTTCGTCGCCGTCGCTGCCCTCGGCCGTCAGGAGATATTTCCACGGCACGCTCTGGTTCCATGTCCAGCGACTGTTCGCGACGTTTCCCGAGGAGTACGCGCTGGCGAACAAGGTCAACCATCCCCGCAACATCCTCGGCCGACACATCCACCGAGGCTGCTGCCGTCGTCCGGAACTGCGACGAGAAGCTCACCCGCTACCGGAACCTCATCGATTCCGGATCCGCTGCCTCCAAGACCGTCGCCGAGTGGATCAGCGAAACCGAAGCCCGTCGCGCCACCGCCGCGGCCCAGCTGAGCCCGCCCAAGAGCCGTGTCCTCTCCCGCGAGCGAATCGCCGAGCTGGTCGACGCGGCCGGAGATACCCTGGACGCGCTGCGTAGCGTCGAGGGAGGGCAGAAGATCCGTCTCTACCGGGCGCTCGGGCTCCATATGACCTACCAGCCCGGACAACGCAAAGTGCTGGTCGGGATCGCTCCCCACCAGCACTTCGTTGGTGAAAATTCTGTGTCCGAGGGCCGAGTTGAACCATACGCGCATGCCGGTGATGTGGGAGGAGCTACGGCTAGCGTAGTCCCGCGCAGCCGACGCGCGGCTAGGCATGCGGCGCAAGCGGCCCCCTCCCCATGCCCTTCGGAGGGCATCCGATCGCCGACCTCTGATCACGTCCGCTCGCGTGGAGTGGGCCATGCAGATATCCCGGCGTACAGGCCGACTCGTCCGCTTTTCCTGCTCTGACCTGGGGGAACGTCTTTGGTGGGGCCTTCGGGGGCCTCATCGGAGTGCCCTCTCTGACCTGGGGTTTCCCGGGAGTTCCCGGGCTGATGTGCACTGGATGTGCACTGGGATGTACATGCGGCGACCTCAGGCCGAGGGTGCGAGGGCGGGGCGTAGGTTTGAGGGCGGGGTGCAGGTGTGAGGTCCAGGGGCAGACCGACCCCTTGAGGAGAGCCGCTAGGGAACGTGCTGTATGTCCTGTGCTCTGCCAGTGGTTTGTTGCGCGTGGCTGCAGCGGTCTGCTTGCCGAACGGACGAGCTGATCACCGGGTGTCGTCGAGTTCCGCTTCAGATTTAATTGAAAGTTAAAGTAAATCCATCGTCCTGTAAAGCTGCAGGTCAGAAGGGGTCCGTCACTCCGGGATGGGCCCCTTTTGTGACTCATTGAGGTCTGGTGGTGCTCTTGGTCCTGGATGCTGCCCCGGAGGGCCGGAATCGACCACCCGTCGGCACCTGTGGCCCCCAGGATGCTGTCCCGTGCTGACATTGCGATCTCAGCGCAAGGTCTGACGGCAACTCGCGGCAGGGCGGGCCTGGTGCTCGAGGCGGGCGTGTTGGTCTGACGCTCTGCAGGCAGCGGGGTGCGGCACCGTCGGTCTTGTCGTGGTCGGGTCATTTATCGGAATGGAGCGCTCGGTTAGGCATAAGCTGAGAGGTCTTGATTACAGGTGAGGGCCGGATGTGGCCTGGTCGAGGAGCGGCAGCGTATGAGCGGGCAGGCACGGCGTCGTGAGGAAGTCCCGGAACAGCTGAAGACAGCGGCCCGGAGGTCTCCCAACTTCGGGCGGCTCTACGCGATGCAGCCCTTGCTGGCGATCTACGGCGCACAGGCCGAGCAGTCCGTCTTCACCAACCCCAACGTCTCGTACGTCGCCTCCGGCCAGTTCGGTGAGGTGCTCGCCGAAGAGCTGGTGCAGCGGGCTGGGGTGCGCGTCGAGGGAGCCCGGCAGATCGACCGGCTGGCCGGACTCCAGCGCGCTGGCCTGCTCCCCGGCCGCACCCGGGACGCCTTCGACACGCTCCGCCGGGGGCGCAACGACGCCGCCCACAACCACCTCTTCGACACCAGCAAGGCCCTCAAGGCCGTCGAACTCTGCTTCCAGCTTGGCCAGTTCTTCTCCCGCGCGATCGACAACGTACGAGAAATCGCCGCGTTCGTGCCGCCCCAGCTGCCGAGCGAGGTGGCGGGTGGCTCCGCCGAGCTGGCCGAGCTCCGTGAAGCGCTCGATCACTACCAGCGCACCCTCGCCGAGTCCCGCACCCGCCTCAGCGAGGTCGGTGACCGGCTGGAGGCCGAGCGGCGTGGCCGGGAGGAAGCCGAGCGGCTGACGGAGGCCGCCGAGCGGGCCCGTGCCGAGTCTGAGGCGGAGGTGGCTCGCCACCGGGACGAGATCGAGCGGCTCCGGCGCGCCCACCAGGACCGTTACGACCAGGAGCGCCTCAAGCCCCGGCCGGTCACCGTCAACGCCCGTGAGGCGATCGTCGCCCGCGCCCAGCGGCCCGAACCGCTTAACGAGGTGCAGGCCCGCGTCCGTATCGACGAGATGCTCACCCAGGCGGGTTGGATGGTCCAGGACTACGGCGACCTCAACCCACTTGCCTCCCAGGGTGTCGCGGTCCGCGAGTTCACCCTGACCACCGGCCGCGCCGACTATGTCCTCTACGTCGACGGCATGATCGTCGGCGTCATCGAGGCCAAGCGCGAGGGCACCGCCCTAGCCGGCGCCCTCGCCCAGAACGAGCGGTACGCGGGCGGCGTCCTCAAAGAACACTCCATGGCGGTCTGGCGCGAGGGGGAACCGTTCGCCTTCCGCTACGCCACCACCGGCGCCGAGACGTTCTTCCTCAACCTCCTCGACCCGCACGCCCGCTCCCGGTCCGTCTTCGCCTTCCACCGCCCGGAGACCTTCGCCGCCTGGATGAAGCGAGCCACCGAGCACCCGGACACCCCGACTTTCCGGGCCGCCCTGCGCACCGCGCTGCCGGTCCTGGAGTCGCACGACCTGCGTACGGCCCAGGAGGAGGCGGTCGTCGGCCTGGAGAGTTCACTCGCCCAGGACAAGCCGCGCGCACTGATCCAGATGGCCACCGGCGCGGGCAAGACCTACACCGCGGTCACCGAGTCGTACCGGCTGCTCAAGCACGCGCGTGCGCGCCGCATCCTCTTCCTCGTCGACCGCAACAACCTCGGCCGCCAGGCCAAGGCCGAGTTCGACCGCTACAAGGCGCCGGACGAGAACCGCAAGTTCACCGACCTCTACAACGTCGACTCGCTCGGCCGGTCCGGTCTCCAGGAGACGTCCTCCGTCGTCGTCTCCACCATCCAGCGCATGTACGCGCTCCTCAAGGGCGAGCCGCTGGAGGACACCGCTGAGGCAGAGGACCGCGAGGACTCCTCCACTCTCGACGAGAACTACATGACCGACCGCCCGGTCACCGTCGAGTACAACCTGGCCGTTCCGATCGAGTCCTTCGACTTGATCGTCATCGACGAGTGCCACCGCTCCATTTATGGCCTGTGGCGCGGTGTCCTGGACTACTTCGACGCCCACCTGGTCGGCCTCACCGCCACCCCTACCCGGCAGACCAAGGGCTTCTTCGACGGCAACATGGTCTCCGAGTACACCTACGAGCAGGCCGTCGCCGACGGCGTCAACGTCGACTTCGACGTGGTCACCATGGACTCCTCGATACGGGAGGACGGCGGTGCGAAGATCGACAAGGGGACGACGGTCCGTATCCGCGACCGCAAGACTCGCGCCCAGCGTTACGAGGAGCTGGACGAGGACTTCGTGTACACGGTCGGCCAGATCGGCCGCACGGTGATCGCCGAGGACGAGATCAGGGCCGTCCTCACCGCGTACAAGAACAACTGGCAGCGCTGGTTCCCGGGCCGGACCGAACTGCCCAAGACGCTGGTCTTCGCGGCGAGCGACGACCATGCGGACGAGGTGTTGAAGCAGGTCAAGGAGGTCTTCGGGCGCGGAGACGCCTTCGCCAAGAAGATCACCTACCGCTCCCGGGACAAGGGCGACGACCCCGAGCAGCTCGTCAACGACCTGCGGAACTCGCCGTTGCTGCGGGTCGCCGTCACGGTCGACATGATCGCCACGGGTACGGACGTCAAGGCCCTGGAGTGCGTGATCTTCCTGCGGGCTGTCCGCAGCCCCGTCCTCTTCGAGCAGATGAAGGGACGCGGCGCCCGCACGATCGACGCCGACGACCTGAAGGCGGTCACCCCGGACCCGGCCGCCGACCTCGCTAAGGACCGTTTCGTCCTGGTCGACGCGGTGGGCGTCACCGCCTCGCCGCTGGTCGACACCCGCCCGATGCTGCCGCCGGACGGCGGCAGTCTCAGCCTGACCAAGCTGATGGACAAGGCAGGTAGCCGCTCGCTGACGGCCGAGCAGGCCGAGACACTCGGGCGTCGGCTCGCCCGGCTTGACCGCAAGCTCACCAAGGAGGAGCGGGAGCGGATCGAGCAGGCGTCGGGCGGGGTGCCACTGGCGGACATGGTCCGGAAGATCACCAACGCGGTAGACGTCGACACCCAGGACCGGGCGTACCGGGAGGGCGGCGCGGATCGCGCGCGGCGGCTGGTCCACGACTCGGTCGAGACCCTGACCACCCACCCGGAACTGCGGAAGCTGATCATCGGCATCAAACAGCAGCACGACCTCACGTACGACGCGACGACCGAGGTCACACTGAAGGTGAACGAGATCCCGAGGGAGGAGCGGGCGGTGAAGGAGCTGGCGGAGTGGCGCCAGCTCCTGGAGAGCCGCAAGCGGGACGAGGCGGCGGCGGAGGCGATCGCCCTCCAGGTGATCCTCGGCAGCGGAACGCGGGTCCGGCCGCAAGAGGCGCGGGCCCACTTGAAGGAGCTGATGGCCTCCATCAAGGCGACCAAGCGGACCTGGACACCGAAGGTTATCTGGGACCACTACGAGCTGGTCGGCGAGGCGGCCGAGTCGCTGACGAAGTCGGCCGGTCTGGGCGACCTCATGAACCTCGTCCGCTACACGCTCGGCGCGGACGACCAGCTGCGCCCGTACCGTACGGTGGTCGAGGAGCGCTTCGAGGGCTGGCTGTTGCGGCAGAGCCAGGCGGGTGCGGAATTCACAGATGACCAGCTGTGGTGGCTGCGCCGAATCAAGGACGCGATCGTGGTCGACCTGGGCATGGAACGCGAGGACTTCGGCCACATGCCGTTCTCCGAAAAGGGCGGCGGCCCAGGCTTCGCGAACGCCTTTGGTGGCAAAAACCAGGCACTGGAAATGTTGGATGAACTGAATCGGGAATTGGCTTGAGCGAGGGTATGGGCGGGTTGCCGGAGGGGTGGGTTTGGGCGCGCCTTGGGGACCTTGGTGAGTGGTTCGGCGGCGGCACACCTTCGAAGAAGGAGCCTGACTACTGGGAAGGGGGAGACGTTCCCTGGCTCTCCCCGAAGGATATGAAGTCAGAGCGGCTTGCGGATGTTCAGGATCGCATCACGGAGCGAGCTGTAAACGAGTCCTCTGTCCGAATGGTGCCACGCAACTCTGTTGCGATCGTGGTTCGTTCCGGGGTTCTCGAGCACTCGGTGCCGGTCGCTTCGGTTCCTTTCGCGACGACACTGAACCAAGACATGAAGGCTGTCGTTGCGTATTCTGGCGTGCTGCCTGAATGGATTGCGTGGGCCCTTCGCCGCTACGAGCGGAAGATTCTTGGTGAATGCCGAAAGGCGGGGACTACGGTCGCATCCTTGTCGACCCCGGCGCTAATGGACATGCGAGTTCCAGTCCCTCCATTCGCTGAACAGCACCGCATCGTCGAGGCCCTCGAAGAGCAGCTCTCCCGTCTCGACGCAGCAGAGGCGCAGCTTTCTTCAGTGATTCGGCGTAGCGCAGGGCTGGAAAAGAAGTGGCTGAATATCCTTGCGGTTGGCCGGAGCATGAGGCGAAGCGGCACGGAAGACCTCGATTCCTTGGAGGAATCAAAAACCGGACGCTTTGATGAGGGGAATCTTATTGAGCTTCCGCATGGGTGGAAGTGGCGTCGAGCCTCTGCGGTATGCGAACAGATTGTGAGTGGCTCAACGCCAAAGGCTCACCTTATGTCGCCAGGGAGCGGAGATGTCCCCTTCTTGAAGGTATACAATATTTCACAAGGTGGATTTGTTGACTTCTCTGTCGATCCAACCTTCGTAGGAGTGGAGACGCACGAGGGCCTACTTAAGCGATCCAGGGTCCTTCCTGGAGATGTTCTGACGAATATCGTTGGCCCACCCCTGGGGAAGACGGCCATGGTTCCTGATGTGTACCCTGAATGGAACATTAATCAGGCAATTGTGTCGTTCCGTGCCGGTCCTGACCTGACGCCGCGATGGCTGACTCTCGTTCTTTCGTCACCTTACATTTTGGGTATGCTTAAGCGGACTTCGAAGGCCACAGCCGGGCAATTCAACATTGCGGTGTCGACGTGCCGTGATCTGCCGATTCCTTGCCCGCCAATTGATGAGCAAGAGAAGCTCAACGAGGCGGCAGAGCAATGGTTGACTCTGAGTGAGAACGTGAGGGGCGCTGTCGCGAATTCGCGGATTAGGGCCACGGAATTGCGCACGGCCCTACTAGGGAGAGCATTCGTCGGCGGCCTGGTCCCGCAGGATCCCGCCGACGAGCCCGCCGCCACGCTCCTTGCCCGCATCGCCGCCGAGCGCGAGGCCGCCAAGCCCGTCCGCAAGGCGGCCAAGCGGGCCGCTCGCCCGCGTAAGGCGACCGCTGCCGCAGTGGCGACGAAGGCCGCCCCCGCTCCAACCCCCGCCCCCGCCACCTCCGTTCAGCAGGAGTTGTTCGACCAGTGACCGTGCTCGCATCCGATACCGCCCCTGAGACCACCGCGGACGACGCTGCCACGCCCTCCGCTGACAACGTCCCCCTCACCGAGACGCCGAAGTCCAAGAAGGCCGCCGCGCAGACCAACGCGCTGGTCGCAAAGCTCTGGAACTACTGCAACGTCCTCCGTGACAACGGCATGTCCACCATCGAGTACGTCGAGCAGCTCTCGTATCTCCTGTTCCTGAAGATGGTCGACGAGATCGAGAACGACGAGTGGGGTGGCCGCGACCTCAGCGCCCTCGTGCCCGCCGACTACAACTGGAAGTCGCTCGTCAGCAAGCGTGGTAGCGAGCTCGAAGCGCACTACCGCGCCGTCCTAGAGCACCTCGGCCGTAAGCCCCACACCACCATCGGCACGATCTTCGCCGACGCGCAGAACCGGATCACCAAGCCCGCCCTGCTCGAAAAGCTCGTCGTCGAGCTGATCGGCCGCGAGGAGTGGACGGTCACCGGCACCGACCTCAAAGGCGACGCGTACGAGGGCCTGCTCGCCAAGGGCGCCTCCGACACCAAGACCGGCGCCGGCCAATACTTCACACCGCGCGCGCTCATCGACGCGATGGTGGACGTGACCCGGCCGGGCCCGGACGACACCATCACCGACCCCGCTTGCGGCACCGGTGGCTTCCTGATCGCGGCCCACGCGTACGTCACCCGGTACCACATCCAGGACATGGACATCGACGCCCGCAAGGCGTACGACAGCGGATCCAAGATCTGGGGCAACGAGCTGGTCACCGGCACCGCCCGCCTTGCCGCCATGAACATGTTGCTGCACGGCATTGGCAAGAGTGACGGCCCGAGCCTGATCGACGTCGGCGACGCGCTCGCCGAGAAGCCGAGCGGACGGCACGCCTCCCTCGTCCTCGCCAACCCGCCCTTCGGCCGGAAGTCCGCGATCACTGTGATCGGCCAGGACGGTGAGCTGGAGAAGGAGGACGTCCAGTATGACCGTGACGACTTCACGGCCACCACGACTAACAAGCAGCTCAACTTCCTTCAGCACATCATGTCGCTGACCGCGGTGAATGGCCGGGCTGCAGTCGTTCTCCCGGACAACGTCCTTTTTGAGGGCGGCGCGGGCGAGAAGGTCCGCCGCAAGCTCCTTGACGAGTTCGACCTGCACACGATCCTGCGCCTGCCCACCGGCATCTTCTACGCGGGCGGCGTCAAGGCCAACGTACTGTTCTTCGACAAGAAGCCCCCGCGCGCCGACGGCAAACCGCACACCACCGTCACCTGGGTCTACGACTTCCGCACCGGCCAGCACTTCACCATGAAGCAGCGCCCGCTGACCCGTGCTCACCTGGACGACTTCGTCGCCCGGTACAAGGCAGGTGAGCCGCTGACCGCCCGCGTCGCGGACGAGGACGAGAACGGCTGCTGGAAGCCGTACACGTACGAGGACTTGATCGGGCGCGACAAGGTCAACCTCGACATCACGTGGATGAAGGACCCGGCCCTGGAGGACGCGGACAGCGACCTGGAGCCGGAGGTTATCGCGGAGGAGATCGTGCGCGATCTCCAGTCCGCCCTGGCCGAGTTCACCGCCATCGCGAAATCCCTGGGCGCGGACCTGGACGTACCGGAGGCAGAAGAGGTCTGACGACGGACGGAAGGTCGGCGTCACCGCGCCGAGGGCCGCAACGCCGAGTGCCTTGCGGCCCTCGGCGTTCGCGCGCGGTTACTGTCGGCTAAGAAGAGCTAACAGAAAGCCTTGACGCGTCTGTAGGTGATCACATAGCAGGCGAGCTTGAGGAAGGCTTCGTGGATGTCGTCGCAGATCTCCCAGCGGATGCGGAGGCGGCGGATGCCGTGGATCCAGGCATTCGTGCGCTCTACTACCCAGCGGACCACGCCGAGTCCGGAGCCGTGGGGTACCCCGCGTCGTGCGATGACCGGCTTGATGCCCCGCTTCCACAGCAGTCTGCGGTACTTGTCGAAGTCGTAGCCCCGGTCGGCGAACAGATGCCGGGGCCGGTGGCGGGGCCGACCCGTGCGTCCCCTGATACGGGGGATCGCATCGAGCAGAGGGAGCAACTGGGTGACGTCGTGCCTGTTCCCGCCAGAGAGGGTGATGGCCAGTGGTGTGCCGTGCGCGTCGGTGATCACGTGGTGCTTGGAGCCGGGCCGGGCACGGTCGACCGGGCTCGGCCCAGTTTTGGGCCGCCCCTCAGGGCTCTGCGGTGCGAGCCATCGATCACCGCCCTCGACCAGTCCAGCTTCCCGGCCCGGTGCAGCTCGGTCAGCAGCACCTGGTGGAGGCTGTCCCACACCCCGGCCTCGTGCCAGTCCCTCAGCCGACGCCAGCACGTCATCCCCGAGCCGAAGCCCAGCTCCTGCGGAAGCCACTCCCACTGAATCCCGGTGTGCAACACGAACAGGATCCCCTGCAAGCACCTTCGACGTGAGCCGGCCGACTCCGTACGTATCGCGGAGCGCTCCAGAAGCCTGCTGTAAGGGAGTGGAGGGCCGGATCCGGAGCTGAACCGATCAGATCGAGTCACAAACCAACCGTGATCCGAAAAGCCGCTTGACCGACCTGTGTGCAGTACAGGGAACATCAGGAGTCCACGTTTCGGAGTTCCTCGTCCTCCCTACGCACCGTACAGAGGTATGCATGGCCATCGCGCACCCCCAGACCCGTCAGTTCGAGTCGTTCGTCACGAACTTGTCGTACGCACGCCAGATGGTGCGAGCCGGGCAGGCGCTGGAGGTGCTCAGCCCCAAGGGCATCGACACCGGCGATTTCTACCGGGCCGCCTGGGTGCAGTCCATCGCCGCCCTCGAACACTGGGTGCAGGAGGAGGTGTTGCGCCGGGTCGCCGAGGAAGCTGCCAAGGACGACCCGGACATGCCGCGGAAGCTCCGTGACTACCCGTTGCCGCTGCACTGCGTGGAGCAGGTGCAGCGGGGCGAAACGACTACCGCCGAGGTGGTCGCGGAGCGGGTGCGCCAGGACATCGCCCGCCAGACCCTGCAGCACCCAGACATTATCGCGAAGGTGATGGCGCTCGTCACCGATGTCAAGGTGTGGCGGGAGGCGGCGAAGTGGGTCAACCGGTGGAGTCAGTACCGCACTTCATACGACGAGAAACGGCTGCGCGGTCAGTACATCCTGCTGCTCCGCCGCCGCAACCAGATTGCACACGACGCGGATCTGATCGACGGCGACCTCAAGCAGCGCCGCCCGATCGGCGAGGCTGATGTCACGGATGCCCTCAACTGGATCGAGCGGATTGCGCTCGCGCTTGCGTATGCGCTGGAGGGGGACGCGCCCAGGACCTCAGGGCATCCGGTTCCGGCCAAGGCTTCGGAAGTACCAGGTGGAGATCAGCCGCACGTCGACTGAGTGATCGTCATCGAGCCCTGCGAACTCGTCCTAGGGGCCTTGTCAGTCCTCCGGTTTAGCCTTTGGTCATGCGACCGCCTCTTGAGAACGTTCTGCGCAACGCGCTCGTACAGAACCTCGAGTTGATTGAGCCGGGACTCCGGCCGGTTCAGTTCGAGGAGTACCCGCTACCCAATGCCCATGGCACGCGGGGCAGCATCGACATCCTGGCTCGTGATCGCCATCAAATGTGGGTGGTCATCGAGCTGAAGCGGTCTCGGTCCAGTGCACGGCAGGCCCTGCACGAAGTCAACAAGTACACGGAGCTTCTCTGCCGGGAGAAGAACCTCGCGCCGGACCGCATCCGTGCCGTGATCGTGGCCATGCCGGATGACTGGGAGGAACTCCTGATCGCTGTCAGTCACGCGGCGCGTGACTGGAGTCATGATCTCCGCGGGTACCGGCTGCTTCTGGACAGTAGCGGTGCCCCCACAGGGACCGAACGGGTGGAGCTTCTGCCGCGGGCGTTCGAGCCCCGCGTTACCCCCATACACAACCTGTTCTTCTTCACCACTCAGGAACAGCGCGAGCAGGGCTGGAAGATCATCAGTAAGGTTGCGGACGAGCTTGGGGCGCTCGACCTACTGGCGGCGGATCTGGACCGGGTAGCGGAGAAGCACTACATCCCTGCGCCTTTCGGCCTGTACCTTGCGGTGGGCCGGGTGAACAAGGAACTCGCCGCGTCGGATCTCTTAGGTGGTTACGACGGGCCGGAGCCGTTTGCTACCGAGCACCAAGCCGAGTACCTGGCCCTTTGCGCGATCTGCAATCGCCTTGCGCGCAGCGAGATGCGTGGAATGAACATGGAATCTGCGCAGCCAGGGCTGCTGAAGAATCTCGCCGACAACCCCAACTGGGCCATACAAGGCTTCCGAGGAACCGGCGCCTATGACGACACAGCGGCCTTCGAGCAGCAGGACCTGCTCCGCTTCCTTACTGGAGACGAGCGAGGAGACAGCCAGGTCCTCTACACAGGTACTGCCAGCCCGCAAGTAGCCAGCCGTTGGCAGGCGTTCCGGCAGGAGATTCGGCAGAGCCTGGCCGGCAACCATGAGTGGGAGTCACTGGTGGAGGGCTGGCTCGACGAAGTGAGTCCTAAGGTCGGTGACGGAGACGTCGGGCTGCACGTTTACAACCCGTGTGACCTCCTGCAAGCAATCATCCACGGTTGGCCGGACCAGATGGAGAACCTTCTGCCGATGGTCGTGGGTGAAGCCGTACCTCGACAAGGGCTGCGGAGCTCAGTGCGTGGTGTCCTGTGCTGGAACGGGCAAGGCATGTCGCTCCCTGATGCAGTACGGCTCGTGTATCGAGACCCTCTGTTCCTGATGAGCAACGTGTACGCGGGGACAGTGTGGGAACGCGACCGCGAACTTCTGGATCTCCTCGGGCTGCACTACGTACTCCTGGAAAGCATCGGCCCCGCCTGGACTGAGGCATCTGCATCCGACGAGCACCGCATCTGGGTGCAGCACGAGCAGGGTGTCCGCGTCTACTCCTCGGCCTCAAACCCTCGCGAGTACACGCAGGTGTACACCAGCATCGCGGCTGATGGCGAGATCGTCCCAGTCAGGCAGTACCTCGTCAGGCATTCCCGCGAGGCGGAGATCGTGGCCAGGGAGTACCGCGCCTTCGTCCATGCCGTTTAGTAGACAACAATCGCAACCGAGGGTGACTGTGCGTGTCGGTGATGCGCAGCCAATGAGTGGGAGCGGAGAGGCAGCTGTCGATTAGCCTCGCGGGCGCCGGCGTTCCTGCGGTACTCCGCTCGGGTGCAGCCGGCTTCGCCACTTCGGCGGGGCTCTGCTTTGGGGCCGTTTCTGCCGTACGGGAGCTCAGGAAGCGCCGTTGACGTTACGCAGCTCAGCCGGGTACGCGGGGCCATGGGGCCGCGTACCCGGTGACGGGCGCAGATCCAACGGCGGGGCGTCCACACTGCGGGCGGCCGGAACAGCCTTCTCTGCGAGAAGTCTTCTGCGAGGGACATGGAGGCGGGGAGAGCCGGTTGCCGGGGCCATCCGGTCATCCCGACGGTAGTCGCGCTGACGTCGTAGCCTGACGGTGCTTGGCCGCGGGGCCGAGTTCTTGGCAGGAGCCGCCATCGAGGGCTGGTCGCTCCGTAAGCCCCGTGAGCTGCCGAGATCGTACGGGGCCCGCGACGTCGGTTCCGTGGATCCGTGCTGTGACCCCTGGCTCCTCCGGGTAAGCAATCCAGATTCCGGCGGACCGCCCCTCGGCGCGGGGTCGTCCGTGGTGAGCAGGGTTGTCAGTGGTCGAGGCTAATCTGGCTCCGCTGTAGGCCGTTCTTGGGGGAGCGTGAGCATGTCGTACGTCCAGCATCTGTCGGTCCGCGTGCCCTGGCATGACAGCGGGTGGGGCGGGACGGTCTGTGAGGATCCGCTGGGGAACAGCTCTTGCACCCTGCTCAAGAAGATCGGCGAGGGTCGGGACGACACGCTCGAAGTGACGCATGCCGGTAAGCGCTTCGAGGCACTGGGGGTGGAGCCGGCCTGCCTGGCTGAGGGCGGCGGTTTTCTCAGCCCACGGGGACACGTGCTGACGCGGTCGCATCCGTACGGACACAAGAAGGCCCTTGCGGCGCTGTCGGAGACGCTGGTGGATGTTCCGCCGTTCTCGGCGCACGGTATCCCGTTCTACTGGCTCAACCGCCAGAATGCGGAGGAGATGGCTGAGGAGCAGCGGATCCTCGACTTCTGCGGGGAGGCGGAGAAGCACGCTGCGGACAAGCTCGGTTTCGAGCCGCGATGGCTGCTGCATGGAGACAACCAGCAGGCTGTCATCGAGGCGTTCTTCGAACATGTGCAATCCGAGCAGTCGTTGGTGTTCTTCTATCTGAAGCACTCGCCGTTCGAGGACCAGCCGCGCCGGATGCTGGTGGGAGCCGCTTGCGTCGAGTCGCTGACCATGCCGGGGCGGTGGAACGGATCGGAGCGGACCGCCTTTCCCAACCACATGTGGGAGACGATCATCCGGCACACGCTGCGGCCGGATGGCAGGGGCGGGATTCTGCTGCCCGTCCAGGAGCTCGCGAGGCTTGCCGCGCAGGGGCGGGATGTGGCTGCGGCGCTTGCCGTGGCGCCGGAGAGGGAGCGGGAGTTCTCATACGCGACGGAGCATGTGTCGGCCGACGTGGCGGTGGCCGCGCTGCTGGAGTTGAAGCGTGCCGCGCAGGCCGCACGGGACCTGGGTTGCTCAGTGCCCGAGCGGTCACGGCAGTGGTTGGACCGGCAGCTGGGTATGGCATGGCGGCGCCGTGGGCCTGCCCCAGGGATGCCGGCTGTGCTCGGGCGCCTCGGTTTCGAGCATCCTGCGTTCAGCGCCCGCGCCCTCATGTCGACGGTGCCCGATGGCGGCGATCCCTGGCCGGACCTGGAGCAGGCGCTCGAAGACCGAGGCGGGCCCGAGGATTTCCGGCGGCTGGTGTCGGCCACCAGCCGGGGCATCTGGCGGCACGCCAACGGGCAGAGCCGTCAAGCACTACGGCTGCTGAGCCGGTTCGACCTGGGCAGGAAGCAGCTTGACCAGGTGCTGGATCGGAAAACCGATATCGAGCTTTTCGAGGACGAGCTGCTGGTCAATCCCTATGACCTGGTGAACTGCACTGTCGACGACGGTGAGCCCATCCCCTTCGAGACCATCGACCGCGGCTGCTTTCCTGACCAGGGGCTTGCCGAGCGCTATCCGCTGCCGGTGACTGTGCCGTTGGATGGTCCGCTGGACCGGAGGCGGGTCGAGGCGGCCCTTGTCACGGTCCTGAGCAGGGCCGAGGACGAGGGCCATACGCTGCTCCCCGTCGAGGATGCGCTCTGCCGGGTGGCGGAGCTGAACGTCGTACGGCCGCTGGACGTCACGGTGTCGGTGCTGCAGGGGATCGAGCTGGACCCCGCATCCCTGGATGACGACGCCGGGGTGAACTGGCCGCAGCTGACCCGGACCGAGCTCTCCGGTGGAGCCTTCGGATACAAGCTGCGGTCCGCGACCCGACGGCGGGGGTGGATCCGTGCAGCCGTTCGCAGACTTCGGGATTCGACGCCGCACGCGGTGCCGAAAGATCTGGAGGCCACGCTCGCTACCGTGCTCGGTGAGCCCGACGGAGGGGCGGAGGACCACGCGGCAGAGATCCGCGCCCGTCGGGAGAAGGCCGCTGCCCTGAAAGAGCTCTACCGTTCCCCGCTCACCGTGCTCAACGGCCCTGCCGGCACCGGCAAGACCACCTTGGTCAAAGCGCTCGCACGACGGCCCGAGATCACGGACGGCGGGCTGCTGCTGCTCGCGCCGACCGGCAAGGCACGGGTCCAGCTGGAGCAGAAGGCCGATCACCCGGCGCACACCCTTGCTCAGTTCCTCAGCCGCTCCCAGCGCTACGACGGCATGCACGGTCGATATCTGACCACCGGGGAGCACAGCACCCGCGAGCGGTTCGGGACCGTCGTCGTGGACGAGGCCTCGATGCTCACCGAGGACATGCTTGCCGCCCTGCTTGATGCGCTGATCCTGCCCCAGCGGCTCATCCTGGTCGGAGACCCGCGACAGCTGCCGCCCATCGGGGCGGGCCGACCCTTCGTCGATATCGAGCGAAGGGCGAGGCAGGATCACGCCCCCGCACGCTGGCCGCGTGTCGCACCGGGATGGGCAGAGCTCACGATGCTGCGTCGCCAGCGTGGGGAGACGGGGGCCCGCGAGGATCTGCTGCTGGCCCGCTGGTTCAGCGGCGATGAGCTCATGGAAGGGTCCGATGAGGTCTGGGCCCAGCTCCGGCGCGGGGACCGGCTGAAGCATCTGCGGGCCGTCGCCTGGGACGGCCGGTCGGCGGCGCAGGTGCTCGACCAGGTGCTCAGCGAGGAATTCGAGGTCACGGGCGGCGATGCCGGGCTGAGCTTCGCGTACTCGTACGGTGCGACGAAGAATCCCGATCGCACGTATCCGGACTTCAAAACCGCCCCGGCAGAATGCGAGAACTGGCAGGTGCTGTCCCCCGTGCGAGGCAGGGCGCACGGCACCGTCGAGCTCAACCGGCATCTCAAGCGCCGCCACCGCAGCCAGCCCCTGCAGCAGGCGCTGCATCGGTTTGCCAAAGTGCCGAAGCCGCTCGGCGCGGAGCAGATCATTCTGGGGGACAAGGTCGTCAATACCCGCAATATGCGAGCCAGGTGTGAGGTGCCTGGGATCTGGAAGAAGGACCCGGGTTATGTGGCGAACGGCGAGATTGGCGTCGTCACCGGGAAGGTGAAAACCGGGAAGATGAGCTTCCGGCCTCCCGCCCATGTCGAGTTCTCGTCCCAGCTCGGCAAGTGGTTCCCCTATTACGACGGTCGCGGCGACGATGACCCCCCACTGGAACTGGCCTGGGCGCTCACAGTGCACAAGAGCCAGGGCAGCGAGTTCGGCACCGTGATTCTGATGCTTCCGGAAGCCGCGCACAGTCTGTCCCGCGAGCTCCTCTATACAGCGCTCACCCGCCAGACCGACCGGGTAATCCTGTGCCATGAGGGGCCCCTGGAGGATCTGCTACTGCTGACCAACCCGACCAGTTCCGACACCGCCCGCAGGTTCACCGACCTGATGGCACCCGCGGCCCCGCGGCAGCTCCCCGGCCGGGCCGGCGCTCCGCCGGTCATGGTCGACACCCAGATGCTGCACATCAGCGCCAGCGGCGTGCCGGTCCGCAGCAAGAACGAGGTCATCGTCGCGAACATCCTCGACGACATCGCCCCGGGCGCATGGACCTATGAGAAGCCCCTGTACGGCAAGGACGGGGGCCGCCGTCGTCCGGACTTCACCATCAGCACCCACAGCGGCCGCACGGTCTATTGGGAGCACCTCGGCATGCTCCACGACCCGCGCTACGCATCCACCTGGGAGCTCAAGAAGAAGTGGTACGCCGAGCAGGGCATCCTGCCATTCGACCAGGGCGGAGGTCCGGGCGGCACACTGATCTGGACCAGTGATGAGAACGGCTTGGTGGATGTGCCGGCATGGCGCGAGAGCGCCCTGCAGGCCATCGGCCGCGACGAAATCCTGCAGCCGCGGCGTACGGCGAAGAAGACCGTGACCGCGCGGCGGCCACCGAAACGAGAGGTAGAACAGCAGGAGCGCTGAGCGGCGTGGCGCGCCGCGCCATGGCAGGGCCGTCGCAGTCCGCAGCAGATTCGCAAAGCGCCAGCGGACAGCAGTCGCACCCCCTCCCAATCAATGGGAAACGTCAGCCTTCTACCACGGCGATGGCCAAAGTGACGCTCGATCAAGCCGACGGCGTAGGTCACGTCGGTAGGCGCTGCTTGAGATCGTTGAGCAAGTCTGCGCCGTGGGCGATCTTGTTACGGCGCCGTAGGATCTCGCGGCTCGTGTCGGACGCTGCCTCTCTGGCCTGCGGTTTCTCTCGCAATCTCACGACGTGTCGAAAGTTGAGGCCCCAACTCCGTGTCGGATTCTCTAGGCCGTTGTCCGGCGGACTTGGTAGTTCCAGCGTGTGAGCGCCCGGACGACGGTTTCGGCGCCGATGGGGTTGGCGCTGTGAACGAAGATCGTTCCAATGTGGAAGGGCCGTCCGCTGAAGGCGGCTTCTTCCATGACGGTCACCACGGGCATGATGCTGTCGTCGCCGCCGAGATCGTGGTCGAGCCAGAGTTCGTCGATGAAGCTGTCGTGGTGCTCTTGCAGGAGCTGGATACCTTCGCGACTGGTCCGGGCGATCCGCGTAGCTCTGGGGAGCGGTCGGAGGTCGTCAATGCCGAGGATGACAGGCCTTGGTACGGCTGGGTCCTCATTCACCTGATCATCATCGCAGTAGAGCGGCCACGAGTACCGCGGGGCAGGCGACGACGGCGTCGTGGGCAGGCCACAACAGCGCGATGTCCTGTCGAAGTTCAGGCAGCCAGTGGGCTGCTGACTTGCTGGGGTGCCATGTCGTTTGAGAACGCCGGCCCATGGTGTTCCCAAACGACATGGACTTCACGGGATTCGGGTTCGCCATGCCGGAGCTTCGGGCATACGCATAGCGCGAATCCTTACTTCAGGTCGTACTTGCACATTTTGTCGGACTTGTCACCCTGGTTGTCCGCGACCTTCTTCCCGTCGACCGTGATGACGCAGGCCGCCGCGCGCAGTGTGCCATCGGCGTTGTACACGGAGCCGGGGACGACGGAGACCGTTGTGCCGATCCTCTTCTCAGCGTCGGTCGTCAAGGTGACGGTCGAGGTCTTCTTCCAGGGAAGCTTCACCTTCTCAAACTTGTTGGTGTTGAGGTTGTAGTACACCTGCGATGTACCGTGGCCAAGAACTT
Organism: Streptomyces chattanoogensis; assembly: GCF_001294335.1. Lineage (GTDB taxonomy): Bacteria > Actinomycetota > Actinomycetes > Streptomycetales > Streptomycetaceae > Streptomyces > Streptomyces chattanoogensis. The sequence goes on from NZ_LGKG01000149.1 coordinate 22,025, forward strand.
CGAGGGTGACCTCGTGCTTGACCTCACCGCTCCCGCTGTCCGGCTTCGGCTTCACGCTCGCGGACTTGCCGGCCGGCGGCGGACCGTCGCCGCTGCCGCAACCGGTCAGTAGAGCCGCGGTCAGGACCAGAGCCGTCCCATTGATGATCTTGCGCATACTTCCCCCCTTGCAGACGAGTAAGTGATCTTAGTTCTGCGTACGGCTGCCATGCGTATGCTGGACCCTGGCCAGGATCGCCGAGGTGATCCGCACCCGGTTCGGCATCGACTACACCCTGGCCGGGGTCGACCTGCTGCTGCACCGGCTGGGCTGGAGCGTGCAGATGCCCTCCCGCCGGGCCACCGAGCGCGACGACGCGAAGATCGCCCAGTGGAGGGAAGAGCACTGGCCCGCCATAAAAAAGACGGTGGCGGACCTGGGCGCCTGGCTGTGCTTCGAGGACGAGGCGGGACAGGGGCTGAGGCCGCCCACAGGCCGGACCTGGGGACGAAAAGGCCGCACTCCCGTGGTGCGGGTGACCGCAGCCGGCACCCGGCGCGTGTCCATGGCTGCGCTCGTCTGCACAAAACCCGGCTGCCGGCCCCGCCTGATCTACCGCACCCTGGTCGACCGAGGCCCGCGCCGGGGCAGGCGGAAAGGGTTCGCCGAGATCGACTACGCCCGGCTCCTGGACGCCGCCCACCAGCAGCTCGGCGGCCCGGTCGTGCTCGTCTGGGACAATCTGAACACCCACGTCAGCACCAGGATGAGACAGCTGATCGCGCAGCGCAGTTGGCTCACCGTCTACCAGCTGCCGCCTTACGCGCCGGAGTTCAACCCGGTCGAGGCGGTCTGGTCACACCTGAAAAGGTCTCTGGCCAACCTCGCCAGACACGGCATCGACGAACTGGCCGCGCTGGTGAAGACCCGGCTCAAACGGATGCAGTACCAGCCCGGCCTCATCGGCGGCTTCATCGCCAAGACCCGGCTGGACTTCAGCCCGCCTGTAGGTTCCAATTCCTGCTGTCCCCGAGCAACGTGCTGACCTGCGGTGCGGTGGCGTGTCTCAGTCGTTGTCCCGCCGGTTCTTCCAGATCTCGTGTCCTCAGACTTGTGGGCCGTCCGCGCACAGTACGGAATCGCGAACCACCGGTCAGTGGTAGAGGTGGCGGATGCAGCCGCCGTCGGCGCGCACAGTGGGTGCGCCGCTGTACCTATCTGGCCCAAACATCAGGTTGATGCCGCGATCGTCGATGGTGCTGATCCCGGGAAGGCCTTGGCCGGGCTCGCCCTTCGCGGGGGCGGGGATGTGCTCCACAGTGAGCCCACGTTTCGACCACTCCTCGCGGAGATTCTTGACCACCGTGAGGTAGTCGTGGCGACTGTCGAATTCAAGCTTCCAGCTGTAGATGGGTTGGTCTCGAGTGACGCCGTCACCATCGGCTCCGAGGTCGTCCTTGCAGGATGGGCTGCCTTCCTCGTTGGCCGTTCCCTCCAGCGAAGCTCCACGAAGTGCGCCGGCCAGGTACGGTGCGGGCCGCAGTTGGCTGACGGTGCGCTTACCCGCCTCCTTCGTCACGGTGGTGTGCTTCCCGTAGTCGGCAGCCGATCGCACCGGTCCACCCGCCATGGACTCGCAGGCCTGGGCCAGAACCACCAACGGCAATATGAATGCCGCGGCGATCAATACCGCTGCGAGGGGACCACGCCGGCGGCGTCGGCCGGGTTCCGGGGCGGCTACCGAGTCCGGGGAGGGTGTCGTACGCATAACGTCAATCCAAGCCGCCCTCGGGCTGCGGAGGCAGCGCTCACGTACTCATCGTCCCTCCGTACTTTCACCCAGGATTCCCTCGATGAGATGCCGGGAGGGCATCGGCACGGCACCGATGTGTCCAACTTCCTTGTCCCACGGGCCAGACAGGGGAAAACCAACTGCTGGAAAGGACCATCAGTAATTAGACGCTACACCGTCGTAACCCCTGCCATTAAAGATCTCTAGTGCCGCCATCAGGATTCGAACCCGAGAGCTACGGATTACCAGTACTGGAGCGATGAGAGCCGGGCTGTGGAGGGCCAGGTCCTTGTGGCTCTCGGCCCGTTCGCTATCACCTGCTTCGCCTACGACGAGGCTGTCGCGGTGGACTCGGAGTACCTGCCCGTGGCGCTCCTGGAGCGCGCGCCGTCGCAATGTGGAGTCGCTGGCCTAGGTTGTGGGCTGCTGAGTAGAGGACGGGGCACAGCACGAAATTCTTGTGTACCTGCCACTGTTCGGCGAAGGACAGAGGCCGCGGGGCAGTTCACTCGTTGACGGCGGCCGAGGGCCGAGACCCACGCAGCCGATGTGCTGCTCGCTCTCGGTTCGGATCTTGAGAAAGGGAAGCGGTATGGGGATGTCCGGTTTCTGGGCAGTGGGGGCGCTACGTGATGGAGAGGTCGCAGAGCTGGCACCGGTGGCGGCGCCGGCGATTGAAGCCGCCGTTGCGCGGCCGTCGGCGGTAGCGGCCTGGGCGCGTTGGGAGCGTGAGGCGGTAGGCAGAGGTGGGGCGGTGCCGGTGTGGCGTTCCGACGGCTACAACACCGACGAGGCTCTGCACCTGTACGACATGGTCAACGAATCGGCCTTCGATGCGCTGGATTCCTCCCGCGAGCTGCACGTTATGCAGTGGTGGGACCGGTTCGACGAGGCAGTCGAGCCGTTTGTCGAATCCGTCCGCAAGGACAACCCAGTGGCGGCCCTGTTCCATGGTCTGGGACCCCGACGCGCCGGAGCGCTGCCGGGCTGGGCGGGCGATGCGGTGCTGACCGCTGCCGAGGTGCGCCGCTGCCTGCCGGAGGTTGAATCCGCCCTCGCGCTGGTCGGCGCAGAGCGTGAGCAGACACTGGCCCGGATTGACGACTGGCCCGGTGACAAGGATCCTGTGGGACTCCTAGACGGACCTCTGCGGGTATGGCGGCAGGCAGCCGCGTCGGGGTTGGGACTGCTCTCCTCCCGCATCTGGTTCTGACCAGCCCACCGTCCCGCCCTCGGCGGAAACCAGACCACCCGGGCAGCCCGCCGTCGTGGGTCGGCGCGCCGAAGCTCATGGCGCAACCACGCCCTGCGTCATCCATGGGAGGACGGCGAGAGAGATCGGCTGTCGTACCTGCTCCATAAGGTGTGATGCGTGACGCGCCATGAACTTTTCGAGGCCTTGGCACGGTTACGAAATGGCTCCGGTGGGAGGACGGCGAGCACCCCAGAGGCCCTTGCTGCTGTTGTGGCTGTTCGGGCGTCACGCCGACGAGCGACGGCGAGCGAACGAACCGCCCATCGCTCCCCGCAGCGTCTGGCTGCTTCCCGAGTGAGCCGGTACAGGGCCGTTTGCGCCCGGAGCTCACTGCGTGAATGTGCCGTGGGCGCTCGTGTGGCGCTGGTGGTGGCCCACAGCGCGGGTGGCCTGCTCCGGCGGCAGCGACGGTGTGGCTGTGCCACATGGCGCTGTCGGATGAGCCTCCTGCCGAAGACACGTGGCGCGCGAGCATGGTTTGCGTCGATGTCGCTGCGGGCGAGCGCGTTGTTGTATAGGCGTTCCTGGCGCAGCGGTGGTCAGGTGCGGCGTCAGGGAGACGCAAATGGGAGCCATCGGGATTCCGGAAGGATTCGAGAAGGCCGAGTGGGATGCATACGTCCGCAAGGGTCGGAAGCTGATCAAGCAGATCAGCGATGCCAAGTTCTCGCTGGGGGACACCCTCAACGAGATGCTCGTGCACCGTGGGCGGGGACACGGGGAGGTCACAGAGATCATCACGGCGTATGCGCGACAGATCGGCTCGACGTTCGAGACGCTGAAGCACTACAGATACGTGGCGTCGGCATGGCCCGAGGAACAGCGTCGTAGCGATGTGGCCTGGAGTGTGCACAGGGAGCTGGCCGCCCACCCGGATCGGTTTGGTCTGATCCGTACGCAACCGCCGGACCCGGTAACCAAAGAGCCGACCGATTGGACGTACGACCAGGCGTTGCGTGCGACAGAGCGGGATCCGGGGTATCCCGTGACCCGCGAGGAGAAGGTTGAGCGTGTCTCATCGATTCTCCGCGACTCCGATGTGGCCGCCGATGCGGTCGGCAGGCTATTGCAACGTCCAGAGGTTGCCTCCCGGGTTGTGGACGACCGATGCTCGAGGAAGGCCATCAAGGAAGCGACCGCAGAGCGCTACCGCAAGCTCGACGATGAGGTGGTAGCGGCCCGAGAACTCGCCGCTGAACCGGTGGATGAAGATCCAGGCGCGTCGGCGCAGCCCGCGGTGGACTTCCGGCAGACTCCGCCGGCGGTCTTGAGAATCTTGGGACTGTGCACCAGCTTCTGCGTGTCTATGCGGGATGCGATCTTCGACGTCCAGGGCGAGAACCTCGCCCCGGAAGGCAAGGCGGCCATCACGGAGAGCCTGGAGAAGGTCCGCGAGATCTGCAGCTGGTGCGAGGACTCGATGACGTCTGGCCGGGCCGGCATGGACGAGGCGCTCGCTCGACTTCTCAGGACCGAGGGCGGTGAGGACTCGTGACGACGCGGGCGAGGCCACGGGCCGCAGCGGACCTGGGTGAGGAACTGTGGGAGCGCGTCGAGGCCGCAGGCACCGAGGGCCTACCCCCTGATCGGGCGCGTGGGTCCATGACCCGCAGCCAGTTCGAGCGAGCCAAGGCATGGGTCCGGGACAAGAAGTGTGCATTGGAGCGCAGGGCGTTCGTGCTCTTTGAGGGCTTCTACGTGACTACTGTCGATCCGGTGCTGTGCGCCAGCGCCGTGGTGCGGGAGTTCAAGGTCATCGAGCGCCGCGTTACCCGCATCTACACCAGCATGATCGAGCCACTGCCAGCGGAAGCACAGAACACGGCGGCGATCGGCCTGCTCAAGGCGCAGTGCCTGGGAGTCATCAATGCGATGAAGGTCCTTGACGAGGCGGGCTACTCGGCGGATGCGGCAGCGAAGCTGGCAGCGACCAATGGAGCGAAGTCGAGGCGGGGGCGGACCCGACCGCAGTGACCGGCCGGCGTGTCAGCGGGGCACGGTCCGGGAGGACTTGCGTAGTCGAGGTGCATCATCCGCAGTTGTGCATCAATTCTCGCACGCAACGCCAACATCTCCCGCCTGTTCTTCAGCTCGGCCTGTGCCTACCGGATCGGAACAACGCGCGCAGATCCGATCGAGACACTCAGGCGACCCCCGTCTGGAAGATTCCGGTGATCAAAGCTCAGCAGGGTGCGTGTCGCCAGGCCAATGGGAGTTTTCGACAACCGCCTGCAAGTGGGAATCTTCTGTTGAGTACGTGAATGGAGGCGAGGCCATGCACAGGATGTTCAGCATCACGAATGACCTGCGATCGGCGCATTGGCGCTCCAGCCTTCGCCCTGTCCGACGGCGCGCCCGGCGCGATCGTCATGTCACCCGGAGATGCCCGCGGCACCCGGCTGATCCCGGAGAAGGGTGGCGGCTACTGCTGCGGCCTCGACGGGGCTGATGGCCCCAACATGGCCTGCGAGGCGTGCGGCTTGCCCGTGGCGAGCCGGATCGACGACTGCTCGCTCTGGCAGACGGTGTGGCTCGCACCCAACGCCGTACGCCGCCTCCCCGTCGACGACGCCGACGCCGACGCCGCACCGCTCTCCTGGGGCGAGCTGACGGCGGAATGGAGGGGCATGCTCCCGTTCGAGCCGATCGCCACGTGGGGATCGGGACTTGGGCGGAACCACTGGTGGTTATGGAGCCCGCAGTAGGAGGCGGCAACCGGCAGTGCGCTCGCCCACCTGCTGGCGGCCTCAGAAGGCCGGCCGGTGACCGTCCCGGACGGCCTGATCAAGGAGGTGTTCCAACGCGCCCTCGACGCCCTGCTGCCCGCAGGGCCGCCAGCGCGGCGCGCCGTCCTGGCCGGACCGGGACAGCCCGCCCTTGACGCGGACGTCGACGTCCTCCTTGCGCCGGCCCATCCTCAGACGGGGGGGAAAGCTGGACTCCGGCCGACCCGGCCACCTCGGCATACCTGGTGGCGCTGCCGTTCGGGGTGTGGCTGTGGCTGGCCTTCCCCGAGCCGTGCCTGCCCGTTCCTGCGTCGGGCGGCATGCCTGACGGTGTCCTCCGCGACGAACCGCCCATGCCGCGCCCGCTACCTGTTCCGGGCCGGCCCGGGAGCGTTCCAGCACACCCTGGTCCGGCTGCCAGTCGTCCGCAGCCCGTGGCTGCGCGAGATCCTCGAAAACCTCACGCAGCACATGCGCACCCGCCTGTTCTAGCCCACGACCGGACACATGTCAGCGTGGCCGGCACATACGGGGCCGGGCCAAAGATCTTTAGCAGCACTGGCACGGCCCCTGGGAGGGCTGCAAACGTCAGGCTTCTATCCCGGAACAACTGGAGCGTTCCGTGGGCAATGCGGGGGCGGCTGCGCCGCGCGCCTATTAGCGGCCGGTGCACGGCAAGCTGCTAGCGTCCATGACAAGACAGGCAACTGGCCCAGTGGGCCAGGAGAACGGGGGTTCGGGGGATGTCCTTCGACGCTGAGTGGGCGGAGCTCAAGGCCGGTGCAGCGGCTCGGCAGTCCACGCAGATGCAGCTCAATCAGCTTGCGCCCGATGGAGGGGGTGGTGGTACCCCGCAGGGCGACCTGACCGTCGACCAGAAGGACCTGGCCGCCATCGGGGACGTGGCGTTCAAGCTGCATCAGGATCTGGACAAGGCCGGCGACCACGCCCGCGTCAGCAGCATGAAGGCCGCCTCGTCCCTGGAGAAGGACTTCGCGATCGGGGGCGCGCTGGATCACGTGGCGGAGCGGTGGTTGGACCAGCTGCGCAGTGTGCTGGACGCGTGCGCGCACATCTCCAACCACCTCGACTACACCAGGAAAGCCCACGCCAGCAACGATGCCTACCTCGGCACCGTCTTCAGCAAGATATCCACTCTCGACCAGGGCTTTGATGAGGGGACCCAGCGCTGATGGATCTCGAAGCCCTGCAGCACGGCAACTTCTCCCAGCTCGGTGAGGCCGTCACCGACTGGACCCAGATGATCGGCAAGCTGGAGAAGCTCAAGGACCGGGCGGAGAACGAACTGGACAAGAAGTCCAAGAAAGCCAATTGGTCCGGCGTCAACGCCACCGTCACCCGTGAGTTCATCACCAAGACCGCCAAGGAATTCGGCGACGCCGTCACCCAGGCCCGCTCCATCCGCAACATCCTCCGCGACACTCGCGACGAGCTCATCGGCTATCGCGGCGACCTCCAAGACGCCATCGATCGCGCCCTCAAGAAGAAGATCAGCGTGATGGGCATTGGCGGTGGCAAGTTCCTGGTCTCCTCCATGTGCACACCGGATGAAGACCAGCCCACCGAGGGTGCGATCAACGCCGTCAAGAACGAAATCCAAGGCATCCTCGCCAAAGCCACGGAATCTGATGACAGCGCAGCGAAGGCGCTCCGCGCGCTGGCAGACCAGGCTAAGTACGGCTTCTCGGGCGCCGAGTACAAGGACCGCGACTCTGCCGCCGAGGCCCTCGCGGAGGCAGAACACATGGCGAAGCTCGCCAAGAAGGACCCGGAGAAACTCACAGCCAGAGAGCTGGCGACACTCACCGCTGGCTTGAAGAAATACAGGAACGACGAACTCTTCTCGGAACGATTCGCCGTTCTCATGGGGCCCAAGGGAACGCTGGGTTTCTGGGCAGGCACCGCGGATACACATGCTCGGGCCAGCGGAGCCGAACTTGATCAACTCAAGGAACTCCAGAAGAACTTGAGCATGACCCTGGCCACGGCAACCCATTCTGATTCCGCCGCCATGCAAGAGTGGAAACGGGACATCATCAACGAAGGGAACACGAGCTTCAGGCCCGATCCCTCGGATCCCTACAAGAGTCCGCTCGGGGTTCGTGGGTTCCAGGTGATGAGTAGTCTGATGAGTCATGGTAAGTACGACACGGAGTTTCTTGACGACTACGGCAAGAAGCTGCTCAAGGCGGACATGGCTCCTCGGGGGAGTGTGGGAACGGGTACCAACGAAGTCTGGGAGAACGCGGACCAGTCCTTGGATCTTGTATTTGGCAAGGGCGCCGGCGGCGACCCCGTGATTGGCTTCATGGATGCTCTCTCCCACAACTCTGAAGCAGCCACGAACACCTTCGACTCGAAGGCCACCCTTGACCACGTGCTCCAGAGCACGAAGTACACGGACAGGGGAGTATCGGTCGGCCACGCACTCGAAGCTGCGGTCACCGGCGTTTCACGCGGCGAGACACCATCCGAGCCCGTCCCGCACAGCAAGACACAGGTCACGATCATGAAGAACATCATGAACGCTGTTGCGCAGCCGGATGGTGGGGCGGATCTGGTGAAAAAGGGGATTGGTGGGAGTTTCGGGCATATGGCGTCCGCTTATATGCCCGAGATCAACAGGACGATGGCCGGCCAAGGGGCAGAATCAATTTTCCTGACGAACAGCGCTGCGCCGGACGACCTCGAAAGGACAGATGCCACACGGTTTCTGTACGAGGTCGCAAGAGACACCAATGGGAAGGCTGCACTTCTCTACGGTGAGGGCATCTACACGAGCAGCGTCCTCGAAGCGCATATTGCAGACCCTGACCTCCATGACAGCACCACAAACCAGAAGATAGGAGTGATTGCCAAGAACGCTGGAGTCATTGACGGGATCATAGCGCATTCGACTGCCGACGCCGAGATCTCAGAGGCCAAAGAAGGGGAGAAGGATTGGAATGAATCGGTGAAACGTGAGGGTGATTACTACAAGTCGGTGGTATCCGCAGGCCTCGGCGTAGGAGCCGTTGCCCTCGCCCCGCAGAACCTGACAGGCGCCATGGCAGGAGCGGCTGGCGGCGGATTCTTCGGCGGAATCGCCGGCATGGCCGTCGACCGGTTTATGGAAGGGCGGGAACAGGACAAAGCGGAGGACTCCGCCCTCTATGGTACAGGAAAGGACCTCAACAAGGCTCAGGACGACGCGAATTGGCAGACGCAGCAGTCGGCGAGGAACGCCATCGAGAGGCACGACTCGGCATTGAAAAAAGGCTCGATAGATGTCTTGATCAACGACAAGCTAAACGATGGCTGGCAACATAGCGATACCATTCTGGAAGATGCTCACAGGCGCCCGAGTGCGTAGCCCGAATGAAGGTGTTGTAACCGTCGTGAAGTTGAATGTAAATAAGAGAGTGACCAAGATCGCACTGTGTTGCATCCTCTTGGGTGCGGGAGTGTTTGGTTTCTTGGAGTTCTTCACCAAGGGGCTCGACCGTCTACCTGCCAAGGTATGCCACGGGGCAGTGGACCGTGAGATAGCAGCCAGTGCGCTCCCTGATACACGTAAGGCATACGAGGGCGGGAAAAGTGACCCTTCTGGGGAGACGTTCACTTCCACGTGCTACGTCAAGACCAGCAGTAACTTCATCAGCGAGGGTTCAATTATTTCCGGCGAGGCCGAACTTGGTGACGCGACTTCTACCTCCTGGAGTAACCGCTTTACGGCAAGTGGGAACGGGAAGAAGTTCGAAGCGTCATCGGGAGGCATTAAGGCGATTTCATATCCTGAACGCTCTTCGATCTACGTCCCTTGCACACCGCCCGGTAAGAAGAAAGAACAAGCACGTCAGGCCTATGCATTGATCGTGGAGGCGAGGACCATCGGAGAGACTCGTGTGACCGGAACACCGCTTCGTCAGGCAATCACGGACTTTGCTTATCAACTGGCCCGGCATGCCTATAAGGTCGGTGAATGCCAGGAGCCAAGGAAGTTCCCCGCCGAACTTCCTCGCCTCCACTGAGTTAGCGGTGCGGCTCGCCAGCAGCCCGAGGGTGTGCGCCCTGGGGCGACGATGTTGGCCAGGGCATCGCCCAGTTCGCCGAAGGCCCTGTTCTGGGAGTAAGGCCAACCGCAACCGCCCGTGCCACCTGGCTCACCGAGGCGAAGCAGCGGGGGAGAAGATGGCGATGCGGCAGTGGCGAGTTCTTGGCGCACAGCACCGTGCATGGTGAAGTTGCAGGTCGCGGGGCTGGTGTGCGTGGGGTTCGGGATGCTCGTACTGATCGCCGGGCGCATGACTTTGGCGAAGATCGTCGGTCACCGGGCGACTTCGCGGTCGTCAGGACCAGCAGGCTGGTGCCAGGGCGGTCGCCTACTTCGGGTCGGTGCGGACGTTGCCGAGCACTCGTCAGTTCTTCAGGTGGGCGAGGCCGTGCCCGGAACAACTGGAGCGTTCCGTCAGCAGGTGCGGGGGCGGCTGCGCCGCGCGCCCGCTAAAGGCCAGCAAACGACGGTGAGTGAGCGGTCGGTGGAACGGTGGCGCCGTCAGTGGCGGGAGCATGGTCAAGGCGGTGTCCGTTCAAAGGGTTCACCAGGACGTCCGAGACTGAACGAGGCTCAAATGGCCAGGCTTGAGCGTGAGTTGGAGCGTGGTCCGCTCGCTCACGGGTGGGCGGACCAGCGGTGGACGCTCGCGCGTGTGAAGACGTTGATCGGGTGGTTGTTCCATGTCAGTTACACGGTGGAGGGCACATGGTGGCTGCTGAAGCGTCATGGCTGGTCGTGGCAGCAGCCGGCCCGTAGGGCGATCGAGCGGGACGATGAGGCGGTCGAGTTGTGGAAGAAGGAGGTGTGGCCGCGGGTAAAAGCACCGCGGCGGTCCGCGGGGCCTGGATCGTCTGCGAGGACGAGGCCAGTCAGTCGCTGAGGTCGCCACGCGCAAGAACCTGGGGCCGGGTTGGCCGGACGCCAGTGGTCCGGGTACGGGGCCGGGGCTCCGGACGCGTCTCCATGGCCGGAATGACCTGCTTCAAGAACGGAGAGCGTTCACGGCTGATCTACAGCTTCCGCGTCCATCGGGGACGCAAGGGCGAGCCCAAGGGCTTCACCTGGCAGGACTACCGCGACCTCATCGTGCGGGCACACCACCAGCTCCGTGGCCCGATCGTCCTGGTCTGGGACAACCTGCGGACTCATCTGATGCCGCAGATGAAGGCTTTCATCGCCGAGAACGACGACTGGCTGACAGTGTTCCACTTCCCCGCCTACGCGCCCGACCTCAACCCGCAAGAAGGCATCTGGTCACTGGTGAAACGCACCATCGGCAACCTCGCCGTCGCCAACCTCGATCAACTGGCCACCGCCGTGAAACGCAGCCTCAAGAAGATCCAGTACCGTCCACATCTGATCAACGGCTGCCTCACGGGCACCGGCCTGACCATGGACGCCTGACCACGATCAGACCGACATCACGCATTCAAATTCAGTAGCGTCCATGACAAGCCCAGGTAACTGGCCCAGTGGGCCAGGAGAAGGGGGAGTTCGGCCAGCCCGGCCCCCGCGTCAGAACCGGTCGATCTCCTGGCCGTCCGGAATCTTGTAGCAGCCCGATGTGACCTCGATTGCGAAACTCGGCTGCTTGTCCTTCTTCAACTGGATGATCCAAACACTGACCTTCTTGGAGACGTTGTCGGCGATCAAGTTGAGGGCCTTGTTCGGGCTGTTATCGTGGTAAATATCCTTGATCGCCCAACCACCGGTTTTGAGCTTCTTCTTGAGGTTCTCCATGGCGACGTCGATATCGCTGGCCTTCGTCGGTGCGAAGTTCCAGGGGTGGTACATCTGGAAGTACGTGTCCTTGTCCCTGCCGTCGCACTCCCTGACGCCGGGCCCCGGCTTGGAGGCTTTGCCGGGTACGCCGGCGAAGTCGTAGATCTGGCTGGAGACCTGTTTCAGGGCCTGTGAGGCCTGAAAGGTTGTGGCGGTGCCCGCAGAGGGAATCTCCGAGGTTGATTCGTTCGACTTGCTGTCAGTTATGCCACATCCACTGAGGAGAAGTCCGGTCAGTACGAGAGTCAGAGGGGGGCCGATTCGTCGCTGCCGGCGCACGGTGGACAGTGGTACACGATGCACGAAAGTCTGCCCCTTCACGTAGCCTGAGATCGTTCGGTGTAGCGCAGCATGGTGGACATGTCTACTAAGGGCTTGCAGGGAATCAAGGTGTTGCTTCCCTGCAAGCCCTTAGGCAGCCCGCGTTGCCGCGCGGTATCCGTCCCCGCACTCAGCTCGCCGCTCCTCTGCGTCTGAGTGCCGCACTGTTCAGGATTTCGCCTCGTAACACCTGGAATACAAGGTGATCTCAATGAGCGGGGTGTGCCCGTCGAGCCCCTTCATCCAGGTGGCTTCAAGCTGGGTATGTGTCTTCAGGTGGACGGCCATGATTTCCAGGTTGCGGTTCTGGCTGGAATCCTTGCCGTACTTCACCACCTTCCACCCTTGCTGTGGAAGCGCGTTGTGCAGATTTTTCATGCCCTTCTCCAGGGCGCCATTCCCGACCCCGTACATCGACCAAGGGTGTCGGACACTGCGGTATTTTCGTGCCCCGTCGTCAGACGCATTGCAGGGTCCTGCGCTGGGCCCTGCCTCGGTTACCTTTCCCTTGATGTCCAGCATTTCCACGACTCGACTGGACAGGCTTCCGACCTCGTGCACAACCTCCTGGCTTGTGCGCGCCGCAGGTTCGTATTCATCACCACTGGGATCTTTCTTCATAGTAGAACACCCCACAGTCAGCATAAGACTTCCCAGCGCCACGGAACTTGCAATGAAAGTATTTTTGTTCATATAGGTCACCAATGGGCCTTACTATCCAGCGTGACGTCACCGTATCTTCCCACTACGACTCTGGACTGGTTCTTAAGGCTCAGCGATGCCTGCCCACCCTCTGCGTCCCAGAAGGCCCCGTGGTCGCCCGCGTCACTCGTCATTATGTTTCCGCCGAACTCCGGGTCTGTGGGGATAATCCAGTTATCTCCGAGCCCGCTGCCCTCACCTCCGTGGCGGACGATGAAGTCCGAACCTCCACCGCCCATCGCCCACATGTGCTTGGGGTCAATTCCCAGGTCTGCGGCGTGGTTCGCTTGCATTCCGGGACTTCCTGCGACCAGGACGTCATCTGCCGGGATGGGGGTCTCGTTCCAACTGGCAGTCTTGGCGCTGTCACCGATGAGCGTGCTGCCGTAGCTGTGGCCGATGACGGTGGTGTGGCCGGTGTCGCCGCTCGCGTATTGGTGTGCTTTCCTGTTGCCTTCGAGGAAATCGTGGAGTATCGGGGCGCCCTTTTCTGCGTACCTGTCGTTGGTGGCCTCAAGGAGGATGTTGTCCGGGGCGTCATAATCAAGCCAGGTGATTGTGGAGATCTTTTGTCCGGGCGCGAGCCGTCTGCTCTCGTTCCAAAGATTTTCACTGCGTTTGAGGTCCGAAGGAGTGTCGCCGGAATCCTCGCCGATGGTCGATATATCTGTCTTGGTGCCGGGGATGTATATGCCGGTGTGGTCGGCCGTATCCGGATTTCCATTGGCAAGGATGATCCTGCCGTTGCCCTCGCCGTCCGGGTCGAATCCGAGGAGGTAAGCTTCCGGGAGACCGTTCTCGCCGGTCCGGTCAAAGCGGTCCTGAATGGCCCGCATTCCCTTCAGTTTCTCCTCCAAGTACTCCTTCCGCTCGCTGTACTTGTCGTGCCAGTCCAGCCACTCCTGGTTGTACGTCATGTCGCCTCGGGCCCCAATGGGGACGAACTGGGGCGACGGTTCCTTGGGGATGGCGTTCAGCTTCATCTCGTACTGGCCACGCGTTTCCGCCAGTACGGTCCGGTTGGCCTCGTCGCGTACGACGGCGGGAAGTCCGTTCATCGCCCCGATACTCGCGGGGTGCAGGGAGATATAAGCCTCCCGCTCATCGGCGGACAGGTGCTTCCACCACTCCGCGTTGTCCTCCGGATCGCCGCCCTTGGGCGGGGCCTTAATGCCGTCGAGGTAGTGCTCGGCGCCCTCGCGTACGCCGCCCGTGTCCTTCTGGGCGTCCACCCAGTCCGCGGCGGAGACGGTCAGGTCGTCATCGGCCCTCAGCTTCCGTAGCTTCGGAGCCCACTTGGCGTCCGCCTCCGTGGCCTCCTGCAACGCGTCGGCGATGCGGTCCGCGAACCCCAAAGCCTTGCCGTAGTTCGGGTTCGGGTGGATGTTGATCGACTGGCGCCGCACGGCTGCCGACGACGGGTCCCACGGGCCGGGGCTGCCTTCAACCGTGCCCCCTTCCGGTACCTTGCCGTCGACCTTGTCGCCGCCTGCCGGGTAGGAGACCGAGCCGTCGCTTGTGACCGTGCAGTTGGCGGCGTGGGCGTCCTCAATCGCCGCCTTCAGCTTGCGTTTGGCGGCTTCAATGTCGAACGCGAAGCCGTTCAGTGCGGTGCTCGCGAGGCCACACTCCGTCTGCAGGTAGTGAAGGTTCCGCGCCAGCTGCTTCAGTTGCCCCAACGCGGCGGTCGCGGTCGCGCCCTCCAACTGGTGACGGATACCCGCTGCGATCCGGTTGTCGACTGCATCCTTCGCCCTCTCAGCCGAGTCGCCCATGGCGCGGTAGCCATCTGCAGCGCCCTCGTACTCAGACGGTTTGAACGCCTTCAGCGTCGCAAAATCCACGGCTTGCGCTCACTTCCCCTTCGCCTGACCACCAACAGCCTCGGTGTCCTTGTACCTGAGGCTGATGCGGTCCAGCTCGTCCTTGACCTCGCTGTCGGGCATGGAAAGGTCGTGCCCGGAGCGCTCCAAGAGCGCGCCCAGCGCACCACAACGACCACGCACCTTGTCGACGTACTTCTCCCAGGACTCGTACAGTTCCTTCTGTGCCGCGGCAGACCGGCACCCGGCCGTATCGCCCAAGCCCTGCTGGCCCTCTCGCAGTTTCGTGGCCGCCTTGCCGAGGTCGTCCTTCAATCCCTTGAGGTCGTCGCCGGCTTTGGACCAGACCCGCTTCTCTGACTTCAACCGGCTTCCAGCGGACGGATCACTAGGAGGCCACGCGCTGTTGAGTTGCATCCCCGTCGTCGCGCGTTCGGCTGCCTCGGCCTTCAGCTGTTCCCACTCGTCCCACGCCATCGTCGGCGATTCCTCCTTATGCGCCATGACGCAGTGCGTGGGGGTGGGCACCTCCCGTGCGTGCCCACCCCTTCCGCTTGATGCGTGCGGTCGTTGCCGTCAGTAGTTGGCAGCGGCCTTCTTGTCGGCTGCACTGTAGGCGGCGCTGGCGTCGCGGATGGCGTTGGCAATGGCGTTCAGGGCCGTGTGGATCTCCCTGGACTTCGTGTCCCACTCGTGGTGGAGGCCGTCCGCAGCATTCTTGGCCTCACCCTCGAAGAAGGCGGAGATGTCCTTCATACGTGCCTGGAGGGCCTCCAGGTCCCCGTCGAGCTTCTTCGCCTGGCTCGTGATCTGCTGCGCCGCGTGCTCGAGTTCCGCATAAGTGACGAGCATCGTGCCGTCGTTTACGGCCATGGTTCCTCCCGTTTGTTCTTAAGTCTGTGTGCTGGTGGCGGGGCTGGCGGGCCTGCGGGTCACATGTTGTTGAAGCTGGAGGAGCCACCGCCCGCGCCGGCGCCTGAACCTGCGCCGGCGTCGATGCCCTTGAGGGCCTGGAAGACCTCCTGCTCGGTGCTGCCGACGATGCGGCGGTTGTCGTCCACCGCCTGCTGGAAGCGGACCAGGAGATTGCCGATGTGGGCCATGCGCTCGTTGATCTCCCGCTGCTTGCGGTCGAAGGACACGGCGCCCATGCCCTTCCATTTGCCTTCGACGCCGTCGATCACGGCCTGCAGCTGGTGGAGCTGCTGTTTGACGGAGCCGAAGCGGTCGTTGAGTTCCTGCTCGAATCCCCGCAGGACTTCATCATTGACCTTCTGGACTGCCATAAAGGGTCTTCCTTTCTCGGTGTGGTTGTTTGGGTCCAGCGTGTGTGGTTCGCCGGGTATGGGGCCGCGGGCCTGCGCTTGTGTTGTGGTAAGGGGCTCAGGCGTTGCGGCGTTTGCGGGCCAGGGCGAAGGCGCCTGCGGCCAGGGCGGCTATGGCTGCGGCGATGCCGATGATGAGGCCCGTTGAGGAGTTCTCTTCGTTCTTGCCGATGGCCTGTTCGGTGTTCGCCTTCCCGGCTGACTCACCCCTTGGCCGCTGCGGCGAGGCGTCATTCGAGGAGGACGGGGAGTTTGAAGCCTGAGGGTCAGCCAGTGGGTTGGAGTCTGCCTTTCCTGGATTCCCCTTGCCTCGAATGATGTTGACACCGGGACGGACGATTCCGTAGCCGAGGTACTTGCTAAGGGGGTGTTTCTTCTTGTCCTTGAGGCCGGCTGTTTCGATGAGAACCCGGAGTACCTGGTTGGCAGTCCAGTCGGGGTGGGCTGACCAGACAAGTGCTGCGGAAGCTGCTGCGACCGCCGTGGCAGCGCTGGCGCCGCCGCCAGCGCAGTAGCGCTTGAATCTGGAGTCGCACCAGCGTGGGATATCGTCCCCGGGCGCTGCCAGGTCGACTGAATCCCCGTACTGGGAGTTCTTGGCTACGTCTCCCTCCCGGGTGACGGAACCAATCCCGACGACTGCGTTCTGCGATGCCGGGTATTGGCGTTTGTTACCGTCCTGGGCGTTGTCTCCGGTGCCCGCGATGACAAGCTTTCCCTTACTCGCCGCGTAGTCCACCGCGCTCTCTGCGTGGAGATTGACGCCGATGGCGTGTTCGTTCCTGATGTTGATCGCGATGATCTGGGCGTCGCTGTCGGCTGCAGCACGGATGGCGTGATAGAGGGGGTCGCGTTCGATCCAGGTCCCGGGCGGGAGCTGGTCGTGCTTGAGCAGGGGGACCCTGAAGGGGATGATCTTGGCTCCAGGGGCGAGGCCTTTGAGGCCGCCGCCTTTGCCCGTTCCGGCGATCAGTTCGGCCGTAGTGGTGCCCTGACCATCGGTGTCGTTGGTGTTTCCGCCCCTTTCGACGGTGGCGTCGACGCCTTTGAGTACCTGGCCCTTGAGCGAGGGGGTGTTGGGGTTCACGCCGGAGTCGATGACGGCGACCTTGATGCCCTTGCCTGTGGTCTTCTTCCAGATCTTCTCGGCGTAGAGGGCGTCCAGGTACCACTGCTTGGACTGCACGTCCTCGGCAGCGGCTGCCGACGCCGTGCCCGACAGGGTGAGTGTCAACGCACCGAGCGCGGATCCCACGGTGACCAGACCTCGGCGGGTGTGGCTGATTCTTGCGGTCATGCTGACTTCCGGACCTTCCCTGTGCCTAGTCGATCACCGGCGGCGCGGTGTTCCTCCGCCGGGACTCCCACGTTTCCTCGTCTTCCGTCAGGTAGTCCGGACGCTCTCCACCACGGTCCCGCTCTTCCTCGCCGGGGCGTTGCTGGTTCGGGCGTCCGGCTGCCAGGCCGGCGCCACCGGAGGTGAAGCTTCCTGCACCCGAACGGGAGCCAGCAGCGGTGTTGCGCGGAGTGCCGACGATGCCATTCGCGGCAGGCCCGCCACGGCCGGTGGGACGAGGACTGCCTGCTGCTGGCTGGGACCCAATAGGTCCCGACTGGCCCGGCCGGCCTGTGGAACCCCGGCTAGGCGCCGCGGGTTGTGATCCGATGACGCCTCCGCCCGGAGTCCGCGCCGTGCCGCTGGTCGGTCCCATTCCCGCACGCTGCGGAGTGCCGCGCACGATGCTGTCCGTACGGCCGGAGCGAGGCCCCGTGGGCATGCCCGTTCCTGAGCGTCCCGTGGTGGGCTGCGTAGCACTGGGGCGACCCGTGATGGGGGACTGGCTGGTCGGGCCCGTGCCCAACCTTCCTGTCATCGCAGACCCACGGCCGGTCACGCTGGGTCGGCCGACGGTGGCCGGACGTCCTGTGACCGGGGGATTGCTTCCTTGAGCACTGGGGCGCCCGACAGGTCCGGGGCGTCCCGTGGCCGTAGGAGTGTTGCGGCTGGGGCCAGGGCGCCCCGTTGGCGTGGCGGTGGTGCTGGGCTGGCCAGGTCGCCCAACGCCTGGACGGTTGGGCGGGTTGGTCTTCGTCGTGCCGTTCCCGGTTCCGATGGGGCGCTCTGTGGCGTTGGGCGGGAGGGTGCCGGGGCTTGTCGGCGGGAGCAGCGGCCCGTGGGCGGGGCCGGTGGGGCCTGGCGCTGTGGGAGCGGGAGCAGGGTTTGGGGCGGGAGCAGGAGCCACCGGTGGTGCCGCAGTGTCGATCTTTACTGATGTCCCAGGGGCCGGGCCGGACGGGTGAGTACCGGGAGCCACCGCATGGGAGGGTCCTTCCGACGCCTCGCCGGATCTACCGTCCCCTGGAGTGGTTTGTCCGGCTGAACCAGTTGCCGACGCTTTGACTGCCCCCGAGGTCCCGGGAGACGCTCCGCCGGAGCCGGAGGGCTTCGGTACTGCTGCCCTCACGGGCTTGGGAGGCACAGGTGCCTTCTGGGACGCCAGGGTTTGCTCGGAGACCGCGTAGAACGAGGCCAGTCGGTTCATCTGGTTGATGGTCTTCTGCCGGTTCTGCTCAACCTCTACGGCCTGTTTGTACGCGTCGTGGCTCTCCGTTTGCTCCACGGGCGTGAAGTCCTCGGGGCGCTTGGGGAAGGGCCGCGTGTCACGTTGCTTTGTGGTGGAGTTGCTGACCGACGCGAGGCCGGTGCCGGCCACCGACATCTGCGTGGATGCCACGTTCGCGAACGACGCTATCTCCCAGGCGTGCTTGGTGAGTTCGCTTCCGTACCGGCGGAACTCCTGGCCGGACTCACCTTCCCAGTCCGTTCTCTTGAGGTGGTGGTCCAGTTCCCTCGCCGCGTCGTTGAGTGAGTCACGCGCCGTGGCCAAGGCGCGGCTGACGTGCTCCAGGTCCGACGGGTTGGCCGCCTCGAGAAGATCGAGCATGGAGTTGAGCTCGCGTCCTTCGAAGTTCGTCCTGCCGAAGAGGCTTCCCAAGTTCTCTGCAAGGCCGAGCATGCCCGGGAAGGGTTTCATTGTCTCCAGGGCGTCGACCGCGTGGAACTCCTGCCGGAGCTCGTCTGAGGTCGTCTTCTGCTGCTGCTCGGGCGTCGGCTCCGGCCGCGGGTTCCCGTTCTGGTCCATCAGCTGTCCCCCAACCCGAAGTTTCCGCTGGAGGTGTCGGCGTGCTGCTTGTCGGCCACTCGACTGCGCTCCGCCATCGCCTCTTCCCGCTCCCTCAAGAGGCGATCTGAGATCGCATGAAACCGAGCCCGATTCTCCTCCTCAAGGTTCTCGAACCCGATCTCCGTCCCCCGCACCGCGATCCGCAGCATCGTGATCTGCTCGCCGAGGGACTTGGACAGCGAGACGAGTTGCTCGTGGACGCGGTTGTACTGCCTATAGAAGCCGTCCGCCTCAGCGAAGGGAGCGTTGCCGCCGCTGAGAGAGCTGCGGGCGATGCGCTGGGCCGCCATCTTCGTACTGCCGGCGGCGCCACCCTCCAGTTCCGATAGGAGCGCGTCCACACGCTTCTGGAATCTCTCCAGTGCGCCGACTCCGAGCCTGAGGTCGCCGCCTCCGCCACGTGCGTCAGCCACGATGCTTGTCCCTCCCCGTTTCCCCGTCAGTCCCGCCAGGCGCTGTTTCCGTCTGGCGGAGCTGTTGTACTACCGCGAACTTCGCTGTTCGCATGCATGTCACCCTAGCCAAAGGGTCTGACAGTCCCTACCGGTTTCTCGGCCAACTCGCCTCACTGAACACACGGTTCACAGCAGTCAGCGGTTCCCGTTCGGTCGAGATCGCTCGACTTCGGTTGAGCTTTGTCGAGCACGTCCAGTGTGGGTGAATTGCCAGTTCGGTTGGCGCCCGTCAACTCACTTGCCAGCCTTCCCGTTTGCTCGCCGCCGAGCGTCACGCATCACCACGGCGCCGCCCGCGATAACCGCCACCAAAACGGAAGTACCGACTGCCACATATGTGCCGAGGCGGGATTCCCGTTCTTGGGCAGTTTCTCCAACGGGCAGGTCCATCGCGGAGGGCGGCTTCGCCTTCTCGGCGTTGCCGTTGCCCGGCACCGGCTGCTCGATCGGCTTGTCGGCCTCCGTCAGCGCCCGTACCGGGTCGACCACGCCCCAACCCACCAGGCGGTCGTGGCCCGAGATAGCACGCTCCGCGGTCTGCATGATCTGGGCGTTGATCTGGCGCGGGGTCCAGCCGGGCTGCTTCTCCTTGAGGAGGGCGGCTACTCCGGCTGCGTACGGGGCGGAGAAGCTGGTGCCGTCGTCGGAGCAGTGGCCGCCGCCGGGGACTGTGGAGATCATGTCCACTCCCGGCGCTGCGACGTCGACGAACTCGCCCGATTGGGAGAAGGCGGCGCGTTCGTTGTTGTGGTCGGAGGAGGCGACGGCGAGGACGCCTTCGTATGAAGCCGGGTAGGTTTCTTTGACGTTTCCTCCGAGGCCGTCATTGCCTGCCGACGCCACGATGACGACCTTTTTCGCCAGGGCCTCGTTCACTGCCTGTTTGAGTTCGGATGTGGGCTCCAGGGCGTTCGCGGTGTCCTGGGAAATGTTGATCACGTCGGCTCGTGCCGGGCCCGCGGCATAGCGGATCGCTGCGGCGAGTGATTCCGCCGTGCCGTGGCCTTCGGCGTCGTTCTGTTGGATCGGAATGATCGTTGCCTCGGGGGCAAGGCCGACGAAACCGGTGCCCTTCATCGGGCGGGCCGCGATGATTCCCGCGACTTTCGTGCCGTGGCCGACAGAATCCGTAGTTCCGTTCTCGTTTCCGCGCTCGATCTTGTTGCCGTTCTTGTCCTTGAGGTTCTTCGGCAGGAGATTGCGGCCGCTCTTCGCGTCCACCGCCTTGGCGAGCTGGGGGTTCTTTACGTCGACCCCTGTGTCGATTACTGCTACGCGTACGCCTTTGCCGGTCGCCTGCTTCCACAGCTCGTCGAGCAGGACGCGCTGCAGCGACCAGGGCTTGCCGTCGTAGGGCTTGTCCGGGAATGTGCACTGGTCCGGGGCGTCGTCTGCGACGGCGGCAGGGGCGGTGGCGGCCAGCGTCGAGAGGGCGACGAGTGGGGTCGCAAGGACGGCCACAGCCCGGTGTGTCACCCGCATCGCTCACGCCCCCTGCGGCGTCAGTGCAGCCCCGGTCGACAGGCGGGGTCCGGTGGGCAGGAAGGCCGACCAGGCCGCCGGGATCGGGGCCGGCGTGACGTTCTCGTATCCCAGCCGGTTCTGCGCCTGTCGGGCCTCCGCGAGGCGGGCCTCGTGCTGCTCCTTGCGCTGCTTCGCCGAGCCCGATTCGCCGATGCCCGAGCCGTCCGTCGCGCTGTCGCCGTTGGACTGCATGGCGTAGCGCAGGCCGGTGTCCGTGACCAGGAAGGCGAAGCCCGAGTTGGTCGACGAACCCGTGAACTGGCGGAAGAGCTGGCCCGAGCCCGGAGTTACGTACGCGCTGCTGGAGCCGGTGGGCAAGGTCGCCGGGAAGTGGGTGCCCGCCCACGTGCTCAGTGTGGTGGCGCCTTTGTCGGCCCCGTCGTCGTCCACGTCGCGCAGCACGTTGCACACGGTGTTCCGACTGCCCTCCGCAGTGCTCGCGGAATTGACCCGATTCGGCTCCAGCTCCGGCCACTTCTTCTCCGCGCCGAAGGGCTGGCCCGGCGTGAAGGTGCCCGCGTTGACGGGCTTTGCACGGCCCGCCTGGCCGAGCTTGGCCAGTTCCCCGCTGTTGAGCAGGAGCTTCGCCGTGAAGTCCGAGATGGGGGCGACCCGGCCCCGTAGCACGACGTACTTCTGCACGCGAGTGCCGGAGCTCGCCTCCAGAACCATGCCGACCTTGTTCGCCTCCGGCTCCAGGCCGCCCGTGATGCCGGCGTCGGCCGTGGGAGGGTCTGGCAGCCGCGGGAAGCCGATCGCGTCCCCCTTGTGCAGGGTGTCCAGCCAGCCGGAGGAGACCCGCTGCGGGGTAGTGCCTCCGACCATCACGCGCAAGAGCGATTCGTTGTTCTCGACGGGGTACGCCGTGCCCTTGGCGTCGACCACATAGCGGGTTCCGTCCGGGCCCTGGACGTACAGCAGCTCGCCGGCGGTGAGGCGTTCGGATCCCTCGGTCCGGTTCATGTCGCGCTGGGCGAGGATGAACGCCGCCTTCTGGAGCGCGCGGCCGCCCTCGCCGGGCCGTTCGCAGACCGCCCAGCGCTTCTTCGCCCCGGCCTCTTCGGCCTCGGGCAGCCGGTCGGGGGCGTACGGGATGCCGAGGGTCGGGCCGTGCGGGATCTTGCCGCTGTCGAGCACCGACTCGTCGACGTTGATGATCTTGCCCTTGTCCGGGGTGAGCAGGAGCTTCGCCGAGGACATGTTGAGGACGGGGTGCAGCTGGACTTTGCCGTCGGTCTTCAGCACCACATAGCGGGTGGTCGACTTGCTGGAGATGATGACGTGCTCGCCCGCCTTGTCCCACCCCTGCGGCGCCGCCGGCTTGAACATCCCCCAGGCCCCGAACGCGGCCAGCAAGATGACCATGACGATCGCTCCCGGCAGCACCGCGCGCAGTGGCTGCGGCCATGCCTCCTCCGTGCCGCTCGCGCTCGGCTGCAGGAACTGTGCGATCAGCCGCCGTCTCGCGAAGGTGTAAGCGTTGAGTTCGTCCCGCCGTGATGCCATTGGATCCGTTGTCTCTTTCCCCCACCGGGCTTTCGGGTCCCCCGAGGTACCGGGGGCCTGCCGCGGTATTGATTGCTTAGGTCGCCGTACCGCGCCTCATGACGAAAGGGAGCGCATCCGGTGGTAGGCGTCGAACACCGCCAGGCACAGCGGGAGCAGCGTCAGGAGCACGAAGCTCTCCCCGATCTCGAGGAAGCGGCCCCAGAACGGTGTGACTCCCTTGCGCGGCACGATCAGCGCGACGGCGGCGACGGCCGTGGCGACGACCGCCACCGCCACCGAGAGCCAGACCAGGCGGATGTCGAGCGCCGTGCCGTCGCCCCGTAGCGCCTTCAGGACCATGTCTGCGGGCGGGTTGAGGGAGAGACCAAGCCCCAGGAGCACCAGGGAGGCCAGACCCGCCGCGAGTGCGCAGCCCACCTGCACCGTGTGCCGGAAGAGGCGGGCGCGCGTCAGCATGGCCACGCCGGTGGCGAACGCGAGGAGCTGGGCCCACAGGTCGTCCGAGAAGCCGAGCACGGCGGCAGCTCCGACCGCTACCAGGGCGCAGCCGCCGACCAGGCCGAGGAGCAGCTCGTGCCCGCGCCGGGCCTGTGCCGCGATGCGTTCGGCGTCGATGTCGGCGTGCGGCTCGGGCTCTTCTTGGTAGTCGAGGCCGACGGCCGTACGGGGCGGGTCGAAGCCGATGGGGAGGCGGGCGAAGCGGATCGAGAGGCCGGGCAGGAACGCGAGCGTCCCGATGGCCAGCGGGGAGCAGACCGCGGCAGCCTCGGTCGGCTCCAGGCCGGTCAGCATGGCCACAAGCGTTACTACCAGGCCGATGGCGGAGGCGAAGACGAAGGCCACGAAGGGGCCGTCACCGCGGGGTGTGACGATCACGAGAAGCACCGAGGCCACGAGCACCGCCGCGCAGGCGAGCAGAAACTGCAGTCGGCCGACGCCCTGTCCGTCGGGCAACGGCAACAGCCCCGATCCGGCAACCCCCAGATTCGCCAGCGCTCCGATTCCGAGGGCGAGCGAGGAGCCGCGATCCCGGTACACCCGGGCACGTGCAACCGCGAGCGAGAGCAGCGTCAGGCCGGAGACCGCGGTCACGATGCCCGGCAGTCCGTGCATGTCGCGTTGAACGTCCGAGGTCCACGCCACGAAGGCGAGCAGGACGAGAAGGACGGCGGAGCCGAAGAGCCCGGCGCCGCGCATCAAAGTGTCGTCCCACAGTCTGCGGTCGCGGGAGACGGCGCTGGCGGTGGCGTGCGAGACGTCGTCGAAAACCGCGGGCGGGAGCGACTCGGAGAAGGGCCGCAGCGTGAGGAACTCGCCGTCGACGATGCGCTGGGCGGCCAGCGACCGCGACTCGTCGAGTACGGCACCGTCCCGCCGCACCAAGTGATAACCGACCGGCGCACCGGGCGCCGGGCTCTGCCTCGCAAGGCGGAGAATTTCCGGATAGAGATGCGCGAGTGGAATGTCGTCGGGCAATGCCACATCGACGCGACTGTCGGGCGCCGCGACGACGACACGGCGAAAACCGGTGCCGCGGCCGGCTTGCCCCCTGGGGCCGGGGAGCCCGCCCGCGTGGCCCGCCGCTTGAACCGTCGAACTCACCTGAACTCTTCCCCCTCCACGCTGTCTCGGGTCTTGAGGCCGGCCCTCCGGCTTGCCTGCGCCTCCTGGCCTTATCCCCAACAGTCCCGAACATCCCCGAATTTATTGACTCTCCGCGGGTGTGCACACGCGCCCCGTCACCCTATCGCTCACGGTGTGATTGTTCGTCAGTAGGATCCCCAGCGGATGGAGCCGGCGCCACGGGGGCGCGAGGGGGCTTTTCCGTCCAGCGAGGGGAGGGGTGCAGCTTTGAGTCAGATCGTGGTCAAGCGGCCGCCGCGGGCTCTGCCGACGGAAGTGCCTGCCGAGCCGGTCCAGTTGCAGCCTCCGCCCGAGCTGCCGCGAGGACAGCAAGAGGGTGCGCTCATGCAGCTGCTCCCGATGCTCGGCATGGGCGGTTCCGTCGTCTTCTTCTTCATGACCCCGAACCCCGTCATGCGGATCATGGGCATGGTCATGGTCGCGTCAACGGTCGGCATGGGCATTGCGATGCTCGTTCGCTATCGGCGCGGCACTCAGGGACAGCTCGCCGATATGCGGCGCGACTACCTGAAGTACCTGGCGAAAACAAGGCGTTCGGTCGCCAAAACAGCGCGCCTACAGCGCGACGCCCAGTTCTATCTGCACCCCGCCCCGGAGCAGCTCTGGGCCCTCGTCGCCGAGGGCAGCCGCACTTGGGAACGCCGCGTCAGCGACGACGACTTCGCCCAGGTACGGATCGGCCTGGGCAGCCAGCAGCTCGCCACCCCGCTGATCGCGCCGGAGACCGCGCCCGTCGACGAGCTCGAACCCCTCACCGCGAGCGCCATGTCGAAGTTCCTCACCGCACACGATGCCCTGGACGGCCTGCCCCTGGCGGTCTCGCTGCGCGCCTTCTACCACGTGACCGTCAGCGGCGAGGAGGAGTCCGTCCGGGCCTCGGCACGCGCCCTCGTCGCCTCGCTGGTTTCCCTGCACTCGCCCGACGACCTGGTCGTCGGCATCGCCGCCGCCCCGGACACCGCGCCCCAGTGGGAGTGGGCCAAGTGGCTGCCGCACGCCAAGGGCGAGAGCACCGACGGCGCCGGCAGCAACCGGCTCATCACCACCAGCGCGGCGGACCTCGAAGAACTGCTCCAGGAACGGTTCGAAGGCCGCCCCCGCTTCCAGCCCGGCGGCCAGCCGCTCCTGGAGCAGCCGCACATCATCGTCGTACTCGACGGGGCGGCTCTGTCCCCGATGTCCGCGCTCGCCGCGGCCGAAGGCATGCAGGGCGTCACCGTCGTCGAGCTCGTACCGGGCAGGATCACCGGCGCGCTCGGTGACCTCTCGGTCGATGTGCACCCCGGGACCCTGCGCCTGGAGTCCGGGCAGGGGCTCGTGTACGAGGGCACGCCGGACCGCCTCAGCCATGAGGCGGCGGAGGCACTGGCCCTTCAGCTCGCCCCGCTCTACATGGCCTCGGGCGGCGACTCGGACGAGCCGCTCCTGGCCAACCTCGAGTTCACCGAGCTGCTGAACCTGGGGGATGCCGAATCCGTGGACGTCGCCCGGACCTGGCGGCCCCGCTCCCGTACGGAGCGGCTGCGCGTCCCCATCGGCGTCGGCGAGGACGGCACCCCGGTGATGCTCGACCTGAAGGAGGCCGCCCAGGAGGGGATGGGCCCACACGGCCTCTGCGTGGGCGCCACCGGCTCCGGCAAGTCCGAGCTCCTGCGCACCCTCGTCCTCGGACTCGCGGTGACCCACTCCTCGGAGACGCTCAACTTCGTCCTCGCCGACTTCAAGGGCGGCGCCACCTTCGCCGGCATGGCGGACCTGCCGCACGTGGCCGCGGTGATCACCAACCTCGCCGACGACCTGACCCTGGTGGACCGCATGGGAGACTCCATCCGCGGCGAGCTCAACCGCCGCCAGGAGCTGCTGCGCCAGGCGGGCAACTTCGCCAACATCCACGACTACGAGAAGGCCCGCGCCGCCGGCGCCGCCCTGGACCCCATCCCGTCCCTGGTCCTGGTCATCGACGAGTTCAGCGAACTCCTCACCGCCAAGCCCGATTTCATCGAGATGTTCGTGCAGATCGGCCGCATCGGCCGCTCCCTGGGCGTCCATCTCCTCCTCGCCTCGCAACGCCTCGAAGAAGGACGGCTGCGCGGCCTGGAGACCTACCTCTCGTACCGCATCGGCCTGCGCACGTTCTCCGAGGCGGAGTCGCGGGCGGCGCTCGGCGTCCCGGACGCCTACCACCTGCCGAACGTCCCCGGCTCGGGCTACCTGAAGTACGGCACCGACGAGATGGACCGCTTCAAGGCCGCCTACGTCTCCGGAGCGCACCGACCGACCTCGGACCGCCCCGTAATGGCCGACGGGCAGCTGCCGGTAGACCGCCGCACCGTCCCGTTCACCGCCGCCCCCGTACCAGTGCACTACAGACAACCCGACCCGCGGACCGTCGTACCGGACCCACGGTCCCGGGCGGAAGACGACGCCCTCGCAGACACGGTGCTCGACGTCGTCGTACGCCAGCTGGAGGGCCAGGGCCCGGCCGCACATCAGGTGTGGCTGCCGCCGCTCGACAACCCGCCCCCGCTGGACCACCTGCTACCCGGCCTCGCAGGCGTGCAGAACCGCGGCCTGACCCAGCCCGGCTACGAGGGCGCGGGCCGGCTCGTCGTCCCCCTCGGCGTCGTCGACAAGCCCTACGAACAGCGCCGCGACACCCTCTACCGGGACTTCTCCGGCGCCGCCGGTCATATGCAGATCATCGGCGGCCCGCAGTCCGGCAAGTCGACGCTGCTTCGCGCCATCGCCTCCTCCTTCGCGCTCACCCACACACCGCAGGAAGTCCAGTTCTACGGGCTGGACTTCGGCGGTGGCGGCATGGCCTCCCTCTCCGGACTGCCGCACGTCGGCGGCGTCGCCTCACGCCTCGACCCCGAGCGGGTGCGCCGCACCGTCGCCGAGGTCTACGGCGTCCTCACCCGCCGGGAGGAGTACTTCCGCAGCGCGGGCATCGACTCCATCGCGACCTTCCGCCGCATGCGCGCCCGCGGCGAGATCTCAGTGACCGACCAGCCATGGGGCGACGTCTTCCTGCTGATCGACGGCTGGGGCAACTTCCGTACGGAGTACGAGGCCCTGGAGTCCGCGGTCCTCGACATCGCCGCGCGCGGCCTCGGCTACGGCATCCACCTGGTGCTCACCGCCTCGCGCGCCATGGAGGTCCGGGCCAACCTCAAGGACCTGCTCATGAACCGCCTGGAGCTGCGGCTCGGCGACACCATGGACTCCGAACTGGACCGCAAGGCCGCAGCCAACGTGCCACCAGGCGTCCCCGGCCGGGGCATCACCCCCGACGGACTGCACTTCATGGCCGCGGTCCCGCGCATCGACGGCATCCACTCCGACACCAACCTGTCCGACGCCACCGCCGCCATGACCAAGGAAGTCGCCCGGCACTGGCCCGCTCCCGGAGCTCCGGCCGTCCGCCTGCTGCCCCGCGAACTGCCGCTCGCCCAGCTCCCGGCCGGGCATGCGGCACCGGAACAGGGACTTGCCTTCGCCCTCGACGAAACCAACCTGGAGCCGGTCTTCCTCAACTTCGAACAGGACCCGTTCTTCCTCGTCTTCGGCGAGAGCGAGTCCGGCAAGTCCAACCTGCTGCGCCTGCTCATCAAGCAGCTGGCCGACCGCTACGACGGCGACAGCTGCAAGATGTTCGTGATCGACAACCGCAGGTCCCTGCTCGACGCGGCCCCGCCCTCCCACCTGGCGGAGTACGTCCCGATGTCCAACGCCATGGACCACCATGTGGAGGCACTCGCAGGCCTGATCAAGCGCCGCACACCCTCACCGGACATCACCGCGCAGGAGTTGCGGGAACGCAGCTGGTGGCAGGGGCCGAAGGTGTACGTGATCGTCGACGACTACGACCTCGTCTCCACGTCGGCCGGCAACCCCCTCGCTCCGCTCACCGAACTCCTGCCCTTCGCCCGGGATGTGGGCATCCGCTTCATCGTCGCCCGCAACACGGCGGGCGCGAGCCGTTCCTCGTACGAGCCCTTCATACAGCGGATCAAGGAGCTGGGCGCGCAGGGCGTGGTGCTCTCCGGCGACCCGGAGGAGGGCGACATCCTCGGGAACGTCCGGCCTCGGCCGATGCCGCCGGGGCGGGGCGTCTTCGTCTCGCGCCGACGGGGTAATCCGCTGGTGCAGACGGGGCTCACGGAGATGGGGCACGAGTGAGTGAACCACCCCGGTTTCGGTAGAGATCTCGGCATGCCCTGGGTTGTGGAACCGCCATTCGAATTGCATAGCAGATTCGACCTGGGCCAGTTGGGTGATTCGGGCGGATGGAAGCAATTCCTTGGCTCGGCCGACACGTTGACCAAGCATGAGGATCTCGCCAGTTGTTCCGGTTTTGAAGCGCGTTGTTCCAGTCTTGATGGCTTCGGCGCTCCTCCTTATTGCGACCGCAGTCCCGGCAGCGGCTGACACCAGTTCCTGTACTCACGATTTCACAGGGCCTCAGGTGTGCATCCGCCTTGATGGCCGTAATCACTTGAATTCTGTGACGGCGATCTGGACCAATCCCTCCCGAGGTACGAAGCACCGGAAGGTCATCCTCTTCATCAACGGACGGCGCTTCAGCGCCGCCCAGGCGCGCCGGGTCGGAGACACGCTCAGCCACACGTGGTGAGCGTTCGACACCGGGACCGATACCAAACTGTGTGTCAAATTCGCGGATATCTCGAGGATGGCTTGCGAGATGACCAGGTACATCGGTGACCGCGCGCAGCTCTGACAAAGCGTGCACCGGCAGTATTACCGCCTACCAGGGGTGACGCTGCCGGTGCGCCTGGGTCCAGTCCCAAGTGCGCCAGCTCTCATCAAGCTGAGGTGACCTGCTGGGCGAGCCACCGGCGACGAGGACGCCGCCGCGATGATGGATCACGCCCGTGCCTGGTGCGAGACGCTCGGCGCCGACGCTGCCTCACCCCCACCGGCTCCGGACCCCTCCAGCGGCCGCAAGGGCGAACTGGCCGAAGCCATCGGCAAGGTCACCAGCCAAGTCCAGGCGAACGAGGCCGCCCAGGCCCAAGCCGAGGCAAAGGTCGCCGCAGCTCGAGCTACCCGCGCACAGGCCAAGACGGCCCAGGCCGCCCAGGCACGGCAGGCGGCGAAGACCGCTGAGAAGGTGTTCTCCTCCGATGGGCGCCTCTTCACCCCGGGGGAATCCCCCAGGGGCCGAGGCCACCGCTCGCCGGTGACCGGCACCCGGCCACCACAGGCAGGCGAAAAGGCCGCCGCCGGACGGCTGGCGCGGGCCCTGCGGGCCGCCGCCTACCGCGAACGCGCCACCACCCACATCGCCTCCGCCGCCCCACCCGGCCGCCTCAACATGCGCCAGGCCCTGGCCCGCGACGCCCAACGCGCCGCAGGCGCCACCCCCACCGCAACACCCTGGACCCGCACCATCAACCGCCCCAGCCCCACCCCACCCCTGCGGGTCGGGATCGCCGTCGACGTTTCCGGTTCCATGCATGCCGCCACCGTCCCCATTGCCTCGGCCGCCTGGATCCTCGCCAAGGCCACCGCCCTGACCGACCCCGACTCCCTCACCGCCACCGTCGCCTACGACCGATCCGTCACCGCCATCACCGCCCCCGGACGCACCCCCACCCGCGTCACACAATTCAACGCCAAGGGAATGGGCCACAGCCTCGCCGAAGCCACCGACGCCCTCACAGCCGGCCTCAACCTCGACCGCCCCGGCGCAGGCCGCCTCCTCGTCATCGCCTCCGACGGCTACTACCACCCCGACGAAGCCAAGCGCGCCGAAACACGCATCGCCGCGCTACGGAAGGCAGGTTGCGCGGTGCTGTGGCTTGCCTTCGCCCCAGACCCCCAACCCCTCCCCAACACCACCGTGCTGGAACTGACCGACCCGGCCCAGGCCATCACTGCCATTAGCAAAGCCGCCACCGCCGCCCTGACCGCCACCAATCCCTGACGGCCCGCCGCCCGGCATCGGCCGAAACGGCCCGCCATGGGCCGCGGGATGCGCGCACGGCATACGCGACCAGTCATCGCAGCAGGACCTGTTGCCCGGTGACGAACCGGGAAACAGGCATCTCAGAGGGCTACGGCGATGCGAGGCAGCGCCTTGTTGTGCACCGGCCCAACAGCCAGACCGACGCGGCCCCCGATCCGACGAACGTGGCGGCCACCCATCTGGACCGCTGCGCGGAGTGCCGGGAGGTACATCGAGCAGCTTGCCCTCGCCGGCGACGGGCTGCCCGGCCGCGAACCGCCAGCCGGATTCGAAATCCCCCGGTGTCTCACCGGCTGTGCCGGGCCGAGGCGGCGCGCGACGGACGCGTGACCGCGCGCGGCGTCGGGTTCCGGCGCGAGGGATTTCGCAACGGCGTACGGCTGCGGATCGCAGCTGCCGCTGGCGCGCTCGGCTTCGGTTCGCCGGATGGCTGGTGGCACGGCCATCGAAAACGTGACGGCGGGCCCCACACACGGCCCGTCCACGTCGGGCTGGCAATAGTTCAGGCGCAGCTGACCGGAGCCGGTACGGGGTATACGGAGTCGGCCGGTGAGATCTACGTCCCTCCTGGGGCGGCGGACTCACCGGCCGCGGGGTGTTCATGTACGCCGATCTCGGCGACGCCGGGGCGCGGTACAGCGGGAAGGTCACCTGCGTGCTCGAGCGCATCGACGGTACGACCGTCCGACTCGGCACCTTCCACGTCCACAACGGATACGGTTCCTGGGGCACCCGCGCCCCCAGCACCCTCCTGACCGCGATCGACGGCAGCGTCCTGGCCACCGCCCACTTCGGTGCGCGGTAAGCACTCCCTTGGAAGCTCAGCCGCTGACCGGCACTTGCACTTCGTCCCGAATCTTGCTCGCCGTGTCGGCAAGCGCCTGAAGATCGATCGACTTCGGATCCTTGGCCGGGTCGGCGGCGTCGACCAGAGCGACATTGGCGGTCGTACTGGACGTCCCCCAGACACAGAACGGGAAGGTCACCTTCTGCCCCGCCTGGTTCTTCATGTCAACCCCGCAGGTGAGGGGCTTCCCGCCCCCACTGGGCGTGAACTTCTTCTCAGGAACGCCGACTTCGGCGCCCGGGGCATTCGTCATTCCCTCAATCATGTGGTCAACGCTCGTGTCGGCGTCATCGATGGTGCCGTACATCCCTATCATCACCAGCGTCTTAGTGCCCGCGGTGTACTGGCCACCCACCGTACGCACGCCATGGGAATTTGCCCCGTCATGTGGCACCTGAGAATCCGCCTGCTGAGATATGTTCTCGGCAAGCGTGTACTCCCCACCAACAAGCGACTTCGGCACCGTAATCTTGTACTTCGGTCCCGCAGAAGGCTTGCCCGCGCCCCCACCGCCGCCACCTGCAGAAATCGCGGCCGAGGCCACCCTCCCGATCACCAACACGCCAACAATCGCGCCGATAATCCCCCACACCTTCCCGGCACTACGCTTCGGTGGAGGCGTCACCATCCCAGGCCCGCCATATCCATACACCCCCTGCTGCGGCACCCCATAGGGCCCTTGCGCCGGTGGCTCGTAGGGCCCTGGTTGCCCGTACGGCCCCGACGGCACTTGCCCACCGGGCCCCTGCGGCGCACCTGCCGGTGTGCCGTACCCCGCCCCACTGCCGAAGCCGTTATGCGGGTGCTGCGGTGCGCTCATGGAAATCCTCATTCATTTTTCTACATTCCGAGGATCCAGTGTTAGCGGTTTCGGAATGGCGCGTACAATTTCCGGGAAGCTGGCTTTGCATTGACCGAGTAATGAAGTCGTTCATTTCAGAGACCTTCTCTGTTCACTTGTCATGAACCCGGAATGTGAGTCCAGAAATATCATATTCGGCGAAGTCTTGAGGGTGCAGAACAATCGTTCCATCGATCTTGTCGACTCCGCAGAAATATCTAGGACCAGGCGCGCGGAAATATAGAAGGTCGATATTCAGAAAGGCCTCCTCCGAACGACAGAGAATGGAATTCTCAGACCCGTTGTACATGATCATCGTGAATTCATGGGCTCCCGCTGCGGTATCTCGACACCTGCCCAGGAAGTTGACATCCGGATCTTCCGAAATCTCGATGGAAACGTGAGAAATATCCTCCCACTGCACTCCACCCGGATTCCACGGTAGTGAGTTCAGGTACTCATCCAAGACCTTTGAGTATGTAACGTCGAGAATTTCATGTTCGTGCCGGATCAGCCAATCTTTAACGTGCTGATGTTCCGTGTAAGACATGGGTTCACCTTCAATCATCCGTGAGGGAAGTGTCTGAATATGTCTCGGTAAGCCTGAAGATCTCCACCCCTGATCACATTGGCTCCGTAACGCCAAGAATCACTCCTCTTGAGCCCTTCCTTCGCCCACCAGTTTACATGGAATCCCTTTTTCGGATCTTTAGAATCGAAGTCAATGCGCCATCCTCGCGACCCGTCAGGGCTCATCATGCCGGAGTAGTTACCGCGCTCAGGGCCGATCTCCTGACGGAATGGAATCGCATCATCTCCCAGCCCTGCACGCGCTCTGGCGTCAGCCCTTGCCTCATCGAAACTATCGAAGTGACGGAACTCTTCCTTCGATTTCTTCTGTGCGCCTTCAGCATCACTCTCCCCCTTTCCCTTCTTGCACCCCATAAGCCCGAGGGGGTCGCACTCTACATGAACATTTCCTACGTAGGCTTTAGGGTTGGACGAAGGGGAAAGCCCCAAAGGATCAGCCGATAGATATCGAGCTGTCTCAGGGGAGTAGAGGCGATGATAGTTGTCGTGGAGCTGAGTCTCCGGATCGAAATATTGTCCTGGGAATCGCAACGGCGTATACGCGGTGGCGCTGCCGCTCCAAGTGGTGGCGCCCCACAGTGTTGACGTAGCTCGCCAAGCGATATCACCATCGCCGGACACAAGCTCGGTCGGCCTGCCTATCAGGTCCGTGACGATTCCGAAGAATCTCTGATCAATAACCTGCTGCGGAATGTCTGTCAAATGTGCAATCTTGCGTTCCAATTGAACGAGAGGCACTAGGCCCTGGTAATCCCATGTTAGAGCGATATGCGGGGCCGAATCGCCGGTTTTGGTTGTTTGTTCAGTGAGAGTTGTTCCATCCCACGTGAATATTACTTCCTCTGCGATTTCCGATGCGTTGGATTTGAGGCGCTGTTTAGCTATTCGACGACCGAGCGGATCGTAAAGATAGCGCCAGGTAGTGCCGTCAGGAGTGATTACGGAAGCGAGGCGGTCCTCGGTATTCCAGGTGTAGAGCCAGGTGTCCGGTTTGTGGGAGAGGCGCACCTTTTGGCGGAGAGTTACACGGCCGAGGTCGTCGTGTTCATAGCGGATGGTGCCAGCACGGGTGATGCGGGTGCCTTGATAGGTGCGGTCGCCTCGGGCTGAGGGATTGGCGTGGTGGTCGGGCCAGGCAGCGTGGGTTTGGTTGCCCGCTTCGTCGTAGACGTATGTCTCGGTCCAATCGGTGGCACGGACGGCGGTGATACGGCCAGCGCGATCGAGATCGAAGGCGCGGCGGCCGGTGCGGGAATCGTCAACGCCGGTGAGCTTGCCATCGGAGCGGTAGGTATACGAGCGGTGGATGAGCCGTTGCGGTTCAGTGGTGACGGCGGGCGCTTGGCCTGTGACGGCTGCGGTGAGGGATTGTGCGGTTGGAGCCGTTGTCAGGGACTGGACTGTAAGGCGGCCTGCCGGGTCCCAGGTGTGGGTGAGGGTGAGGCATTCGCCGACGGTGCGGCTGAGTTCTTGTCCTGCGGCGTCGTAATCGAAGGTGAGGACGTGGCCGGAGGCATTAAGGGCAGTGCGGTTGTTGGCGGCGTCGTAGGTGTAGGTAGTGGTGTGGCCGGTTGGAGTGGTGCGGGAGGTGCGGCGACCCAACGCGTCATAAGTAAACGTCATAGTGCGGTCGTTGACCGTTTCAGCGGTGACGCGGCCCAGGATGTCGCGGGTGTAGGTGACGGTGGCGTCGGGGTTAGCGGCTTCGAGAAGCTCGCCAGACAGGGAGTGGGTGTAGGTGGTGGCGACGCCTTCGGCGTCCTTGGCTGTGATGCGGCCCAGAATGTCTCGGGAGTAGGTCGTTACTTCTCCCAGGGCGTTGGAACGGGTGATGAGTTGGCCGGCAGGGTCGTGGGTGTAGGTGATGACGCGGTCGTCAAAGTCGATTTCGGATATCAGACGGCCAGCGGCGTCGTAGATGTAGTTCCAGGTCATTCCCTGAGGGTTGGTGACCTGGGTGAGGCGTAGCTCGGTGTCGTGGGTGAACTCGTGGCGGACCCCATCGGGGTCGTTGCGGGCCGTGAGCAGGTCGAAGTGGCCATATTCGAAGTGGGTGGTCTGGCTGAGAGCGTCGGTGTGGGTGGTGCAGTTGCCTTCCCCGTCGTAGGTCCAGTGCTCGGTGGCGCCAGTGGGATCTATCTGTGCGGCGAGCCTTCCTTCGACAGTCCAGAGCATGTGAGTGGTCTCGCCCAAAGGGTCTGTAACCGAGGTGACGCGACCGAAGGTGTCGCGGCGGTAGTGGGTGGTGGCGCCGAGGGGGTCGGTGACGGTGAGGGGGAGGCCGGCTTCGTTGCAGTAGATGTGGGTGGTGTTGCCGAGGGTGTCGGTGATGGAGGCGAGGTGGCCTCGGGTGTCGTGGGTGTAGGTGGTGGTGGCGCCCGTGGGGTCGGTCGTGGAGGTGCGGTTGCCGTTGATGTCGTAGGTGTGGGTCCAGGTGGTTCCGTCCGGGCCGGTGACGCTCGCTGGATGGCCGGCGGCATCGTAGGTAGTAGTGGAGGTGGCGCCGTCAGGGCGGGTGACGGCGGTGGGGCGGCCCTGGTCGTCGTACGTGAAGTGGGTCGTACGGCCCAAAGGGTCGGTGGTGGACAGGATGCGGTGCTTGGTGTCGCGAACGGTGCGGCTGGTGGCGCCAGTGGGGTTGGTTTCCGATATGACCTGGTGGTAGTCGTTCACCTCATAGCGAGTGACTCTGCCCTCGGAATTGTGGAACAGGTTCGTGCGCAGACCCGTCACCGGGTCCGGCTCACCCCAGGCATAGTGAGCCCGGAGGTGGCCTGCGATGCCGCCCTGTGAGATGCAGCGGTCCTGGTCGTCGTAGTTGTAGCTGTAGCTGCTGCCATTGGTGTCGGTCCAGGACGTGATGCGGCCGTGCTCGTCGTAAGTGAAGCGGAGCGGGAGGCCGGAGGAGTTGGTGGTGGTGACGAGATTTCCGGCGTCGTCGTAGCCGTACGTCATCAGCAGCTGGTCGCCGCCGTCGGAGGCAGCTCCCGCAAGGTGGAGGGCGGTGATGCGACCGCTGTCGCTGGTGAGCAGGAGGCGATAGCCGGCGCTGTGGGTGATCGCGGTAGGGGTGCCGTCTTCGGTGTAGTCGAAGGTGTGGTGGTTGCCGAGGCGGTCGGAGATCTCGTCGAGGACGGCGAGGTCTTCGGTGTAGGTGGTGAAGTAGCGGCGGGTGCCGGTGACCGGGTCGGTCAGGACGTAGTCGCCGTCCGGGGTGCGCTCGAGAGGGTGGCCGTCACCCTCGACGGGGAGGGTGGGGACGCCGACGGCCGGGTGGGGGTAGAGGTGGAAATCGCCTTCTTCTCCGATGAGGATGACGCCCTCGGAGTCGATCTCCAGGCGCTGGTCCACAGTGCTCATCCACGTCGGGCCGAACCAGCGGCCGGTGCGGTAGGACGACTCGAAGGTGCGGCTGAAGGCGAGGGGGAGGCTGCCAGGGAGAGTGACGTCGGTCTGAGGCAGGATCATCCGGCCAGTGGCCATATCGATGGGGTCGCTCTCGCATTCCCTGGACCAGAATTGGCGGAGTCGGTCCCTGATGGTGCGCTTGCCGCCTTCCTTGACGGCTTCCCGCGCGGCACCCTTGGCAGCATCCTTCGCCCCCGCCTTCAGGAGCCCCTTGGCGGCGGCTCCGGCGCCCTTGCCGCCGACGAGGTTGGCGATGAGGGCCCCGGTCGCGTCGCCCGGGTCGCTGCCCCAGCCTTCGCCGAGCATGCCCTTGAGCATGCGACCGGGGTGGGCCGAGGCACTGGTCAGGCCGAGCGCGGTCTTGGCGACGTTGGCCAGGTACAGGTTGGGGTGGGCGATGTTGTACGGCTCCGCCGGGTTCAAGGTGCGGGCCAGATTGACCGTTTGGACCACAGCCTTGCCTGCGCCGCCGACGACGTGCATCAAGGTGAGGCCGCCCTCCACGACACCATCAGCGACGTCCCACGCCGACTTCCTCAGGAATGAAGGCTCCTTCGGGGCGTGGTCCAACGCGCCCTTGAGGGCATGCTGCGCCTTCTCCGCAGCCTCGTTGCGCTGGTGGCGCGCGGTCTTGAGGATTTCCCGGGCCTCCTCGCGGACCGCATCACCGGGATCCTTGAAATCGCCGGGCTGTTGAGCCGGGGAGCCCGGGTGGTCGGATCCGCTCTTCACAGCAGCGATGTATGCCTCTGCCTTCTCCTTGTACGACTCGACCTGCCGACGGTACGACTCGCGTGCCGTCCGGCTCTTCTCCTGGGCTTCCTGCCATTTGTCGATGGCTGTCTGGGCCTTCTTCTGGGCCCAGGAGACGGTGTCGGCGTACGCATCGAGGGCCTTCCACGCGGCCTCGCAGGCGTCCGCGGTACGCATCCACTGTTTGGGGTGCGCATCGAAGTGCTCGTGGAAGCTTTCGGCGGCCTTGCCCTTCCAGGACCCGGCATCCAGCTTGCGGATACCCTGACCGACGCGTTCGAAGGCCGCGGCGAAGTCCTTCAGATGCGCGGCGGATTCGTTGATCTTGGCGACGTCCCCGTGGATCAGTTCCTTGGGATCGTCGCTCTCGCCCAGCTGGCGCTCGTCGACCTGCGCGCCCAGTGCGTCGGCGGCGTCCTCGCCGGCCGAGCGGACGGCGTCGGCCGCGCCGTCCGCGCCGAGGTATTCGAGTCCGTCGGCGGTCTTGTCGGCCGCGTAGTTGATGCCCTCGCCGACTGCCTGCTTTGCGTCGTCGACCGCCTCGCCGACCTTGTCGGCTGCGGAATTGATGCCGTCCTTGACATCCCCAAGGAAGTCGCCGAAGCCCATCAGTTCTTACCCCCATGATGCTGTGTATCAGTGGATGTGCGGTGGTGGCGTGCAGTGGTGTCTTATGAACCGTGGTGGCCGTGGTCGTTGGCCTGGTCCTGGAGGTCACGGGCCTGTTTCAGCGGTCGCAAGGCCCAGTTGTGGTCCACATCACCTGCAAACTTGGACGTCGAGACGTCCTCCACCGTCTGATCCCACGCCTGCCCGACTTCATCAAACGCCTTGCGGGACCTGGCCGACCCGGGATCCCAGTCCGCGTCATCGAACTGGGTGAACGCATTGTCCGCGCCGACCTGATTCCACGACTTGTGCTGCAGCTGCTCCGCCGTCATCGTCGGGTCACCCATCAGCACGGCATTCGTCCCGACCTTCAGCGTCGTCGAAACGTACTGCTCCTGCTCGTGATAAAGACCGGCCGTCAAATCGAGGCGGCGCGCCAATTCATCGGCCTCATGAATGATCACACGAACGCCCCAGCCCCAGCGCTCACAGAACGACTCGAATACGGAACTCAGACCGGGGTGCCCGGCCTCCATTCCGGAGAGCGCCAACTTGTCGAATCCCTGGCCGAGTTGGGCGCTGCTGTCGAAGCCGAGTTCCTTCAGCTCTGCAATAGAGTCGTGGATGCCTTTGGTGACCTGCTTCAGGGCGTCCGGGTCGAGCTCGTAACCATCGGCGGATGTCACGCGGCACCTCCCGGCACGGACGGGGTGGGCAGGTCGTTGGCGGGCCCCGGCTCGGTGAGATCGATCGCAGCGGAGTCCGGGACGATGCCGCTGACCGGCGGAAACAGTATCGGCTGCTCGCTGGCCACGTTGACCGCCACGCCCGCGGGGCCCTCGATGGCGGGGATGACGGCGTCCAGGAGACGTGCGCCGACGGCGCTTACGTACTCCAGCTCGGCATCGGGAGCGGCGCCGCGGGCCGTCGCAAAGTGATTCATCGCCTCTTCGTCGGTGAAGGCGTACAGCCAGCGGATTCCGGACATCTCGGCCGACATGAGAGAATCATTCACCACCGGGACGAAAACCGAGGTGCGTCGGAATTCGCCCACCAAGGCGGCCGGATCGAGCTCCCCCTCGTAAGCTGCTGCTATTTCATCGGTCAAGGACATGGTGAACCCCCCGGTCCCTCTCCATCATTGACACCACCATGACACATGGCACTGACACTACGAGGCGAACACGCCAGCAGTAAAACCGACCCGGATGCTGTTTTATATTCAAATAAGGTGGGCTGTTCACGGAAGTGGCGGGCCGGCAACCAAGGAACACCCTGGACTTTGCGCGGTCAGCAGCGGCTGAAGCGGTGCGCTTGTCGGCCACCGGGATCTGCATGCTGGCGACCTGGCCGCTTGGGGCTCGAGTGCCAGAAGCTCGCCCTCGTCAACGCTCGTGACGGAGTCATCCCACGGGCCTCGACGCACAGGTGCCGTGAGTACATCCCAGGCGCCACCCGCAGCCGGGTGATGGCCAAGCTCCCTGCACACCCGGTGGGCTGGCAGGGGAATGGATCGCCAGAGGTTGGTCCGTTTGTGAGGGACCAGAGAGCCGTCCACGCCGGGCTGTTCTCGAACGTCGACTCACTGCTGTGGGGCGTGGACGGAGCTCTTCGTGCCCTCCAAATGTTCGCCTCGGGGCAGGAAGGATGCGGGCGCACCCCGCATGGCGTGCGGGGTGCGCCCGGTCTGGTAGTGGTGGCGGACTACTGGGTGTCGTCCGTCGGGGCGGAGCCGGACAGCTGGAACATCCGCGGCTGGTGACTCACCTGTTCGGCGATCCCCGAGCCGACCAGCTTGTCGAGCGCGTTCGCGATAGCGCCCGAGGACTTTTCGATGACGCGGCTGATCTTGGTGGCGGTGAATGCTTCGTCGGGGTGCGCCTCGAGGTGGTCGATGACCATTTGCCGCAGCGCTCCCGGCGCGAGCCGCCGCTTTTCGCCGGGCAGGATGATCGCTTCCGTCAGTGTCGAACGTGGCGCGGTGCTTGTCTGCGGCGCGCAGGCGATGTTGTCGCCCTCGCTCTGCGGGCCGTCTTCGCTGCTGTCGTCCTTCTCGCTGCGCTCGGTGGCCTGTGGCTGTACGTCCTGGCCCGGCTCAGTCTCCTGAGTCTCCGGTCCGGTGGCGGGGTCTGTGCTGGCAGTGTCAGGGGCGCTGGGGAGTTCGGGGGTGTTGGGGTCGGATTCGTCGGACAGAGTGCCCTCCTTGTCTGTGTAGTCGCTATCCGGTGCCGAGGCAACGGCGGGGTCTGCGACGTCGGGCTCGTCAGCCGAGGTGTCACCGTTGTTCGTGACGCTGTCGTCCGGCGTCGAGGCATCGAGGCTGCCGGGTTTCGGCTGGTCACTGTTGGGTGCGTGGCTGTCCCCGTCCTTGCTGGTCATCTCGACGGTGGGGGCTGGGTGCCAGAGGTCGGGGTTGCGGCGGGGGCCGTCGTGGCCGCCGCGGGTGCGTACGGCCACGCCGTGCTTCTCCAGCAGGGTCAGGGCCCTTCCGGCGGTGGAGTTGCCCACGCCTGCGGCGAGGGCGAGTTCGGCGACGGTGACGGGTTCGGTGAGGCCGATCAGTTCGGTGTAGATCGCGGCATTGGCGCCGGTCAGCCCGGTCAGCGGCTCGGGTGTGGTGGCGGCACGCGGTGTGCGTGCGCTGTCGGGGGTGGTGTCGGACATGAGGGGGCCTCGCTTCCGGTGAGTGATTCGGTGGTTGAGGTCCCCGGCCGGGGGCGGGTCCGCATGTGCGGGCCGCAGGGGTTCGCCGGGCGCGTGCGCATCGCGGTACTCCGGGCGAACGTGGCCGTGGCGAGAGCGAGTTCACGTTTTCCGGAACCCGCGGTTCGTCGGCCACGACCATGGACGCTCGGACCCGGTGCGAAGTCAAGCGCGGGGTTGCCCCCAGATCGGGCCTGGTCGGAGTGGGTGGTCGGCGGAGCGGATACGGGAACGGCCGTACGCCGATCCCGATCGGTGTGGGGGCGCGGGGCGTCGGGGCGTTGGGTCCCGGCGAACCGATCGGCACCCGGCAGGGCGGATCTGGATGGTTCATCCGATCGGGGACGGTGGGGCGGAGCGGCGGGCTTGGAGCTGGTCGTGGATCTGGCGGGCGCGTTTGGGGCCGATGTTCAGATCGGTGCGCAGCCGCCAGATGCTCGCCGGTTTGCCGGTGGCGGCGCGGACGGCATCGTCGAGGGCGACGGCGTGCGGCCACATGTCGGCGTCTGTCGCCCCGGAACCGGCCGGTGTGGCCCCGGGGGCGGGCGGCTGGCCGTCGGGCGGACTGTCGCCCACGTCGGGGGTGGCGATGTCCCCATCGGTGGTGGTTGGAACGGGGGCTCCGGCCGGGCTGGGATCGGATCCGATCGCCGGCGGCGGACAGGGGAAAGCGGCTGTGTCCGGATCGATGGAGTCGGTGGCCGATCGGGGCGCGGGGTCTGTGGTCGGGGTGGACGGATCGGTCGGATCGGCGGAGCCGATCCGGTCCAGGAGATCGGTGACGGTTCGGCGGTAGGCGGCGATCGTCTCCGTCAGGGCGATCAGGAGCAGGGCGGGGGTCAGATGGAGCAGCACAGCTGCTGGATCGGCCTGGTGCGGCCAACCGATCTGTCCGTCTGGCCACAGGCTTTCCCAGGTGTTCATGAGCGCGGCGGTGGATCCGGCGCTCCAGCGCAGGGTCGTGGACCAGGCCGGTGGGGTGATGCCCCAGGCGGCCAGGCGTGCGTCGACGTAGAGGACACCGGCCAGCGCTGTCCCGATCATGGGGTCGAGGAGGACGGCGATGGGGAGGGGGACGTTGCGGCTGGTGGCGAAGCGGGTGACGTTGACCGTGGTGAAGACGAGGGCCAGGATCCCGACGGCGCACAGGACCCGGGTCATGGACCGCAGCAGGCTGATGGCCTCGCGGGCGTCGACGTGCTTCACCGTTGCCCTCCTCGTGCCGCGGGTCTCGTCGCTCCTTGGAAGGACGGGGCGTTGGTGTGTGCAGGGCCCTGGCGTACGACTGCTCCGGAGTGCGGGGCATCGATCGTCTTGCCGCTGGCGATGTAGAGCGAGACGTGCGTGATGCGGGTGGGGCTTGGGCCGAAGAACAGCAGGTCGCCCGGGGCCAGTCGTGCGCCTTTCGGGAGGCGGGGGCCGGCGTCGTACTGGGCTTGTGCGACGCGGGGGATGGAGATGCCTGCGGCGCGGTAGGCGGCCTGGGTGAGGCCGGAGCAGTCGAAGCCACCCTCGAACGATCCGTCGCCGCCCCAGAGGTAGGGGGTGCCGAGCTGGGAGCGGGCGAAGGCGACTGCCTTGGCGGCGGAGCCGGTTGGGGTGGGTGCGGCGGCTGCATAGCTGTTCGCGATCTTGAGGACCTGGGTCACATAGGCGTGGGAGTGGTTGTACGCGTAGATCGCGGCCTGCGGGTTCTTGCCGTTCCTGGCGCCGTGGGCGCACAGCAGCCTGGCCGCGGCGTACACGGCGTCGACGGGATCCCACGGAGTGGGTGGCCGCTCCCCGTCTGGCGGTACGGGTCGGGAGTACGCCTTGAAGGTGGCTGGCAGGAACTGCATGGGCCCGACGGCTCCTGCGGTGGAGCGCATGGTGGGGTGGCGGGCGTGGTTGGTTTCGACCTTGCCGATGGCGGCGAGGGTGGTCCAGGGCAGGCCGGGGCATTCAGGGGCTGCGCGCTGGTAGAGGGCGAGCATGTGCGGCGGGATGTCGTTCAGGGCGTGTGTGCTCGGGGCGGCTGACTCGCCGCTGTCGAAGGATGTGCTGCCCATTGCTGCGGCGATGGCGAGGGCTGCGAGCAGCGGAAGGGCGAGGGCCGCGCAGCCGACGCCGGCGGTTGCCTTCGCGAGCATGGAACTCATGATGCGGTGTCGGGGGCGGGCGGCAGTGGAGGGACGGGGAGCGTAAGGGAAGTGTCGGCGTCGGTCGGCTCGAGTCCCGAGGCAGGACTGAGGTTGGGCCATCGGGTGGCGAGGTGGGTGAGGGTGGTGCGGGTGCCGGCGGACTGGAGTGGTGCCCACCAGGGGCCCCAGGGCTCGGTGGTGGTGAAGTCCGCGGACGAGGTCGCCACGTGCAGTTCCAGTTCGCGTGCGGTGTCGGCCAGGCGGTGGCGGAGTGCTTGGCCGCGGGATTGGGTGCGGGTGTGGATGAGGAGGGCGGGGCGGCTGCCGGTGGCGGTGGTGAAGGCGGCGTAGGCGGCGAGTTTGGCTTCGACGCGGGGCAGGGGCTGGCTGCCGGTGTCGTATTCGAGGAAGAAGGGCAGTAGGCGGTCGCCGTCGTGCCAGTGGGCGTAGGCGTCAGGGCGGATGATGTCGCTCCAGCGGCGGGCGGCGGAGCGTTCCGAGAGCCAGAGCGTGAGTCCGGCCTGGGGGTTGGTGTGGGTGTGGGCGGCGAGGTGGGTGAGGAGTTCGTTGACGCCGAGGTCGTGGCCGAGGGAGGGGGAGTAGGCGATGCGGCCGGTGTGGGTGGGGCGCCAGCCGAGGGCGGCGGTGTCGAGTCCGGCGTGGGCGGCGAGCAGGGTGGCTCCGGCGGGGCCGAGGGTGTAGTGCTCGGGGGCCGAACCGGACTGGGTGAGGGGGCGGAAGGAGTCGAGGACCGCGTGGCGGTGGAGGGTACGCAGGCGGCGTTGGGCGGAGCGGAGTGAGGTGTAGGCGAGGCGGGCGATCTGGTGCGTGGTGAGTACGCGGTGTTCGTACAGCATCCGGGCCAGCCAGAGGTCGCGGGTGGTGAGGCGGTGGGCGAGGGTGGCCACGTCTGTGTGTCTGGTGGGGCGGGTGCGGGTGCGGGTGGTGGCGGCGCGGGCGGTGTAGCGGGAGCCGGGCCCGGAGGCGGGGCGGGGTAGGGCGGGCATGACGTATCACCTCCGGTGGATGCGGATGTGCTGGATGTTCTTGTGGGTTGTTCAGGGGCGGGTGGCTTGGCGGGGGCTGGTGCGGGTGGCGGCGGCTGTTCGCAGGTCTTTGGCGCGGCCGGGGACTGGGGGTGGCAGGGGCCGGGTGGTGAAGGTGAAGGCGGTGGATTCTGCGCCGCTGGTCAGGAGGTGGGCGGTGGCCTGGTAGGGCCCGAGGTGGGCGAGGTCGTGGGCGGCCAGTGTTGGGAGGGTGTGGCGTTCCAGGGCGTTGGAGTCTTCCGGGGAGGCGTTGAAGAAGACCTTGTTGCGGGCGTTGGCGGAGATGCCTTCGCGTAGGTCGCGTGGGAGCTGGGCGAGGTGCTGGTGGGCCAGGAGCATGGACAGGCGGTAGCCGCGTGCCTCGGCGAGCATGTCCTCCAGCGGGTAGGGCAGGGTCAGGAAGTTGTGGGCCTCGTCGATGCTCAAGGTGGCGTCGATCCGCCGGTGTTCGGGAGCTCGGGCGCGGGCGGAGGCTGCCTGCCAGGTTCCGGCGACGATGAAGGAGCCGAGCAGGCGGGCTGTCTCTTCCCCGAGGGCACCTTTGGGGAGGCGCGCGAGAAGGATGCCGCCGTCGAGGACCTGAGCGAGGTCGAAGGTGGAGGGACCGGCGGAGATCGCGCGACGGGCGAAGTCGCGTAGCAGGAACGCGCGCAGCTTGTTCATGACCGGGCCGACCACGGCAGCCCGGGACGGCTCGGACATCGACTCGTACCAGGCCCAGAAGCCGCGCAGGACCGGGTCCTTGAGGGCGGGGATGATGCGTAGCCGGTAGGCACTCTCGCCGAGCAGGCGGGGGATGTCGGCGA
Organism: Streptomyces chattanoogensis; assembly: GCF_001294335.1. Classification (GTDB taxonomy): domain Bacteria; phylum Actinomycetota; class Actinomycetes; order Streptomycetales; family Streptomycetaceae; genus Streptomyces; species Streptomyces chattanoogensis. The sequence goes on from NZ_LGKG01000149.1 coordinate 65,821, forward strand.
GGGTGACCAGCTGGCCGGTGCGGTTGCGGTGTTTGAGGAGGGTCAGGCAGGCGGCGCGCATGACGTCGTCGGTGCGTGGTCCCCAGAAGGCGGTGAAGATGCGCCGGAAGATGCCGGTGATGTTGTCGACTACGACGTCGATGTCCTCGCCGTCGAGCACGTTCAGGCATGGGGGCGTGTGGGGGTCGTCGGGGTCGATGAGGACGAGGCGGTCGGCGCAGGTGTCGGGGAGGCGGTCCAGGAGGTCGGTGACCAGGTCGCCTTTGGGGTCGATGACGATGACGCCGCGGTGGTTGCGTACGTCGTCGAGGGCGAGGTTGGCGATGAGGGTGGACTTGCCGGAGCCTGTCGCGCCCATGACATGGAGGTGGTGACGGGCGTCGGCGACCGCGATACCGACGCCGCGGCGGGCCCCGGTATCGGCCTGGCCGAGGGGTTTGACGCCGTTGCCGGGCGCGGGCTCGGGAACCTGCGGGGGCGGCAGGACAGAGCGGGCGCCGGCCCGACGCAGCCCCGGCGCGTCCGGGTCGAGGGGGAGGTGGGCGAGGGCAGCGAGTTCGGGCACCGACAGCAACGCGGTACGGGAGGGGAGCTGCCGTGCGCTCAGGTGCGGTTCGGGGTGGGCCAGGCGGGTGCGGGTGAGGTAGTTGCGGTCGGCGAAGAGGCCGAAGGCGGAGGCCAGCACGTGCGCCCGGCCGCGCGCCACGTCCTGGGCCCGCTCCTGTGCGGGGGCACATGTGGCGGCGTAGGTGAGGGCGCACTGCCACTGGGGGCCGGAGAGCTTGGCAGCCGACTGCCGAACCAGGGCACTGTGTTCGGGGTCTTGCCTGCCCGTGGAGGCGGGCTGGGCGCGGTGGAGCAGGAGCGCGGCCAGGGCGGGCAGCCGGGCGGGGGTGCGCCCGGCCTTGAGGTGGCGTGCTTGGCGGCGGGAGCGGCGCAGTGCCCTGCCGGTGGCGGGGCGGGCCAGGATCTGGACGCAGGCGGCTTCTTCCTCGGCCATGCCTGTGGCGGCCTGGAGCAGCGCGCGTAGCGGGTCGGTGGGGTGGTCGGTACGCAGCGGCAGGACGTCGGGCTGGGCCGGCCGCAGTCGCCCGGCCGTGACCGGATCTGTGCCCGGAAGGAGGGGCGTGGGCTCGGTGACGCGAGTGTGGGCGCCGGGCCAGGCAGCCTCGACGGCGCGCCGCACCAGCCCCAGCGGCACAGTGCCCGGAACCCACATGCGGATGCGAAGTCCGGTGTGCGACCAGGTGTATTCGAAGGCGAGGTGGGGCTGTCCGGTGGTGATGCGGCGCCACCATGGGCGAAGCAGGCCCGAGAGCTGCGCCCAGAGCACTTCACCGCCTTTTGGCGCGACGTGGGGCGGAGCAAGGATCTCAACGCACTGAGCACCCTCGGCCAGTTGGCGCTGGCGCCACTGGTGCAATCTCCGGTGCAGCACGACCCCACCGGTCATCGCGAGGACAGCGCAGGGGGCAAGAAGAGGCGCATGCTTTCCGAGCCAGTTCCCGGCTTCATCGCTGACGGCAGCCCAGAAGCCGCCAGGGTCGGTGAGGAAGTCCGTCAGCGGCCCGCCCGGCGGCGTTGCGCCGAGGAGTCCGCACGGCCTCACGGCGCCCACCCCTCATCGTCGGCAGCAAGGTCGCCGGCGATGCCGACGCCGTCGTCCGTGTACTGCCCGGCGAGCTCGCCCGGATCGGTCGTGATCACTTCGTGTTCGCCAGGTGCGGCGACGCTGATGAGGGCAACCTTGTGGCGGCGGTCGCCGGTCAGCAGCAGTGCCTCGCCCCGTGAGGCCGACAGGAGGAATTCCTTCTCGCCGTGGCAGAGGTGGAAGTTCTCGCTGATCGTGCCGATGGCCTGAGGGGCTTGACGGAGCAGGACCTGGGTGGCGGCGTTCGAGACGATGGCCCGGCCCAGAGGGGAGGTGAGCACGTCGTCGGCGTCCTGGGTGACCATGGCCAGGCCGGTCCAGTACTTGCGGGCGGCTTTGGCCATGCGGAACAGGAACCGGGCTCCGGCCCCGTCGCGCATCAGCAGCCATGCCTCGTCCACGACCACAAGGTGGCGGCCGACGGCAGGCCGGGAGGTGACCTGTCTCCAGATCGCGTCCAGCGCGAGCAGCATCGCGGGTGCCTTGACCTCGTCCGGGAGCTGGCGGAGAGCGAAGACGACCAGGTGGCCGGTGGCGGCTGCGGTGCTGGGGCCGTTGAACAGCTTGGCGTGTGACCCGGCGGTGTAGGGGGCCAGCCGATCGGCGAGATCGGCTGCAGCCTGACTTCCGTCCTCTTCCAGGACAGTGGTGAGGTCGCTGAGGTGAGGCGGGGTGCGGGTCCAGGTGCGGGCGTCGGAGGTGATCCCCACGCGGGTGTAGGCCGCGAGGATCGCGCGGTCCAGCACTGCCTTCTCGGCCGCGGTCAGGTCGGCGCCGAGGAGGACGGCGAGGAACGTGTGCAGGAATAGCACTCGCCGCGTCAGCATGTCCTCCCCACTGTGGGCCGCCGGTGGGATGTCGAAGGGGTTGAGGCGTACGCCATCGGCGCCGAGTGCGACCACATGTCCGCCGACGGTCTCAGCGAGGCGGACGTATTCATCCTCCGGATCGATCACCGAGGCCGTGATGCCGGTGAACAGCAGCCGCAGCAGTTCGAGTTTGGCGAGGTAGGACTTCCCGGCTCCGGAGCGGGCCAAGGTGATGGAGTTGTAGTTGTCCTGCGCGAAGCGGTCCCACAGCACCGGCGTGCCGGAGACCGCGTTCAGGCCGTACAAGACCCCCGCAGCCTCGCCGTCGCTACCGGTTGCAGTTGGCAGGTCGGGGCTGATGAAGGGGAAGCATGCGGCAAGCGCGGCGGTGTCGAAGGTGCGGCGGATCTTGAGCGTGTCGATGCCGAGCGGCAGGGTGGCGAGCCAGCCGGGCAGGGCCCGATAGGTGGTGGGAGCCACCGTCATCAGCAGCGACTCAGCAATCGCACGGACGGCGGCAGCCTGTTCGGCGAGAGAGTTCTCGTCCGGGGCGTGGACGGTCAGGTACAGGGCGACGTGGAAGAGCTTTCCCTCGCCACGGGCGATGCGGTAGGCGAGTTCGGCGGCGTCCGCAGCGGCGGCCTCCTCCTCTGGATCGTCCAGGTGCCCCTTGTCGTATCCGGCGCGGCGGCCGGATTCGAGGCGGGCGCGCTGCTTCTTCAGCCCGGCGGCGGCCACCGGGTTGGGGACGGGCTCGATGTGCAGGGCGATGTCGAGGTGCCCGGGGAAGTTGAGCAGCGGGGCGAGCCAGCCGGCGGTGACCTCGGCCGGGTAGCCGGTGACCACCAGCGTGGTGGCCAAGCGGGCGCCGACAGCCAGAGCTCGGGCGTGGACCTCGATGGCTTCGGGGCCGGCCGCGTCGAGCAACACCGATCCGTCGATGGTCGGGCCAGCTGTGAGGTGGCGACGGCGGCCTAGGAGGAGCCGGGGCATGCGAGGTCTCCTTCCGTTCCGTCGGCTTGCGATGTGGGTGTTTCGGGATTGCAGGCCGCGCTGACCAGGTGGGCGCTTTGCGGGCCGTCCAGAGGCGTGACGGTGATCTCGGCCGGCGCCAGGGCACGGGTGGCCTCGTCAAGGCGCTGGAGTGCCCGACCTTCAGCGGTGATGCGCCGCATTCCACCTGCTGCGGATTCCTCGCGGGCGACAAGGAGGACCTGCCGGCCCAGCAGGTTGTCGCTCGCGGCAAGGTCGGCGAGGAACGCGGCATGGTCGCGTGCTGCTTGCTCCAGTGCCGGGTGCGGCAGCGCGGCGGCGGTGCGCTGCAGGGCATCAGCGGCGGGAGAAAGGTCGATTCGGTGGCAGCGCACCAGCAGCTGGGTGGGGCCGGTGAGGGAGTTGAGCCAGCGGGCGAAGGCGGCGGTCAGCCCCTGTTGTTCGGCCACCGAGCGCAGCTCGAAGTTGACTGTGGAACACATCGCCATGGCGGCATTCCCCCCGCTGCCCAGGTCGAGCACTCCGTGAGGGGTGACGCCGTCGTAGGGCATACGCATGACGGCCGGAGTCTGACCTGCGGCCTTCGCCCACCGGGCGGGCACAACGGCGGGCAGAGACGGGACGCCTTCGGGAGCGTGCACACGGCGTCTGGGCGTGCGGGCGTGCATGAGGGCTGATGCCAGGAAGCGGTCGAGGCCGATGCCCTCCCGCTGGCCGAGCGCGAGTGCGGCCACCGCCCCGGCGATGGGGATCACCAGCACCGCGTAGGTGAGCGGAGCCAGGAAGGAGCGCGTCGCCCACCAGCCGCCATACAGCACCGCAACCGATACGGCGAGGATGGCGGTTTGCCGGGCGGTGAAGGGGCCCAGGAGCCGGTCCGGGCGGGAGATGTCCGCTGGAATGCGCGTGCCGTGTGGAGCGTCTGTGGGGTCGTCGGGGGCGTGCATGTGGGCTTACCTCCGGGGTGGTTCGAGGGGCAGCCGCAGCTGCATGGGGCGGGGTGGGCGTAGGCGCACGCGGTCGGAAGGAATGCGCAGGGCCAGCTGCCGTGCGAGAGGCATGCGGCCGGCAGGCTGGGAGGCCGACGGCGCGGTCGGCCGGGCACGGAGCATGGTCGGTTGGGCGAGGCGGCGTTCCGTGTGGATCGGCAGCCACGTCTGGGTGGGCCGGCGCGATCTGGCCGGCGTGAGCTCAGTGGGGACGGGGAGGGCTCGTGGCCGGACCCGTCGGGCATGAGAGGGGTGGATCACGGCATGGGTCTTCTTCGGTGCACGGGCTACAGGAATGGTGCTGGGGCCGGGGCGTCGAGGAGTCTGGCCGACGGGCGGTCCGGACGGGGTGCCGGCGCGAACGGTTGCGGCGGGCGCGGGGGGCACATGCGCGACGGTGCTCGCCTGTCGGGTACCACTCGCTGACGGGGCAGTAGCCGTCGGCTGGTGGCCGGCAGGTTGTGGACTGGGATGGCTCGGGGCGGCTCGTCCCCGGGTGAGCAGGCCACGGCCGCGCACGTCCCTGCCTTCCGCAGGTCCCGGTCCAAGTGGGCGACTGCCGCCCCCTCCGCCGCGTCCGGGACCGCCCCCACCTCTTGGTCCGCCACTTCCCCGACCGAGACCCGCCGCCCCGCCACCGCCGGGGCCGCCAGGTCGGCGGCGCAGCAGGCTCATGCCGGGCAGGTAGTGGTCCATGAGCCGGTACATCGCCAGATGCCGCAGCATCCGCACACTGACGGGTGCCTGGGGCTGATGGATCGGGGTGCCGCGCAAGATGACCTGCAGCGTCCAGCCGGGAATCTTGAACAACACCCAGAACAGTCCAGACCCCGCAAGCATCGTGCCGAGCTGGTCGGACTTCGGGATCCCCAGCGTCGTGGCACCGGGAGCGAAGAAGAGCTTGATGGCGAGGACGAACGTGACCGACTGCGCGACCTGGATGACCAGGCACCCGCCCAGGGCCCGCCACCACAGCCGGGCCACCGGATCGGTCACCGGATGGGCGTGACACGCCAGAGCCAGGGGCGCGCAGACGGCCAGCAGCGCCAGCACCGCGACGCGCACCATGAAGCCGATCAGCACGGCAAGCACCAGCGCGATCATCATGATCGCCAACAGCAGCAGATACAGCTTCAGCCCGGCGGCCCCGAACAGCGCGAACGGCAGGACACGTTCGACCATGCCCTGCCCAGCGTCCGCCATATCGGTGGCCATGATCGCGTGAGCAAGGGCATTGGCCAGACCGATCGCCTTGCCCATCACAGTTAGAGAGGTCGCGGCCGCGACGATCCCCAGGAGCAGGCGCGGGAGGATGTGCTTGACGGCGTAGCGGGTCTGGACAGTCTCGTAGCCCATGACCGTGACGCCGCCCGCGGTCACGAACAGCACGTAGATGCCGCAGGTGATCTCCAGCATGACGGTCCACAGCCGTTTGACGTCGGCGTGCTTGGTGACGTTGGGAGTCGCCAGCAGGGTGTCGGCGAGGAACTCACGGACCGGCTTCATGACCTGCTCGATCAGTGTGCCAAGGAACGAGGTGATCGCATCGACGATCATGGCGGGGAAGTCGAGGAGGTCCCAGCCCGAGGAGGTGTCCTTGATGCACTCGGTTCCCGTGGCCTCGCATGCCGGAGGTGTCGGCCCGGGTGCCGGCTCCGGGGACGCGGGCCGATCAGGCCTCGGGGAGGGGCGGCCCGGCGCGTGGGTCGGCCCAGGCTCAGGGACGGGATCAGGCTGCGGCGATCCCGCATGCGGCTCTGGGGCGGTGGGTCCGGGCGCGGGCTGAGGTTCAGGCTGGGGCGGGCCCGGGGCCACGGGCACTTGAGCCGCCGTATGTGCCATGGCGGCCTGTGCGGGAAGCGGAACCAGGAGCAGGATGGTCACGACGGCGAGAAGGGGCAGGGCGCGGATCAGGCGGCTGGCGCGGATCATTTCCCGCCACCGCCACCAACGCCGACGATGCCCTGCAGCACGGTGACCAGGGCCGGAGCCAGGACCGCCAGCCCGTAGCCGATGGCCGCAGCCTTCAATGCACGCTTGGCGGATTCGACTTCGCCAGGGTCGCCCCCAGCCATCAGATAGCGAAGCCCGCCGAAGGTGAGAAACAGCGTGGCGAGCCCGGCCAGCATGCCGACGATCCAGTTCCGCAGATTCTTGATCACAGTCGGGATGTCCGCGACCGCCCACGCACGTGGCGGGCGCGCCAGCAGTACGAAGGTGGTCAGTGCCGTGATGAAGGCGAGCCGGATCGTCCAGCGGCCTACCAGGCAGATGGGCCGTCGGTTCGGCCAGCGAAGTCTTGGGAACACGGCGGACGCACCTCCAACAGCAACGCACGACAGCGGAGAAGAAGCGGAAACTTGACGGAAACCGGCCCGGCCAGCCACGTTGCACGGGGGCCGTGCAGTGTGGGGCGAACACGGAACCCTCGTCCCGGGGCCGTCCTCCTTCACGGGGCGGCAGTGGGAACGGGGTGCTCGGGTGTCAGCACGAGACGGTGTGCTCACCCCACACGGCAACGACCTGGCAACAGAGGACCATGGACGGGTCTGCGCCGGGAGGCGGCGCCGCAGGGTGCGAGTGCGCATCCGGCGGTACCGCTTACCCGTAATAGAGATTCACGGGCCGGAAATTGACATCCGGTTCCGGAAAGTCCCGCAGACAGCGCTGTTACTGCTGATAGCGCAGGTGGCCTGCCAGGTGCTGCTCTGCGGCAGCGCGGTGGCGGTAGAGCTGACGCACACTCACCCCCCGCTCGATGGCCAGGCGCTGCATCGGTTCACCCTCCAGACGCGTACGGGCAATCAGCTGTGCCTCGGAGATGCCCACCACGTGGGCCCGCACTGCATGAGCCAGCACGGTGTACTCGTCCAGCTCCTCGCCGCCTTCGGCCCCTGGGACAGCGTCCTCATGCCCGTCCGGGTTCGCGGCGGGATGCGCCAGGCGGCCCAGGCGCGCCGCCTGGGAACCGGTCTCCCGCTCGGCGCGGCGGCGTGCGGCATACGCCAGCCGATGCACCGCCCGGTCGGCTGCCGCGAAAAGCTCCCGTCCAGTGTCAGCGGCGTTGGCGTCCACGGATGGCAGGGCGGTGGCGACGGCGGCGAGGGCCTCCTGCTCGACCTCGGCCCGCTCCAGGTGGGAGGGGCATGCCAGGCGGGCCAGCATCCGGCGCAGAACCGGGACGGTCATGGCGACGGCCACGGTGTCCCAGGGCTCGCCCAGCTGCTGGGCGCGGCGGACGACCTCACGCCAGGTCTGCTCGCGCAGGGTCGGCGAAGTAGCGGCGTGGGCAAGGCGGGTGCGGACCTGGTCGACGGGCAGCGTGGGCTGCTCCGGCCCTTCGCACACCAGGTGCGCGGGCATCGTGAGCGGCTGGGGCTCGGCACAAAGGTTGAGGAAGGACTCCTCCACCGCCTGCAGCGGTGAGCAGCCAGCGGGACGCGTACAAGCGGTGCGACGGCTGGTGGGACGGGGGGTGTGGTGCATGGGGCTCAGCTCCTTGTGGGGAGTGGCGGACAACGTCTGCCGCAAGCCCTCTCACCGCCCCGTGCCACCCCCGGACCGGCTGCGCGCAGGCGCCGCGCGACGGCTGGGCCACTGGTCCGCTCTGTGCGATGGCCCGCCACCGGCTCGCCCCTGATGACCAGCACCACTCGCACGGCCGCCCAACCCGGTATCGAACACAAAGAGATTTCCCGCCCCGACTACCTCGCCCGATCCGCCGATCCCGGGGTGGCTCGGGCGTGGCTCGCAGGTGGCTCGCCACTGGACCGGAGAGCGACTGACCTGGGCAAAGGCGACGACCCAATCAAGGGCGAGCCACAACAGGAAGCAGCCTGCCCTCACTCCTCCAGCTCGAACACCTCAGACAGTGACGACAAAGACGGCCAACTTCGTCCCTATTACTCACGTCAGCACCAGACGGCCAGGACCCCGACCCGGGCGCCACCCGCCCATGCCCTCCACCGACTCCCACCCCCAAGGCACCGTTCACCGCCGCACCGCCCGCCCGCTGCCGACCACCCTCTGGCTCCCCGCCCCCGACCAGCCCAACGCGAAGCCGACCCCCGGCACCGTGCTGCCCGGCTGGGCCATTGAGAAGATCCGCACCGACTTCACTCACCGCCCCGGCCAAGCCCCCGCGCCCCTCCTCAAGCTCTCCATCCGCGACACCGATCCGGGCATGGACGCCCGCACCCCCGTCGTCACCTACGCCGAGGGTGCACCGAGCAGGCTGTCGATGCTGCTCGCCGAACTCCACCCCGACGCCCTCCCCGCTCCCGCCGACACCCTCGCGGGCGGGGCCGTCAGCGAGATGCCCGGCGCCATGGAAGAGGGCTGGCCCGGCTTCTTCCACCGCGCGCACCGCCTCCTGCCCACGGACGGACTGCTGTTGCTCGCCACGCGCCAACGCAGGGACAACGGCATCCTCACCGACCCGCTCGGCTCCCTCATCGCCTGCGCCCGCACCGCGGGCTTCCGCTACCTCCAGCACATCATCGTCGCCCACGCCCACCCCGCCGACGACCGCCTCATCCCCGCCCCGCCCGCCGACGCCAGCCCCGGCGTGGCCCACAGCGACCTGATCGTCCTCTCCGTCATCGACCACAACGGCTGAGCCGGAAGGAGTCCACTCGTGACAGCGCTCGTGACAGGCCCCCACTCCCTGTGGAACACCGCCCCCACCTCCGCCCCCGCCCAGCGCAAAGGCCGCTACGTCCCCGGCTCGTCCGCCCACCCCGCCAAGATGCACCCCGGCATCGCCGCCCACGCCATCGCCACCTACACCCGCCCCGGCGACCTGGTCCTGGACCCGATGTGCGGCATCGGCACCACCCTCGTCGAAGCCCTCCACCTCGGCCGCAACGCCCTCGGCATCGAATACGAACCCCAGTGGGCCACCCTCGCCTCACGCAACACCCGCTCCGCCGCACAAGAAACCGGCACCGCAACGGGCATCGTCCGCTGCGGCGACGCCCGCCACCTCACCGACCTCGCTCCTGCCTCTGCCCGTGGCAAGGCGGACCTGGTCGTTACCTCACCGCCGTACGGACCCAGCGTCCACGGACATGTCCGCTCCACCCGTGACACCGGCGAAAACGGCGTCGTCAAGAAGGACTTCCGCTACAGCCACGACCGCGCCAACCTCGCCCACGTCTCCACCGACCGGCTCCTCGAAGCCTTCACCGAGATCCTCACCCAATGCCGCACCATGCTGCGCCCCGGCGGCACCGTCGTCGTCACCACCCGCCCCTGGCGCGAACGCGGCGAACTTATCGACCTGCCCTCCGCCGTCCTCGCCGCAGGCAAAGCCGCCGGCCTCATGCCCGCCGAACGGTGCGTCGCCCTCCTCGCCGGCATCCGCGACAGCCAGCTGATCACCCGCCCGTCGTTCTTCCAGATGAAGAACGTCCGCGACGCCCGCCGCCAAGGAATTCCCCTGTCCGTGGTGCAGCACGAGGACGTACTGATCTTCACCAAGTCCAGGAGGTGTGCCGACCCGACGCCACGACGAGACGGTACGCCAGCAAGCACAGCAGCCTTCCGCTCGCGCACCTGCTCGCAAAGGGGCCGTCATGGCGGCCACTGAGCCCTCGATCGGCAGTCTGTTCTCCGGAATCGGCGGCCTCGACCTCGGCGTCCAAACTGCGCTCGGCGGCTGCATCGCCTGGCACGCCGAGACCAACCCCCAGTCCGCCGCTGTGCTCACCCGTCACTGGCCCGGTATCCCCAACCTCGGCGATGTCCGGACCATCGACTGGCGTCGCGTCGAGCCGGTGAGCGTCGTAACGGCCGGGTTCCCGTGCCAGGACCTCTCCGTCGCAGGCCCCCGCACCGGACTTGGCACCGGCAGCCGCTCCGGACTATGGCGGCACATCGTCCGCGCCATTGAAGCCCTTAACCCCTGCCTGGTGGTGATCGAGAATGTCCGAGGCCTCCTGTCCACCCCCGCCGGAGCACACACTCTTCGCCACATGGAACCCTGCACGCGGTGCATGGGAGACCCACCCCAGATGCCTCGCCTGCGGGCACTGGGCGTGCTACTCGCGGACCTGGCCGGCCTCGGGTACGACGCGAGCTGGGCATGCCTACGCGCCAGTGACATCGGCGCGCCACACCGCCGCGAAAGGGCGTTCCTTGCCGCTTGGCCGGCGCCGCTGCCCCGACCGGCCCCTGCTGCTGAAGACGCCGACGGCGAATCTCGGCTGCAACGGGGGCTCCCAGCACCCCGACAGGCGCAGGGCAGGCGGCCACGGCCCCACCCTTGCCGACGAGGTCGAACACCTACTCCCGACGCCGGCCTCATCCGACCGGAACGGCAGGGCCGGTACGTCCCCGAAACGCAAGCGCGGCATCAAACTGAGAGCTGCCGCCACTCACCCGCCCGCTGGTGGGGCGAGTACCTGCCCGCAATCCGCCGATGGGAACGCATCACCGAACGAGCCGCACCAACTGCCACCGTGCCCGGAGCACGTCGGCTGTCCGCCGCATTCGTCGAATGGATGATGGGCCTTCCCAACGGCCATGTAACCAGCGTGCCCGGCCTGTCACGCGCAGCCCAGCTGCGCCTCCTCGGCAACAGCGTCGTCCCGCCGCAAGCCACCCACGCACTTGACCACCTGCTCGGCGGACGGATGCCCAAACTCTGCCCGCAGCCACGGGGTACATGATGCCGCCCACCAACACGAACGCCCCGCCCCCGGAGCCTCAGCAACCTCCCGCTGCCGAGGCCTCCGAGGTGACGGTCCTCCTCCCGAACGCACCGCCACAGCTCACTGAAAGGGCTGCAGCCGCACTGCTGCGTTTCATCCGCGACGAGTACGAGCAGCGGCGCTCTGAGCCAGCAGACCAGAGGCCCTAACCGGCAGGCACGGCGGACAACTGGCCCTCTTCCTCGAGCAGGAGGTACCACGGATCATCGTCATCCGCCGTGCCCGCTCCGTGATCCCCAAAGAGCCGCCCATGACCCGATTCGCCTTCGCCGGACGCTGCTCCACCGAGGACCTCCAGGACCCCGAGACCTCCCGCAACTGGCAGCTCACCCGCGCCCGAGCCCTCATCGAACCCGCCGGGGGCACAATCGTCTCCGAGTACTTCGACGCCGGTCACTCCCGTGCCCTCCCCTGGAAACGCCGCCCTCAAGCGGCCGCCCTCCTCAAAGCCCTTCGCGACCCCCACCGCGGCTTCGATGCCGTCGTCATCGGCGAACCTCAGCGCACCTTCTACGGCAACCAGTTCGGTAATACCTTCCCCCTCTTCGTCCACTTCGGCGTGCCGCTGTGGGTCCCCGAGGTCGGCGGGGCCATCGACCCCGACAACGAAGCCCACGACCTGGTCATGTCCGTCTTCGGCGGCATGAGCAAGGGCGAACGCAACCGCATCAAGATCCGCGTCCGCACCGCCATGGCCTCCCAGGCCCGGATCGAAGGCCGCTACCTCGGCGGCAGACCTCCCTACGGGTACCGCCTCGCCTTCGCGGGTCGGCACCCCAATCCCGCGAAGGCCGCCAACGGCAAACACCTCCGCCGCCTCGAACCTGATCCCGACACCGCACTCGTAGTCGTCCGCATCTTCACCGACTACCTGCGTGGCAAGGGCTTGTACGCCATCGCCGAGGGCCTGACCCATGACGGCATCCCCTGCCCCTCCGCTCATGACCGTGCCCGCAACCGGCACCGCGACGGCCATGCATGGTCCAAGGGTGCCGTTCGCGCCATCCTTGCCAACCCCCGCTATACCGGCCACCAAGTGTGGAACAAACAGCGCAAGGACGAAGTCCTCCTCGACATCGACGACGTCACCCTCGGCCACCGCACCAAGCTGGCCTGGAACGCTCCGGATCAGTGGATCTGGTCGGCACAGCCGGTCCACGAGCCACTGATCTCCAAGGACACCTTCACCCGCGCCCAGGCCAAGCGCCAAGCGCGCAGCACGCACCAGTATCTGGAGCGGAAGCCCCGGCCCAGCGCCCACGGCTACGCGCTGCGCGGGCTGATCCGCTGCGCCATCTGCGACCGCAGAATGCAGGGCACCTTCAACAACGGGAAGCCCCACTACCGCTGCCGCTACACCGCCGAATACGCCAAGAACGCCGCCATGGACCACCCACTCACCGTCTACGTGCGCGAGGAGGTCATCCTCCCCGAGCTCGACAAGTGGATCGCCACGACCTTCGCGCCCGGACGGCTGACCGCCACGCTTCACGCGATGCACCAGACACAGAGCTCAGCAGTCCCTGTCACGACAGCGACCGCGGCAGCACGACGCACCATTACCGAATGCAATCGGCGCATCACCCAGTACCGGGCCGCGCTCGATGCCGGAGCCGATCCCCAGCTCGCCACCGAATGGATCAATCAGACCCAGAGCGAGAAAGCCGCCGCTCAGCAAGATCTCCTCGCCGCGACCGCGGTCGAGCCTGACATCCTCACCGCAGATCAGATCAGAAGTATGGTCACCGAACTCGGAGCAATGACCGACCGGCTCCTCGCCGCTGCCCCTGAGCGCAAGCGCCCCATCTATGAAGACTTCGGACTCACGCTGACCCTTGATATGCAAAAGAGGGTTGCGACTGTGGAGTCACAACCCTCTCAAGCATGTACATATGATCTGTGTCCGAGGGGGGACTTGAACCCCCACGCCCGATAAAGGGCACTAGCACCTCAAGCTAGCGCGTCTGCCATTCCGCCACCCGGACTAGGTGTGATCTTCGCGGGGCGTTCCCCGCGGCGACATGGACAACAATACCAAGGTTTCGGAGTGCCTTTCACCTGCGTATCCGTTGGGGCATAAACCATACCTATGGGTAATGGCGGACAATTCGCTCAGATCCGGGGGCGGCGCGGGCCGCGGGTTCCGTCGGTGTTGCGGGGCATCCCCGGGGCACGTTCCGGTCCG
>NZ_LGKG01000150.1 GCF_001294335.1 Streptomyces chattanoogensis
GGTGGGCGGGGGTGGTGGGCGGGGGGATATATCTGGGCGCGCGCCTCGTAGCCCGGTACGGGTGTGTGGCACAAGCGAACCCGTAGCACCGTCCCGCCCTCCTGACGACGTGTCGGATCGGAGCAGACACGGGCCACACGCTCGCCGAGCGCAGGGCGTGTTTCACGTGAAACACCCTGCTCAGCCCGAGAGTTGACGGCGAGGGAGCGGATCACCCCGGCCGGCCGTTGCGGACCGCCTGCAGCACCAGCACCGACAGATCGTCTTCCACCGGCCCCGTACCGAAGTCGTGCGCCGCGCGCCGTACGTGCTCCGCGAGCGCCTTGGCGCCCAGCCCCATTCCGTCCCGGAGGATTCCGGCGAGGCCGTCGTTGTCGTCCAGCTGCCAGTTGCCGCAGCGGCGTTCGGTGACGCCGTCGGTGACACAGAGCAGGCTTTCGCCGGGGGCGAGGTCGAAGGCGCTGGCCTGGAATTCCGTGCCCTCGTCGATGCCGAGGAGCATCTGGGGTTCGGAGGCGGGCTCGACCGCGCCGTCGGCGAAGAGGTGCAGGGGCGGCGGATGGCCGGCGGTGGCGACCGTGCAGTGGGCGCCGGACATACCGGGGTCGACCTCGAGCTCACCGTAGAGCAGGCTCAGAAAGCGGGAGCTGGCCTGTTCGCCGCTGAGTTCCACGGCCTCGGCGCTGTCCTCCGCCATCGCGACGTTCAGCTTGCCGAGCACCGACTCGACGCCGTGCCCCTCGCGGGCCAGCAGCCGTACCAGATGACGGGCGAGCCCGGTGACCGACATCGCCTCCGGGTCCTTGCCCTGGACGTCGCCGAGCAGGAAGCACCAGCGGTGCTCGCCCGTCGGGAAGATGTCGTAGAAGTCGCCGCCCACGGTCAGCCCCTCGCCGTGCGGCTCGTAGACGATGGCCGTGTCGACGCCCTCGATACTGGCCAGCGACGTGGGCAGCTGGCGGCGCTGCAGTGCCTGGCTGATGGTGGTCTGGCGGGTGTACTGGCGGGCGGTGAACACGGCCTGGGCGACCCGCCGGGCCACGTCCTCCACCATCCGTACGACGGTGTCGGTCATCTGCAGATGCCCCGCCCGGCCGAGCAGCAGGACGCCCTGCTCGGTGTCCCGCGTCATCAGGGGGAACGCCAGCGCCGAGCCGCCCGTGCGCTGCGCACCCGCGCTCTCCGGCCAGGGCCAGGGGGTGCCCGCGGTGCGCAGGCCGAGGGACGGGTTCTCCCGCTCCAGCTCCGCGCGCAGCGGCGGGATCCGCCGCTCGTCGACATGCCAGACCCGGGACAGCCTCATACCGGTGCCCTCGGTGTTCAGCCAGATGGCACACCAGTCGGCGAGGCGGGGGACGAGCAGCTGTGCGGCCAGCGCGGTGACCATTTCCTGGTCGAGCTGCCCGGCCAGGAGGTCGCTGGTCTCGGCCAGAAAGGAGGGTCCGCCGCGGTCGGCCCATTCGGCGGCGTGCGCATGGGCGAGGGCACCCGGGTGGGCCTGCGGGGCATGGACGGGGGGCTCGGCGACGCGCGTCCGGGCGGGCGGCGGCGGGCCCGGGACCTCGGGCTCGCCCTCCCTCGCCACCAGGCGGAACCACACCGTCTTCTCGGACTGCCGGTAGGTCACGCCCCAGGACTCGGCCACCGCGCTCACCAGCTGGAGGCCGTAGCCGGGCTCACCGCTGCGTGCGTCCACCCCGCCGTGCACACCCCGGGAGGGATGGCGGTCGGCCACCTCCACTACGACGCCCATGGTGGCGGGGCCGTCGTCCGGGCCATCGGCCGCTTCCTCATCCGAGCCGTTGCCGTCTCCGCCTTCCCCGCCCCCCTTCCCGCCGTTCCGCTCCCGGCCCGGCTCCAGGCGGCAGGTCACATCGATCTCCGTACCGGCATACATGACGGCGTTGGTCACGAGTTCGCTGACCAGGAGGAGGACGTCGTCGATGAACCGGTCGGTGAGGGCGGCCGACCCGGGGGTCGCCGGGCGCCGCCGGGCCCGTTCGGTCAGCACCGTACGGACGAATTTCCGGGCACCGGCGGGCGCGAGCTGATTTGCCGGGAGTCCCCTCCGGGACACGGCTTCCGTCGCGGGTGCGGACAACGGCCCCACTGCGCCCCCTGGGTGCGCCTGGGAAGAAGTAATTGCGAGCGCTTTATACTATGACATATCTGCCCAAATGGATCACTGGATCACTGGGGGGATGGCACGCCATGGCCCGCGACCCGACCCCGCCCGACGCTGCTTCTCCTGCTTCTCCGCCGCACTCCGGAACTTCCCCATCCCCTGCCCGCACCGGCCTCGCGTCCGATGGGCAGGCGGTGCGTACGGGTGCCCCGCAGCAGGTGCCGGATGACGTCCAGCAGATCCGTACGGCGGATCTGCGGCAGCTGCTGGCGGCGATGAACGCCCTGTGCGAGGGGGATTTCACGGCCCACGCGGACGGCGTCCAGAACGGTGTGCTGGCCGATATCGCGGGGGTCTTCCACCAGATCGTGGCCCGTAACGCGCATCTGGCCGGTGAGCTGCAACGCATCCGCCGCGAGATCGTCCGGCAGGGCCGGCTGGACGAACGGATCACGGCGAGCCCCGGCCAGGGCGGCTGGACGACCAATGTGGACGCGGCCAATACGGTCCTCGAGGCGCTGGTCGTCCCGGTCTCGAAGGCCACCCGGGTGCTGGACGCGGTGGCCGACGGCGA
The DNA here is from genome assembly GCF_001294335.1 of Streptomyces chattanoogensis. Classification (GTDB taxonomy): domain Bacteria; phylum Actinomycetota; class Actinomycetes; order Streptomycetales; family Streptomycetaceae; genus Streptomyces; species Streptomyces chattanoogensis. The sequence continues at coordinate 2,700 of NZ_LGKG01000150.1, forward strand.
TCTGACCCAGCACGTCGATCTGCACGACGGCAACCGCCAGCTCCGCGGCGACCTGCGCCGCCTGGGCAGCGGAGTCAACCGCATGGTGGACCAGCTGTCGCTGTTCACCGGCGAGGTGACCCGGGTGGCCCGGGAGGTCGGCACCGAGGGACGGCTGGGCGGCCGGGCCAAGGCCCAGGGCCTCTCCGGTGACTGGCTGCATGTGACCGAGGCGGTCAACACCATGGCGTCGCGGCTGACGGCGCAGGTGCGGGACATCGCGGTGGTCACCACGGCGGTGGCACGCGGCGATCTGACCCAGCAGGTGACGGTCGAGGCCACCGGTGAGCTGCTCGAGCTGAAGCTGACCGTGAACACGATGGTCGACCAGCTGCGGGCGTTCGCGGACGAGGTCACCCGCGTGGCCCGCGAGGTCGGCACCGAAGGCCAGCTGGGCGGCCGCGCCCAGGTCAGGGGCGTATCCGGGGTCTGGAAGGACCTCACCGACAACGTCAACTTCATGGCGTCCAACCTGACCTGGCAGGTGCGCAACATCGCCCAGGTGACCACGGCGGTGGCCAACGGCGACCTGAGCCAGAAGATCACGGTGGACGCCCGGGGCGAGATCCTGGAGCTGAAGTCGACGATCAACACCATGGTGGACCAGCTCTCCGCCTTCGCCGACGAGGTCACCCGCGTCGCCCGCGAGGTCGGCACCGAAGGGCGAGATCCTGGAGCTGAAGTCGACGATCAACACCATGGTGGACCAGCTCTCCGCCTTCGCCGACGAGGTCACCCGCGTCGCCCGCGAGGTCGGCACGCGACCTGTCGAAGAAGATCGACGTGGACGCCCGGGGCGAGATCCTGGAGCTCAAGGACACCGTCAACACCATGGTCCAGCAGCTGCGGGCGTTCGCCGACGAGGTCACCCGGGTGGCCCGCGAGGTCGGCACCGAGGGCCGGCTGGGCGGCCGGGCTCAGGTCCACGGCGTCTCCGGGGTCTGGAAGAACCTCACCGACAACGTCAACTCGATGGCCGACAACCTGACCTCCCAGGTCCGCAACATCGCCCAGGTCGCCACCGCCGTGGCCAAGGGCGACCTGTCGAAGAAGATCGACGTGGACGCGCGCGGCGAGATCCTGGAGCTCAAGACCACCATCAACACCATGGTCGACACCCTGTCGTCGTTCTCCTCCGAGGTGACGCGGGTGGCGCGCGAGGTGGGCAGCGAGGGCCAGCTGGGCGGCCAGGCCCGGGTCGAGGGCGTCTACGGGACCTGGAAGAAGCTCACCACCAGCGTGAACGAGCTGGCGCTGAACCTGACCACGCAGGTGCGGGCGATCGCCGAGGTCGCCAGCGCGGTCACCCAGGGCGATATGTCCGGCTCCATCTCCGTGGAGGCCCAGGGCGAGGTCGCCGCGCTGAAGAACAACGTCAACCTGATGGTGGCGAACCTGCGCGAGACCACCCGCGCCAAGGACTGGCTGGAGTCCAACCTGACCCGTATCGCGGGACTCATGCAGGGCCACCGCGATCTGGTCGAGGTCGCCGATCTGATCCTGCGCGAGCTGACACCGCTGGTGAACGCGCAGTTCGGCGCGTTCTTCCTGGCCGAGGCGGGCGCCGAGCCGGGCGAAGGGCTGGAGCTGATCGCCGGTTACGGCACCGGCCAGCCCGAAGGCCGCCACTCGCTGCCCCGGCTCCGCATGGGCACCCCCGGGTGGGGGCTGATCACCCAGGCCGCCATCGAGAAGAAGCGCATCCTCGTCGACGCCGTCCCCCCGGACTACATCACCATCAGCTCCGGCCTCGGCGCCTCGGCCCCCGTGAGCATCGTCATCCTGCCCGTCCTCTTCGAGGACCAGGTGCTGGGCGTCATCGAACTGGCGTCGTTCAGCAGGTTCAGCGAAGTGCACCTCGCCTTCATCGACCAGTTCGTGAACACCATCGGCGTCTCCATCAACACCATCATCGCCAACTCCCGTACCGAGTCGCTCCTTTCGGAATCCCAGCGGCTGACCGCGGAGCTGCGCCAGCGCTCCGACGAGCTCCAGCTCACCAACGCCGAGCTGGAGGAGAAGGCGGCACTCCTGGCCACCTCCTCGCAGTACAAGTCCGAGTTCCTGGCCAATATGTCGCACGAGCTGCGCACCCCCCTCAATTCCCTGCTCGTGCTCTCCCGCCTGCTCGCCGACAACCCCGACGGCCGGCTCTCCGCACAGGAAGTGGAGTTCGCGGTCACCATCCACCGCGCGGGCTCCGACCTCCTCCAGCTCATCAACGACATCCTCGACCTGTCGAAGATCGAGGCGGGCCGGATGGACGTCCACCCCAAGGCCCTCCCCCTGGACAAGCTCCTCGACTACGTCCGGGCGACCTTCCGGCCGCTCACCGTCGACCGCGGCCTCTCCTTCGACGTCAAGGTCGGCGAGCAGGTCCCCCGAGAGCTGTTCTCCGACGAACAGCGCCTCCAGCAGATCCTGCGCAACCTCCTTTCCAACGCCGTGAAGTTCACCGCGACCGGCGGCGTCGAGCTCAGCGTCGAACGCGCCCCCGCCACCGGCTTCACGGAGGAGTCCCTGCGCAACGCCGATGTCGTCATCGCCTTCGCGGTCAAGGACACCGGGATCGGCATCCCCGCGGAGAAACTCGACGGCATCTTCGAGGCGTTCCAGCAGTCCGACGGCACCACCAACCGCAAGTACGGCGGCACCGGCCTCGGCCTCTCCATCAGCCGCGACATGGCCTCCCTGCTCGGCGGCCGGATCACCGCCGAGAGCGAGCCCGGCGTCGGCTCGACCTTCACCCTCTACGTCCCCGCCCGCTACACCGGCGCCACCCCCCTCTCCGGCCCCCCGACCCCGACGACCGCACCGTCGCCCACTCTTCGTGAGAACGTGCCCACCGTCGGTGAAGTTCCCGTCGCCCCGGCCGGACGCGTCCCCCAGCTCCGCGCCGAAACGGCCGCGCCCGCCGCCCCCGCGACCGGCACCGAAGCGGGCCCCGAACCCGCGCCCGAACCGGACACCGACATCTACGCCGAGCTGTCCGGCGACGTCTTCGACACCCCGCAGGCCCCGGCCCGTACGGGCGACCACTCCGCCTTCCGGTCCGACGGCTCGGACGTCACCTGGCCGGAGACCACCCGGCTCCGCGAATGGCTCAGCGGGCGCCCCGGCCGGGTGCTGGCAAACCGCCGCATCCTCATCGTCGACGACGACATCCGCAACGTCTTCGCCCTCACCCATGTCCTGGGCCGGGTCGGCATCAGCGTGAAGTACGCGGAGAACGGCCGCGAGGGCCTCGAGGTCCTGGACCGGACACCCGATGTGTCGCTGGTCCTGATGGACATCATGATGCCTGAAATGGATGGTTACGAGATGATCAGGGCGATCCGTCATGCACCCCGCTTCGCGGACCTGCCGGTCATCGCGCTCACCGCGAAGGCCATGCCGGGCGACCGCGAGAAGGCGATCGAGAGCGGGGCCGACGACTACATCCCCAAGCCGGTCGACGTCGACCAGCTGCTGGCGGTGATCTGCCGCCTCCTGGATCCCCAGGACCGTGCGGGGGGCGCACGGCCCGAGCCCCGCGGGGACGACACGGCCGCCGGGGCGGCAGCCTCGCCGGGCGCCGGCCCGGCACCCGGCGCGGACGACACCCGCGGCACCCCGCCCGACGGAGATCCGCCCGGCGACACGACGGGGGAGGCCACATGACCGCCACACCCGACAGCACCGCGAGCATCCTCATCGTCGACGACATGGAGGAGAACCTCGTCGCCCTCGAGGCCGTCCTCGGCTCGCTCAGCCAGCACGTCGTCCGCGCCCGCTCCGGCGAGGAAGCGCTGAAGGCGATGCTGCGCGAGGAGTTCGCCGTCGTCCTCATCGACGTCCTGATGCCGGGCATGAACGGCTTCGAGACCGCCGCCAACATCAAGGGCCTCGACCAGACCAAGGACGTCCCGGTCATCCTCCTGACCGGCGCCTCCGTGGATCCCAACTACGCCTACCGCGGCTACACGGTCGGCGCGGCCGACTTCCTCATCAAGCCCTTCGATCCCTGGCTGCTGCGCACCAAGGTCAATGTCTTCCTGGAGCTGCACCGCAAGAATCGCCAACTGGCCGCCCAGGCAGAGCAGTTGAAACGGCTGCTGACCTCGGAGGAGGTCATGGGGGAGGTGGCCACGGCCACCGCGGAACCGCCGGAGCATGCCGGGCCGCCGGCCCCCGAGACCGCAGAACTCCCGGAGGCTCCCCTGCCACCGAAGCCGCCGGAGCACCCGGCGCCCCCGAAACCTCCCGTGCTCTCAGAGGTCGCGGCGGCCTCCGAGCCCATGCCGCCGCCGGTCACGGACCTCCCCCGCGACCAGAACGCCCTGCTCACCACGGGCCCCGGCGAGGCCGCCCGCCTCGCCGAGATCGTCGGCCAACTCACCGAGATCGAGGTCCTGTTGCGCGATGCGGAGGGCAGCCAGGCCACCGGCCTCGCCGACCGCATCGCAGGACTGGAGCAGGCCGTGGGCAGACTCCTGGTGAGCCGGGGCACATAAGCCGGGAACGGACGCCGGGGAACGGAACCAGCGGAACCAGCGTGGTAGTGCCGTTCGGGATGCGAGTCCGGCAGGCCCAGGTGCAGGTCTGCGCTCAGCGACAGCAGGCCATGACCGGCGAAGTACACCAGGAAGGCGTCCGTGGCCTCGGCCGCGGCGGTGTGCACCACGTCGAGGACGTCGCCGGGGGATCCGGGGTCGGACAGGACCACTGGACTACGGCCGACTGCGGCACGAGCTGGTGCATGTGTGCCCGGCCGTCAGCCGGCTGGTCATCCTGGACTGCTGCTACAGCGGACGCGCCTTCAGGGGGCATCTGGGTGCGCTCCGCCACCATCTGCTGGACGAGGGGCGCGGCGACCGGGAGCAGGAGGTGTTCCTGCGCGAGTGGACCGCGGCCCGCCGTCCTCCTGCACGGCTTCCACCGCCGTCCGCTCGGCAGCAGCAAACGGACGCCGTTCCCGGCGGCCGGGATCGAGCGCGCGCCGCGCTCCGCTAGCCGATCATCGCCAGCTCCGGATCCTCCCGGAGCTTGGCCAGGGCACGGGACACGGCGCTCTTGACCGTGCCGACCGAGACCTCCATGATCTCGGCGGTCTGCGCCTCGCTGAGGTCCTCGTAATAGCGCAGCACGACCATGGCCCGCTGCCGGGCGGGCAGCCGCATCACCGCGCGCCACATCGCATCCCGCAGGCCCTGGAGCTCGGCGGGGTCGGGGACCGGCGTGGGATCCGGCTCGGGGAGCTCGTCGCAGGCGAACTCCTCGACCTTGCGCTTGCGCCACTGGGAGGTGCGGGTGTTGATCAGCGCGCGGCGGACATAGCCGTCCAGGGCGCGGTGGTCCTCGATCCGCTCCCAGGCCACGAAGGTCTTGGTGAGCGCGGTCTGGAGCAGGTCCTCGGCGTCGTTCGGGTTGGCGGACAGCGACCGCGCGGCGCGCAGCAGGACCGGCCCCCGGGCCCGTACATAGGACGAGAACGTCGGGAACACAGCGGCGGTCGAAGCGCCCTTGCACACTGGCGTGGTCATGTGTTCCACGCTAGAAGCGGAGCCGCGTCCAGGGATCGGCCCCAGGTGCCGAAGACCCCTCCCTCTCAAGTTGTACGGACGGTGCGGGCTCCACCTCCTTAGGGGGGACGGGGCGGCCGGTTCCCCTGGGGGATCTCAGGGATGGCAGGGACCGCCGTCGCCCGGGCACCCGCGCACGGCGGCCGTCAGCCGTCCCGGCCCAGCACCAGCCCCGACGTCGGCACCCCGGTGCCCGCCGTCACCACCACCCGCCCCGCCTCCGGGACTTGGTTCACGGAGGTGCCGCGGATCTGCCGCACCGCCTCCGCGATGCCGTTCATGCCGTGCAGATACGCCTCGCCGAGCTGCCCGCCGTGGGTGTTGAGCGGCAGCGCGTCCGCGGCGACGAAATCCGCCGCCTCGCCCGGTCCGCAGAAGCCGAATTCCTCCAGCTGCATCAGGACGAAGGGCGTGAAGTGGTCGTAGAGGATCGCGACGTCGATATCGGCCGGGGTGAGTCCGGAGGTGCGCCACAGCTGCCGGGCGACGACGTTCGTTTCGGGCAGGCCGGTCAGATCGTCCCGGTAGAAGCTGGTCATCTGTTCCTGGGCGCGGCCGGCGCCCTGCGCCGCGGCCGTGATCAGCGCGGGCGGTTGCCGCAGATCGCGGGCCCGTTCCGGCGAGGTCACCACGATCGCCTGGCCGCCGTCCGTCTCCTGGCAGCAGTCCAGCAGCCGCAGCGGCTCCACGATCCACCGGGAGGCGGCATGGTCGGCGAGCGTGATGGGCCTGCCGTGGAAGTGGGCGGCCGGGTTGCGGGCCGCATGCCGGCGGCCGGTGACGGCGACATGGCCGAAGGCGTCCGGCGTCAGTCCGTAGGTGTGGAGATAGCGCTGGGCGGCCATGGCGACCCAGGAGGCGGGGGTGAGCAGGCCGAAGGGGAGGTTCCAGCCGAGCGCCGTGCCCTCGGCGGACGGTTCGCGCCGCTGGACGCCGGAACCGAACCGGCGGCCCGAACGTTCATTGAACGCGCGGTAGCAGACGACGACCTCGGCGATGCCGGTGGCGACGGCCATGGCCGCCTGCTGGACAGTGGCGCAGGCCGCACCGCCCCCGTAGTGGATGCGGGAGAAGAAGGACAGCTCGCCGATGCCGGCCGCCTGCGCCAGGGTGATTTCGGGGGTGGTGTCCATGGTGAAGGTGACCAGCCCGTCGACGTCAGCCAGGGCCAGCCCGGCGTCGTCGAGGGCGGCGTGGACGGCCTCGACGGCGAGCTTGAGTTCGCTGCGGCCGGAGTCCTTGGAGAATGCGGTGGCGCCGATACCGGCGATGGCGGCGCGGCCGGAGAGGGCGTCGGGGCGGCGAAGGCTCATCGGGCGGCCCCCAGGTGGACGGTGACCGTGCCGGTGACGTGGTTGCCGAGCCCGTTCGCGCCGGTGACCCGTATCCGGGCCGTTGTGCCGTCGACGGCGGTGACCGTACCGCTCAGCACCATGGTGTCTCCGGGGTAGTTGGGTGCCCCGAGCCGTATCGCCACCTTGCGGAGCACGGCGGTGGGCCCGAAGTGGTCGGTGATGTACCGGCCGACCAGGCCGTTGGTGGTGAGGATGTTCATGAAGATGTCCGGCGCGCCCTTCTGCCTGGCGAGCTCGGCGTCGTGGTGCACGTCCTGGTAGTCGCGGGAGGCGAGGGCGCCGGCGACGATCAGGGTGCGGGTGATGGGGATGGTGAGCTTTGGCAGCTCGTCGCCGGCCCGCACGTCCGGACCGCTGTCGCCGGCTTTCATACCTGGCCCTCCTTGGTCAGCAACTCCCCCAGTTCTTCGAGGAGTTGGGCTCCAGATCCCAGATACGCGGCCAGCTGACGGCCCCAGAGGAAGTGGCGGTGGACGGGATGGTCGACGTCGGCGCCGATTCCGCCGTGCAGATGCTGGCCCGCGTGCACCACGCGGGTGCCCGCCTCACCGGCCCACCAGGCGGCGGTCAGCGCATGCGGGGCGGCGTCCAGCCCCTCGTCGCGCCGCCAGGCCGCCTCGTAGACGGTGACCCGGATCGCCTCGGTGTCCATATGGGCGTCGGCGGCGCGCAGCAGCACGCCCTGGTTGGTGGAGAGGGGACGCCCGAACTGCTCGCGGGTGGTGGTGTGGCCGACCGCGCGGGCCAGGGAGCCCGCGCACACTCCGGCCTGAAGGGCGGCGAAGGCGGTACGGGCGGCGGCCAGGACGTCGGCGTACGCACCGGAGGGGCCGTCGTACGCACCGGAGGGGCCGCCCGCCCCGCCCAGCCGCTCGCCGGGCGCCCCGTCCAGGCGGAGCCGCCCCGCCGCCCACGGTGCGGTGGTCTCCACCGGATCCCGCCGCACCCCGGGCCCGTCGGTCCGTACGAGCCACAGCGCCCGCCGGGCGTCCGGCACCAGGACATGGGTGGCGTCGCGCAGCCACGGCACCACCGGGACCACCCCGGTCAGCCGCCCCGCCCCGCCCGGCCGCTCCTCGGCCCGTACCCCGGCGTGCGCCGGAAACGCCCCGGTCGCCACGTGGCCGCCGTCCCGCAGGCCGGGCAGCAGCCGCGCCCGCTGCTCGTCCGTACCGTGCCGGACGACGGCCAGCACGCCGTACACACAGCTCGCGGCGAACGGCACCTGTGCCGTCGTGCGCCCCTGCTCCTCCAGCAGCAGGACGAGCCCCAGCAGCCCGGTCTCCTCGACCGCACCCGGCAGCCCGGCCGCACACAGCGCCTTCCACAGCTCGGCGTCCGTGCCGGTGCCGGCCGCGGCAAGCCGTTCGTGCGTGGCGAGATCGCCGAAGATCCGCGCCGCCAGCCCTTGGGCCGCGGTCTGCTCCTCCGTGGGGGTGAAGTCCATCAGCCGCCGCTCCCCGTCAGCCCGTTGCCTGCCTGCCGCCCGTTGCTCGCCGGCCCTGCGTGGAACACCGGCAGCTCCCACTCCTCGTCCACCCGCAGGAATTCCAGCCGCACCGGCATCCCGATCCGCACCTCGTCGTACGGCACCCCGACCACATTGCTGACCATCCGCACCCCTTCGGCGAGCTCGAGCAGAGCGACGGCATAGGGCGGGGCGAAGGCCGGGAAGGGCGGATGGTGCATCACCACGTACGAGAAGACGGTGGCCGCACCGCTCGCCTCCACCGTGTCCCACTTTGCCGATCCGCAGGCCCGGCACCCGGGCAGCCAGGGGAAGCGCAGCGCCGCACACCCGCCGCACCGCTGGATCAGCAGCCGGTGTTCCGCCACGCCCTCCCAGAACCCGGCGTTGTCCCGGTTGATGACGGGGCGGGGGCGGCGCGGCGCCGGCTCCTGGCGCTCCTGGCGCTCCGGGGGTGCCGCCGGAGCGTCGCCGGGGACCGGAGCCTCGGTGCGGACCGGGGCGTATTTGAGGATCCGGAACCGATGCGTCCCCACCGGTTCCGGGTCCCCGTCCACCCGGACCTCCATCCGCGTCGTCACGAAGTGCCCGGTCCCCAGCTTCGTCGTCTTGCACTCCGATACGGACTCGATCACCGAGTCGTAGACGATCCGGTCCCCGGGCCGCAGCGGACGCAGATACTCCTGCTCACAGTCGGTGGCGACGACCGAGGTGTACCCGGCGCCGTCCAGCAGCGCGAACAGTTCGTCGTGTGCCGCGAAGCGGCCGGTGTGCCCGGAGAGCCCGCCCATCGTCCAGGCCTGGAGCATGGTCGGCGGGGCGATCGCGTCCGGGCCCCGGTAGGCGGGGTGGGCGTCGCCCATCGCCTCGCACCAGTGCCGGATCATCGCCTCGTTGACCGGGTCCTTGCCGGCCCCGGTGGCGGCCGCGGTCCGCCCCTCGAACGCCTTGAGCCGCTCGTACGGGATCCCGCTCACCGCCGCCCCCTCCGCATCCCCAGTCGCATCGTCGCCACGATCTCCCTCTGGACCTCGCTCACGCCGCCCCCGAAGGTGTTGATCTGCGCCGCACGGTTCAGCCGCTCCAGCTCGCCGTCCCAGAAGGCGCCCGGTGACCCGGCCCGCACCAGGGCGGCGTCGCCGGCCACCTCCTGGCACATCCGGTAGACCTCGACGGCGCTCTCCGTACCGGCGAACTTGACGCCGCTGGCGTCCCCCGGGCCGAGCGTGCCGGCGCCCACGTCACCGACCATCCGCCAGTTCAGCAGCCGGGTGGCGGCCAGCCGGGCGTGCGCCTCGGCGAGCCGGGACCGCACCCAGGGCCGGTCCGCCGGGCGCTCGCCGGTCTCCGGGTCCGGCGTACGCGCGTGAGCCAGCGCCGCCTCGAAGGAGTCCTCGGCCTGCATCCCGATCGCCGCCAGCGCGACCCGCTCGTGATTGAGCTGATGGGTGATCAGCTGCCAGCCGGCGTTCTCCTCGCCGACCAGGTTGCCGGCCGGGACGCGTACGCCGTCGTAGTACGTGGCGGTGGTCATCAGCCCGCCGACGGTCTCGATCGGCGTCCAGGAGAAGCCCGGCGCGTCGGTGGGCACCAGGACGATCGAGATGCCCCGGTGCTTGGGCGCGGCGGGGTCGGTGCGGCAGGCGAGCCAGATCCAGTCGGCCTGGTGGGCGTTGCTGGTGAAGCTCTTGCCGCCGTCGATCAGCCAGTCGGGGCCCTGCCGTACGGCACGCGTGGACAGGGCGGCGAGATCCGTGCCCGCCGCGGGCTCCGTGTAGCCGATCGCGAAGACGATCTCGCCGCTGAGGATGCGCGGCAGGAAGAAGTCCTTCTGCCGCTGCGTTCCGTACTTCATCAGGGTCGGGCCGACGGTGTTGAGGGTGACCATCGATACGGGCGCGCCCGCGCGATAGGCCTCGTCGAAGAAGACGAACTGCTCGTCGGCGCCGCGGCCCCGGCCTCCGTACGCGGTCGGCCAGCCCAGGCCCAGCAGGCCGTCGGCGCCGATCCGGCGGAGTACCGCGCGCTGTCCGGCGGTGTCCCCGGGCGGTCCGTCGGGCAGCAGTTCCCGGAAGTAGTCGCGGAGTTCGGTGCGCAACCGCTGCTGTCGCGCGGTGGGGGCGAGGTGCACGTCGGCGGCCTCCCCTTCTGGTGGCCGTACGTCCGGTGCGCGGGGATCCGGGCATACGAACGAGCGAGCGGGTTTCTGACTGTCCGTCAGAAACCCGCTCGCTGTCAAGGTCGGCGCAGTGACCCCCGGCGCAGCCCGCACCTGCAGCGCCGACCCCGACATATCACCCACCGGATCACCGTCCGGTCGGCCGCCGCTCCCCAGGGCGGCCGCGAAGACCCCGCTCGGAGCGCGGGGAAGGGGTCAGCCGATGTTGTTCCCGAAGCTGACGGTGTCGTTGCTCTGGTCGACGTCCGTGAAGCCGGAGCCGTTCACACTCGCGGTGTTGTTCTGGTTGGAGGCGCCGGCGCCGTTGGCAACCTGCTGTCCGGTGGTCGAGTTTCCGTGGTTGTGACCGGCGACGCCGGTCCCGGTCTGGCTCGTGGCCGCCGCACTGGACCCGTTGTTCGCAAGGCCGCCGTTGTCGGCGTGCGCCACACCGCTGAAGAGCACGGCCGCGAAGGGCAGGGCGGCGGCGACAGCGATGACGCGGGCGGTACGGGTGCTTGCCATGTCTATTCCTCCTACGGAACACAACTACTGGATCTGACTGGAACTGACCTGCTCGACCGGCCTGTTGGCCGACCACTCGGCCGACCGGCCCGGCTGCCGGATCCGGTCCGTATGACCTACCGGACCCGATCCACTCGCCAACTCCGTTCGATCACTGGGCAGTTGGCCGACCACCCAGCACGTGCCTCGACGTCGCGACCTCAGGATTGCCCACCGAATCCCCGGCGAACCCGTCATGAAGGGTCGATTCCCTCGCAAGCATGAGGAACATCGGATAAACCATCTCCGCGCCCCAGCGCCCCCGCATGGCCACCCAAGCCGTTGTGACCTGGCATTTCCCCCCTTCCCGCCGCCCCTCACCCCCTTCCTTTCTTCGAACATTCATACGAAAATAGATCCATGGGCACGCACCGCAGCACTGCCGCCGGATCTCCGCACATCGGCCCCCCTCCGGGGCTCCCCACCGGGCCCGGCCCCTCCCGGTACGCACCGTCCCGGCACGCACCGTCCCGCCCGCACCCGGACGCCCACTCCGCCGCCCTCGCCCACGCCCTTCAGGCCGCCGAGCGCGGTTACGCCGTCATCCCGCTGACCCGCACCAAGCACCCCGCCGTCCGCTCCCCGCACCGCGGCCACCCGGAGCAGCCACCCTGCCGCGGCGCCTGCGGCCGGATCGGGCACGGCGTCCACGACGCGAGCCGCGATCCGCTCGACATCCGCCGCATGTTCGCCGCGGCCCCCTGGGCCACCGGGTACGGCATCGCCTGCGGCCTGCCGCCGTACCACCTCATCGGCATCGACCTCGACACCAAGAACGGCGCCGACGCCCTCACCGCCCTCCGCTTCCTCGCCGAAGCGCACCACTTCCCGCTGCCGCCGACGGTGACGGTCCGCACCCCGAGCGGCGGCCGCCATCTCTGGTTCACCGGCCCGCCGTCGCCCCCCGTCCCCAACTCCGCCGGACGCCTCGCCCCGGGCATCGACATCCGCGGGGCCGGCGGCTATCTGGTCGGCCCCGGCTCCCTGACGGCTCGCGGCCGCTATGTCCTGGCGACCGGCGCACCCCTCGTACCGGCCCCCGCCCCGCACGCCCTGCTCGCCCTGCTCACGCCCCCGCCTCCGCACCACGAGGCCCCGCCCGCCGGCTCCCCACATCCCGCCTCGGCCCTCGTACGCTTCGTCCGCACCTCTCCCCAAGGCCAGCGCAACGCCCGCCTCTTCTGGGCCGCCTGCCGCGCCCACGAAGCCGGCCTGGCCCAGGAGCTGGCCGCCCGGCTGATCGAGGCCGCCTGCCATACGGGGCTCTCCGAGCAGGAGGCACGGGCGACCGTCGCATCGGCGGGGCGGCGACCGGGACGGCAGTAGGGGCGACCAGGGGCGGCTACGCGACGGGTTTGCGCGCCTCGATCAGGAACCGCGTCGTCTGCGCCACGAACGCACCCTCCCGCCGGATCAACTCGTCCAGCTCCCGCAGCCGCTCCCGATAGCGGTCCACGCTGAAGTCCGGCACCATCCAGATCACTTTCCGCAGAAAGTAGGCAACCGCCCCGATATCGAAGAATTCGGTCCGCAGCGACTCGGCGCGCAGATCGACCACCTCCAGGCCGGCCGCCTCCGCATCCCGGCGGGCGTCCTCGGGGTGACGGGCACGCCGTACGCTCTCCGGCTGCGGCCCCAGGAAATACTCCACCAGCTCGAACACACTGGCCGGACCGACCTGTTGGGAGAAGTACGTGCCTCCCGGACGCAGCACGCGTGCGATGTCCTCCCACCACACCGTCACCGGATGACGGCTGGTCACCAGGTCGAACGCGGCATCGGCGAACGGCAGCGGCGGCTCGTCCGCATCGGCCACCACCACGGCGCCAAGCGGATGCAGCAGTGCGGTGGCCTTGGCGACATTCGGCGGCCAGGATTCCGTGGCGACCATCACTGGCGGCATTTTCTCCGCTGCGGCGAGCACTTCCCCGCCGCCCGTCTGAATGTCCAACGCCGCCGACGCCCGCGCCAGCCGTCCGCTCATCGCCCGCTGATACCCCCAGGACGGCCGCTCCTCCGTAGCGCGCCCGTCCAGCCACGAGAAGTCCCAGCCCGCGACCGACACGGCCGCCGCCTCGGCCACCAGATCGTCAAACGTACGCGATGCCTCACCCATACCGTCATCATCCCGGCAATTTCCGGCATCCACCAACGATTTTCCCTGGCCGGACGGGCCGCCCCGGCCAACCCGCCGCGACTGTCAGTGCCATGCGCTTCACTCGTCACCGAGACACCAACGCAACACGCGCGCACGCGCCACGACCCGGACGTCACACCGCAGGAGGGGCTCATGCCGGACGAGACCACCGCCACCACCGCCATCACCACCACCGACGACACCCCCATCGACATGGACACCGACACCGCCGCCCTGCTGGCCGCGGCCAAGGCACCGACGGCCGAGTGGCTGGAGTCCTGCTTCGGGGCGGGCTCACTGTGGCGCCCGACGGAAGCCGAGCTGCCCGAGCGGCTGGAGGACGGGGAATCGCGCACGTTCCTGACGACCATCGGCTTCCCGGCCGTCCACCTGGCGTTCGTCGACTTCGACTCCACTCACCTTCGCGAGAAGGGCCTGTGGGAGGAAGATCCCGCCGAACTCTTCGGCGAGCGCCGCCCGGACGACGACTCTCCCCCGGAGCGCTACGCCTACGGCCTGGGCGAGCAGTACGCCATCAACCTGATGCTGATGGGCGACACCGGCTCCATCCGGCTCTACGACCCCAACGGCTGGGACCACGCCGCCGGGTATGCGGGATGGGCAGCCGATGACCTGCCCACCATCACCGGCGCTCTGGCCCTGCTCGCCCGGTACGAGGACCGGCTGACCGGGGACGACGCGGCGGCTGCCCTGGAGGAGTTCCGCTCCCTCCTCACCGCGCTCGAGCCCGCCCTCGAGCCCTCCCGTTTCTGGGACAACATCTTCGACGTCATCGAGGACGAGTACCTCCACTGACCCCCTGCCCCACGAGGCCTACCCCACGCGGCCTACCCCACGGGGATCGCGAGCTCCGGCCGATCCCACATCACCACCGGCGGCCTCGCCCACTCCGTTCCGGTCCGCTGGGCGCCGATGCTCCGGTAGAACCCCTCGGCAGGCGGATGCGCCACCACCCGCACACTCTCGATCCTCGCCCGCCGCGCCTCGGCCCGCATATGTTCCACTAGCAGCCGCCCGATACCGGCCCCCTGCGCATGATCCGCCACAAACATCAGATCCAGCTCCGGCGGATCGACGATCAACGCATAGAAGCCGAGCACCCTGCCCTCGTCCGCGCCGTCCCCTTCCACCGCCACGAACACCCGGTGCGCCGCTATGTAATCGGCCCCCACCCGATACCCCGCCACCATCGAGGCATAGGGCCCCTCGTACGCCCTGGAACTCCGCACCATCCGCCCGAGCCGCCGGGCATCACGGGCCTCGGCCCGCCGAATCCTCACCATCGCCGCCCCACCCCACCATCTCCCGCCGCACCCGCTCAATGCGGTAACCACAACACTGACGACCTAACGACCTAACGACATTACCGACCGTACCGCATCAATCCAACGGCCGGAATTTCCGGCCGGACGACTGCCACCGGGAGGAATTCCAAGGAATCCGAGTCGGACAACAACTCACCCCCTCATCGCGGAATACTCCATTCCGTCCGCCCGGGCCCATACACCCGCAGACCCGCCTACCCTGACCCCAAGAATTCGCCTGACCAGCACATATCCCACTGAACCAACGCGGCTGGATAAGGGATGAACAAGGGATGGATAAACGACTACGCACCCCTCGAGTTCACCCTCCCTCTCCCCCTCCCGGCCCGGAAAACATCCCCGCGCGATCACAAAAGAGAATAGGGTGCCGCGAGTGAAACGACACGTGGAATTCGAGCGCCTGCACAACTTCCGTGACCTGGGCGGCTATCGCAGCCAGGACGGCCGTACCGTGCGCTGGGGTCGTCTGTACCGGTCCGACTCGCTCTCCACACTCCAGGGCGCCGACTGGGACCTTTTCCTTTCGCTGGGCGTGCGCACGGTGATCGATCTGCGCTACCCATGGGAGATCGAAGCCAAGGGCCGGGCGCCCGGCGCCGAAGGGCTCGCCTACATCAACCTCAGCGTGGAGCACCGCCCTTACGACCAGGCGGAGATCGACCCGGCCCTGGACCCCTGGCGTTACCTCGCCGATCGGTACGCGGAGGTCGCCCACGACGGCGCCGAGGAGCTCCGCCAGGCACTCGAGGTGATCGCGTCCGAGAGCACCCCGCAGGTCTTCCACTGCGCATCGGGCAAGGACCGCACGGGCCTGCTGGCCGGACTGGTTCTCTCCCTCATAGGCGTGGACGAGGACACCATCGCCGCCGACTTCGCCCTCACCGAACTGGCCACCGAGCGGCTGATCGCGGACTGGAAAGCGGCCCACCCGGACCGGGCGCTGAAGTGGCCCGGCTACGGGCGCGCACCGGAAGCGGTCATGCGGCTGTTCCTGGCCGACCTGACCGCCGCCCACGGCTCCGTACACGACTACGCCGTCAAGCACCTCGGCGCCGACGAATCCCTGATCTCCCGGCTCCGCACCCGACTCCTTGTCTGAGCCTCCGAATCAGGAAGCCGGGCCTGTGTGTTCCTGCCTGGCCTCCTGCTCGGCGTCCTACTCGACGTCCTGCTCGACGTCCGGGTTGAGACACTGTGCCCGGTGTGCGGGGCGCACCGGGTCGCTGGGGAGTGGTTCGATGCCGCGGATTCGCATGGCCACGACGTCGACAATGACGCGGGAATGCCGGCCCCGTAGGGTCGCCAGCCGCCATCGATGGCGAGGCGCCACGTCCTTCGCCGGTAGGTCTTCGACGGCCAGATAGACCCATCGGTCGTAGTTGGTGGGGTAGTGCCTGACCATGGCCCCGCAATCACGACAGGTCGGCGGCTCGCACCAGGTGACGTCGTCCGGATCGGGTTGGGCCTTGGGAGGGGCCGTGGCGCCCTCCTCCAGGGCAAGTTGGTTGGCGTAGACGTTCCAACAGGGATCGCACAGCACGGCCATGAGGCTGACGCGGCCACGTTCCCTCACGGTAGGGCCGCCTGTGTGGCAGCCCTGGCATATCTGGCTGGTTTCCTCAATCGCCCCCATGGGGTGGAGAGTGAGCGCACAGGTTCAGGGGACAACAGGGCGCAATTGGGTCGCATCGGCGCATACACAGCGACCAGGCACGGGCCACTGCCCCAACCACCACCACTGCCACTGCCACTGCCACACCGCACTAGGCACCAAGTCGCCGATCAACCGGCGGACAGTCGTCCATCCACGCGGCCCGAAGGCCCGCTCGCGCGGATGCGAGCGGGCCTTCGGGCGGATGAGGTACCGACCGGCGGCCGGGCTCGGCATCGGCTTACTCGGTGCTGATGACCACCGTGCGCATGACCTTGTCCGCGAAGGTCTGGCCCTTCGCGTCCCACGCCGGCCACAGGTAGCCGATGCTGCACGCCGCGCTGTCCAGCCCGTGGCAGATCCGGCGCAGCAGGGCCATACCGAAGCCGAGCGGCCGCCCGGTCTCCTCGCGGATGAGCCGGATCTTCATGACCTTCTTGCCCGGCGACGCGCCCTTGCCCTCCTTGACGAGGATGAAGATGTTGGCCGCGACGAACCACAGGAGGGCAACCACCAACAGGCCGATGATGATGGGGACTCGTACCTTCTCCCTGGCCACGTAACACTCGTGGTCCATGAAGCAGCCCGACTTCATGGTGCCCTCGAGGACGACCGCGGCGATGACCGCAATCACCGGCACCAGACCGGCGACCAGGAAGTCGATCAGAAAGGCACCGAAACGGCTGCCCCAACTCGCGTACACCCCGGGCCCGACGGGCATTCCGGGCTGCTGGGGCTGGCCGTAGCCCGGCGCGGCCTGCTGGGGGTATCCGTACGGGGCCGGCTGCTGCGGAGCTCCGTACTGGGCCTGTGGCGGTTGCTGGCCGTAGGGGTTGTTCGGGCTGCCGAAGCTCATCTGTGGTTTTCCTCCGATGTGTCAGGGTGACGACGCGGCGTGCCTCGGAGGTAAAACAGGTTTCACCGGCCCGCCCCCCGACGATGCCTGCGGCACTGCCCGACGATCCTTCTAGCTGCGGCTTGACTCTGTCCAGTCAAGGACTGGCAGGTGTCGGCAAGGTGTGTGCCTGGCAGGCTCGGATTCTGGTGACCGTGCGGCATCCGTCGCTGAGGTCGATTCGGGGCCCGATCTGACAGCAGCCCGCGACCGCGGCCTTCCTGCGTTGGCGGGGCACGGTCTTGGCCTTGGCCTTGGCCTTGTCGAGGTGCCCGTACACCGTCGACCACAGCACTCCGAACATTCCGTGACCTCGATGACGTACGGTGCCGACCACCGCCAGGTCGCCGGAGCGGCTGAGACGGCCTCTACGATGCGGTCGATCACCGAACCGGGGAGGGGACATGACCGAGGGCCGGGAAACGGACGCGGTCGCCGAGAGACCGGTGGAGCTGGCCTACCGGCCGACCGTCGGCGAATGGGCGTCCGCGCTGCGGGCACGCGCGAGGAGCACCGGCGCGGGACGCTTTCAGCGTCGGGCTCTGGTCTGGACGGTGGCGGTCTCGACCGTCGGCGCCCTGCTGTCGGCGGCCGGCTCCGGCCACCGGGACACACGGTGGCCGCTGTATGTGGGAGCGTTGGCCTTCGTCGCCTTCATGACTGCGGCGCCGTCGTTGCAGGCGCGCCGCCTCCACCGGCTCGCCGAACGGCACGGGGACATCCGCGGGACGGTCGACGACACCGGGCTCCGGCTCGCCACCGCGCACAGCTCGGCCAGTCACGACTGGCACCTCTACTCGCGCTATGCCGAGACGCCGGAGCTGTTCGTGCTGCTCAGCGCCGACAAGTCCGCCGTCGGCTTCGTCGTCCTGCCCAAGCGGGCCGTGGCGGACCCGGAGGAGGTGGACCGGCTGCGGGCGGTCCTCGACCGGCGGCTCGTGCGCGCGGACGCCGCCGAGGCGCCCGGAAGCCCGCAGAGCCGGGGGCGGGCCGTCGGCCGCGGGGCTGGCTCCGTCGGACTGTTGCTGCTGGGGCTGTTGCTGTTCTTCTTCGCCTTCGCCGCCGTCCAACGGGCCGCGCACCCGGACCGCTTTCCCGGAATCCAGAACAACACCGCCCCGATATCGGCCGTCATGCTGGGGCTGGGGGCACTTGCGGTCGCCGGGGCTTGGTGGCTCGTACGGCGGATGACGACCATGCGGACCGTGACCATCGTGCTCGCCGTCCTTGTCCTGCTGGCCGGTGGCGCCGCCCTGTACCGCGTGGGGCCGATGCTCCACTGCTGGGGCTCGGACCGGATCGCCCGCGGGCCCGAGGGCGCCTACGTCTGCTACGGCTTCTGAGCGAGCCACGGTCTCCGAGCGGGCCCGGAGATCATCTCTCGACGGCGGCCTGCAGAAACCGCGCAGGCAGCAGGCAGCAGACCACCAGCCGCAATCGAAGCTCTCAAGGCCACTGGTTACCTTGCGGCCGGCGTCAGCCAACGCAGTCGGAGCGGGCCCGGATCACTCCGGAACCCGCTCCGACCTGCATGTTTGTCTACCTCGGCGGAGGCTGTGGGATTTGAACCCACGGTGAGGGGTTACCTCACGACAGTTTTCAAGACTAGGTCCGCAAGCGGAACAACACTGCTCCTGGCCTGCACATTCAGGCTCACGTAGTGCGGTACCGCCTCCACTCGTCCACGTCTCGTCCACAGGCACCCAGACCTGCGACAGTCCGAGCGTGTCGATGGCGCTGCCTGGCAGCAGGGAGGCGAGCACACTGTGCCCGAGTGCGTCGAACTTGTCTGCGACTAAGTGTCGACTCCAGTTGTGGTCCTGGAACCAGACCCCTGGGCCGTTGAAGTAATGAAGGTGCTGCACAGGCTGACGGGACTGAGTTTGTGGCATAGCAAGATCCTGACCAGGGACGTGCCAGCAGACGTCCTGGAAGAAGTTTCGGAGGAGTCGGCAACCGCTTCGACGACGATGCTGCGCGATGCAGGCGCCCTGGCCGAAGTAAGGCGGCAGCCAACGTCACCAGGCCAATAGTTCCGACCTGGGGTTTCACCGGAGCCGATTTCGGGATTTCGAACCACCATCCACCCATTGGGCGATGTCCGATCTCGGACCGCAGCCGCCCGAGACTCCCCGTTAGCGGGGCATCAGGCAGGCCCCCTGGTACGCCTTTGAGCGGGAACAGACTTCAGCATTTTCCCAATAAGCTCACAATTCTCGCGGCTCCAATATCCAAGATCGGATAGAAGTGGATGGTATCGATTGAAATCAACTCCGGGGTTATCCTCGATAATCGACCAAGACTTGAGAAGCGCCAATTGTGCGGCTTGGGCCTGCCGCATGAAGAAATGAATCTTTTCCCTCATCGGGTCGTCAGGGGTAGGATAAGTCTCCGGGATTGCCAGATCGAATTGCGCCATAGTCCCCTTAGTGCGCGCCCCTTCGAGTACGAGCGGAACATAAACGCAGCCCGCACTATCGCGCCGCAATGCATCCATGACCTTCAGATGCTCAGGGCGGAACTCGGTGCATATCCAGACTGCATGACTGGCGTTCACCTCAGCTGCACAGCTGATCAACCTGCCCAAATGATCCGCATCCGACCTTTCAAGTTGATTCTCAATAACCACAAATCGATCCATGGGCCCGATTCGGGTTTTCGCGAGAACGTCTATCCTATAGCCCCCAATTTTCTGCTCAGTACCAACCAGAGTCAGCGGATTCTCCATCCTAGCCGCTCTCTGCACATCTACCAACGTTTCCGCGATATAGGGCGTCAGGTCAGCCGCTTCATGCGGAAAGTAATCGCGGAAATTGGTAACTCCTCTCAGCCAGAGGAGCCGTTCTTCATCCACCCCCTCCGGCTCCTCCGCATCAACAATCTCTAGCCCAGTTGGTTCATCTGCCCTGGCTGCGTGAAGGAAATCGTTCGCTTCGAATTCCGAGTAGGCGGAGGCAAACGCCTGTCCCAAGCTCGCCCAGTCCAGGGCAGGAGTTGAATCAATCATCACGTCCGGAACCGTACCTTCCGCCACTGACAATGCCGCTGGACGAGTCTCGCAGGAACCACTCACGCGTAGAACTTCAACGGCAGTGCGAAGCCATCGAAGCCCACCGCGCCTTCATCGCCCGCCGCCGCGCACTACGCCCCAGCACCGAGTACCGCCCCCCCCCACCACCAACGAGGAATGGGTCGCCTTCCTCGGACACTTCGAACGCCGCAAACTCTCCATCGGAACCTGCGCCCGCGCCTTCGGAACTCCCTGCATCCACGAACACGCCTGCTTATCCGAACTACCGACCCTGAAATAACGTGGGGGAGGTGGAGCCGTGTGCGGACGGTAACGGAAAGAAAATCTCGCTGGAGGCAATCAGTCGAGCGTGTCGCGGGCGACTGGCCAACCCGGTGACCGTCCCGCTCACCGGGTGCCGGAGCGTCGATCCACGCGCCGGAGGATGTCCTCGCTGAGCTGCCACCGGTCGGTGTCGCGGCGGAAGCGAGCCCCTCGCTGGGACCTGATGACTTCGGCCAGTTGCCTTAGCTGCGTCGCGTCAAGGTCGTCAATCATCTGCGCAGTGAGCAGCATCGCGTGGTACTGCTCGAATGGACTGCGAGAGTGCTCGATAGCCGCGAGTGCGGCCTCGAAATTTCGCAGTTCACGGCTGGCTTGCATCATGGCTAGGGCAGTGACGCGTTCCTCGTCGCTTCCCTCCTGCAGCCAGCGCAGGACTTCAGCTGGCTCGAACGGCTGCTCCTCTGAGAGACGGCGAGCTCGGGAAACAACCTCTTCCATTGCGCGGGTGCGCTCGGGACTGGGGCGCATCGAGCCACGCACCGACTGGTAGTCGGCCGCAATGGGCCCCGCAGCGTCCAGCAGGGCCTGTGCCTCCGCACGCAGCTGGCCGGCCGTGGTGGTATCCCCCTGACGTTCGGCCTCCTCTGCTAGTGCGAATCTCTCCGCTGCGGCCGCACGGAGCCTAAGCGTGGCTCCACCGAATTCGAAGCTCTCGATGTGGTTACCGAGCAGAGCGAGAACAAGCAAGACGCCGCCGAAGGCAAGCAACACCCCTGTGCCGGTCCCGTTCTGGGTCACGAATACCGCGTACACCCCCGTTCCGAAAGACGCTGCACCCAGCAAGCCCGTGAGCACACGCAGGACGGGCGTGAACGGGGACGACCTTAAGCGACGTTCCATCGACTTCTCTCCTTCGTTTCGGATGGCAGGTAGCTACCGCGAGCAGCGTGCCCCAGTTCGTAAGACCTCGATATCAGGGCGTCAGGCATCCATAGTGGATCGCCCCGTCGAGGACCGGAAGTCGGGCATGCCGAGATGAACGGTGGAGGGCTTCGCTGCGCGGTCGCGCATGGCTTCCAGTTTTTGCGCGGCGGCGGCCATGGTGGTCTCGATCGCGGCGACCTCGCCGAGCCAGCCCTGGCCCTTGGCCTCCTGGAGGCGGTCGATGAGGTTGGCGTGGATCTCCTGATCGAGAACGCTGGCCCACGCATCGCCCACTAGTGCCGGAAGACGCCGCCCGCGGAAACGTTGCCAGCGGTCGTGCAGCCTCACAGAGCAGCGTGGCGCACTTCCCACAAGGCAAGCAGGCCTTTTGGCCCCCATGGACAGCGATGGTGCGCACAGAGAAGTCAGGCCACACTGGGCTTGCTCCGGCGCCGGAGCAGGCTGCTATCCCCCGCCGGCTGCTCCTATCGACCCGGCGGCGTCCATGCTGGCGGGCCGGTCAACCGCACCGGATCCTGTCCAGGGACCGTCGCCTCGGCGACGGTGATGGGGCGGCTGCCGCTGAAGTACTGGACTTGGACGGACGGCGGCCGGGCGTCAGTGGGCCCCCGGCGGAGATGCCTCTGAGGGCGCAGGGCTTTGAACTTCGACAGCAACGTCAGAACGCGCAGTTCTTCTGAAGGCCGCACGCGGGCCAATTCCACAAGCCAGCGCTGGGCAAGGCCCGGGTCCACGCTGCATGCCTGCAGCATGGCCACCAGGATGTTGGAGGTCACCGGCCGACTGCCGCGCAGAACGGCCCAGTAGGTGTGGTGGGAGTAGCCGTCGCTGCGGCGCTCCAGGTCACGGAAGCTCAGGCCGCGGAATCGTCGCATGTGGTCCAGGAGCCGGGCCAGCTCTGCCTCGTTCTTTATCTGCGGCGGGGTGATCCGCTGCGTGCTGGCCCACCGCCTCATGAGGGCAGCGTGGGTGGTATCCACAAGTGAGGTCTCCTGCGCGAGCCGGAGGTCATCCCACTTGCCGCGCCATGCCGTGGCGTCGGCGCCACAGGCGTGGACGTATCCGTGCACCGTGCGCCAGGTGGGCAGTTTGTGGCCGCTGTGTGCTTCGGAAAGCGCGGCGGTGCAGACGCCTGAGCGCCGAGACATCTCGGTCAGGCTCGGTTCACCTGCCCTCTCTCTCAGAGAGCGCAGGGCAGAGGCGAAGTTCACCAGTCGGCGGTCGTGAGTGTCGCCGACGGGCAGGGAGTTCATGGGGCGGGCCACCGCAGTCCTTTCGTCAGCCCGCGGCCCGGGGCATTGCTGCCCCGGGCCGGGGGATGGTCAGGTCTGGGTGAAGCGACGGCGCAGTTCGGCGCTGACAAGCCCGGCGATGCCCACGATGGTCACGGCCTCCGGGAGCTTTACCCCACAGGCGAGAAGTGCGATAAGCGCGCCCAGCACCACGACCAGAAGGACCAGGTCAACCCAGGACAGCCGGGAGCGTGTGCCCGCAGGCTCGGGCTGGGAGGTACCGGAGTTCTCAGGAAGGATCAGGGACAAGAAGACTCCAAATTCGGGAGACGGCGGATTGCTGTGGACTGGCCCGCCCGGTTGCAGCCGGAAGGTAGGGCCGTGGTCACGCTACTTCTGTCAACGCACATGCATGGGACGGCAGTTGCCGTACCCAGCACACCTCTCCCTACGGTTCCAGAGCTGCGACATGCCTCGCACGCTGCATCGTCAGCAAGATTGCGTAGATTCGCCGGAAAACTGGTTGCAGCGCAAGAGCAACAGGGGTTTCCGCAGGTCAAGGGGCGGCCCCGTCGAGGCGGAGAGAAATCTTGGAATTCGTTGACAGAACACAAAAAACCAACCGCGCTCCGCTTCCGGGTTATTTGCTTCCCGTCGCGTAGGTGTCGCGAATAAACCAGAACGACTTCTCTCATCAGGAGTAGGTTTCCGCAGGTCAGAGCGGATTATTGTTCGAGCAGTGTAATTTCCGAACAACTGCAGTTGCTTTTACTCGCGCTCCCGGAGAGACTCTTACCCGTTGAGCCCAGCGCGACGAGATTTGCGCGGGCCCCGGGCGACGATCCGTATTGCTGTGGACGCACCAGGGACAACTCAAGGGGACCTTCGTTGCAGCGGAGCCCCACCAACTTCTCGGCACGCACGCGTAGCGCGCAGCAGAGGAATCGAAACGTGTGGCCCGGCCGATCGGCCGGGCCACACGTGCGTCCGGCGCTGGCGCCACAACCAGCACCTTGCCTCAACTGTGACCACAACGGCGGCACAAAGTCGCCCCGCTATGGTCGACGTACGGGGCGACGGCGGCGAGGACCAGACGCTGAAGCTCGGCGGGCCACCCAATGCACCTGGTCAGCAAGCTGCGCCACGGCACGGATCGCCGTTTCCTGCTCTGTCATGGGCTCTCCTTCCGTGTCCTCTGAAGTTCCCTCGTTTTTTAGGACCAGTCGCCGAGAAAGTCGACCTCCGGCACGAGGCGTATGCCGGTCCGCTCCATGACCCGCCGGGCCACGGTGCCAATGGCTTCGGTGAACGATGCCGAGCTCGAACCCTCGCCGGCGACCAGCGTGTGGTGCAGGTGCGAGATGCGTACGCCCTCGGCAACTGGGCTGCCGAGAGCGAAGTCCGCCCGCCGCATCAGCCAGCTCGCGCTCACCCTGGTCATGCCGTCGGGAAAACGGTTGAGCGACGCGCCCTCGTCCTGCAACCACCTAGCCTGGGCTGACGTCACTTCGGGGCTGTAGAAGACACTGCCGACCGTCCGGCGGTCGGCGCCGGGACACCCCAGCACCATGCCCTTGCCCCTCCGGACGGCCAGCACCGCCTCGGCCGCCTCGGCTGGCGGCACCCGGCTGCCGACCGGCACATCGAGCTGGTCAGCGACCAGGCGGTAGGTGATCGGGGTACTGAGCGCGGACTTCTGCAGCGCGAAAACCACCGTCAGCAAGGTCCAGCGGCTGGAGCCCTTGAAGATGCTGGTGCGATGCCCCAGCCCGCACGCCGCCGCGTCCAGGGTGACGCGTCGGCGCGACACCCAGTCCCAGGCCGTCACTTCGACCAGGGTGTCGGAGATCTCCTGGCCGTACGCGCCGACGTTCTGGACCGGCGTAGCGCCGACGGTCCCGGGGACGCCCGCGAGCATCTCCATGCCGATCAGCCCGTGGCTGAGGACCGTGTCGACCAGGTCAGACAGGGGATGGCCAGCCTGCACCTCGACCAGGGTCCGGCCGTCGGCCGCCTCCCCCACGAACCGCACGCCCTTCGTGTTCATCCGCAGCACAGGCGACGAACAGCCCGCGTCAGCGACCAGTGCATTGCTGCCGGCCCCCAGGCAGGTCGGCGCACCTGGAAAGGATTCGGCGAGTGAGACGAACTCGGGGAAGTCGGCAAGGTCTTGAAGGTCGGCGTACACCGCCGCCGGGCCTCCGATGCCCAGGGTCGTCTTCTTCGCAAGCGGTAAGCCGTGCGTCACTCGCATTGACGTCGTATCCCCTCGATGGTGATGAGCGTTCCCCGGGTGGGCTGGCCAGTCATGCCGCGTGCTGAGCCTCACGCCCGTGCTCCAGATACGCCACGTCTCCCGCGTTCCTGGCCTGGACGGCTGCCTCGATCCGGCGTGCGAGCCGAGGAATCGTGAGGTCCGCCAGGGCGGAAGCAGGGTGGAAGTCGTACGAGCCGATCTCCGACGACTGCAGCTGGATCCGCCCCCGCAGCTCTGGCGTCAGGACGCCGCCGTCGAAGATGTAGAGGACCTTGTCGCCCTCCTTCGGGCTGGGGGCCCAGTCCACCGCGAGGAGTCGCCCAATCTCTGGCTCGATGCCCAGTTCCTCGCGTACTTCCCGGATGCACGCCTGGCGCGGAGACTCGCCGGTCTCGACGTAGCCTCCCGGGATCTCCCGGTAGTCCTTGTACGTCGGCTCAAGCATCATGATCCGACCCTGATCATCAAAGAACAGCGCACCCGAGGCCATTCTCGGGCGCGCCATCTTCGCCTCGTGCTCGTTGTCGCTCATGCGAACGAGCCTAACCAGCTCACACCACGCGCAGCCTCTCCGCCAGGTCGGCAACCGGCTGGCTCGGGCGCCCTCGGGTGCCGCGGACCCATCCGAGGACAAGATCTCGGCTCATGTAGTGGTGTCTGACCTGTTCGGGCGCGAGCTGCTCGGCTTCCAGCACTGCGGCGAGAGCCTCGTCCGTACGGTTCCACGCGCTGAGGGCCCGTGCGACCTCCAGGTTGTGCCGCACGCGCCGTTCCACCGGAAGGCCCCTGGTGTCCACCTCGGGCCCGAGTTCCGCCGCGATCTGCATATCGCCCAGTTCGCCGGCCGTAGCTACCCGGTGGATCGCCACGTTCGTCGGGCCAAAGGCCGTCCACATGTGATTGGCGTCGGCTCCGAGCCGAGACGCTGCGCTCTCGGCTTCCCGCAGGAACTCCTGAGTGGTCGCTCGGTCCTCCGCTCGGGCCGCCGCCATGGCCCCGGTCAGGAACAGCGTCCCGTACACGGAGAGGTAGGCCGGCGTCGGCTCGCCGAGTCCCGGTTCGAGGAACCCAGCAGCATCCCTCACGAGCTGCGCAGCCGTCTCGAAGCGCCCCGTGGAGAGCAGGCAGTGCGTCACGGATCGGAACAGCGACCCAATGATCACGTTGTTGCCGCTCAGCTGCGCCGCGGCAAGCCCCCGGTCTGCTGCCATCCATGCCAGCTCGTTCTCGCCGAGCTTGCCGAGCACCATGGCGGCGCCCTGGTAGGTCATGGCGAGCAGACCGTTCGCTTCCTCGCGTTCGCCGTCGGCACAGGTGCGGGCCACGAGCAGGGCGTCGGCCAGGAGTGGCGGGAGCTGACGGGCTGCGAATCCGTAACGCGAGTCCTGGTAGGCATCCCAGACTTCGCCCACGTCCGAACGCAGCGCCGCCAGCGTCGGAGGTTCGCCGTCCGCCGGCGTACCGATCAACGGGGTGAGGAGCCGGTAGTCCATGAGCGCTTCGCGAAGGGCGGGCACGGTTCGCTGACCGCTGTCCTTGGACCACTCCAGTAGGGTCGGCTCGCCGATCAGGTCTCCGATGGACACGTCCAGCGCGTGGGCGAGCGCCCGGATCACCGAAAGGCGATCGAGTTCGATGCGGTTGTTCTCCGCTTTCCCGAGCCAGTCAGCCGTGCGGCCGACGAGTCCAGCCAGTACGTCCTGAGACAGGCCACGGCGATGGCGGTACCAGGCAACGCGCTCGCCGGTCGTTAGGTGCTGCGTCATTCCTCGCATGGCTTCAGCCTCAGCTCAGTTCGGAAGGTGACCCCGGAAGGATTTTCCGGGGTCACCCGGGACCCGCGCCATAGCGTCGAAGGCGTACAGAGTGAGACGCATTGAGACAGCAACAAGGGGGCACGGTCGTGGGTCTGACGGCACGTGAATGGCAAGCGGTGAAGGCTGCGATCAGCGAACTATCCGGCGAGGTGAACGCGTTGTCTGAGCGGGCGCACGATCTCTCGACGACGTTCACGCAGAGCCCCGCTACCGCTCCAGCTGGTTCAGACGGTCATCGAGGCGAGCCAGATGAGCCCGAATGCCCTCAATCTCCTGCATGATCGCCACGAACTCCGGGCTGGGCTTGCTGCCCTCTGGCTCCTCGGTCTGGCTCCTCACGAAGTAGCCACGCGTCGAGTCCGGGCGTGCGAGACCTCGCTGCACGAGCAGCTTCAGCGCCTTCGTCGCAGTGCCCGGGGCTACGTCAAACTTCTCCACGATCGAGCGGACCGCCGGCAGCTTCGCACCCGCCTTGAGCTTGCCTGACTCGATGTCCTTCTGAAGGGCATCCGCGATCTGCTCGTTCACTCGGCGCGAGTCATCAGCGGTTGGCGTCATACGGCGATGCTATCCGCCCCTTCCACCAGCCCAACAGGCACGCACAGCACAACTCATTGTGCTGCTTGTAGCAGTCGTGCTAGAACAGTCTCAGTGCCGGTCATCCCGTTCGGGACGACAGAGAGCAGCGCGACATTGCTTTGACCTGCACGAATGCGCGATCTGCGCCGCCCGGAGGGCCCCGTGGCACGGGTCCGAAGGAAGCGGTCGTTCCTTGAGTACTCAACAGCGCGACAAATCAACGGGGCACAAGTCCCCGTCCCCGCAACGGCCCGGGTAATGGCCGCCGGCGGCCACTTAGCGGCAGGCGAACCTGTCCTGCCCCGCGAACCAGCTCTGGAGAACAGCCTCGGGGATCATCCCGTCATCACTGGCGGGCACCCCCTTCGCTGCCACCTGGTACGCGCCGCCCTGCTGGCGTCAGAGCAGCAACGATGACGCACCCGATTCTGCCCGGCTCGGGACCGGTGCACCGCGGCAACGGCGCACCGGTAAAAGCCGTGTCCCTGCTTCCTGCGGGAGGTCGGTGTGAACCGACGACATACCCAGGCGCCGCCCTGATGGACCGGCCGGCGGCGCCTGCGCAACTTCCGGTCCACCTCTACCTGGACCCGCAGCGCTTGGCACTGCGGCCGGTTGCCTCCTCCGCCCGTCCGAGCGGTTCCCACGCGGGAGCCGCTCGTACGGGCGGGGCTGAGGGGAGCCGGATAGTCCGGCGGGTGCGGGCCCCGGGGCCGCAATCCCCGAGACCCGCGCACAGGCCACCTGAGATGGAGGCAGTCCTGTGAAGGACAGTTTCGCATTCCTGATCGTCACTGCGTCGGGCGATCGGGAGATGGATGAGTTCCTGCGTCGCGCCCGGCAGGCCGACGGCAAGCGCTCCGGCGGTGGTTCCCGGTGAGTGAAAGCGCCGAGAAACAGGCCGCGGCCGCGCTCGACGCGTTCAGTCGCCAGCACATGGAGGAAGCCGAACGCGCAAGGGCCGCAGCCGAGGCTGCGGCGGCTCAGGCGGCTCAGCTCCGGGGCGATGCCCGATGAGTGAGCCCGAACCCCAGCACGACCGCGTACCTGACAGCGCCGAGCCGAAGCTGCCGCTGCCCAGGCGTGAACCCGGCGGATCGCTCTAACGCCTCCCGCCCGGGGCGCCCGCACGGCACCTACCGCGCGGGCGCCCCGGGCCCCCTTCCATGGACTCGGAGTACTGCTGATGACGACACACTTCGGCCGCCGACAGGCGGCCGCCGACACCGATTACCTGGACTACGCCCCCGCCCTGGCTGTTCTGACCAGCTCTACCCAGCAGATCACGGTGGCGCACGACGCGCTGCGGACGGCGGTGGCTGCATGAGCAAGACCAGGACCCCCGCCGCACACATGCAGGCAGCATCCGAAGCGGTGCGCCAGCACAACCACGCCGCCATGAACGGCGGGTACGACAGCACGCCTGAGGTCAGCCGCTCCGTCATCGCCATGGTGGAGATGTGCGCGCGGTTGCAGCAGGCCATCGCCCACATGGATGGGCGTGTGCTCCGCGACCTGGCAGCCGGAAGGCTCGACCCGGATGACGGGACGGAGCCTGCGGAGCACGCGTACGGCGCCGAGCTGGCGTTCGGGGATGCCCGCCTGGCCCTGGCCACTCTGCTCGACCTCCTCCGGGAAGCGAGCAGCCACCTGTGGCATCTGGGCATGGTCTACGAGCCCGAGGAGAGCGAGGCATGAGCTACGAGGACACCGCGCTCACCGCCGCTCACGCCGAGGTCAAGGCAGAGTTGGCCCGTACCGACACCAAGGCGTCGCTATTGCTGGCGTTCATCGGCGCGATGATGGCCGGCGCCTGGACCGTAGCCACGAGTGTCCATCTGCCGGTTGCGTCCGTGGCGTTCGGCGCCGTGGGGGTGGCTGTGCTGTTGGCGGCTGCGGCGTTGCTGCTGCTGACGGTCCGGCCCCACCTTGGCGGGGGTCGTCCGGCTGGCTTTCCGAAGTGGGCCACGCTCACCCCTGCCGAGATGCGCGAGGCGCTCGGTGAGGATGACCGGCCGGTGCACATCGTGAACCTGTCGCGGATCGCGGTGCGCAAGTTCGTCCGGCTGCGTCGGGCCATCGACCTGACGTGCACGGCCGGCGGGCTGCTGGTGATTGCGGCGGTTGCCGCCTGGGGTGGTGGAGCATGATGACCGCACCGA
Source organism: Streptomyces chattanoogensis (assembly GCF_001294335.1). Taxonomy (GTDB): domain Bacteria; phylum Actinomycetota; class Actinomycetes; order Streptomycetales; family Streptomycetaceae; genus Streptomyces; species Streptomyces chattanoogensis. Next base: position 32,161 of record NZ_LGKG01000150.1, read on the forward strand.
AGCCACTGTCCAAAGCCCAGCGGATCGTTCTCACCACCGCGTTCGTCCCCATGCTCGCGACCGGCATCGCCGGCGGGATGGGGACGTTCAGCAACATCAGCCGCGCCTACGGCGACGGCACCGCGTTGGGCGCGGTGGCCGCCGGTGAGGGTGCGACCGCTGTTCTGGCCCTGGTGCTGCTGGGGCTGACGATGCTCGGCCAGGCCTCGCCGCTGGTGATCCGGGCGGGCCTGTGGGCCCTTCCGGCGGCGGCCTCGGTGATGGCGGCGATGGCGGCCGACGATCCGGGCCGCACCGTCATCTACGCCGTGACGCCGATGGGCATGTGCGTGAGCGCGGAAGGCATGGCGTTCCTGGCCCGCCGCATCGTGGTCCACACCGACGGCCGCGACGCCGACGCCGACCGCAGGGCAGCCAACGTCGTCCAGGCGCTGGCGTACCACCGCGCACGCTCTGCCCACCACCCCGACGGCAACGTACGGAAGCGGTCGGAGCGCAAGTCCTGGCGCCTGGCCAAGCGTGTTGGTGTCGGGGATGTGTCGCTGGGGGCGCAGCTGCTGGACATCCAGCGTGATCGCGTCACAGCAGGCGCCGACGCCGCCCTGGCCGACATGTTCACCGTGACGCGCCCCATCACAGGTCCCGTCACACCCGATGAGCCCACAGCCGTCGGCCCTGCCGTGCGGCCGGAGCTGGAGAGCGTCACACCCTCGCGTGACGCTGAAGACACGCAGGTCAACGCCGTCGAGACAAACCCTGTCACACCCAACGTGACGTCCGTGACGCCTCGACCCGTCACGCCCGTGACGGCGGAGGACGACGCGGACACGGGCGGGACCGATGCGGCTGGCCTGGAGGAGGAGCCTTCCTCTGGTGAGGCGGCCGTGACGCTGGAGGAGATCGCGTCCGTGGCGGGTGTGCCGGTGCCTGTGCCAGGGGAGCGGCTGGCGGACAAGCAGCTCGATGCCGTGCTGAGGCACCTGCGCTACTCCGCCGACCCGCCGCTGTCCTACCGCCAGGCCGTCACGGCCTTCCGCAACGCCGGATACGTCGGTGGGGAAGAGCGGGTGCGCAAGGCGTGGGGGCAGCTGATGTCCCACGAGGAGACCGACACCGTCACCGACGCCGCCGAGGCTGGCCCGAGCGAGAGCGATGGAGAGGAGGACGAGGAGGCTGGCTCACGCCCGTAGTCCGGCACCACCAGTGATGGCCAGCCCGCCTCGTACGGGCTGGCCGTTGCTGCAACTGCCGGAAGCCGACACCACAGCGCAGTGCAGACCCGGCGAGCGGCCCGTGAGTGACCCGGTGAGCGGACCTGTCCGCAGACCCGGTGAGCAGATGCGGCAGCAGACCCGGCGAGCAGTGCCCGATGGACCACCCGGCACGACGCCGTGCTCCCAGCCCGCTTTCCAGGGCCTGGCCAGGAGCACGGCCTTTCCACGGACCGAGTCGCCGGCCGCTTTCCAGGGCCTGCCGGCCGACCGGTCACCGCCCCATGACGAGGAGCTGTACCAGCATGGCATTGCGCCGTATCTCCATCGCGCCCGCAACCCGCCCCGACCCCCGGTACGAGACGACGTACCAGGCCTCGCGCGGCGGCTGGTTCAGGGCTGAGCCCAAGCCGGTCCCCGGCACCCCCAAGACCAACAAGGCCAAAGGGGAGCGGTGATGGCGTTCTTCGGGCTGTTCGGCAACGACCGCACGATGGCCGACACCACCTACAGCGACCGCGAGTCGGCCTCCGAGAAGGCCTCGCGCAAGCGGCGCGAGGCCCACCACCGCAACGCGCGGGCCGCGGACCGGCAGAGCCAGGCATGGGAGGACACCGAGCGCCGCCGCCAGGACCGCTGGGGCCGGTGCGGCCGATGAGCCGTGACCTGAAGACCGAGCTGGCCCTCGAGGAGCAGCGCACGCTTGAGGCGGTCCGCAGTGTCCGCAGCGGCTTTCACGGTGTTGCCGCGTGCTGGCAGGAGGCCAAGGCGCCGCTGTTCGACGCCGCCGGCAGCGGCCGCACCCCGACCGAAGCCCGTGAGGAAGCCGCCGCCGTGTGCGACCGCTGCCCTCTCGTCGATACCTGCGGTTTCCGTATCGCGATGCCGGGTCTGCGCTCGCGTGCGCGTGCCCGCCGCCGTCCCTGATCTCACCCGTCGCAGCCCGCACCCGCCTGGGGGCGGGCTGCCTGTCCACGGAGTGTGCCGTGATCTCTTTCCGCCTGATCCGCCGCCCGCGCCGCCTGCGTCATCTGCGGCGCCTCGCCGCCAGCACCGCTCCCACCACCCGCCTCTACCTGCCGGGCCGCCGCCCCGTCGGCACACGGCCCAAGGTCGCGATGCCGCCCTCGCTGCCGCCCGGCTTCTACCCCGCCACGCAGGCCCAGCCGCGCCTCGCTGCGCCGGACGGCGACGAACTCAACGTCCAGGCCCTCCTGCAGACCCTCATCGACGGCCCGGCCGCGGGCCTGCCAACGGAGGTCCGCGATGGCTGACAGTCCTTACTCGTTCGCCAAGGCGGACAGCGGCAGTTGGCCACTCGGCCGGCCAGAGGACGACTGCTGCACCGGGTGCCCGATCCGTGAGGGCTGCGCCCTCGCCGCCGACACCTACGTTGTCTGCCCCATCACTGGCAGCACCCCGCCCCCGCCCCCTCCGGCCCACGTTCCCGCGGCCGATGCCTTCACCGACGAGCCCGCCGCGCGACGGTTCGACATCACGGACGTCGCCTCCCGCGGCGTCGAAGCCGCCCTCAGCGGGGCCTTCGGCTTCGGCTGGACCGACGTGGCCACCGCCCTGATCGAACGCAGCGCCGTATGGGACTCCGACGGCAACCGGGTCGACTGGGCACGGCTGCAGATCAAGCGCAACCTGCTGTGCATCGCGGTCGCCACCGCGGCCCCGATCGGCGACCACACCGCGACCGTCTGGATCGCCAATGCCCTGCGCACCTACAGCATCAGTGCTGTGTTCGTGCCTGCTGGTATGGCCCTGGGCGTCGTAATGCCGGTCATTGTCGGCCAGTTCGTCCCCGGCATCGGCGGCCTGTGCCGCGCCGCTGTCGGCGTCACCGCATTCGTCGGCCGCGCCACCTGGCGCTTCCTCACCTCGCGCATGGGCTGGGTCGTCACCCGCCCCGCCATCTGGGCCGTCATCTGCGGACTGGCCACCGCCACCTGGCGATTCGTCGTCTACCGCCTGACAGGAGCCGTCTGACCATGAACATCTTCGACAACCCCGGGGCCAACGCAGGCTTCGGGTCCCTCGCCTTCGCCGCCATCGGCACCGTCGTCGTCATCGCCGGATTCAAGTTCAAGTGGCTTCGGGCCAAATCCACGGTGATCCTCGTCGGCCTGTTCGTCCTGCTGGTCACCGTCAACTCAGGTGGCATCCTCGGCGAGATCGCAGGCGCCCTGCGCCTCGGCCTGAACGCCGGCGGGGAGGCGGCCGTCCACGGGGTGTCCGGGACGACGGTCACCCCGCACGCTCCCCGGACCGCCATCACCCCCGTCTCCGCCGGTGGCGCCCTGGTCGGGCTGTGCGGGATCGCCTGGTACGGCGTAAAGCTCTTCGCCGCCAAGGGCCGCGCCAAGGACCTCAAGGAAATGGTCATCGGCGTCAGCGTCGGCGTTTGCTACGGAACCGGTCTCGGCTTCACCGGCTACTTCGTCGCCGGTGCGGTCCTGGCCGCCAACAACGTCGGCCTGTGGGCCTTCGGCGGCTGACCGGGCCGCGACGGTCCCCCACACCCCAGCGGGTGTGGCGGGCCGCCCCGGCCCGGACCGCCGACGGAGGACACATGAGCACCCACCACACCACCGAAGTCGCCCCCTACGAAGGCGAATACGTATGGGCCGAGATCGTCGACGACGACGCCCCCGACCCCCAGCAGGAAAAGCCCGCGACCAGCCGCGGCCCGACAGCTACCCGCGTCGCCCGGTGTGCGGCTGCCGCCCTGCGGGCCATCGCCGGAGGCACGCTTCCGGGCATACGCCACGCCTGGGCCGCCACCGCTCACTGGACGACCCTCACCTACATGTCCGACGAGGAAATCCGGCGTCGCATGGTCAAACGGCACCTGGACACCTACCTCGAGCAGCGCGAGGACGTCGCCGCGGACATCAACCGTCTCGGTAAGAAGACCCAGAAGCTGGCGCGCGACGCCGTGGACTTCGGTCTGACTGCCGAAGACGGGAACCGCCTGAAGGACCTCAGCACTCAGCTGAAGCTGCGCCGCACTGCAGGCGCTGCCCTGGCGCAGCTGCCCTTCAATCTTGCCGGGGCCCAGCCCACGCGTGAGCAGATCCGCCGGTACCGCTCCGTACGGGCCTTCGGCAGGTTCATTGGCGTGCTACTGCCCGCTGGAGCCACCGCTCTCGGCGCCCTCCTTGCCGCGCCGACCGCGGGTCTGGTGGCGGTGCCGGTACTGGCCGGAGCCGCCTGGTGGCTGGGCCGACACCCGCTCGCGCTGACGCAGCGAGCCCTGCCCGCAGACCTTGTCGGCCCCCAGGAGCTGGAACGGCCCAGCATGCCGACGGCCGGCCTCGCCGACGAAGTCCTTCAGGAGAAGCTCAAGCCGTTCCCGATCCGAGACGTGACCAGCCGCGAGGACGCCCAGGAGGCACTGTGGCGCGCCCTGGTAGCACAGGGCTGCGACATCGAAGAGATCACAGATGTGGTGCGCGAGCCGTGGGGCTGGACGGCCCGCGTCATCTTCAGCTCCGGCAGCCCGGAAGAACTCGCCGAGACCGACACCTACCGGCGGCTGATCACGCTGCTGAAGCTGCGCCGCGACGGCCTGCTGGTGGAGACCGACCCCGATCACGGCGACACCTGCACCGTCCGGATGATCCTTACCGACCCCTTCACACCGGAGCTGGTCGGCACAGTCCCGTACCGGGCTCCGCTGTCGATGTCGATCACCGACCTCGCCGACTACGGGGTCGCGATGGACGCAACCCCCCTCACGTTCACCCTGGCCGGGCTGATGCTGCTGATGGTGGCCGACTCCGGCGGCGGGAAGTCCGGCGTCATGCTCGCCATGGCCGAGGTCGCCACTGCCTGCTACGACGCCGCGACCATCAATCTGGACCCGGCCGGCACTGGCATCGGTGACCTGGAGCAGGCCCTCATCCTGAGCGCTTGCATGGACGACGATGCGATCTGCGCCGTGCTTGAGTTCCTCCTCGCCTGGTGCTCGGCTCGCGCCCGCCAGCGCGCCCGCTACGGCTGGGGCAACAAATGGCGTGTCTCCCGCGAGCATCCAGCGATCTGCGTGTTCGGCGACGAATGGCCGCAACTCTCGGAACGGGCCAAGAAGCTCCTGGTCCGGCTACTGCTCCTCGGCCGCAAGGAGGCCATCTGGGTCTATGCCGGATCCCAGTTCGGCACGAAGGACTACCTCGGCGAAGCCATCGGCCCCAAGCTCTCCGCCAAGCTCCTCGGCGCCTGCCGCCGCGTCGACATCACCGAGCTGCTCGGCCCCGGCGCGGTCGCCGAGGGCTACCGCGCCGATCTCCTCCAGGCCGCCACCCACACCCAGGTCAACGACGCCGGACAGATCTACGGCGTCGGGTTGCCCGGCATGCCCAACAAGCCCATGCGCTACCAGGTCCGTGAAATCACCCCCGAATACGCCGCACGCGTCGCCACCGAGCGACACAAGGCGGGTCTGGTGGATGTGACTCACACCCTGACCGAAGCCGGCCTCCTCGACGAGTGGCATGCGCTACAAGAACTCTGCGCCGCCGCCGGCACCGGAAGCAGTGCAAGCGCGCCCGGTCCTGTTCCGTCGATCCTTCAGCTCCTGCGGGACATCTTCACCGCCGAGGACGACCCGGCCTACCTGACCATGGGCCAGATCCACTGCCATCTGCGCACCGCCGACCCCGACCGATGGGGCGCGTGGGACGAGCGCGACGAACACAGCCGACTCCGCGAACTCGGCAAAGCCCTCAGCCGCGCCCTCCGAGACGCGGGTGTGGAGCTGTTCTCGGAGCGGCTCAGGGAACTGGACGGGCAGCCCCGCGGCTACCGCCTGTCCGGCGTCCAGGACGCGGTCGACGCCGCCTCCTGACCTTCCTCCGGCATCGGTCCCGGATCGGTCGGCCATTGGCCCCGAACGACTGACGAAACCGATCGCCGCCAATGCCCAGCCAATCACCAAGCCATTGGTGACCTGCGAAAACCGATCAGTCCAATCAACCCCCGACACCCCCCTCTCAGCCCACGATCCGGCCCTTCCTGGCATCTCCGGGGAGGGCCAACCCATTCCCTCACCAAAGGACGTGATCATGCGCAGATACCTCTACCGCTGCCCGGTCTGCCGCACCACCAGCCCTGTCTGCCGGAACCGTGCCGAGCTGACGAGCGAGAGCGACCGCCACCGCGGAATCCTCCACGGTGGCCACTACCCCGACGGTGAGAAGGCCGGCGGAGTCGACCGCCGCGGCCGCTGGTACGCCGATCTTGGCCTCGTCGCCGCGGCGCACGCATGCCTCGCCGACGCCTACGCCGACATACCGGATCCGGGCGGCATGGGCCGTCGACTGTGGGCCGAAGCCCTGTCCTGGCTCACCCTCACAGCCACCGCACTCGGCGCGCTGTGGGCCACCGCCGCCGCCCTCCAGCCCTGACCCCGCCACCGGCCTCTTCGGTACTAGGGCGGGCCGCCTCTCGCCAAAGACCGCGGCCCGCCCTGTCTCCACTCCTCAACAGACCTGTGGAGGTCTCCAGCATGACCCAACCGACATCCGATCCGCATGCCCATGGCGCCGAGTTCGCGACCATCCACACTTTGCGAGCCGGGCCTCACGACCAAGCCATCGAAGCTGAACACGCAGCACTCGGCGCGATGCTGCTGTCTCCCGCTGTGATTCCGGAGATCACCGCCATTCTCGATCCGGCGGACTACTACCGCCCCGCCCACGAGACCATCCACCGTGCCATCACCACCCTGCACGAGCGGGATGAGCCAGTGGATCCCATCACCGTCGCCGCCTACCTGGCCCAGACCGGTGACCTGAACCGCATCGGCGGAGCCTCCTACCTCCATCACCTGGTTCAGCAGGTGCCCACCACCAGCAACGGCGAGTACTACGCAGCCATCGCCCGCGACGCGGCCGACAACCGCCGCCTCGACGCCACCGGCATGCGTCTCAGCCAGAGCGCACGCACCGGCGAACTCACTGCCGACGCCACCCGCGCCGAAGCCTTGGCGGCACTGGAGGCGGCCGAGCAACGCGCCTGGAGCGAGCCCACCCCCCTTGGTGAAGGGGGCACACTGCCCAGCTTCCCGGTCAACGTCCTGCCGTGCTGGATGCGTGACCAGGTCGTGGCACTGGCGGAGTTCACCCAGACTCCCCCGGATATGGCTGCCACCATGGGCCTGGCCGCGCTGTCCACGACCGCCGGCGGCCGGGTTCATTTCCAGATCCGCCCCGGCTGGGTCGAACAGTCCAACCTCTACTTGGTGTGCGCGATGCCGCCGGCCTCCCGCAAGTCGGACGTCTTCGCCCCCATGACCGCCCCGATCTACCGGATCGAGGAGGAACTGGCCCAGCAGGCGAAGCCCGCCATCATCGAGGCTCAGACCGCCAAGGAAACCGCCGAGGCCGAGGTTGATGCCCTACTGGCCAAGGCTCGCAAGGGCGACCCCATCGATCGCCAGCAGCTCGTCGCTGAAGCCTCCGCGGCCCGCATGCTCGCCGACGAAATCCACGTACCGCCCACGCCGCGGCTGACGGTCTCCGGAGACATCACCCCCGAACCGCTCACCCATCTGCTTGCCACGCACCGATGCCTCGCCGCGCTCTCTCCCGAGGGCGACCTGTTCGACATCATCGCCGGCCGCTACAGCACCCGCCCCAACCTCGGTGTCTTCCTCCAGGCCCACAAGGGCGAACGCCTCCAGACCGACCGCATCACCCGCGACCAGCCCACCATCGACCGCCCAGCGCTGACGATCGGCGTCACACCCCAGCCCGCCGTGCTGCACGACCTGGCTTCCGCCCCTGGTGCACGCGACCGCGGTCTCCTCGCCCGCTTCTTGTACTCCCTCCCGCCGTCGAACCTCGGCTACCGCAGGATCCGCACGCAGCCCGTGCCCGACAGCGTCAGCCGTACGTACGACGCCCGTCTGGAAGCGATGGTGCGCACGTTCACCGACCTGCCCGATCCCGTCACCATCCCGCTGTCCGCCCAGGCCGACGCCGTCGTCGAACGCCTTCAGGAGGAAGTCGAGTTCAAGCTGAGGCCCGACCAATCGCTGTCCCACGTAAAGGACTGGGCCGGGAAGCTCGTCGGCGCCACCATCCGTATCGCCGGCCTTCTCCATCTTGCTGACCGCATCAGCACCGGCTGGGGCGAACCCGTCAACGCCGAGTGCGTTGAACGCGCGGCGGCCATCGCTGAGTACTACACGGCGCACGCCCTGGCGGTCTTCGATCTCATCGCCGCCGACCCGGCCACTGACGACGCCGTGCACATCCTCGACTGGCTCCGCCGCCCCAAGCAGAACGGCACGCACCGGACCACCGTCAAGCGCCGCGACGTCGTCGCCTCCCTACGTCGCTTCCGTGGACGTACCGACACCATCGACCCCGCCCTTAGCCTCCTGGAAGAACACGGCTACCTCCGCGCTGACAGGCCGCCTTCCCCTGGCGGAAGAGGCCGCGCAGCGACGATCACGTTCCGTGTCCACCCTGCCCTGAAGGACCCGCAGAACGCTCCGTAGGGCTGCAGAACGTCAGCAGTGTCAGCAAAAATCGCTGACCTGGTCTTTTCCTTTGCTGACACGCGCCAGCAGGTGTCAGCACTGTCAGCAGACAGCGCCATTTTGCTGACACTGCTGACAACCGCTGACACCCCCGCCAACACCATCTCCGCAGGTCAGCGGTTTTTGCTGACATTGCTGACACTTTTCTCCCCGCAACAGCGTCCGGCACCTCCTTGCCCTAACGCCGCGTCAGCACGTGGCGTACAAGACCGCCTCGAAGGAGACAGCAACGTGCCCAGCCCCAAGATGCTCAAGCTCCCCGAAGTTCTCTCCGAACTCAATATGTCCCGCGCGTCCTTCTACCGGATGAGGGCCCGTGGACAGGCCCCCAGGATCGTCAAGCTCCCGAGCGGCCAGCTCCGCATCCGCCGCGCGGATCTCGACAACTGGCTTTCTCAACAGGAAGAACAGCCTGCCGCCTGATCCCTCTGTCGTTCAGCGGGCCCGGCCTTGCCGGGCCCGCTCGCATTTCTGGAGTCACCCTGCTGACCTTCGAGTTCAAGATGTACGAGATCCGCGTACGGCCGCAGTACCCGAAGCCCTACCAGGTCCGCTGGGTAGTCGGGCCCAAGTCACACGCTAAGAGCTTCCATACCAAGACCCTGGCCGACGGCCGGCGGTCCCAGCTGATGGCCGCTGCTCAAAAGGGCGAGCAATTCGACATCGAGACGGGTCTCCCAAAGTCCGAACTGGCCGCGCTCCAGCCCCAGGTGACGTGGTTCGAGCACGCCAAGGACTACGCAGAGATGAAGTGGTCCGCGGCCGCATCGGCGAAGGGCCGGGCCACACGTGCAGACGCCCTTGCGGTCATCACCGCCGCTCTGGTCAAGGACACGAAAGGGGCACCCGCACCGGCAGTACTGCGAAGGGCGCTGACCGGCTACGCGTTCAACTTCTCCAAGCACCGCACGCCGCCGCCCGACCACCTCTCCGCCGCGCTCACGTGGCTATCTGCAAAAGCTCTTTCCATGTCCGCACTGGAGGACGATTCCGAAAAGGTCCGCGCCGCGCTGAAGGCGTTGAGCACGCGGCTCAATGGGAAGCGGGCGGCAGCGACCACCATCACGAACCGCCGGACGGTCTTCAACAACGCCCTCCGGTACGCCGTGGAGCGCAAACGCCTCACGGCCAACCCGCTGCCGTCTGTCGACTGGTCTCCTCCGCCGACAGACGACGAGATCGACTTCCGGTACGTCCCGAACCCTCGGCAAGCAGAGGAACTCATCGACGCCGTCGGAACGCTCGGCCCTCGCGGCGAACATCTCCAGGCGTTCTTCGCGTGCATCTACTACGCGGCCACTCGGCCGGCCGAGGCAATGAATCTCAGGGCGAGCGACTGCACCCTGCCCGAGACGGGGTGGGGTGTCCTGCTGCTCTCCGGTAGCGCATCCCGGGTGGGATCCGCCTGGACGGACGACGGTAAGCCCTACGAAGAACGCGGGCTGAAGCGTCGGGCCCGCTCGTCCGTGCGCGACGTACCGATCCCGCCGAAACTGGTGAGGATGCTGCGTGCCCATATCGACCGGTACGGCGTGGCGTCGGACAGGCGGCTGTTCCGAGCGGCCCAGGGCGGGGTCGTGCTCAGCAAGGAGTACACGGATCTCTGGCAGGAGGCGCGTAAAGCAGCGCTCACCCCTGAGCAGGTCCTCCACCACTTCGCGGAAGCGCCGTACACCGGGCGGAAGGCCGGCATCTCGCTCTGGATCACCTCAGGCGTCGCTCCCACCGAGGTGGCCCGCCGCGCCGGCCACAGCGTGGCCGTCCTCTACAAGTTCTACGCCAAGGTGCTGGACGGGCAGCGTGACCAGGCCAATGCGCTGATCGAGCGTGCGATGCGGGCCGAGGAACAGCGGACTGCAGAGCCCTGATTCCCGTCCACGTCCCGTCCACACAGGCTGGTCAGCGGTGCGCCAGACCGCAGCAGGGTGAGACAGGAAAACAGGTGGGCGGGGGTCCCGGAACGTTCCGGGACCCCCGCCCACCTGCATGTTTTCTGACCTGTGCGGAGGCTGTGGGATTTGAACCCACGGTGAGGGGTTACCTCACGACAGTTTTCAAGACTGTTCCCTTAGGCCGCTCGGGCAAGCCTCCCCGCGGCACCGGTGTGCGGTGTCGCGGGGATCAGACTAGCGCGTCACTTGTCGCCCGTGCGCTGGCCCAGGGTGACTTGGGCCGTGTGCTCCTTGCCGCCGCGCAGGTAGGTGAGGGTGACGTGGTCGCCGGGCCTGTGCTGCCAGATTTCGCTGATCAGGGTGGGGCCGCTGTCGATCACGGTGTTGTCGAGCTTGGTGATGGTGTCGCCGGGGCGCAGGCCGGCCTTGTCGGCGGGGCCGCCCGGGGTGACCGAGTCGGAGCCGTTGTTGCCGGTCTGGGCGATGGTGGCGCCGTCGCCGGTGTCCTTCATGCCGACCTGGACGCCTATCTGCGGGTAGACCGGGCGGCCGGACCTGATCAGGTCCTGGGCCACCCGCTTGGCCTGGTCGATGGGGATGGCGAAGCCCAGGCCGATGCTGCCGGACTGCTGCGACTCGGGGCCCATGCCGCCGCCGTTGCCGGCCGACTGGATGGCGGAGTTGATGCCGATGACGTTCCCGCTGGCGTCCATCAGGGGGCCACCGGAGTTACCGGGGTTTATCGAGGCGTCCGTCTGGAGGGCGCTCATGTACGAGGCGCTGGCGCCGTCGCCGTCGCTGGAGGCCACCGGGCGGTCCTTGGCGCTGATGATGCCGGTGGTTACCGTGCCGGACAGGCCGAACGGGGCGCCGATCGCGATCGTGGCGTCACCCACCTGGACATGGGAGGACCTGCCGAGCGGGAGCGGGTTGAGCGGGGCGCCCGAGGCGTTCTTGAGCTTGACCACGGCGACGTCGTAGCCCTGGGCGCGGCCGATGACCTCGGCGTCGTACTTCTTGCCGTTGGAGAACGTCGCGGTGAGCTTGCCCCCGTCGGCCGCGCTGGAGACGACGTGGTTGTTGGTGAGGATGTGGCCCTGCTTGTCGTAGACGAAGCCGGTGCCGGTGCCGCCCTCGCCGGTCGCGCCCTGCGCCTCGATCGTCACCACACTGGGCAGCGCCCGCTGCGCTATCCCGGAGACCGAGGTGGGCTTGCGGTTCAGCGCCTCGGGGTTGCCGGCCGCGGTGACCGTCGTCGAGCCGGTGTCGTTCTGGCCCGCGGCCCAGAAGCCGATGCCGCCGCCGATACCGCCCGCGACCAGCGCGGCCACCAGGACGGCGGCGATCAGACCGCCGTTACGCCGCTTGGGTGCCGGGCCGCCGCCCGGCGCACCCCAGGGGCCGCCGCCACCGCCGCCTCCGTGGGAGCCCCAGCCGGCGGCGGAGGAGCCATGGCCGGCGGTCGCGTATGCGGGGATCTGGGCGGTCTGCTCGGGCTGCGACGGGCCCGGTCCGCCGGGGGCGTGGGACTGCTCCCAGGGGCTGCCGCCCGGGACCGGGGGTGCCGCGGGGGCGGGCGGGACGTCCGGAGTCTGGGCGCCGGAGGCGGACGCGGGGGCGCTGTCCGGCGCCTGCGGCCCGGTCGGCGGCGTGGCCTCCGACGGGACGTTGGCTCCCTCGTTCTCGGTGCTCACAGATCTCTCCTCAGCTTTACGACTGTGCCGGACCGGCCGCGGGGACCCGGAGTCCGAGGCCCCACACCTCGGACTCCGGGCCCAAGCCCCGACCCCAGCATCAAGGATGCCGCCGATATGGGCCATACGGGCACAGGGTCCGCACCTGCAGGTACGAGCAGCACAAGCAGAACGGGCAGCACGCACCGCTACGACCCCGCATCCAGCTTTTCCCACCGCGCGTCAGGGCGCCGTAAGGCGAGGCTGTGACTGTTCCCTCATCCTTTATCTCGGACATTTCGGCGCGCTCGATAAAGATCGTCCGGTGTCATCCGGATTCATCCGGATCCGGACGGATCCGTCCAGCGCCGCCCCGCGCCGTCCGTCGCCCTCCATTACGGCCCGCCGGGATTGCCCTGCCGCCCCTCGCGCACCGCTCGCCCCTCGCGCACCGCTCGCGCACCGCGCACCCGGCCCCGCGGCAGCGGATGGCACGATGACTCGGTGAAGTCTGCACGCCCCATCCGGCACAGTCGTTCGAATCCGCCGGCCATTTCCGTCATCGCCCACCGCGGCGCCTCCGAGGACGCCCCGGAGCACACGCTGGCCGCCTACCGGAAGGCGATCGAGGACGGGGCCGACGCGCTGGAGTGCGATGTCCGGCTGACCGCCGACGGACATCTGGTGTGTGTGCACGACCGGCGGGTGAACCGCACCTCGAACGGGCGCGGCGCCGTCTCCACCCTGGAGCTGGCCGATCTCGCCACGCTCGACTTCGGGTCGTGGAAGGACGAGGCGTACGGGAACGAAGCGCCGGACCGGCAGCTCGAGGATCCCGAGCGGACGTCCGTACTGACCCTGGAGCGGCTGCTGGAACTGGTCGCCGACGCCGACCGCCGGGTCGAGCTGGCCATCGAGACCAAACATCCGACCCGCTGGGCCGGACAGGTGGAAGAGCGGCTGGTCGAGCTTCTCGATCGGTTCGGGCACATAAAACCGGCCAGGGCGGGCGAATGGACGCCGTCGGTCCGGGTGATGAGCTTCTCGGCGCGCTCACTGCACCGCGTACAGGCCGCGGCGCCCGGCATCCCCGGCGTCTACCTCATGCAATTCCTCACCCCTCGGCACCGCGACGGCCGGCTGCCCCCCGGCGTCGGCATCGCGGGCCCGGGCATCCGGATCCTGCGCGCACACCCGGAGTACGTCGCCAAGGCGCATCGCGCGGGCCATCAGGTCCACGTATGGACCGTCAACGAGGCATCGGATGTCGAATTGTGCCGCGAGCTGGGAGTGGATGCCGTGATTACAAACCGCCCCAAACAGGTGCGAAACCAACTCGGCCTTGCCTAAAGCCCTTCACAGGGTGTGCACCGGCGCACTCGGCCCGTATACGAGAGTGTCGAGTGCGTCACTGTATGCCGCTTGGCCGGTTTCCGGTCCAGTCCATTGGGGCATTCAACCCGTGGCGTGGGGCAAAGGAGGTCTCGGGGGTGGCGTTGGTGGTGGCACAAGAGGTGCCGACGTCGTCGATCATGGCCGTACCCCATGGTCCAGCGGGTGTGGGCATGGCCAGACGGCGCATGCGTGACGAGCTGTTGGCAAGTGGAGTTCAGGACACAGTCGTCGATGACGCGGTACTCATTCTTTCGGAGCTGCTGAGCAACTCGTGTCGGCATGCGCGTCCGATATACGACAACGGAGCACCGGTGTACGGAAATGGCTCGCCGGTCGGCGGCAGCCTGGACGCGGCGCGGGGCGCGCTGCGGGAATCCGTACGGGCCTCCTGGCGCATCGACGGCCAGGGCCGGCTGACCATCTCGGTCACGGACGGCGGCGGGCCGACCCGCCCGCTTCCGGCCACTCCCTCGGTCACCGCGCACGGCGGCCGCGGCCTGGCGATCATCCGGCAGCTGGCCAAGGACTGGGGCGTCCGCGACACGGCGCACGGCGAGGTGACGGTCTGGGCGATCCTGTCGGCTCAGGATTCCTTTGCTACGCGCGTGGACCTGCCCGCCGACCCCCCGCTCACGGGCGGATTCGGCGGCGGCCTGCCACCAGGGCTGTCCTTCGCGGACTTTGACGAGCCGTAGGGCCGTCGAGGGACCGGCCGGGGAACGTCCCGGCGGCGCCCCAGGCCCGTAAGCGGCGCATTTTCGGACGCTCTCCTCTAGGCTCGCGCCGAAACGCGTCCGCGCATGTCCCGGCCTGTGCCGGCCTGTCTTGGCATGACCCCGGACGCATCCGGATGCCCAGGAACGACCAGGAGACACCGCCGCCATGGCCAAGAAGCGCCGTCCTCAGCCCCAGGCCGCAGCACCGAAGACGAAGGGCGGCGAGGTGCCGGTCGTCGGCGCCCGCGAGCCCTGCCCGTGTGGTTCGGGCCGCCGGTACAAGGCATGCCACGGCCGGCAGGCGGCGCACGCCGTCACCGAGCTGGTGCAGCGCCCCTTCGAAGGGCTCCAGGGGGAGTGCGACTGGGTGGCGCTGCGGGAGCTGGTGCCCGCCGCCACCGTCGAGTTGACCCTCAAGGGCGGGCTGCCCGAGGGCGTGCCCTCGGTGACGCTGGCGACCGTGCTGCCGATGGCCTGGCCCGCGCTGCGCCGCGACAACGGCGCGGTGCTGATCGGTCTGCAGAACGACACCGCCTCCGGCGACGTCAGCCGCGATCTGGCCGACACCCTCCAGCGCGCGCTGGAGGCCGAGCCCGGCAGCCCGGTCGCCGCCGGACGGCCCGCCGCCGACGGCCCCCGGCTGCAGGATCTGCTCGACCCCGAGGCGCCGTTCGAGCCGGAGGTCCACACCGGCTTCGAGTTCTGGGTGGAGAACGCCGAGAGCGCCACCGGCGAGGTCGCCGCCTCTCTGGAGCGGGCCAACGCCGCGGCCATCCCGACCGCCCGGATCCCCGGCCTGGAGGGCGCCTACTGGTGCGAGGCCCCGGAGAAGAACCATCTGCGCTGGGTCACCGCACACCCCGAGGAGAAGCTGCTGGACGCGCTCGCCCGGCTGCACGCGGCGGGCACCTCCTCGCTCGGCGAAGGCACCCGCCTGGTCGGCTCGTTCCGGGCGCACGGCCTGGTCGTCCCGGTCTGGGACCTGCCGTCCTCGATGAGCGCCGACGACGTGGCGAAGCCCGCCGCGGAGTTCGCCGAGCGGCTGGCGGAGGCCCTGGCCTCGGACGCCCCGCTCACCCCGGAGGAGCGCCGGGCGCGCGGCGGCCTCACCAACCGGCAGATCACGCTGAGCTGAACCGGGACGGACCGCGCTCAACCATGACGCCTCGGACGCCCCTTCGGACTCGGCCGTGACACCAGTCACAACCGCCCCCGTGCACGGGTGAAGAGGCGTCCGGAAATCCACGATCGAATTTGCGAACCGCCGATCTCTTGTTACGGTTCTAAAAGCCCGGTCGCTGGTGCATCCCCCGTCGCCAGCGACCGGGCGCTTCCATGTCCGGACCCGGACGGCGTCCGGGCGGCGCTCAGCCGCCCCGCCGATTCTTCCGCCGCAGGTCCGAACTCCCTTTGCTCGGCGCCGAGTTGCCGCCGGAGCGCAGCAGCAGCCGCTCCCCCGCCAGATCCGAGATCTCCGCCACCGCGTCGTACGGCGCGCGGCCCCGGCGCCCGGTCGCCCCGGTAGGCGTCTCACACACCCCTGGCTCGTCCGTGGCGGCCACCTCGCAGTGCACCTGGACGGTCCGGCCGTCCGGCCGCAGGAGCGTCAGCACGGCCCGCAGCGGGGCGCCGGTGGGATTGCGGTAGTACGTCCGCGCCCAGGTCAGGCCCCGTTCGGCGAGGACGCAGGTCTGGGCCTCGATCCCCTGGGGAGAGGCGAGTTCGGGCCCGCAGCGGGAGGTGCGGCCGCCTTCCGACAGGAGGGGGAGCCCCAGGGCGGCGAGCGGGTCTCCGGAATTCCCCCCGCTACGCCTATTTTCGGCCTCATCGGCGGCTTTTTCGGACTTCTTGGGAGACCGTTCACCGGACACGGCTCCGGACTTGGCACC
Organism: Streptomyces chattanoogensis; assembly: GCF_001294335.1. Classification (GTDB taxonomy): domain Bacteria; phylum Actinomycetota; class Actinomycetes; order Streptomycetales; family Streptomycetaceae; genus Streptomyces; species Streptomyces chattanoogensis. The sequence continues at coordinate 48,492 of NZ_LGKG01000150.1, forward strand.
CGGCTCGGCACGCGCGTCATCGGTCCGCCGGGCGGTGTCCGCCGTACCGGCCGCCGCGGCGGCCAGCGGTACGGCGACGGCTAGCGCCGCGGTGCCCGCGAGCGAGATCAGGCGGATTTTCGGCGCACGCTGCATGAGTCACCTGCGGAGCGAGAAGGAAGGGGACGCCGGGGCGACGGAGAACCGCCCACGGCGTGACGGTCCCGCGAACCTACCGGGCCGCAGGGGCGCCCCCGGCCGTCCGGACACCCGTTTCCCGTAGTCGGGCGCACCGCTCACACCCGTACGGGTGAACCGGCGCGGCGTTCTTTCCGGCCACCTGCCGGAGGGGCCGGCCGCCGACTCCTCGGTCTCCCGCGGCACTGCCGCCTAATAGGCGAGCCGGCTGCCGCCGTCCGGCGTACCGGTGCTCGCCGTCACCAGGGCGTCGACGATCGAGGTCACCGTCGGCAGCCAGGGCCCCGCCGGGCATGGGGGTCCCCCCTGCTCGAACGGAGTCGAGAGCTTGGGGGAGGCCGGCGGCCGCTCCCAGCGCACCTTCCCGGCGCCGGTCCCCGACGGCGGGAGCACCACATAGCCGCCCTCGCCGTGGAACCGCAGCGAGCTGGGCACCCAGTCCTGGGAGTGCAGCAGCTCACCCAACTCCGCCAGGTCGTACGGCGATACGAGCAGCGACCAGCGGGTGGGCGTGGCCACCACCGGGCCGACGCGGACGCCGAAGTGGTCCAGCGCCGCCAGCGCCCGCGCCCCGGCGACGGCCGGCAGGCTCACCGCGCACGGCGCCCGGCCGCCGGTGGCCAGCACGACCGGGGCGTCCGGGCGGTTCGTCCACCACCAGCGCACCATCCGCCCGTCGGTCGTGGCCGCCAGCAGCCCGGGGTCGAAGGGGTGCGCGCCGGGCACCACACAGTCGGGGTCGGGACAGCTGCACCGCCGGGTGCCCCGGCCACTGGAGCGCAGGCCGACACCCGGGAGTACGGGCCATCGCCACTCGGCGGCGTACTGGAGCGCCGCACCGAGCGGTGCCGACCTCCCGCCGCGCCGAAACAGGAGCTTGCGTCGCCTTCCGAGGATCTCGCGCATGAGCGCTCGTTCCTTTCCGTTAACGCCGAGGGCTGTGTCCGTCGCACTTGCGTCGCACTACGTGCTGGTCGTGCCGCCGCACTTGTGCCGCTTCACGCTCGCTCACGTGCTGCTTCACGCATGCCGCTGGGTGGCGCGCGGGTGGCCCGGGGGGCCGATGACGCCATGTGGATCTTTTGTCACCGCTGTACAAGGCAGCGCATCACGCCGTACGTCGAGCGTGGAACGTGGCGGGGGGTGGCGCACGCATGGCGCTTGCGGTTCGGTGGAGCAATCCCGCCACTTGGGAGTGCGTCGCGGTCGTCGCCGTATGAGACGCCCGCGCCCGCTGGAGGGTTCCGGCGCGGGCTCAACTGCCCCCGCACCTTTCCGAGTAGGTACCCGCCATCGTGCATATGACGCGCTGTCGATGGCCGCCAGTCGACCTCAAATTGACGCCTGGGGGGCAATTTTCAGGCCAATCTACAGACCTCGTTGACACCACAAACCCCATCGGGACAATGCTGGACATCACATCGCTGGTGCGTGTACATGTGGAGGCATTAATAGCGGAGCAGCATGACATGGGGGTTTGCGATGCTATTGAGGAAATTGAGCGGGCCCACATACCGCACAGCATCACTCAACAAAATGCCGCACTCCCTAACAAACTGCGGCCTGACCTGGGATAACGGCAGGCGCGACATGAGTTGCCTGCCATGAGCGTCCCCCACGTACCGAAAGTGGCTGGAATCGAACCAGCACTCCCCGCCCCGGCGCACACTGCCGATCCGCTCACGCCGAAGGCCTCCCCGGAGCCCTCCCCGGACACCTCCTCCGACTCCGACGATTCCTCCGATTCCCCCGACTCCGCCGACTCCTGCGACTCCCGCCAGGACAGCTGCCCGGACGGCTCCCGCGACATCTCCCCCGTCGACCGCATCGCCGCCGTCCAGGACCGGCTCGCCGGCTGGATCTCGGACCTCAGCACCCTGCACGACCTCACCGAACAGCTCGCGGGCACCCGTACGTTGGACGAGGCGCTGCACGAACTCCTGCGGGCCGGCGCCGCCCTGGTCGGCGCACGCCGCGGACTGGTCGTCCTGGCGCCGGCCGACGGACTCGGCCCGGAGACCACCATCGGCCTCGGTCTCGGCCACGCCGACATCGGCCATATCGAGACCGTTCCACGCCGCGCCCTGTCGTACGCCCGGATACTGGACGGCCTCCCGGAGCCCGGTGCCTGCGACGACCCGCCCAAGGGAAGCGCCCGGGACGCGGACGCGCGCACCGAGATCTCCGAGCCCGACATCCCCGGGGAAAAGGACCTCGACCCCCGTCTGCGCGAGGTCGCCGCCCGGCTCGGCTATGCCGCCAGTTACGCCGTTCCGCTCATCGCCGACCCGATCGGCAGAACCGGCGCCGCGGTCTGGCTCTACGACGAACCCGCCGCACCCACCGAGCGCCAGCGCCATCTCATCGGCCTCTACCGCGCGCACGCCGCCGCGCACCTCGCCCGCCTCCTGGAGCTCCACCGCGCACAACAGGACACCGTCACCCTGCGCGAGGAACTGCTGCCCAGCCGGCTGCCGCGGGTGCCCGGCGTACGGCTCGCGGTGCGGCACAGCACCGGCCCGCGCGGCGGCGGCGACTGGTACGACGCGCTGCCGCTGCCGGACGGCGCGCTGGGGCTGGCCGTCGGGTCGGTCACCGGCTCCGGGCCGAGCGTGGTGGCGGCGATGGGGCGGCTGCGGGCGTCGCTGCGCGCGTACGCCGTGATGGAAGGGGAAGACCCGGTCGCGGTGCTCTCCGACCTCGAGCTGCTGCTGCGGCTCACCGAGCCCGCCCGCAGCGCCACGGCGCTCTTCGCCTTCACCGAGCCGCCGCCCGGCGCACCGGGCGGGCCGCCCGCGCCCCCCATGCCGGCCGGTCTCGACGACCCGTTCCCCCGCAAGCTGCTGCTCGCCGGGGCCGGCCACTGTCCCCCCTTGTTGATGGGCGAACTGCGAACCGAGTTCGTGGAGACCACGCTGTCCGCGCCGCTGGGCATGCTCGCCTGCTGGGAAGCGCCGAGCGTGGAGATCGAGCTCGCCCCCGGCGAGACCCTGCTCTTCTACAGCGACGGGCTGCTGCACCGTACGGGCGAGGCCATGGACCGCGCGTTCGCCCGGCTGCACGCCGCCGCGGCGAGCGTCCCGAAGGGGAGCCGGCACGACCCGGAGGCGATCGTCGATCACATCGTGCGCACGATGCTGCCGCAGGGCGGGCTGGACGATCCGGCGTCGGAAGAGGATGTGGTGCTGCTCGCGGCGCGCTTCGAGGAATAGGAGGAACCGGCGGGCCGGGCACGGATTCCGTGCCGTAAACATCACATCTTCCTAGCCGGAGACATCACACCTTTCGTGCCGGGGAGGTCACACGTTCCGGCCTCTGGACCGTTTCTCATCCGCACATACGATGGATGACGGTTCACTCGCAAAAGGAGGCATTGTGACCGACGAGCTCACGCCGGAGACCCCGGACGAGGACGAGCAGCCGATCAAGCAGCGCAAGAACGGCCTGTACCCGGGCGTATCTGATGAGCTCGCGGAGAACATGAAGAGCGGCTGGGCCGACACCGAGCTGCGCGATCTGCAGCCGGTCGAGCAGGCCCCGAACGCCGCGCGCCGCCGCGCCGCGCTGTCCGCGCGCTTCCCGGGCGAGCGCCTGGTGATCCCGGCGGGCAACCTCAAGACCCGCTCCAACGACACCGAGTACGTCTTCCGCGCCGCGACGGAGTACGTCTACCTCACCGGCGACCAGACCGACGGCAGTGTGCTCGTCCTGGAGCCCACCGCGGGCGGCCACGAGGCGACGCTCTACCGCCTGCCCCGCTCCAACCGCGAGAACGGCGAGTTCTGGCTCAGCGGCATGGGCGAGCTGTGGGTCGGCCGCCGTCACAGCCTGACCGAGGCCGAGGTGCTGCTCGGCGTCCCCTGCAAGGACGTACGGGAGCTGGCCGGCCTGCTGAGCGAGGCCACCGGGCCGGTCCGGGTCGTCCGCGGGCACGACGCCGCCATCGAGGCCGCGCTCAACGACAAGATCACCGCAGAGCGCGACGAAGAGCTGCGGGCGTATCTGTCCGAGGCCCGGGTGATCAAGGACGAGTTCGAGATCGGCGAGCTGCAGAAGGCCGTCGACTCGACGGTGCGCGGCTTCGAGGACGTCGTGAAGGTCCTCGACAAGGCCGAGGCGACGTCCGAGCGCTACATCGAGGGCACGTTCTTCCTGCGCGCCCGCGTCGAGGGTTACGACATCGGCTACGGCTCCATCTGCGCCGCGGGCCCGAACGCCACCACCCTGCACTGGGTCCGCAACGACGGCCGGGTCCGCTCCGGCGAGCTGCTCCTCCTGGACGCGGGCGTGGAGACCCACACCCTCTACACGGCGGACGTCACCCGCACCCTCCCGATCAACGGCCGCTACACCGACCTTCAGCGCACGATCTACGACGCGGTGTACGAGGCGCAGGAGGCCGGCATCGAGGCGGTCAAGCCGGGCGCGGCCTACCGCGACTTCCACGACGCGGCGCAGCGGGTGCTCGCCGAGAAGCTCGTCGAGTGGGGCCTGGTCGAGGGCCCGGTCGAGCGCGTCCTGGAGCTGGGCCTGCAGCGCCGCTGGACCCTGCACGGCACCGGCCACATGCTCGGCCTCGACGTCCACGACTGCGCCGCGGCCCGCACCGAGGCGTATGTCGACGGCACGCTGGAGCCGGGCATGGTGCTCACCGTCGAGCCGGGTCTGTACTTCCAGGCGGACGACCTGACGGTGCCCGAGGAGTACCGCGGCATCGGCGTCCGGATCGAGGACGACATCCTGGTGACGGAGGACGGCAACCGCAATCTGTCGGCCGGGCTGCCGCGCCGGTCGGACGAGGTCGAGGCGTGGATGGCGGGGCTGCTGAAGAAGTAGCCCGCCGCGGCTCCGGCCCGGTGTGACGGCACGCACGACGGCCGGTGGCCCCCAGACAGGGTCACCGGCCGTCGTGCGTGCCGTCGGCGGTGTCCGCCTTCTTGTACGCGCCCGCGCGGACCGCCGCCCAGACCGCGGTGGCGGTGGATTCGGCCAGGGCCGGGTCGACGGCGCCGCGGGCGATCAGGAGCCGGTAGTAGAAGGGCGCGCCGAGGGCCGCCATCACCTGCTCCGGGTCCGTGTCGGCCGGCACTTCACCGCGCTCGACGGCCCGGGTCACCAGCCGGCCGTACAGCTCCGACCGCTCCGCGAAGAAGGTCCGCAGCAGCGTGGCCGCCTGCGGGTCGCGGACCGCGGCCGAGACCACCGCCTCGATCAGGCTGCGCCGGCGGTCGTCCCGGTAGAACACGGCTATCGCGCGGGACAGTACCCGCAGGTCCTCGGGGAGCGTGCCGGTGTCGGGCAGCGGCACATCGGCGCTCAGCCCGGTCAGCAGATCGCAGACCAGGCCCTCGACGCCGCGCCAGCGCCGGTAGAGCGTCGCGAGGTGGATCCCCGACCGCTGGGCGATCTTCTCCATGGTGAGCGCGGCGAAGCCGCCCTCACCCAACTCCTCGAAAACGGCGGCCAGTACGGCCTGCCGGGTCCGTGCCGTACGTCCCCCGGGGCGGGTCTCCCCCGAAGCCTGCGCAGTGGTCACGGCGCCTCCGTATTGCAGTGTGGGATCACGCCAAGTATTGTCCAGGAAAGGTTAACGCGAGCAACTTCGCGTTAATCGTGGTGCACGCCGGTCTCGCAGGGACATGGGGACGCCGCGGGGGAGGTCCTCACGCTGCGAGACGGCGCTGCACAGCATCACGCGGGGGCGATTCCCGGCCAGGTAGCCGGGTTTTGACGGACGCCCGATTTGACAGGGCAGCGGTGCGTTTGACCCGCGTTCGCCCCGTGCGCAGCGTTCCGCCCTCGATGCCTGGAACACGAGCCCCCGTTGCCGCGCTCCCTGCGATGCCGACGGGCGCCTTTGCCCCGGACTCTGACCGGGTTGACTTCCACACGATGGCTACTTAGGTTCACCTCACCTTACTTTCGACCGAAAGTTTTCAGCCATGCCCAGACCCTCGTCGCGCTCCCTCGCGCGCACCGTGGACCCCGAACCGGAGAACTGACCGGTGGCCCCGACGTCCAACCTGCCGGTGACCGCTCCGCTGCCCCGGCCCGCCGGGGTGCCCGGGTGGGCGGCGCCCGCCGACGGAGCCGCCACGGGCGACGCCCCGCTCACACCGGCCTGGGCGCTCGCCGCCCTGGGCGTCCTGAGCTGCGCCGCCCTGGCGGCCGCCTGCTGGCTGGCCGGTCATGTTCACGCGGACGTGCCGCTGCAGATCGCCGCTCGCTTCCTCCATCTTGTGGCGCTGGTCGTCGGGCTGGGCTCCGTACTCGCCGTCGACTGGTTCGCCGTCCTGTGGATGCTCGGCCGTCGGCGGCTGGCCGAGGTCCTGCGCACCGCCCGCACCCTGCAGGGCCCGATCTGGCTGGGGCTGGGCGGCCTGGTCGTCACCGGACTCTTCCTCCGGCCGGACCTGGAATCGCCGCTGACCGGGATCAAGTTGGGACTCGTACTGGCCATCACCCTCAACGGCCTTTACGCCCATCGGCTCGGGCAGCGCCTCGACCGGTGCGGGGGCGGCCGGGTGCCGCGCCGGCTGCGCGTCCGGTCCGGCGTCGCCGCAGCCGTCAGCCAGCTCGGCTGGTGGGGCGCCGGCCTGATCGGCTTCCTCAACAGCCACTCCTGACCTGACGGCGACGGGTCCGCCCCGGCTGCGTAACGGCCCGTCGCCGCATCCGGCGCGGTTACAGCCGCTTGGCGCTGCGCAGCGTGCGCGGGTGGTCGCCGCTGCCGTCGGGGCGGGAGGTGCCGTTCTCGTCGCCGAGGGTCGGGCCGTTCGCTTCCTTGCGGCTGGAGAGGAAGATCTGTTGGCCGTCGGCGTCGTGGCCCAGATAGATGCCCACGTGGTCGACGCGGTGCTTGGCGTGGGCGTCCAGTTTGAAGAAGGCCAGGTCACCGGGTTGGAGAAGGTCGGCCGACCGGGGACGGTGGGCCGGGCCGACGCCCTTCAGCGGGATGATGTCGGCGCCGATCCGGGAGCGGGCCATGCCGTTGGCGGTGCGGGGCAGGCCGCCGCCCGCGGTGTCGGACGCGGCCAGCGGGTAGTGGGCGCGCCGGCCCCAGACCAGCCGCTGGTAGCCCGAGGCGTCGAGGGAGCGTGCCTGCTCCTTGTCCGGGATGCCCTCGCCGTTCTTCTTGGCCGGCACACCCTGGACGTACTGGAAGGCCATGGCGAAGACGTCGTCCGCCCTGCTGCCGTAGTTCTTCGCGAACCAGTCCTTGAACCACCGCTCGTTCTCGGCGCCCTTGCGCCAGGGTTCCGGCATGAGCCGCACCCAGTCCTCGGTCACCACCCGGGACGTGGTCGCGGCGGGCTCGGCGAAGGTGCGGCTGGGGCCGGTGAGGGTGGCGGTGCGGGCGTTGTCGGTGAAGGTGGCGAGGACTTGGCCGTCCTTGTCGCGCAGCACCGTACGGTCGGGGTTCTGCAGCCGCTCCCAGATCTGCTTGCCGGTGTGCCGCGGGGCGCCCACGGACTGGACGCCCGGGGCGCCGGCCTGCTCCTCCTTGCGGAGCTCCACGGTCAGATAGGCGCTGGCGGCGAGCAGCGTGATCACCGTCGCCGCGTGCACGGCGGACCTGGTCTTCGATTTCTTCTTCGCACTCATGAGGTCTGCTCCGGCGGGGGTCAGGCGGTCGGCATGACGCCGAGGAGGATTCCGGCGCTGAGGACGACATAGGCCATGAGGGTCACCGAGCCCGTGGCGACCAGCGTGGGGCCCTTGGGCTGGCGGACCAGCTGGTAGGCGATCAGGCCCGGGACGATGAAGCCGAGGGTCTGGTTGCTGTACATCAGGGGGAACTGCAGCGAGAGCACGATCATCACCGTGGCCTGCAGCAGCACGCCGGTGAGCACCACGGCGGCGAACAGCCGCTTGCCGTACAGGATCACAAAGCGCTGCAGCAGCAGGGTGCAGACGTAGGTGAGGACGGTGACGCCGACGACCATCGCGGCGCGCTGCATGTCCTCGATGAAGGTGAGCGCCAGCCAGCCCGGGGTGATCATGCCGCCCGGCGACAGATTCGTCGTCAGATAGCAGACGAGGGAGAAGAGCAGGCCCAGGGCGATGCCGATCGCGGCGATCTCGGGGGTGAGGGCGGATGTGATCAACGGGGGTCTCCTGGGCTGTGATCGGGCTGCTCGGGCCGGGCCGGTTCGTCGGCGCTCCCGTCCGCCGGAAGGCGCGCGAGGTGTTCCAGGAGCTGTTCGCCCTGGCCGTGGATGTTGCCGATGGCGACGAGTGAGGAGTCGGGGCCGAGCCGGCCGAGCAGCCGGGCCATGAACTCCTCCGGGTCGCGTCCGTCGCCGCCCAGGTCGACGGCGCGCGAGCGGAACTCGTCGGGGATCGCGTCAATGGCGGACTTCGCGGGGTGGCCGACGACGAAGACCTGCTCCGGGTCGAGGCCGGGGATGATCGCGCCCATCTGGCCGTTGCGCTCCACGCGGTCGGGGCGGCAGTTGATGACCACGTTCAGCGGCCGCCGGACGGCGCCCAGATCGAGCAGCTGACGGATGTTCATCAGCGTCGACTCGGGGTCGTTGGCCGCGAAGACGTTGGCGAAGCGCAGCTTCTTCCCGTCGGGGGTGAGGTACCGCTCGACGGAGAGCACTCCGGGGTCCGGCGGCGCGTCGTACATGCCCTGCAGGGCCGTCCTCCGCTCCACGCCGAGGAGTTCGGCGACGGTCAGCGCGATCGCCACGTTCTCCTTGAACGTGAACCAGCTGAAGCCGCGCAGCTCCTCGTCGGTCACGGACTCCGGATCCGCGTAGATCAGCTTGCAGTCGCGGGCGTCGGCCTCCTCCTGAAGGATGGCGAACCGCTCCCGCTCCGCGGTGACGCAGATCCCGCCCTCCGGCATCGACCGGCACAGCGAACGGGCCACATCGTCCAGCGTCGGCCCCATCTCGGCCAGATGGTCCTCACGGACGTTGCACAGCACCCCGATGGTGGACCGGATCAGCTTGGACTGGTTGATCTCCTGCAGCGCCGGCATCACCGCCATGCACTCGATGACCAGCGCATCCGGGCGGTACGCCGCGGCACGCCGCACAATGCCGATCTGCTCGACGACATTGGCGATGCCGAACTTGCGGTAGACCGGCTCCTCGGTGGCATCGGGGTGGATGAACCGGGCGGCGGTGCCGGTGGTCTTCGCCACGGTGGTCAGCCCGCCGCCGCGCAGCGCACCCGCGCACAGCCGGGTGATGGAGGACTTGCCGCGGATCCCGTTGACCAGCACCCGGGTGGGCATCTGGCGCAGACTGGCGAAGTGACGGCGCTGCTCGATGATGCCCGCGACCAGCAGAACGGCGCAGCACACCACGAGGACGGTGTAGAGGAAGAGCACGGTGGGTCAGTTCCTTCCGGCGGAGGGCGTCGCGCCGTCGTGGGGGTGCCCCTGTCCCTGCCCCTGCCCGTGCCCCTGCTCCGACAGCTGCTGCCGGATCAGTTCCAGGCTGCGGGCGACGGCACCGACCTCGTCGTGGTGGGTCGGGTAGAGCACGGTGCGGCGGTCGCCGTCCGCGAGCGCTTCGGCCCGGTCCGCGAGGGCACGCAGGGGGCGTACGACGACGATGTGCAGCCAGCCGAGACAGGCCGCGGCCGCGGTGATGCCGAGCAGGCCCGTCAGCACCGTGATGTTTTCCAGGTCGTTCTCGGCGAGGGCGAGTCCGGACGCGGGCTGCCAGCTGACGGCGGTCCAGCCGAGCGGCTTCGCCGCGCCGCCGTCCGCGAACGGGGCCGCCGCGGCGATCCGGGTCTCGTCGCCGTCCCGGAGGAGGACGCCGGTGGGGACCGGGCTCTTGCCGGGCTTCTGCGCCTTGTGGTCGGTGCCGTCAGCCTTCCGGCCAGGGGCTTCGGCCTTCTGGCCGGTGGCTTCGGTCTTCTCCGCGAGGGCGTCCATCCGGCTGTCCGGCAGGGGCTCGAAGGCGAGATAGCCGGTGTTCCCGGCGACGACGCGGCGCTCCGCGTCGACGACACGGACCACCCCGAGTCCGGGCCGCCTGAGTATCGAGTTGAGGAATTCGATGCGGAACTCGCCCACCACGGTGACGCCCCGCCGCCCGGCGACCTCGGCGGCCGCGGTGATCAGCGGTTCCTTGCCCTGGTCGTCGACGACGCGGATCGGCGCGGTGGCCGGGTCGTTGCCCTTGGGGCTGTGCGGCTCGCCTCCCGCCCGGGCCAGGACGCGGCCGCCGGCATCGACGACGTACACCGAGATGTACCGCAGGTTGTCGGCCATCGTGCGCTGGAGGACCTCGGCCATCCGTGCCGGTTTCGTACCGCCGCCGAGGTGGGAAGCGGCCGCCACCAGCTCGGCGTGGCCCTCGGAGAGCGTGAGGCGCAGCCGGTCGGTGAGGGTGGCGGTGCGCTCACGCTGGTCGTCGACGATCTGCTGCGGTACGTCGACGGAGCCGCCGGCCCGGTTGAACAGCAGCAGAAGCGGTGCGGACCACGCGAGCAGCAGCACACCGCAGACGGCGAGCAGGGTGCGGGTGCCGAAGCGGGGCCGGGCGGGACGGGGCCGTGACGTGCCGGGTTGCCGGGCCGGTTCGGCCTGCCCGGTCTGCAGGTCCTGCCCGGTCTGCAGGTCCTGCCCGGTCTGCAGGTCCTGCTCGGCCGCTTCGCCGAGGAGCTGGCGGCGCAGCCGTTCCAGCGCGCCGCCGATCCGCGCCGCCTCGCCGTACTTCGGTGCGTTCACGGGGCGGGCGAGGTCCCCGCGGGCGAGGCGGCGGCTTTCCCGGAACAGGTTGAGCAACGGGCGCTGCACGGTGCCCAGGAGCAGCGCCACGGTGAGCCCGCCGGTGAGCAGCAGCGCGGCCGCGGCGAGAAGCCCGAAGACCGGGCGGCCGGCCGCGGCGGGGGCTTCGGGAACCTTGACCGTCGCGACGACCGTGAGGCCGAGACCGGTCGCGGCGGTGGCCTCGCCGGGCTGGTGCGCAGCGAGTGTGGCGTATCCGGCGATGGCGCGGTGCCCGCGGTCGGCGTCACCGGTGACGCTGCCGCTGACGCCCTGGAAACCGCCGGAGCCGGGTTCCTTCGCCTTGAGCGGGTGCTGCTTGGCCTTCTCGGTGGCGTACGCGGCGAACGCCTTCAGCTGCTTCCCGGAGCGGGCGCGCTCGTCACGCTGCCGGCCGGAGGCGCCCTGAGCCGGTTCGGGACCGCCGTTCCGGCTGAGCACACGGCCCTGCGGGTCGATGACGGCGAGGGTCCGGGAGCCGCCGGCGCTGACGCCGGGGAACGTCAGGCCGCGGGAGGCGACCAGCAGCCTCTTCGGCTCGCCGGGCCGGTCGAGCAGGGCGAAGGTGAGCAGGCGGGCCTCGCCGCTCGGCAGCCGGACCAGGCGGGGTGCGAGGCCGTTCTCGCCGGTGAGCCCGGCGCGGTCGATCGCGTTCAGCGGCAGGTTCTCGCCGCGTGCGGCGAGCAGCCGGCCCGAGGTGACGTCCACGACGGCGGTGCCCAGCCACTTCTGGCGCAGGTCGCCGACCTTGTCCAGGACGGCGTCCGCGGGTACCGGGTCGGCGGTGCCGAACAGCGCGGCGGTCCGGGTCATGGCGGCGGCGCTCGCGTCGATGGAAGCGCGCAGTGCGATGGCGCCGTCCTCGGCGAAGTGCTGCTGGGAGGTCAGAACGGCCTGGGGGACGCGGTCGTGGCCGACGCGGCCGAGGGTGAGCGCGGTGACGCCCGTCAGGGCGAGCAGCAGGATCGACAGCACAGCGATGGGGGGACGTATGCCACCCAACAAGGACATGTCGGCCCGCCGGCGGGCCGTGTGCCACCGCTTCGGGGGCGGAGCGGGCAACGGAGCACTCCTCTTCTGGGAACCGTGGATGCCGAACGATCGCTCGTAACGCTGCATGCGACCGCTCAGAGGGGCCCCACGGAGAGAGAGGTTGGGCGAAAAAGCGGAATGTGATCCGGGCCACGGCAAATGAGGGTGATTCACCCCCGTTCGCCCTCATACCGCTCGGGCGCCCCGGATATCTTTGACGACCATGAGAGCCAGCCAGACAAATACCGTAAAAATAACGATAGTTCTGGTCGTAGCGGCTGTCGCGGCGCTCACCTGGGTGCTGGTGAGCCTTAGCCGGCCCACCGGTCCGGGGTCCGACCGGCCGAACACCCCCACCGGGGCGGTGGACTTGACGCGCCGGATCTCCGACTACACCTCGGGCTTCCACGAGGACGGCGGCTACCGGCATCCGGCACGCGTGGAGCGGCAGGCGATCGCACGGGGCGTGGGGCTGCTCCTCGACGGACACCGCGCACAGGCCCAGAAGCAGCTCTCCGGCGTGGACTTCGAGATCCGCACCCTCACGGACAGCGCCACCGGCCGGCGGTACGCGGAAGTCGGCGACCGCACGGAGCGCGGTCCGGCTCCCCGCGGCTGGGGGCGGGTCTACGTCGACCTCGGCGCCCCGGCCCACTGGTCCGTGCAGGTGCCGCACCCCGTCGCCGACTCCCGCACCGAACAGCTCGGCGTGAGCGTCCTGCGGGGCGCACGCGGCGGCGTCATGGTGATTGCGGGTGCACACCGCAGAGCCGGGCAGGGCGATGCGGCAGATGTGGCACACCGCACCGACACCGTCTTCGACGCCGTCTGCGACGAACTCACCGAACGCGGTCTGCCGGGCATGCAAGTGCACGGATTCGCCGACGACTCCGCCCCGGACTACGACGTCATCGCCTCCACCGGCGAGGGCGAACGGGCCCGCCCGGAGGGCCAGGCTCTTGCCGATGCCCTGCGCGCTCGCACATGGCGTGTGTGCCGCGCCTGGGCACGCTCCTGCCCGCTCGAGGGCCGGACCAATGTCCAGGGCCGCAAGGCGGCGGCGGAAGGCGTCCCCTTCCTGCACGTCGAGTTCAGCAACACGATCCGTACGTCGCCCGCGCTGCCCCAGCGCGCGGCCGAGGCACTCGGCACCGTCACCGCGGCCTGGTCGGCGAAGCCGGTCCACCGGCCCAACGGCTGACGTCAGGCGCTGTGGGGTGACCGGACGGAGGGGCGGGCGAGGGTGCTGCCCGCCCCTCCGTCCGGCTGGACCGGCCCCGTCAGACCGTCACGGGGCCCGGCTGCGCCTTGGCCGCGGTCGGCTTCAGGCGGCCGGTGCGGTGCAGCCCGTACAGCGCGGCGGCGCAGGCGAGGCCGAGCGCGAGCAGGGCGATCCACGGGAGCGCGGAGACGCCCGCCGCCCGGGAGGCGTCCAGAGCGGCGCCGGTCAGCAGGTTGCCGACCGTGATGCCGACGCCGCAGATGGTGTTGTAGAGCCCGTAGTGCGTGGCGACCAGGCGGTCACCGGAGAGCCGGACGATGGTGTCCATCTCGAAGGGGTAGGCGATCATCGTGCCCAGCGCCAGCAGCAGCGCGGACAGCGCGGGCGGCACGGCGGCGAGCAGCCACCGCCCCACTCCGCCGCCCGGTACGGGCAAGGCCGTGGCGATCAGCAGCGGTACGAACGCCGCCCCCATGGTCAGCAGCCCCAGCGCCGGCGCCCGGCCCGGCTCCCTGCGCGCCTTGCACCAGGCGGTCACCTTCGTCTGCCAGAGGATGGTGCTCAGGCCCGAGACGGCGAAGAGCACCGCCACCGCCGCCGTGCCGGAGGTGCCTTCGCCACCGAGACGCCGCACCTCCAGGGGCAGGGCCAGGTAGACCTGGAAGGACAGGACGTACGAGCCGATCATGGCCGCCGAGAAGAGCAGGAACGGCGGATTGGCCACGACGCTGCGCCACTGGGACAGCACGCTCTCCCGCCCGCCGTCCTGGCCCTGCTCCGCTCCGTCGGCGCGGCGGGCGGGCAGGGCCCGGATCTGCACGATGCTCAGCAGCGCGAAGACGCCGGCCGCCACAAGGCAGGTGATGCGGAAGTCGACGCCGGTCAGCACCATGCCCACCAGCGGGCCGAGCAGGATCCCGGCCTGGTAGAAGACGTTGAACAGGGCAAACGCCTCCACTCGCCGCTCCCCGGCGTCCGCGGCCAGGTAGGCCCGGACCGCCGGGTTGAACAGCGCCCCGGCCAGCCCGGTCGCGGCCGACGCGGCCAGCAGGGCGGGCAGGGAGTCCACCAGCCCGAGGGTGGCGAAGCCGACGATGCGCAGCATCAGGCCGGCGATGATCATCGGCTTGTAGCCGAGCCGGTCCGCCAGGGTTCCGCCGACCAGGAACATGCCCTGCTGGCTGAAGTTCCGTACGCCGAGCACGAGTCCGACGGTCCAGCCCGCCAGCCCGAGCGTCCCGGACAGATGCGCGGCCAGATAGGGCATCAGCATGTAGAAGCCGAGGTTGATGGTGAACTGATTCACCATCAGTAGCTGGACGCTGCGCGGATAGGAGCGCACCTGCCGCAAGGTTCCCTTCATCGCCCCTCACCCTCCTCCGCGTCGGCGAGGGAGAGCGGATCGACCACGTCGGCGCACCGGGTCCAGTGGGTGACCTCCTTCTCGTCCAGGCGGCCGATCACCTGCGGTTCGGGGTCCGGTGGGGAGTCGAGCAGGCCGCGGGCGGCGCAGTAGTCGTCGTCGTAGACCGTGCCGAGGTACCGCTGCGGGCCGTCGGGGAAGATCGCCGCGATACGGGCGTCCGCCGGCATCGTGCGCGCCAGCCATCCGGCGACCAGGGCGACCGCCCCGACGCTCCAGCCGCCGGTGGCGTAGTGGGAGGTGGCCAGCTGCCGGCACGTCCACACCGCCTCGGCCGGGTTGACCCAGTGCACCTCGCTGAAGTTGCCGTAGGCGACGTTGCGGGGATAGATGCTCGACCCCAGGCCCCGCATGAGCCGGGTGCGGGCGGGCTGCCCGAAGATCGTCGAGCCGATGGTGTCGACGCCGACCAGCTTCAGCCCGGGGTAGTGGTGCTGCAGGACGCGGGAGACGCCGGCGGAGTGCCCGCCCGTACCCACGCTGCACACCAGTACGTCGATATGGCCGAGCTCGCTCGCCAGCTCCAGCGCGAGCGGGGTGTATGCGGTGGTGTTGTCGGGGTTGTTGTACTGGTCCGGGCACCAGGAACCGGGGTGACGCTCCATCAGCTGCACCACGCGGTCGCGGCGGGCCTGCTGCCAGCCGCCGGTGGGGTGGGGCTCGGAGACGACGTTGACCTCGGCTCCGTACGCGGTCAGCAGCCGTGTCATGGACCGCTCGAGGCCCGGGTCGGTGACCAGCGTGACCGGATGGCCGTAAACCATCCCCGCCAGGGCCAGCCCCAGTCCGAGGGTGCCGCTGGTGGACTCGATGATCCGGGCCCCGGGGCGCAGATCGCCACGGGCCCGGGCCCGCTCGACCATGTGCAGACCCGGGCGGTCCTTGATACCGCCGGGATTGAAGCCCTCCAGCTTGGCCCAGAAGCCGCGGCCCTCGGGGGCCAGGGGCTCGGACACGTGGAGCAGGGGGGTGTTGCCGACCAGCCCGGAAAGGGCGGTACGGGCGGGGGACGCGACGGCGCTCGCGGAGTCGCTCGGGGAACCACCCGGGGAGTTGCTCAGGGAATTGCTCGGGGAGTTGCTCAGGGAATTGCTTCGGGACTTGCTCAAGGAATGCATGGGTCCGCTCTCACTAGGACGACAAAGGACGAAGACGCGTTCAGGGGCTTCCTTGCGCGTGCCGACCGGGCAGGGCGGGTCATCAGGGCGGGTCATGGGGCCCTGGCCTCGGTCCGGTTGGCGACGCGCGGCAGCCGGTTCGGCCGGCTGCACCCGGGCGGTCTAGGTCCGCCAGCGGCAGAGCGCGGTCAGGGTGGCGCGGCCGGAGAGCGCTCTCGTACGAAGCCCTGGCAGGACCGCCGTACCGGCGGCCCCCGCCACCGCGGGCATCGGCGCGGGAACGGCCGG
Source organism: Streptomyces chattanoogensis (assembly GCF_001294335.1). GTDB lineage: Bacteria > Actinomycetota > Actinomycetes > Streptomycetales > Streptomycetaceae > Streptomyces > Streptomyces chattanoogensis. The sequence continues at coordinate 64,490 of NZ_LGKG01000150.1, forward strand.
GGCCGCTGCGCCCACGGGCGCGGGCTGCCGGTTTCCGAGTCCGGCGTCATGCCCGAGCGCCGAACAGGATGCACCGACAGCGGACGCATCGGGCGCTTGGGCGAGGGCAGTTGCGGACACCGAAGGGGCAGCGGCGTGAGCATGGCCGGGACCGTGCAGGAGCGGCGCGCAGTCGAAGGCGATCAGCAGCAGGCCGCCCAGCACGAGCGCGAGAAGCCGAGAGTGCCACGGCGGGGCGGGAGAGGTGGGGTGGATACGGGGGCGGAACGGCACAGTTCCTCCGCGGAGCGTCTTCCGGACGGCAGGCCGGAGACGGCGAGCCGAGGGTGGGCGAGATCGCTGGACGGCGCCGGGTGCGACCACCGCGTTCCGTGCCGGAGCACGGTTACGGGAGGTCGGACGCCGGTGACCGGCGCATCGAAGCCCTGGCAGCAGGCGGCTGCCGGCTCGGGAAATCCGGGGAACCCGGGGAATCGAGGGGCTCAGGGAATCCGAGGAAGGCCGGGCGTCGACGGCCGGTGACGAGTCGCCGGATCTAGATCCGCAGCACGGCCGATCCTGTGGGAGCCCTCAGCGCAGGCGCGGCCAATGCCTTGCCGGCCCCGCTCCCGGCACCGAACGGCTGCGCGGCAAGGGCCCGCTCCCCCTCCAGCGGGGAAGCACAGGGAGCTCCCAGCCCGGGGCCCTGCTGCGGCTTACCCGGCAGGCACTCCTCCGCCGCATGGGACGCACCGCCATGTCCCCCGTCGTGGTGAGCAGGCGCCGCCTCTTCATGCTCTTCGTGCGCGAGGCTCGGGGCGGCAGCCGTCGTAGGCGCAGCCGCACTCGCGACGAGATGACCCCTCACGCCCTCGGCGCTCGCACCATGGGCGTACACGAGGCCGAAGAGAACCATGGCCACCCAGAACACCCGCAGCGGACCCGCCGTTGAGCGGACCCGCGACATGCCGGAGGTCGACCAGGCCGTCACCACGCCGTGAGCTTAGCCGGTCCCTGGATCACCACCGGGGCCTCTCGACTCAGTTCCTACGGCGACGTCGTTGGCCATAGGGACCACGACTGTCGTGGGCGCGCCATTCTTCGTCGTGGATGTCCCGGTCCCCGCTCTGCTGTTTTCCTCCGGGTGTGGCGATCTGCTCACCTCGGCCGACTTGCTTGCGTAACGAGGCGTGCGGGTCGGGCCGCTCATCGGCGTAGCGCTCCCGCTCTCGCTCGGGCAGAGCTCCGGGGGCAGGCGGCTTGAGTGCAATCCGCTTCACCTTGGGACGGTCCCGTGCAGAGTCATGCGCCCCGCCCTCAGTGCCATCCGGCTGCGGCAATGACGTACTGCTCATCTGTTGGCCCCCGCCTCGTCGAGTCGTCTCAACGCCCGGAAGAGTCCTACCCGGAGCAGCCGTAATGAAGCGGATTTCGTTGACGTTGCGGCGTACGGACACGCACCCGAGGCCCACTCGTGATGTGTACTCGTGAGGCCCGCTGTGAACCCCTCACGACGCCATCGGCAGCGCCGCGCCCTCCCGCCACTTGAGGATCTTGTCGAAGCTGACCACGGCGCCGCGTCTGCCGGTGCGGTTGCGGTAGCGGACGTGGTCGGTGAGGGCCTCGATCAGGAAGAGGCCCCGGCCGTCCTCGGCGTCCGCGGGGGCCTGCGCGAGGGTGGGTACGGGGGCGGGGGCGGGGGTGCGGTCCGTCGGGGAGCGGTCCGGGGGCTGTGCGGGGCGGAAGCCGGGGCCGGAGTCGGTGACCTCGATGCGACAGGTGTCGCCGTCGATGAAGGCGGTGACGCGGTAGTCCCCGTCGGCGGCGTCGCCGCCGTGTTCCACGGCGTTGGCGCAGGCCTCGGAGAGGGCGACGGACAGGTCGTAGCAGATGTCCGGATCGACGCCCGCGGTCTCCATCGTGCCCAGCAGCAGACGGCGGGCGAGCGGCACGCTCGCGGCCTCGCGTCGCAGTTGGAGGGACCACCAGATGCTCATCGCTCCAGCCTCCTGGCCACCGCTAGACATACCGTTACCTATTGCCGCACCCCAAGGTCCGTAAGCCTGCCCGGGACGTGACGCCGCTCATTCGGCGGAGGCGGGCAACGAGCGCACGGGTGGGGGCGTACCGACCCCCGCGCGCCCCTGCGCGCCCCGGCGGGCCCCGGTTCCGCCCCCTTGGCGCGGAACCGGGCGCCGCCCTGCCGTGGGCGGCCGGTGCGGGCAGTGGGATGATGTCGCCGCCATGTCTGCCCCGCACGCCCCCACCACGCGCGCAGCCGCCGATCTGCGGCTGCTGAGGGCCGCGGTCTTCACCGCGGTCTGTGTCGTGCTGTCCGCGGCCGGGCACATGATGGCCTCATTCGCCGCCGTCCCGCTGTGGACGCTGGGCGTCGCCTGCGCCGCCGTGTTCGCCGTCGCGGCCCCGCTGGCCGGGCGGGAACGCTCGCTGCCGGGGATCGCCGCCGGGCTCGCGGTGGGCCAGCTCGCGCTGCACGCCGTGTTCGCGCTGGGCCAGCACCCGATGGCGATGCCCGCCGCAGGCACGGCCGGTGGCGCGGGCGGGCTCCGGGGGCTGTCCGATCAGGCGGCGGTCGCCATCGCCCGGCATCTCAGCTGCGGGCTGGGGACCGGCCGGCTGGGCGGCGCGGAGGCGCGGCGGATTCTGGGGTCGGGCGGCTTCGACACGGCGGTGGCGGGCGGGATGGGCGCGCCCGGCGGGTCCGGCGGCGCGGCCGTCGGCCCGCTGATGCCGCACGCCGCCCCGCCGGACTCCGTCATGTCGGCCTGTCTGCTGCCGTCGCTGCCCATGGTGCTCGGTCATCTGCTCGCGGCGCTCGCCGTCGGGTGGCTGCTGCGGCGTGGTGAGGCGGCGCTGTGGCGCCTGGTGCGGCTGTCGGCCCCGGCGGCGCGTGAGGTCGCGGCACAGGCGCTGGTCGGTGCCCTGCGCTGGGTGCTTGCGCTCGTCCGCGCCCTGCTCGCCGGGCCCCGCGCGGCGCACGACACCACGCGGCGCGCCCCCGTTTCGTACGGGGATGACAAACCCGGTCCGCAGGAGCTCGCGCTCCACCACAGTGTCGTCCGGCGGGGACCGCCCGCCCCTGCCACCGTCACCCTCGCGGCCTGACGTACGCGAAGCACGCTCCCACAGGACGGGTACGGGCTCTCGCGCCGTCGCCGCACGCGCCGCCCGAGTACCCGTTCACCGCACTTGCCTGTGCACTTTCCTTCCCGTGGAGTGTCCCCGTATGTCGAAGATTTCAAAGATGCCGAAGATGTCGAAGATCTCGCGTCTGTCCGTCGTGGGCGGCGTCGCCGCGGGCAGCGTGCTGCTGCTCGCCGGTCCGGCCTTCGCGCACGTCAGCGTGCAGCCCGGCACCGCCGAGAAGGGCAGCTTCGCCACCGTCGAATTCAAGGTCCCCAACGAGCGCGACGACGCCTCGACGGTGAAGGTCGAGGTCACCATGCCCACCGATCACCCGCTGGCGTCCGTGATGCCGGAGGCGGTGCCCGGCTGGCAGGTCGAGGTCAAGAAGGCCAAGCTCGCCAAGCCGATCGAGATGGAGGGCGAGAAGATCACCGAGGCGCCCACCAAGATCACCTGGACCGCGGACGGCAAGGGCGTCGCGCCCGGCCAGTTCCAGCGTTTCCCGGTCTCCGTCGGGCAGCTTCCGAAGGACGCCGACCAGCTCGTCTTCAAGGCCCTGCAGACGTACGACGACAAGGAGGTCGTGCGCTGGATCGAGCCGACGAAGGAGGGCGCCCCGGAGCCGGAGAACCCGGCGCCGGTGCTCGAGCTGACGGCGGCGACCGGTGACGGCCACCACGGCGGGGCGACCGGGGCGGCGAACAAGAACGGCGCCGCGGACAAGACCGGGGACGACGCCATGGCCAAGCCCGCGGGCAGCAGCGACACCACGGCGCGGGTGCTGGCCGTCGTCGGCATCGCCGCGGGCCTGGTGGGAACCGGCTACGCCCTGCTCGTCGGCCGCCGCCGCAACGCCTGATGACCGACCGGGCCGGCGCGTGGCCTTCTCTCCCCGCACCGGCCCCGGCACCTACCCCCTTTGCAGAAGGACCCATGCGCAGAACGACCCTGTTCGCGTCCGCCCTCGCGGCGGCCGCGGCCCTCTCCCTGACCGCCTGCGACAACAACGACGGCAAGCCCGCCGCCGATGTCTCCGGCTCCACCTCCAAGCCGATCGTCACGCTCGACAAGCCGATCGAGAAGCCCGACCTCACCCTGACCGACACCGACGGCAAGAAGTACGACCTGCTGGAGAAGACCAAGGGCCACCCGACCCTGATCTACTTCGGCTACACCAACTGCCCGGACGTGTGCCCGCTGACGATGGCCAACCTGGCCGTCGCGGTCAAGCCGCTGTCGAAGGCCGAGCAGAAGGATCTGCGGGTGGTGTTCGTGACGTCCGACCCGGAGCGCGACACCCCCGCCGCCCTCAAGAAGTGGCTCGGCGGCATCAACAAGAACTTCATCGGCCTGACCGGGAAGTTCTCCGCCATCCAGGACGGTGCGCGCAGCGTGAACATCGGCATCGAGAAGCCGGTCAAGAAGAAGAACGGCGATGTCGTCTCCACGCACGGCGCGCAGGTACTGCTGACCTCCCCCAAGGACGACAAGATCCACTGGATGGGCATGCAGGAGGCGACCTCCGACAACTACACCAAGGCACTTCCGAAGATCATCAAGGGGCAGAACCCGTGAACCGCCGCACCACCCGTACCACCCGCCCCAGCCTTCGGACCGCCCTCGCCGCCGTCCTCGCGCTCGGCGCCGGCCTCGCCCTGACGGGCTGCGGTCCCGAGGACAGCGCACCGCAGCTCAAGGTCGCCGACCCGTACATGCCGCAGCCGGTCACCCAGAGCATGGCCGGGGCGTTCTTCGTCATCAAGAACACCGGTGGCACCGCGGACAAGCTGACCTCGGTCACCAGCGACCTGTCCAAGGACATCACGATCCACAAGACGGTCGGCACGAAGATGGAGCAGGTCAAGTCCCTGGACGTGCCCGCGAACGGCGAGCTCCGGCTCAGCCGCGGCGGCAACCACCTGATGTTCATGGGCCTGAAGAACAAGCCGGCCGAGGGCGACAAGGTCTCCATCGAGCTGCACTTCGCCACCTCGGACCCGATCAAGGTCGATGTCCCGGTGAAGGCCGGCGACTACGTACCGAAGAAGTAGCCCGAAGTAGTAGCCCGAGGACGTAGTCCGAAGACGTAGAGGAGCGATCACCATGGCCTTGGCCATCACCGGCTCCGCGCGGCGACGGAGCACCGGAGGCGCCGCGCTGCGCCTGCTGGCCGTCGTCGCCGCGCTGCTGGGCGCGCTGCTCGGCGGCGCCGCCCCGGCCTCCGCGCATGCCGCGCTGACCGGCAGCGACCCCGCGCAGGGGTCGGTGGTGGACAGCGCCCCCGAGCAGGTCTCGCTGACCTTCTCCGAGGGCGTGGCCATGGGCAACGACTCCCTCCGCGTCCTCGACCCGAAGGGCAAGCGGGTGGACCGCGGCAAGCTGCGCAATCTGTGCAGCGGCAGCGTCGTCAAGTACGGGGCGGGGCTGCCGCCGGGGCTCCCCGACGGTACGTACACCGTCGCCTGGCAGGCGGTCTCCGCCGACAGCCACCCGGTCTCCGGCGCCTTCACCTTCTCCATGGGTGCACCCTCCAAGACCACCGCCGCCGTCCCCCAACAGGAGGCGGGCGGCGGCCTGGTGGGCGCGCTCTACGGCATTGCCCGCTATCTCGCCTATGCCGGATTCGTGCTGCTGGCCGGTGGCGCGGCCTTCGTCGTCGCCTGCCGGCCGGCCGCCGCGCTCGTGCGGTCCGTACAGCGGCTGGTCGTGTACGGCTGGGCCGTGCTGACCGGCACCACCATCGCGATGCTGCTGCTGCGCGCCCCGTACACCGGGTCCGGCAGGCTCGCCGACGTCTTCGACTTCGGCGGTCTCCAGCAGGTGCTGCTCACCAAGCCGGGCGCGGCGCTGGTCTCCCGGCTGCTGCTGCTCGCGGCCGCGGCGCTGTTCATCGCGGTGCTGTTCGGGGCGTACGCGCGGGCCCAGGAGGCGGGGGACGGCGATCCCGCCGAGGACGCGCGGCGGCGCAAGGACCTGGCGCTCGGGCTCGGCGTCGGCGGGGTGATCGTCGCCGCCGGGCTCGCCGCCACCTGGGCGATGGCCGAGCACGCCTCGACCGGACTGCAGACCGCGGTCGCGATGCCGGTCGATGTGCTGCATCTGCTCGCCGTCGCCGCCTGGCTCGGCGGGCTGGCGGCCCTGGTCGTGTCCCTCTACTGGGGACCGGCCGTCGAACGGTCCGCCGTCCGCCGCTTCTCGCGGATCGCCTTCGGCTCGGTGCTGGTCCTGGTCGTCACCGGGCTCTACCAGTCCTGGCGTCAGGTCGGCACCTTGCGGGCGCTGACCGACACCTCCTACGGACGGCTGCTGCTGCTCAAGGCGGGGCTGGTGGTGGTGCTCGTCGGAATCGGGTGGGTGTCGCGGCGGTGGACCGGGCGGCTGGGGGAGGCCGCGGAGGTCACGCAGGCCGCCCCGGTCGATACGGACGCCGATCCGGACGGGGATGCCGATGCGGATGCCGATACCGATCCGGGTGATGTTTCACGTGAAACAGCCGGCCCCGCCCCCGACCCCGCCCGCGCCGCCCAACTCGCCCGCCAGCAGGTCGCGTTGCGCACCGCCCGCACCAAGCGCATCCGGGACGCCGACCCGGAGCGGCTGGGGCTGCGGCGGTCCGTACTGGCCGAGACATCGGTCGCCGTCGTCCTGCTCGCGGTGACCACCGTGCTGACCGCCACCGAACCGGCCCGCACGGAGGAGGCGGTCAAGGCCACCGGCGCCGCCGGGCGGTCCGCAGCGGCCAACCAGCCGCAGGTCCTGACCATCCCCTTCGACACCGGCGGCCCGCACGGCAAGGGCACCGCCCGCATCGACCTCGACCCGGGGCGCAGCGGCAGCGGCAATACGCTCCGGCTGCGGATCTCGGACCCGTCGGGCAGGACCCGGGATGTCCCCGAGGTGAAGATCTCCTTCACCCTCAAGGACAAGAAGCTGGGGCCGCTCCCGGTCGCCCCCAAACACTTCGGCAAGGGCCACTGGAGCGCGGACGGCGTCCAGTTGCCGGTCCCCGGGCGGTGGCGGCTGTCGCTGCTCGTACGGACCTCCGACATCGACCAGGTGACCGAGTTCAGGAACGTGAAGATCGGCTGATGAGCATGCAGACGTCGCAGAAGCGGACGCCGGACCCACAGGCGCCAGAACCGCAGGCGCCGGCCGGGCAGGTCCCCTTGGAACTCTCCCGCCGCCGCCTGCTGGGCACCGTCGGCGCGGCGGGCGCGGCCGGACTCGTCGCCGGCGGAGCGGGCGGCGCCATCGGGGCCGCCGCCACCCATGACAGCGCTCCCCGGGCCCTCACCACCATCGGCTCGACCAAGGTCGCATTCCGCCCGGCGCGGGACCGGCACCAGGCCGGGATCACCACCCCGCTGCAGGCCAGCGGCCATCTCGTCGCCTTCGACCTGGCGCCGGGCAGCGGGCGCAAGGAGGCGGCCGCACTGCTGCGCCGCTGGTCGCGGACGGCCGAGGAGCTGATGGCCGGGCGGCGGCCGGACGCCGACACCGGGGTGGCACTGGATGCGGGACCGTCGTCGCTGACCGTCACCTTCGGCCTCGGCCACAGCTTCTTCGGCCGTACCGGCCTGACCAAGCGCCGCCCCGTCCAGCTCGACCCGCTGCCCGACTTCTCCGCGGACGCGCTGGACCCGAAGCGCAGCAACGGCGATCTGTGGATCCAGATCGGCGCCGATGACGCGCTGGTCGCCTTCCATGCGCTGCGGGCGCTCCAGAAGGACGCCGGCACCGCCGCGCGGCTGCGCTGGCAGATGAACGGCTTCAACCGCACCCCGGGCGCCACCGCACACCCGATGACCAGCCGCAATCTCATGGGCCAGGTCGACGGCACCAACAACCCCAAGCCCTCGGACCCGGACTTCGACGAGCGGATCTTCGTGGGACGGGACGCCGACCAGGAGTGGATGCGCGGCGGCTCGTACGCCGTGGTCCGGCGGATCCGGATGCTGCTCGACGAGTGGGAGAAGCGCTCGCTGCACGAGCAGGAGAAGGTCATAGGGCGGCGGAAGGCCAACGGCGCGCCGCTGACCGGCGGTTCGGAGACCACGCCGATGCGGCTGGACGCCAACGGCGCCGACGGGCTGCCCGTCATCCCCGCCAATGCGCACGCCCGGGTCGCGGCGCCGGAGTCCAACCAGGGCGCGGCGATGCTGCGCCGCCCGTTCTCCTTCCATGACGGGTTCCGCGAGGACGGGGCCCCGGACGCGGGACTGCTCTTCGTCTGCTGGCAGGCCGATCCGCTGCGCGCCTTCACCCAGATCCAGCGCAAGCTGGACCGCGGGGACGCGCTGTCGGCGTTCCTGCGGCACGAGGCGAGCGGGCTGTATGCGGTGCCGCCCGCGGCCGAGGCCGGTGACTACGTGGGCCGGCCGCTGCTGGAGGGCTGAGCCGGGGCGGGCCCGGAGGCCCGCCCGGTGATCCGTGAAACCGCCCGCTGGGCCCCGTACGGGCTCGGTATCGTGGCAGACAGAGAGAGATCGGCGGGGCGCCCCCGCGATGACGCGAGGAGTCCGTTGCATGTCGGCCAGTCGCTACACCTATCTCGGGCCCGCGGGCACGTTCACCGAGGCCGCCCTGCGCACGCTCCCGGAGGCCGCGACGCGCGAGCTGGTGCCGATGGTGTCGGTGCCCGCCGCCCTGGACGCGGTGCGCGGCGGTGAGGCGGCCGCGGCGCTGGTGCCGATCGAGAACTCCGTCGAGGGCGGGGTGACCACCACGCTCGACGAGCTGGCCGCCGGCGAACCGCTGATGATCTACCGCGAGGTGCTGCTGCCGATCTCCTTCGCGCTGCTGGTGCGCCCCGGTACGGCGCTGACCGATGTGAAGACGGTGACCGGGCACCCGGTCGCCCAGCCGCAGGTCCGCAAGTGGCTGGCGGACCGACTGCCGGAATCCGTATGGGAGTCGGCGGCCTCCAACGCCGACGGCGCACGGCTGGTGCAGGAGGGGCGGTACGACGGCGCGTTCGCGGGCGAGTTCGCGGCGGCGACGTACGGGCTCGAGCCGCTGGTCACCGGCATCCACGACGCGCAGAACGCCGCCACCCGCTTCGTCCTGGTCGGCCGTCCGGCCCGGCCCGCGGCACCCACCGGCGCGGACAAGACCTCGGTGGTGCTGTGGCTGGCCGAGGACCACCCCGGTGCGCTGCTGGAACTGCTCCAGGAGTACGCGGTGCGCGGCGTCAGCATGATGCGGATCGAGTCCCGGCCGACCGGCGAGGGCATCGGCCGCTACTGCTTCTCGGTGGACTGCGAGGGCCATATCGCCGACCGCCGGGTCGGCGATGTCCTGATGGGGCTCAGGCGGGTCTGCCGCGATGTGCGGTTCCTCGGCTCCTATCCGCGGGCGGACGCCGGCGCGCCGAGCGTACGGCCGACGATGACGGACTCTGCATTCACCGAGGCGTCGGACTGGCTGGCGCGCTGCCTGGACGGGCGCAGCTGAAGATCCGGAGTTCCGCCCTCCGGAACTCCGTCCTCCCGTCGCAACTCCGCTGAACAGCCGGTTTTCCACTGTCCACAAAGTTATCCACAGGGTCGGTTCTCGACCTGTGGGTAAGTCGACACGGAACGCCGCGCGATTCGGGCAGAGTCGACAAATCCCTCTACCGATCTCACGGCATTCCACAGCGCTCCACACCCCGGCACAGCACCCCAACTCCGGCCGCGTCAGCACAATTCGCGAGATCAATCCTTTAGAGCGAGGCAATCCCACACGAAAGAGCGTGAGAAGCGGGTTTGGATGAAGAATCCATAGCCGAACATTCCGGGACCGGAATGATCACCTCCGACTTCCACAGATCTCACACACAGCCTGTGGATAAAGGCCTTCGAGCCCCCAGCCCCTGTGGACAAACGCAATGGGAAGTAATTGCGCGAGGGTCCCGGGTGCACATTCCGGCATGGAATAAACAACCCAAAACGGACAAATTGCAACACGGATCAATATCACGTCGAGGCGCCGGGCAGAGCCCCGGTAGCCTGGTGGGGTGATTGACCTTCGCCTGCTCCGTGAGGACCCCGACCGTGTGCGCGCGTCCCAGCGCGCCCGTGGAGAGGACGTCGCCCTTGTCGACGCGCTTCTCTCCGCCGACGAGCGGCGCAGGTCGTCCGGCGTCCGCTTCGACGAGCTGCGCGCCGAGCAGAAGGCGCTCGGCAAGCTCATCCCCAAGGCCACCGGCGACGAAAAGGCCGTGCTGCTGAAGAAGGCCGGCGAGCTGGCCGCCGCCGTCAAGGCCGCCGACGCCGCGCAGGACGAGGCCAAGGAAGAGACCCAGCAGCTGCTGCGCAAGCTCGGCAACCTCGTCCACCCGGACGTCCCCGTGGGCGGCGAGGAGGACTTCGCGGTCCTCGAGACCCACGGCACCATCCGCGACTTCGCCGCCGAGGGCTTCGAGCCCAAGGACCACCTGGAGATCGGCGAGCTGCTCGGCGCGATCGACGTCGAGCGCGGCGCCAAGGTCTCCGGCTCGCGCTTCTACTACCTGACGGGCATCGGCGCGCTGCTGGAGCTCGCGCTGGTCAACGCCGCCATCGCGCAGGCCACCGAGGCCGGTTTCGTACCGATGCTCACCCCGGCACTGGTGCGTCCCCAGGCCATGGAGGGCACCGGCTTCCTCGGCCAGGCCGCCGAGAACGTCTACCACCTGGAGAAGGACGACTACTACCTGGTCGGCACCTCCGAGGTCCCGCTCGCCGGCTACCACATGGACGAGATCCTCGACGCCGCCAAGCTCCCGCTGCGCTACGCCGGCTTCTCGCCGTGCTTCCGCCGCGAGGCCGGTACGTACGGCAAGGACACCCGCGGCATCTTCCGGGTCCACCAGTTCGACAAGGTGGAGATGTTCTCCTACGTCGCCCCGGAGGACGCCCAGGCCGAGCACCAGCGGCTGCTGGACTGGGAGAAGCAGTGGCTGAACTCCCTGGAGCTGCCGTTCCAGGTGATCGATGTCGCCACCGGTGACCTCGGCGCCTCGGCCTCCCGCAAGTTCGACTGCGAGGCGTGGATCCCGACCCAGGGCAAGTACCGCGAGCTGACCTCCGCCTCCAACTGCGACGAGTTCCAGGCGCGGCGGCTGTCGATCCGGGTGCGCGACACCGAGGACGGCAAGTCGAAGGTGCGGCCGCTGGCAACGCTGAACGGCACGCTGTGCGCCGTACCGCGCACCATCGTGGCGATCTTCGAGAACCACCAGCAGCCGGACGGTTCGGTCCGTGTCCCCGAGGTGCTCCGCCCCTACCTGGGCGGCCGCGAGTTCCTCGAGCCCGTCGCCCGGTGAGCGCGCCTGCTCCGTCCTACAAGCTCATCGCGACGGATCTCGACGGGACGCTGCTGCGCCACGACGGATCCGTCTCCGAGCGCACCCGTGCGGCGCTCGCCGCGGCCACCGCGGCGGGCGCGGCGCATATCGTCGTCACCGGCCGCTCGGTGCCCTGGACCCGGCACATCCTCGACGCCCTGGACTACCAGGGGCTCGCGGTGTGCGGGCAGGGCGCGCAGCTCTACCACGCCGGCGAACACCGGCTGCTGACGTCCGTGACGCTCGACCGGCAGCTGGCCGGCCTGGCACTGTCCAAGATCGAGGCGGAGACCGGTCCGCTGCATCTGGCGGCCAGCCGGGACGGCCTGGAGGGCGAAGTGCTGGTCGGCCCCGGCTACCGCGTCCAGGAAGGCCCGCTGCCCAACGTCATGATCGACGAGCCGGCCGAGCTGTGGACGGCCCCGCTCAACAAGGTCTACATCCAGCACCCCACCCTCGACGACGACTCCCTGGCACGGATCGCCCGCGCCGCCGCCGGGGACCTGGTGGGCGTGATGGTCTCCGGGCACGGCATCGTCGAACTGCTGCCGCTGGGCCTGACCAAGGCCACCGGCCTGTCCCTGGCCGCCCGCCGCCTGGGCGCCAAGGCCGCCGACACCCTCGCCTTCGGCGATATGCCCAACGACATAGCGATGTTCGCCTGGTCCGCGCGCGGTGTGGCGATGGGCAACGCCCATGACGAGCTGAAGGCCGTCGCGGACGAGGTCACCGCCTCCAACGAGGAGGACGGGATCGCGGTCGTGCTGGAGCGGCTCTACCTCTCCTGAGGGCCTTCCCGGGGCATGTCCCGGGGCGCCTCCCGGGGCATCCCCCGGGGGCCGCTCCGGTCGGGGGGCCGGGCCTCGTCCCCGTCCCCGCCGTCCTCGTCCGGCACCGCTCGCCCCGCCGGCGTCAGCGGCCAGGCCACCAGTCCCAGGACCAGGGCGATGGCATGCCCGAAGTCGGTGAAGGTCGCCCCGGTCAGCAGCGGGACGCCGAAGAACAGCAGCACGCCGAGCAGCCAGCCGTAGCACCAGGGCGGCCGCAGCCGGTACGTCAGCACACCGGCGGCGGCCGCCAGCCCGTAGGAGACCCCGATGTCCACGACATGGGTCATCGAGCGCGGCAGCCGGTGGCCCTCGATGGCCAGCAGGACCAGTTCCTGGCTGGCGAGCGTGGCGGCGCAGTGCGCCGCGCCGACGATCAGCAGCCAGCGCCAGGTGCCCAGCCAGCGCTCGACGTTGGCGTGCAGCAGCTCGAACATCGCCACGTACAGCAGGAACGACTCCGGGCGCTCGATCCAGAAGCCGCTGATCAGCAGCGAGGGGAGCGGATGCTCGTTCAGCTCGTGGATGTTGCTGCTGGTGCGGTGGAGGAGGAACTGCTCCAGGCCCTCGGAGGCGGAGGCGATCACCAGGCTGGTGATGCCGATGATCAGCAGCCAGATGTGGGTGCCGGGGGCGCTGCGTACCCAGGCCAGCGCCCAGGCCGCCGACCGGCGGAGCGGCCGGGCGGGCCACCGCGGACGTCGTCCGGGAAGCACGGGCTTCATCGGCGCCGCCTTGCCGCGGCCGGTCCGGCGGCCGGAAACGGCCCCGCGCCCTTGATGCCCCGCAGCCGCGGCGCGCTCTCCATCGTCCGTACGCCGGGCAGCGCCGCGACCCGCGTCGTCAGATACGTGTAGAGCGCGCCCACGTCCTCGCACAGCACGGACGCGAAGAGATTGTGCGGCCCGGTGGTGGCGCAGGCGAAGGCGACCTCCGGGTGGGCCGCCAACGCCTCGCCGGTGGCGGCCAGTTCGGCGGGACCGACCGACAGCCACAGGGCGACCATCACGCCGTACCCGAAGAGCCGCAGGTCGTAGTCGACGTCGTAGTACAGGACGCCGTCCGCGCGCAGTTCGGCGAGGCGGCGGCGGACGGTGGTGGGCGACCAGCCGGTGGCGGCGGCCAGTTCGGCCAGAGGGGCACGGCCGTCGCGGCCGAGCACGTCGAAGAGCCGGCGGTCGGCATCGGTGAGCGCTGCGGGGGCGGCGGCCGGGGCCGGTAACGGGGCCGGTGGTGGCGGGCTCAGCCGGGCGATCTGCTCGTCGCTCAGCGCGCCCGACTTGTTGACCAGGCCCTGCGGGCCGCCGAAGAACTCATGCAGCAGACAGTGCGCGGTGATGCCGACGACGCTGGGCGTCCGGGGCAGCTTCTGCAACAACCGCGGGCCCGTCCCCGCACCAGGTGAGGGAACATCGCTGTGCTCGCTGCTCGCCGTGCGGCAGACGGCGCCGATCTCCGTACCGCCGGACATCAGGCTCACCCAGGCGGTGTCGGACCGGCGCGCCATCGCCTCGGCGACCGGCATCGCGGCATCCGGCGCGCACTGCACCCGTACCAGCCATTCGGCCTCGCCCAGCGCCCGCGCATCGGCCAGCCCCAGCACCCGCAGCGCCCCGGTCCCGCGGTGCCGGGTGTAGCGGCGGGCGACGGTCTGGTCGGAGACGCCGAGCACGGCGGCGATACGGCTGAAGGGTGCCCGGCCGTCCAGCTGGAGGGCGTGGATGAGCTGCCGGTCGAGGGCATCGAACCCGGCGGCGGGACCGACGGCCTTCGTGTCGGTTTTCACCGTTCGAGGCTAGCGCGTGTCGGATTGCGCCGCCGGGAAGGCGGTGGCTGGGAGTACGGGGGCGGCGGACGGAGGGTGGGCCGGTCCCCGTAGCCGTACCGAAGGAATCCTCATGGGCGCGAGCGCCTCGTCCGGACCCCGCACACAGCACAGCGGGAAGTGGTGGCCCCTGGCCGCCATCACCCTCGGCAATTTCCTGCTGCTGATCGACGTCACGATTGTGAACACCGCACTGCCCCGGATAGCCGACGGCCTGGGCGCCTCCTTCACCGCGCAGCAGTGGGTGCTGGACATCTACGCGCTGGCACTGGCCGCGCTGCTGATGGCGGCGGGCTCGGCCGCGGACCTCTTCGGACGGCGCCGGCTGTACACGGCCGGGCTGGCCCTCTTCGCGCTCGCCTCGCTGGCCTGCGGGCTGGCCCCCGGCGCGGACGTCCTGATCGCGGCGCGCGCCGTCCAGGGCATCGGCGCGGCGGCGATGTTCGCCACCAACACCCCGCTGCTGACGGCCGCTTACCAGGGCCGCGACCGCGGTGTGGCGTTCGGCGTCTGGGGCGGTACCAGCGGCGCCGCGGCCGCCATCGGCCCCGTGCTCGGCGGGCTGCTCACCGAATACCTGAACTGGCGGGCGATCTTCCTCGTCAATCTGCCGCTGACCGGCATCGCCGTATACCTGACGGCCCGCCATATCCACGAGTCCCACGGGGACCGCACGGCGCGCATCGACTGGCCGGGTGCCGCGGCCTTCACGGCTGCCGCGGGCGCGCTGACGTACGGGCTGATGCGCGGCGGCGAGCGCGGCTGGACGGAGACCGGGACGCTGGTCACGCTCGCGGGCGCGGCGATGGCCCTGCTCGCGTTCCTCGTCGTCGAGCGGCGGGTCCGGCAGCCCCTGCTGGACCTGCGGCTGCTGCGCCGCCCGTCGTTCGCCGTCCTGATGGCGGCGGCCCTGCTGCTCCAGGCGGCGGCCTTCCCCCATCTGACGTTCGTGGGGCTGTGGGCGCAGAACGTGCTGGGGCTGAACCCGGTGCAGGCGGGGCTGGCGGCGCTGCCGCTGGCGCTGATGTCCCTGCTGGTCGGTGCGCTCGGCGGCCGGCTGCTGCAGCGTCTCGCACCCCAACTCCCGGTCGGTATCGGCCTGTTGCTGGTCGGTGCGGGCGGGCTGCTGCACACCGCGCTGCTCGGTGACGGCGCCGGCTGGGCCACCCTCGTCCCCGGTCTCGCGGTGACCGGACTGGGTGTCGGTGCGGCGATGCCGGTGCTGGTCTCGGCGGCGCTGGGCGCGGCGCCCCCGCAGCGGGCGGGCATGGCGAGCGGCGCGGTGAACACCTTCCGCCAACTGGGCTTCGCCCTCGGCATCACGGTCCTCGGCACGGTCTTCGCGGATGCCCTGCACACTCTCGCCCCCGGCGCCCCGCCGTCGGCCGTCCGGGCCGCCTATGTGTCCGGGCTGACGGACATCACGCTGATCTCCGGGCTGGTGGCGGCCGGCGCCGGGACGCTGGTCCTGACGGTGGTACGGCGGCCGGAGCGGGACGCCGGGGACGGCGACCGGGCCGGGGCGGGTGCGGGGGCGGGGGC